>NZ_JBBCKP010000009.1:0-384759 GCF_037153275.1 Pseudomonas sp. USHLN015
GATGGGCCAGGGATGGCCCTTCGCGGCGTGCCCCTGGACGACGCTTGCGGCGAACGCACTTCAGTGCGGCCCGAAGGGCGAGCGCAGCGAGTAACGATGATGGAGCGAGGGAACCCGACGCAGTCGGGCCGTATGCAGGGGCGAGCGCTTTTGGTTACTTTTCTGTGGTTCGGCATCCCGACGCTTGAGAAAAGTGACTCGCCCGGGGGGCGAAACAGAAACCATCAGCAAAACTCGGCAATCGGCTTGGCCAAAGCTTCTATCAACACCTGACGCCGGCAGATCCAAGAGAATTCGCCCCTACACCCCGTCACCCCACCTGGGCTTCGCCCCGTGCGCCCTGGCGGGCATGCAGGCCGAAGGCGACCAGTGCCAGCAGAGGCAGCGCGGCGCCGACCAGGGCGATGGCCTGCCAGCCACCCTGCTCGAACAACAGGCTGGCGATGGAGGAGCCGATGGCGCCGCCGATGAAGATGCTGGTCATGTACAGCGCGTTCAGGCGGCCACGGCTGGCGGCATCGAGGGCATAGACCTCGCGCTGGCCGAGGACCATGTTCATCTGCACCGCGAAGTCCAGCAGCACGCCGGTCAGCGCCAGCCCCACCACGCCCCAGGGCAGGCCGAACAGCGCGGGCAGGAAGCTGAGGATGGCCAGCAGCATGGCGAGACGCGACATGCCGCGGGTATGGCCCGCATCCGCCAGGCGCCCGGCGATGGGCGCGGCGATGGCACCGATGGCGCCGACCAGGGCGAACAGCGCGATCTGCGACTGGGACAACCCGTGGTTGCGCGACAGCTCCAGTGGCACCGCGGTCCAGAACAGGCTGAAGGTACCGAACATCAGCGCCTGGTAAAGCGAACGCTGGCGCAGCACCGGCTCGCGACGGAACAGGTGCCAGAGCGAGGCCAGCAGCTGCCCGTAGCTGGCGCGGTGATCGGGCCGCCGGCTGGGCAGCGCCACGGCCACGACCACGGCGATCACCAGCATCAGCCCGGCGGCGCCGAAGAACACCGCACGCCAGCCGAAATGGTCGGCCACCACGCTCGACAACGGCCTCGCCAGGAGGATGCCCAGCAGCAGCCCGCCCATGATCCCGCCGACCACCCGGCCCCGCGACTCCTCCGGTGCCAGGTGCGCGGCCAGGGGGATCAGCATCTGCACCGATACCGAGCTGAAGCCGATCAGCGCCGACACCAGCAGCAGCGGGCCGGGCGCCTGGGTCAGCGCCATGCCCACGAGGCTGGCGAAGGTCACGCCGATGGTGGCGATCATCAGCCGGCGGTTCTCCAGCAGGTCCGCCAGGGGCACCAGGAAGAACAGGCCGAGGGCGTAGCCGACCTGGGTCAGGGAGACGATCAGGCTGGCGCCGTGGGTGGAGATGCCGACGTCGGGCGCGATCAGCTCGATGATCGGCTGGGCATAGTAGATGTTCGCGACGATGGCGCCGCAGCAGATGGCGAAGAGCAGCACCAGGCCACGGCTGATCGCCTGGGGCGCGGAATGGCTGGAAGGGGTCATCGGAGGGTCCTCGGGGTGGAACGGTTCGTGGCGCCTATCCTGGGCAAGAGCGCCGCCCGGGGGAATCCGTTCGCTGCGCAAAGCGGCTTTGCCTTTTGCGCAATGCCAGGCGCCTCAGAGCAGGCCGCCGACGAACGCGATGAAGGCCGCGACCCGCCGCGAGGCACGGTGGCTCGGCAGGTAGAGCGCGGTGATGAGCGAGCGGGTGTCGTCCGCGTTGATCCGCTGCCCCGGGAACAGCGACAGCAGGCGACCCGCGGCGATGTCGTCGTCCACCAGCCAGTCCGGCAGCAGGGCCACGGCCGAGCCGGCCAGCGCCACCTCGCGCAGCACCTCGATGTTGTTGCTGCGCATCCGCCCACGCACCGGCACGCGGACCTCGCCCTCGGGCCCCTGGAAGGTCCAGACCTGGCGCGCGGCGCCATAGTTGAAGCGCAGGCAGTCGTGCTCGGCCAGCTCCAGCGGCTGCGCCGGGGTGCCCCGTTCCGCGAGGTAGGCCGGGCTTGCCACCACATGGCGACGGAACTCGCCGAGGGTCCTGGCCACCACGCCGTCCATGGGCGCAGCCGCCCCGAGGCGGATCGACAGGTCGACCCGCTCGCCGAGCAGGTCGACGATTTCGTCGGTGAGGGTGATGTCCAGCTCCAGGCGCGGGTGACGCGCCAGGAGCGTACCGATATGCGGCGAGATCAGGCGCCGGCCGAAGGCGGTGGGCACCGAGACCCGCAACGGCCCGCTGGGCTCGTCACCGCCGTCCGTCACCGAGGCGTCGGCCTCGGCCAGGTATTCCAGCACCTGGCGCGCGCTCTGGTAGTAGGCGGCGCCGGCCTCGGTGACCGTGACCTGGCGGGTCGAGCGGTTCAGCAGCACCGTGCCCAGTTCCTGCTCCAGGGCATCGACCATGCGTGTCACCGAGGAGGTGGCCAGCCCGAGGCCCCGCGCGGCCGCCGAGAAGCCCTTGGCGTCCACGGTGGCGACGAACATCTTCAGGGCCAGCAGCTTGTCCATGTGGGCTCCGGGGCATTGGCAGAACCGGCGGGGCCGGGCTCGGGATCGACGGATGATACGCGGGGCAGGCCCGCGAAGCATCCGGCCGCATGCGGCTGGCACCCCGCCGCTGCGCTTCTGGACTGCTACTCCCGCCCTGTCATTCCAAGGAGAGAACGGTGAGTTGAGCGCTCGCCGCGACTCAACGCGGACTGACGCGATACACGCAGCGGGAGGCATTGGCCAGCAGGTGCTGTTCGCGGACCACCCGGGCCTCGTCGCCGATGATTTCCTGGAACAGTTGCAGCTCGGATCGGCAGAAGCCCTGGCAGGCCTGCGCCGCCACGCAGATCGGGCAGTGGTCCTCGATCAGCAGCCAGTCGTCGCCATCGCGCTCGACCCGCGCCATGTAGCCCTCGCTCGAGCGCACCTCGGCCAGTTGCTCCAGGCGTTGCATCAGGTCGCGGCCGGTACAGGCCTGGCGGTAGGCCGCACGCGACTCGGCCTCGCGCTGGCAGATCAGCCGGTCCAGCCCCTCCTCGCCGAACAGCTGGCGCACCGAAGCGATCAGCTGCACCGTGAGCTGCGCATGGGTATCGGGAAAACGCGCATAGCCGGAATCGGTCAGCACCCAGCTCTGGCGTGGCCGCCCCGCACCGGAAACCGGCTCCTGGCGCCCGGCCAGCAGCCCGGCCGCCACCAACTTCTGCACCTGCTGGCGCGCCGCCTCGGGCGTCATCTCCAGCACCTGGGCCAGGGTGGCGGTGGACAGCGGGCCACGGGTCTTCACCAGCAGCAGGATGCGGTCGGCCGTCGAGGCAGTGGAAGCGGTGGCGGGGTCGTGGGCAGGGGTCAAGGCGAGGTCCGGATATCCAAGCGAATGGTTGCATATTAGAGAGGTGACCGGAGCGCGTCGAGCGGCCACGCAGGGCACGCGCTGGGTAGCTTCTTCCCACGGCGCCGCGCCTGCCCTTCCCACGCCATCCTTTGGCTGGCTGGGGCGGGCGCGCGGTGGCGTCTAGCCTGCCCCTACCGCCCCGCGCCAAGGACAGCCACCGGGCGACCGCACTCCGAAAACAAGGAACGACACGATGAATCCCTACGGAACCGCCCTGAAGATACTGGCCCTGCTCGGCCTGGGCATCTGGTCCCTGGCCTCCTCCGCCTTCACCCCCTGGGGGCCCTTCACCGCCACCGGGCCGCTTACCGTCAAGTACAACCCGGCGCTGCCCGCCGCGACCTGCACCCTCACCGTGCAAGGCTTGGCCAACGGCGGAGTGGCGCAGCTCAATACCGCGACCATCGGCGGCACCAACCCGATCTGCTCGACCATCGCCGTACGTGGCTTGCCCTGGAGCTGGCAACCGACCAGTGCCACGGCCGTTAACGTCTCCGGCATGAGCATCAGGATCGGCACGGTTACCTGCGGTACCGGCGCCACCGTGCTGGCCACGAGCTGGAGCAACACCACCAGCAGCCTGGGGGCAACCAGCCAGCCCTGGGGCGGCTGTACGTTGCAAAGCCTGACGCTGACCACCTCGCCCGCGCTGACCCTTCCCTGAAGCCGGGTGTTGCTCGAAAAAAAAGTGCAGCTGTAACGGGTGACGCGCGCGGCGGCCGGGTAGTGTTGCGCGACCGGCCGCACCTGCGGCATCGCCCTGGATCGCAGCCATGCCCGACCTCGACACCTTCGTGATCTTCACCTGCGCGGTAGCGCTGCTGCTGGCATCGCCGGGACCGAACATGGCGTTCGTCATCAGCCATGGCGTTTCCCACGGTTGGCGTGGCGGTGTAACCGCAGCGCTGGGCATCAGCCTGGCGGATGCGATCCTGACCCTGCTCACCGCCGCCGGCATCACCGGCCTGGTGGCGGCCTGGCCGCCCTCCTTCGACATCATCCGCTTCGCAGGCGCGTTCTATCTCGCCTGGATGGCCTGGAAGACCCTGCGCAGCGACGTCACCGCCGGCGGCTCCCGCGTGGAGTGCGTGCCTTTGAAGACGGTGCTGGTCCGCGCCACCCTCAACAGCCTGCTCAACCCCAAGGCGTTGCTGTTCTTCATCGTCTTCCTGCCGCAGTTCGTGGTGCCGGGGCATGGCGCGATCAGTGCGCAGCTCCTGCTGCTGGGCGCCCTGCTCACCCTGCTGGCCTTCATCTTCCACGTGGGCCTCGGGCTGTTCGGCGGCGCCATGAGCCGCCGCCTCGGCGGGCGCGGGCGCCTCGCCGGCCTGCAGAAATGGGGGTTGGCCAGCCTGTTCGGCGCCCTCGCCCTGCGCCTGGTGGTGATGCAGCGCCCGGCTTGATGCGGGGCGCATCGCGAGCAGGGCTCGCTCCTGCGGGCGGTGCCTGGGGATGGCTCTTCCGTGGGAGCGGATGCATCCACGAATCGTCGCCTGTTTGCACGGTGCGGGCTTGTAACCGCATGGGTTTCGCTTCGCTCTACCCATCCCACGGGTGTGCATACGGTGGGTCGGGCGGCGTTTCGTGAGCCTCGCGCACCCCATCAATGCAAAAAAACCCGCCGGTCCTGCGACCGGCGGGGCATGGGGTGATGTCCTGGCTTATGCGACGACCGGGATCAGCGGGTCGGCTGCCGCCAGCGCTTCGGCACGGTTGGCCGCCGGCGGGTAGATCCACACGCTGTTGATCTGGGTCTTCAGTCGCTTGCCTTCCTCGCGCTCGAGCTTGACCTGGCGATCCCAGCCTTCGGTGTACACGGCGCCCCAGGCACCGAGGTCCAGGCAGGTGACGTACTTGGGCTGGCTGTAGGGAATGGGCTCGACGCCGAGCAGGTCGGCAGCGACGTTGTTGCCGGCCGAGCGCCCCAGGGCGATGGCGTGCTGGCAGGACATCAGGGCGAAGTGGCCCAGGTCGTCGCAGGCGGCGTAGGCGACGTCCCCCGTGGCGTAGACCGCGTCCTGGCCGATCACCTTGAGGCTGCGGTCCACGTGCAGGCGCCCCTGCGCATCGCGCTCGGCGGGGATCTGCTCGGTCAGCGCGCTGGCGCGCACGCCCACGGTCCAGACCACGGTGTCGGCGTCGATGCGGCGGCCATCGGCGAGGGTCACGCCGCCGGCATCCACCGAGGCGACGCTGGCATCCAGGCACCATTGGATGCCCAGCGCTTGCGAGGCCTCGATGATCTGCGCGCGTGGCCCGTCGCCCAGGGCAGCGCCGATGCGGCTGCCACGGTCGACCACGATGACCTGCACCTCGGCGTCGGCGCCCAGGGCCTCGCGCAGGCGGGCCGGCATTTCGGTGGCGGTCTCGATGCCGGTGAAGCCGCCACCGGCGACCACTACCGTATTGCGGGCCCGGGTCGCCGGACGCGAGCCGAGCGCGCGGATGTGCTCTTCCAGGCGCATGGCTTCTTCGATCTGGTCGACGTCGAAGGCATGCTCGACACCGGCCATCTTCGGCCGGACAACGCTGCTGCCGGTGGCCAGGACCAGGCGGTCGTAGACCAGTTCGGCGGCCGCGCCCCGCTCGTCACGGTAGGCCACGCGCTGGCCCTGCACATCGATGCGATCCACCAGCCCCTTGACGAAGCGCACGCCGACGGCGGCGAACAGCTCGCCCAAAGGCGCCTTCATGCGGTGCACGCCGGCTTCGTAGAAGCGCGGGCGGACGCGCAGCTCGGCCTGGGGCGCGAGGACGGTGACCTCGACATCGGTGCGGCCATGGATGTCCAGCAGGCGGGTGGCGCTGAGTGCGCTCCACAGGCCACCGAAGCCTGCACCGACGATCAGGATGCGCTGTTTCATGCTCGTTTCTCCAACGGGTAGGGTCGTGTTCGGTTCGAATGGGGTCGGGCTCTCGACGGCGCCAATGGCAAGACCGGGTTCAGTTGCACCGCGTGGCGACATCGACCGTCGATATCTACGACTATATTGATCGCAGTTTTTGCCAGCAAGCATTTTTTCTTTGCCCTCACCCGCCCGCGCTCGCCATGCTGCTGTCTGCACCGCTCAGGGATGCGCCCCGATCCCGCTCTCGCAACCTTGTGCCATGGGCATCGGCGGCGACGGACGGTATTCCCATCCATCGCCGACCAGGGCGCCTCCCTTGAGGCAAATGAATGCAGCTCGCACTATAAATGCGACCCGATAAGTCGGAGTTATGAATGTCTCTCTACAGCGCAGGGGTCGAGTACGGCATCCACTGCCTGCTCTTTCTCGTGGACGAGCGCGGCGACAGCCGTGAAGCCAGCGTGCGTGACATGGCCGAGCTCCAGGGCGTGCCCCAGGAGTACCTAGCGAAGGTCTTCACCAAGCTGGCCAAGGCCGGGCTGGTGGCGGCCACCGAAGGCGTGCGCGGCGGGTTCCGCCTGGCCCGTCCTTCGGACGAGATCACGGTGCTGGACATCGTCCGCGCCATCGATGGCAACAAGTCGATCTTCGAATGCCGCGACATCCGTGGGCGTTGCGCGCTGTTCGAAGGGTCGCCGCCGGACTGGGCGCTGGAAGGCACCTGCTCGGTCCACGCGGTGATGCTGACGGCGCAGAAGCGCATGGAAGAAGCGCTGGCCCAGCAGACCATTCTCGACATCGCCCGCCGCGTCGGCCGCAAGGTGCCCGCCGAGTTCGGCGCACAGGTCGCCGAGTGGATGGAGGAACGCCAGCAGAACCGTACGGGCGGTGATTCGATCCCCCTGGTCAATCTCCCCGACTGACCGGGCAAGGCTCAGAACAGGTCGAGCTGACCGTCGACCAGGCGGCTGAAATCGCCCTGGACGAAGGGCAGGATGGCCTCCGCCACCGGCTGCAGCTGGCGCGTGACGTAATGGTCGTAGTCGATGGCGGCGCGGCGGTTCTCCAGCGGCTCGGGCCCGGCCACGGTGATCAGGTAGCTGATCCAGCCACCGTTCTGGTACTGCCGGGGTCGACCCTGGCTGTCGTTGTACTCATCGGCCAGGCGCGCAGCGCGCACATGGGGCGGGACGTTGCGCTCGTAGTCGTCCAGGCGACGGCGCAGGCGCTTGCGGTAGACCAGCAGGTCGTCCAGCTCGCCGGCCAGGGTGCTGCGCACGTAGTCGCGCACATAGTCCTGGTAGGGCTCGCGGTTGAAGATGCGCAGGTACAGTTCCTGCTGGAAACGCTGGGCCAGGGGCGACCAGTCCGTGCGCACCGTCTCCAGGCCCTTGAAGACCATTTCCTCGCTGCCATCGGCACGCACCACCAACCCGGCGTAGCGCTTCTTGCTGCCCTCCTCCGCGCCTCTCACCGTGGGCATCAAGAATCGCTTGTAGTGGGTCTCGTATTGCAGCTCCAGCGCGCTCTCCAGGCCGTACTCGGCCAGCAGGTGCTCGCGCCACCACAGGTTGACCCGCTGCACCAGCGCGCGCCCGATGGCCGCGGCCTCCTCTTCGCCATGGGCGGCGCCCAGCCAGACGAAAGTGGAGTCGGTATCGCCATAGATCACCTGGTGCCCCTGTGCCTCGATCAGCGCGCGGGTGCGGCGCATGATCTCGTGGCCGCGCAGGGTGATGGACGAGGCCAGGCGCGGGTCGAAGAAGCGGCAGCCGCTGGAGCCGAGCACCCCGTAGAAGGCGTTCATGATGATCTTCAGGGCCTGGGACAGCGGCTGGTTGCGCTCGCGCTTGGCCGTCTCCCGCCCCTGCCAGACCCGCTCGACGATCGACGGCAGGCAATGCCGCGTGCGCGAGAAGCGTGCCTCGCGGAACCCCGGCACCGAGTGCTCGTCGTCAGGCTGGCGCAGGCCCTCCACCAACCCCACCGGATCGATGAGGAAGGTGCGGATGATCGAGGGGTACAGGCTCTTGTAGTCCAGGACCAGCACCGACTCGTACAGCCCGGGACGCGAATCCATGACGAAGCCGCCCGGGCTGGCCTCGGGCATGCGTTCGCCCTGGTTGGGCGCGACGAAGCCCTGGCGGTGCATCAGCGGCATGTACAGGTGGCAGAAGGCGGCGACCGAACCACCGCTGCGGTCGGCGGGCAGGCCGGTGACCGTGGCGCGTTCGAGGAGGAAGGTGAGCAGCTCGGTCTTTTCGAAGATGCGCGTCACCAGCTCGCAGTCCTTGAGGTTGTAGCGCGCCAGGGCGGGCTTGTCCTCGGCGAACATGCGGTTGATCTCGTCCATGCGCTGGTAGGGGGTGTCGATGGCCTTGCCTTCGCCAAGCAGGGTCTGGGCGACGTTCTCCAGGCTGAAGGACGGGAAGCTCCAGGTGGCCGAACGCAGCGCCTCGATGCCATCGATGATCAACCGGCCCGGCGCCTCGGTGAAGTAATGGTTGTTGCGGCTGCCGTGCTCGCGCCAGCCCATGGCCTCGCCGCCACGCCCCAGGCGCAGCGGTACCTTGAGGCGCTTGGCGTGCTCGTTGAGCACGCGCAGGTCGAACTGCACCAGGTTCCAGCCGATGATCGCGTCCGGGTCGTGCTCGACCAGCCACTGGTTGAGGCGTTCGAGCAGTTGCGCGCGGTCGTCGCAGTACTCCAGGGCGAAATCCACCTCGCTGGCGTCGCCGTTGGCCGGGCCGAGCATGTAGACCTGGCGCTGGCCACAGCCTTCCAGGGCGATGGAATAGAGCTCGCCGTGCAGGGTGGTCTCGATGTCCAGGGACACCAGGCGCAGGCGCGGGCGGTAGTCGGGCGCGGGCTTCATCTGCCCGTCCACCAGGGCGCCCTCGGCATCGGGCGTGCCGCCGAACAGCACCGGCGCGGTGATGAAGCGCTCCATCAGGTAGCGCTCCGGCGGGCGGATATCGGCTTCGAATACGTCGACGCCGGCCTGGCGCAGGGCCTTGTCCAGGCCGATCAACTGGCGGTGTTGCTGGCAGTACAGGCCGAGCACCGGACGATGGCGGAAGTCGCAGAGCCCCAGCGGCCGCAGCTCGACGCCGCGCTCGTTGCGCAGCAGCGCTTCGGCGCGCTCGCGCTGCTGGGCGGGGATGAAGGCGACGGACGTCTGCGGCGCCAGGCGCAGGTAGCGGGGACCATCGTCGGTGGCCAGCCAGAACGCCACTTCCGTGCCCGCGGGCGTATCGCGCCAGTGCCGGGTCAGGACGAAGCCCTGCTGTAGTTCCACCTTGTGACCTCGGAGAAAGATTCAGGGGCGCGATTCTACGTGGCGCGGCCGGCTCGCGCCTGCCCCATCGGCTAGTCGCGCGAACTCCTGACTTCCTTCAGCTTGCCTTCGATGAAGCGCAGCTCGCGGGTCATGCCGTTGCGCGGGCCGTAGGTCCAGATGTCCACGGTCACCGCATTGAGCTTTGGCACCCCGTTGTTGCGCAGGGCCGGCAGCGTGCGCACGCGGCTGTCGGGCTCGCCGCACTTGCGCAGCACGTCCTCCAGGCTGTCCTCCTGCTGCACCAGGCCCCCGCTGCAACGCAGGGTCAGGGCCTGGGCCGGGGCGACCCAGGCGGCTGCGAGCACGAGGGTCAGCAGGGCATGGGGAATGATGCGGTTCATGGAGTTCCTCCTTCGCGGTCAGCGCTTGATCGCCTGCTACCTATAGACCAAAGGGTGGCGCCGGGTGCTTCGCATGCACCGGCTCAGGGTGTCTCCGGCAGCGGCATGCCCTTGGGCCAGAGCATCCAGATGCGCCCTTCCTGCTTCATGTTGCCGGCCAGTTCACCCGCCTCCTGGCCGGTGCCCCAGAACAGGTCCGCGCGCACTTCGCCGACGATGGCGCCACCGGTGTCCTGGGCGGCGACCGGGCGCACCACGGGCGAGCCGTCGTCGGGGCGTGTGGTGGAGAGCCAGAGCAGGCTGCCCAGCGGGATCACCTTGCGGTCGATGGCCACGCTGTAGCCGGCGGTGAGCGGCACGTTGAGTGAACCGCGCGGGCCTTCGTTACTGTCCGGGCGGGCGCTGAAGAATACGTAGCTGGGGTTGCTGGCCAGCAGCTCGTCGACCCGCCCGGGATTGGCGACGGCCCATTCGCGGATGCGGCCCATGCTCACCTCCTCCTTCTGCAGCAGCCCCTGCTCCACCAGCCAGCGGCCGACGGGGCGATAGGGGTAGCCGTTCTGGTCGGCGTAGCCGATGCGCAACTGGCGGCCGTCGTCGAGCTGGATGCGCCCGGAACCCTGGATCTGCAGGAACTGCAGGTCCATCGGGTCATTGAGCCAGGCCAGCACCGGCGCCTTCACGCCCTGGCCACGGATGGTGGCGGCATCGTCGTAAGGCTTGAGCACGCGGCCTTCGAGGCGGCCTCGCAGGCGCTTGCCCTTGAGTTCGGGGTAGATCTCGTCCAGGGCGACGACGATGAGGTCGTCCGGCACGCCGTAGACCGGCACCTGCCCCTGCTCGGTGCGCTGCAGGTGGCCGGGGTAGACGGGTTCGTAGTAGCCGGTGATCAGGCCGTGCTCGCCCTTCCCCGCCGAGCGCAGGCTGTAGGGCTGGAGGTTGGCACCGATGAAGGCGCGGACGGCGCCGGCCTCCATCGGCACCGGCGCGGCGGCGGCACAGGTGGCGGACCAGACCGGGTCCTTGGCCAGGCGCGTGCAGGCCGAACGCCAGGCGGCGAAGCCATTGAGCAGTTCCTCGTCGGCCGTGGCGGGCACCTGGCTCCAGTCGACGGCGAGGTAGGTGGTGGCCTTGGCCGGCGGCGTCGGCTTCTCGGGTTCGCCCTGGTCGCAGCCGGCCAGTAGCGCAGCGAGGGGGAGGAGGCAGCAGAGGGTTCGGCGCCAATGGCGCAAAGCTGGGGTCACGCGGGGAATCCTGGGCGGTTGGGACGAAGCGCGTAGCTTGGTGAAGGTGCCAGCCCAGGTCAAACGCAACGGCCCGGGCAGCGGCAACAAAGCGTTATCAGAGATTGCAGGAAGGCCCCGGGGTTCCCTGCGCCCTCCTTCCAATGCCAATTTGTCGGGCGCCCCGCAAACGAAAGACCCGGCCACTGGGCCGGGTCCGGTTCCTCGAGGGCCGCGTCAGTGCACCGCGTCCGCCTGGCTGCGCGTCGGCCTTGGGGCCGGGCTGCCATGATGGTCGTCGTCATCGGCCAGTGGGACTTCGTTGCCGGCGGCGTCGTACAGCTTGCCGTTCTGGAAGTAGTCACCGTCGTTCAGCGCGGCGATGTCGGTGTAGCGCAGGCTGCGCTCGTGGCCGGCGGAGATCACCGAAGGCTGGTCGGGGTTGCCGGCGGTGAACTGGTTGAACACCAGGTTCAGCAGGATGGCCATGATCGCCGCCGAGCTGATGCCGGAGTGGAAGATGGTCTCGAACCAGGCTGGGAAGTGCTCGTAGAAGCTCGGCGCGGCGATCGGGATCATGCCGAAGCCGAGGGCGGTGGAGACGATGATCAGGTTCATGTTGTTGCGGTAGTCGACCTTGGCCAGGGTGCGGATGCCACTGGCGGCGACGGTGCCGAAGAGCACGATGCCGGCACCGCCGAGCACGGAGGTCGGCACGGCGGCGATCACCCGCCCCATGACCGGCAGCAGGCCCAGGGTGACCAGGATCAGGCCGCCGGTGGCGACCACATAGCGGCTCTTCACGCCGGTGACGGCGACCAGGCCGACGTTCTGGGCGAAGGCGCTCTGGGTGAAGGAGCCGAACAGGGGCGCCAGGACGCTGGACAGCATGTCGGCGCGCAGGCCATTGCCGAGGCGCTTGGAGTCCACCTTGGTGCCGATGATCTCGCCGACGGCGAGGATGTCGGCCGAGGTTTCCACCAGGGTCACCAGGATCACGATGCACATCGAGAGGATCGCGGCGAAATGGAAGGTCGGCATGCCGAAGTGCAGCAGCGAGGGCATCGCCACGATCGGGCCTTCAGCGACCTTGGAGAAATCGGTCAGGCCCAGTGCCATGGCGATCAGCGTGCCGATCACCATGGCCAGCAGAATCGACAGGCGCGAGATGGTGGAGCTGCCGATCTTGCTCAGCAGCAGCACGATCGCCAGGGTCATGCCGGCCAGGCCGATGTTGGTCATGCTGCCGAACTCGGGCGACTGGCTGTTGCCGCCCATGGCCCAGCGCGCGGCGACGGGCATCAGCGTCAGGCCGATGGTAGTGATCACCACCCCCGTGACCAGTGGCGGGAAGAACTTGGTGACACGGGAGAAGATGGGTGTGATCAGCAGGCCGATCAGCGACGCGGCCATCACCGCCCCGAGGACGGACTGGATGCCGCCCTCGCCGTTGTTGCTGCCGAGGATGGCGATCATGGTGGCGACGCCGGCGAAGGAAACGCCCTGGACGAGGGGCAGCTGGCAGCCGAAGAACGGCAGGCCGAGGGTCTGGAGCAGGGTCGCGAGGCCGCCGGCGAACAACGAGGCGGCGATCAGCAGGCCGATCTCGGAGGGGCTGAGCCCTGCCGCCTGGCCGAGGATCAGGGGAACGGCAACGATACCGCCGTACATGGTGAGAACGTGCTGCAATCCATAGGCGAGGTTGGCGCCGATGCCAAGGTTCTCGTCTTCCGGACGTGGTGCGACGGACGTAGCTTGGGAGAGCTTGTTCATGGGGAGGTGCACTCACTTCTTGTCGTTGTTGTGGGCGCAATGTAAACAAAAGTGTCCCCATATGGCTAGCACGTTGTATACAAAAAATGCGCATATGAAAAAGACAATTCCTGACCGATTGGTCATAACCCCGTATCCACGCGGGCTGAGGCCTGCACGGGGAAATTGGCCGAACGGGCGAATACCCTTTTCAACGACGTGACCCGGCTCACGCCGACGGCATTTACAGCGGCGGGATTTGGCCTACGCTGAGCCGTGACCCGATGGTCAGCTTGCATCCACTTCAAGGAGGAAACGGATATGACGCTGGGTATGGCCGATATCGGCAAGCTCTTCACCCTCTACATGCCCGCCTACATGTGCGAGGCGACCCGCCTGGACAGCGGTACCCTCTCCCTGCAGTTCACCGGGCGCGTCGACCTGGACGTGATCACCCTCCACGGCATGACCCTGGCCGAACTCTCCTCGCCCCTGGCGATCCGGAAGCTGAGCAAGGTGCTCAACGAGGAATTCGCCATCGCCATCGCCAACCGGCGCAGCTTCCGCCCGCGCACCTGCGGTGCCTGAATCGCAGCAGTCCTGGGCCGACGACCGCCCTCGGCAGCTCCCATGCGTACCGCATTGCACGGAGCCGGAACCTGGAGGGCCACTCGCCGCTCCAACCCCTTGGTCGCAGGCGAGCCTGCCTGCATCCCCGTGTGCGGGCACGACCCGAAGCGACGAAAAATACCGGTTCGGACTGGCGCAGGCCCCGGTTCTCGCGGCACTATCGCTGCTGGATTGAGAGCCGGGTTCGCCAACAAGGAAGGCTGCAATGCATTACTTCGACATCCAGTACAAGCTCAGGGGCGTGCCGAGAAGCCTTCGCGTGCGCCACACCGAGAAGGAAATGGGGCTGGAGCTGGCCCTGGCGCACATCATCGCCGAGCACCGTGGGCAGCTCGAGGTGGACCGCAACCTGGGCGGCTCGTCCTTCGAGAACAAGGTGCTCGCCTCCCAGGAAATCGGCGTATCAGGGGTCACCACGCACCTGGTCGAGAACTGACCCGAGGCCCTCAGGCCGCGATCAGCGGCCAGCGATCCTGGATGAACTCGCAGCCCTGCGGCGGCTGCCCGATCACCACATAGACCCGGCGCTCCCGCTCCGCTTCCAGCAACACCCCCTGCAGGCACTGGCTGGCCACGAGGTCGAACCAGTGCGGCTGCTGGGCCCTGTCCCTTTCCATGTAGCGCTGCACGGCGATCCTCACCGCCTGGGGCCGATAGCGCTCCCAGGCCTCCAGCGTCATGCAGTTCTCCCGCGCCCAGCCGCTGGCGGGCAAGGCTCCGGGCTGCCGTGGCCGGCGCCCCCAGGCAATCCATTCGATGGAACCGTCGGGCTGCACCACGGGCAGCTCCGCCCTGGGGCTCTGGAAATAGATCCGCCTTGCCCTGCCGTTCCCGGTGAAGCGACCCGCCACTTCGACGCCTCCGCACATGACACCCCCCTGAAGGTGGATACCGACAGGAGATTGACCGCGAAAAGGCCCATCCGCTGCATGCTGCCACGCGCCCTTCGTCGCCGTGTTGCAAGAACGCTCAAGCCCGGGGGTTGCAGCAGATGGCTAGCATTGCCTGACTCGCTGGTTCTGCTAGTTTTGCGCTCTTGATATCAAGGGGTCATCGGCGTGCCGGTGCAGGACTGAATGGGGCGGGGCCGCAGGCGCTTATGGAATGGTTGATCAGCTACAGCTTCAAGGGTGAAGCCCGCCACATGAAGATGAACACGCGGGACATACCCAACATCAAGGCCATCGGCTTTTCCATCTACACGCTCGAATTCCCCGGCAAGGCCCGCCCCTCACGCTCCAGCGAGGCCATCCAGGACTGGCTGACCGACTGCGGCATCGAGGTCACCGATGTGCGCCTGCTACGCCGCTCCGCAGGCCCCGGCCCGGAAGCGCCCTACAGCCAGCTGCTGCCGGGGCGCGACGGCACCTGAGCCAGCCCGCCCCGAGAGGCCGGGCAGCCGCACCCTTGCGGGAGCCCGCACACCCATCGCGCGCTCCCTTCCTGACCCGGATCAGCCTGCCGCGCGAAGGCGCTCGAAGCCGCGCGCCAGGTCGTTCTTCAGGTCGTCCATGTCCTCCAGGCCGACCTGCAGCCTCAGGGCGAAACCTTCCGCCTGCCAGTGCGTCGCGGTGCGGTAGGTGCGGCAATCGAAGGGGATCACCAGGCTCTCGTAGCCGCCCCAGGAGAAGCCCATGCTGAAGATCGACAGGTTGTCGAGCATCGCCGCCAGGCCGTCGCGGCTGTAGCCGGGGGCCAGCACGATGGAGAACAGCCCGGACGATCCCTTGAAATCACGCTTCCAGTGGGCGTGGCCCGGGCAGCTCTCGAAGGCCGGGTGCAGCACGCGGGAGACCTCGGGGCGCTCGCTCAGCCAGCGGGCCAGCTCCAGGCCGCGCCGCTCCGCCTCCTTGAGCCGCAGGAACAGCGTGCGCATGCCACGCAGCGCCTGCACGCAGTCCTCCGCACCGGGCAGCATCGACATGGCGTCGTAGGTGGCGCGCAACGCCGGCCAGCAGGCCTGGTTGGCCGTCACCAGGCCGAGCAGGATGTCGGAGTGGCCGCCCAGGTACTTGGTGCCGGCCTCCACGGTCAGGTCGATGCCGTGGTCGTGGCCACGGAAGAAGATCGGCGTGGCCCAGGTGTTGTCGAGGATGGTCTTCACGCCGTGACGGCGGGCGATTTCGACCATCGCCGGGATGTCCTGCACCTCGAAGGTCTGCGAACCCGGCGCCTCGAGGAACAGGGTGCTGGTGTCCGGCCCGATCAGGCGCTCGATGTCGGCGCCGATCAGCGGGTCGTAGTAGGTGGTGGTCACGCCGTAGCGGGCCAGCATCTGGTTGCAGAAGTTGCGCGTCGGCCGGTAGACGCTGTCGGGCACCAGGATGTGGTCGCCCGCCTTGGTGGTGCTGAACAGCGCCAGGGCCACGGCGCCCAGGCCCGAGGACGACAGCACGGTGCCCTCGGCGCCGGTCAGCTGGGTCCAGGCGTCCTCCAGGTGGGCGATGGTCGGCGACCCCGCCGTGCCGTAGGAGAAGCGACTGCGCCGGGCCTCGATGTCGTCCAGCGTCTTGTAGATGATGGTCGAGCCCTTGTAGAGCGGCGCGTTGACGAAGCCGAACTGCTCCGCCGGGTCGCGGCCGAGCATGGTCAGCTGGGTGCTGATGTCGAATTTCGAAATATCGTCTTTGTTCATTGCGAGGCGGGCCAGGATCGTCGAAGCAGCCGATGCTACCTGAAGCCTGCCCGTGGTTCACGAAGGCGTCCCAACACCGACCGGCCTGGTAGCGCTAGGTTTGGCCGCTGCTCCAACCTCCTCGCCAGCCTCTTCATCGCCGTGCGCATCAGGCTCGGCGCGCAACGGCTCCCGTAGGGTGGCGTAGAGCGAAGCGAAACCCACGGGGGTGGGCGTTACAGGGCGTCATGAATGCCCGGAAAACGCCGTGCATGAGGCTTCGCATCGCGCTCAGACAGCTTACGCAGACAGAGCCAGTGAAAACGTCATAGTTACGACATGAAACCGTCATCCATCCTCACGATGATGGCCCTGCATCCAACGGCAGATGGATGCATGCAGAATGCTTCTGATTGGCAGGCCCTCCTGGGCATGGACCGACCTCTTGCAGGTCGGTTTTTTTTGCCTGGAACATCCTTCACCGCCAGCCAGGAGCGCTGCAACCTCAGCGCAACATTCCTCCCCTAGGCTGCGCACAGTTTTCCCAGAGGCCGAACCCGTGACACGCGTTGCAAGAGATCTGCGCAAGAACCTGGAAAGAGTCGCCATCCACAACGAGGACGCCGCCATCGCCGTGATGCGCGCCGCCGACCGAATCGGCGACGAGTCCCTGCGCCAGCAACTGTTCATCGTCATCCAGCGCATGAACCAGGACGCCCTGGACCTGCGCGCCATGCGCAACGCCGTCTGACGCGCGCCTGGCCGCCCCGACGGCTCAGGCCTCGCCGAGGCAGGCGATGGCCCGCAGCACGTCCCTGAACGCCTCGATCTGCTGTTCGTTGAAGCGCGAGAACACCCGTTCCTGCTGCTGCTCGGCGATCTCCCAGAGGGTTTCCGCCTGGTCCATGCCCAGCGGAGTCAGGCTGCAACCGCTGGCATCGCCGCAGAGCATGCCCTTGCGGGTCAGCGTATCCACCGCCGCCTCGATCTCCCGCGTCGGCATCGCCACCAGTTGCTGCAGCGCCGCCATGTCCAGGCTGGCGTCCTTCTCCAGCACCATCAGCATGCGCGCCTCGCTGGTGCGCAGGCCGGTGGCGAGCTGCCGCGGCTGGTAGTCCTCCTGGTAGCTGCGCACCGCCTGGGTCATCAGGTAGTAGAGGTTGTGGCTGAGGCGCCCCTGGAAGGCGGTACGGGTAGCCGCCTCGTTCTTCTTCAGCAGGCGCGGATGGGGCAGCACCGCCGAATAGGCACCCTGGTGATAGAGCAGCGGCGCGCGACCGAAATCGTCGAAGGCGACGACCTTGCCGATCAGGATCCAGTGATCACCACCGTCCAGCTCCTGGTACTTCTCGCACTGAAAGCGCGCGGCGCACTCCTCCAGCAGCGGCGCACCACCGGCGCCCTCCTCCACGCGCAGCCCGGCGAAGCGGTCCTCGCTGGGGCGGGCGAACTGGTTGGAAATGTCGATCTGGTCGGCGGCCAGCACGTTCACCGCGAAGTGCCCGGCGCGGGAAAACACCTCGTAGCTGGTGGCGCGCTTGTCGATGCTCCAGAGCACCAGCGGCGGGTCCAGCGACACCGAGTTGAAGCTGTTGGCGGTCATGCCCACGCGGCGCCCGTCGGCGGCGGCGGTCATGACGGTCACTCCGGTGGCGAAATTGCCCAGGGCACGGCGGAAGGCACGCGGGTCGAAGCCCGCTTCATTGTTCTGTTGGGTCATGGCGAATCCTCGCAACCGGGCAACGCCCGGCTGGCAGGTGGACGATCGGGGTGGAGGCGGAGCCGGTCAGACCATGCTCGGGTCGGGTTCGAGGCCCATCAGTTCGCGACCGAGGATCTGCGCGCACACGTCGTAGTCGGTGTAGGCGTGGGCGCCGGTCATGTGGGCGTCGCGGAACAGGCGCTGCATCTCGTTGGACTCGAACCAGGCGGTGCCGCCGGCAGCCTCGAACAGGCGGTCCACCGCCTGGATGCACATCTTCACCGCGTAGGCCTGGTTGGTGCGCCAGAAGGCCAGGGTCTGGCGGTCCGGGTACTGATGGCGCTCACCGTGCTCGGCGTGCTCCTGCCAGGTCTTCTCCAGGAAGGCACGGGCAGCGGCGACCTGGTGGGTGGACTCGGCCAGGCGCATCAGCGCCGGGGTGGCGGTGCCGACGCTGACGCCGGTGTAGGCGCGCACGCGGTTCTTGGTCTTCTCGGCGAAGGCCACCAGCATGCGCTCGGCGACGCCCAGGCTGATGGCCGCGAAGCCGCTGGCGAAGTACGGGCGATAGGGGGCGTAGAAGATCTTGCTGTCCGGGTACAGGCCGAAGCCGGCGGAGCGGCCTTCCATCATGTCCTTGGCCGCCTCGATACGGTGATCGGGGATGAACACGTCCTTGAGAATCAGGGTCTTGGTGCCACTGCTGCGCATGCCGGCGACGAACCAGTCGTCACGGATCTCGTAGTCGGCGCGGGGCACCACGCCGAAGCAGTAGACCGGCGGCTCGCCCTCGCCCGCCGGGCGGCGGAAGCCGACGATGGCCCATTCGGCATGGTCGCAACCGCTGCTCCAGCCCAGCTCGCCGTTGAGGATGATGCCGCCCTCGACGTTCTCCGCCTTGCCGAACGGCGCGATGCTGCTGCTCGCGGTGGCATCCGGGTTCTCGCTCCAGATCTCGTCCTGCAGGCGCTTGGAGAACATCGCCAGCTGGTGGCTGTGGGTGCACAGCAGGCTGAAGGCCCAGGCAGTGCCCCCGCAGGCGCCGGCCAGGGCGACCACGCAGTCGGCGAATTCCGGCAGGGAGACCTCCAGGCCGCCATAGGCCTTGGGCTGGAGGGCCCGGTGCATGCCGATGCCCTTGAGCAGGGCGACGTTCTCGGCGGGCACCATGCGCTCCTGCTCCGCGCGGGCGGCGTTGGCAGCGATGGCGGGCAGGATGGCACGGAGGTCGGCGAGCAGAGGATTTGGCTTTTTCATGCGGGATACCCAGTCTATTTATTGTTAGTCGCCACCGTTCGGGAGAAGCCCTGGTGCCCCTTGGTGAAAGGGCCCATGGCGGTGGCCTGGGGGTCATTATGAAGAGGTGGTGCCGGGCTAAAAATGCACGTTCCGGATACTCGATTGCACTTTTCATGGCCAATCGCCGGTTTCCGGCAACAGCGTCGCCCACGAACGCTTAATGTATTAACGATCCATCTTTTGCTTTAGCATTCACCGCCCAGAACCCAGCCCCCAAGCCCAGCCCGAACGCCCTCGATGATCCAGCTGCCCAACGCCCTGCGTGCCCTGCGCCATCGCAACTTCCGCCTCTATTTCACCGGTCATTGCATTTCCACCCTCGGCACCTGGATCCAGCAGGTGGCACTGGCCTGGCTGGTCTATCGCCTCACCGGCTCCGCCGCGCTGCTCGGCGTCACCACCTGCGCCGCCCTGCTGCCGCAGTTGCTGGTCGGTCCCTTCGCCGGTGCCTGGATCGACCGCCACGACAAGCGCCGCCTGCTGATCGTCGTCGAAGGCCTGCTCGGCCTGCAGGCCCTGAGCCTGGCGGCGCTCACCGCGAGCGGGATGATCGGCCCGACCCTGCTGGTGGCCATGGCCGCCCTGCTCGGCGTGCTCAACGCGGTGGACACGCCGCTGCGCCAGTCGCTGCTCAGCCAGTTCGTCGACGACCGTGCGGACCTGCCCAATGCCCTGGCCCTGAACGCCATGCTCTTCACCCTCTCGCGCTTCATCGGCCCGCCGCTGGCCGGGCTGCTGCTCGGCTTCGTCAGCGAGGCGGTGTGCTTCGCCCTCAACGCCGTGTCCTACCTCGCGTTGATGACCGGGCTGCTGTGGGTGCGCATGGCGCCGACGCCAAGGGCGGCGGGCTCGTTCCGCAACGTCTTCGGCGAGGGGCTGGAATACGCGCGACGCGACCCGAAGATCCGCCTGATGATCCTCAGCGTGCTGGCCCTGAACCTCACCGCGTCGAGCTACGTGGTGCTGCTGCCGGTGTTCGCCAAGGACATCTTCGGCGGCGACGCCACCACCCTCGGCTGGCTCTGGGGCGCGGCCGGGGCCGGCTCGCTGCTGTCGAGCATAGTGCTCGCCAGCCACGCCGGCGGCAACGCCCTGTCGCGGCTGATCCTGCTCTCCTCCGCCGCCTGCGGGCTGGCCATGCTGGTCTTCGCCTGGAGCAGCCACCTGCCGCTGTCGCTGGCGGCCATGGCGGTGCTCGGCTTCGGCATCTCCTGCAGCAACGTCGGCACCAACATCATCCTGCAGAGCAGCGCCCCGGAAGCCTTGCGCGGCCGTGTCGTGGCGCTCTACACCTCCACCCGATTCGGCTTCGATGCCCTGGGCGGCCTCGCTGCCGGCCTGCTCGCCTCGCACCTCGGCGCCCCGCCGGTGCTGGCCCTGGGGGGCACGCTGCTGCTCGGCTACTGCCTGTGGCTGGCCCGCCACTCGAGCAGGATCCCAACGTAGCCGGCTGGCTCAGCGCCGGGCGAAGGTCGCTGCAACCAGGCAACAGGCCCCACAGCCGCCCATCACCAGTGCCATCGGCAGCGGCGTACCGTCGTAGAAGCTGCCCACCAGCGCGCTGGCCGCCGTGCCCAGGCCAAACTGGGTGGCTACCGCCAATCCCGCCGCCGCACCGGCGCGCTGGGGGAACTCGGCGAGCAGCGACGCCAGGCAGTTGGCCCCGAGCATGCCGGTGACGCTGACATAGACCACCACGCACGCCACGATCGCAGGCAAGCCGCCCCACCCCGCCCCCACCAGCAGCACCAGGGCAAGCCCCGCCGTCGCCGCCACCAGCGCGCCGAGGAAGAGCAACCGGCGCGGCCCCAGCCGCCCCACTAGCCGCGCATTGAGCGTGGTGACGAGGATGATGCCGGCGATGTTCAGCCCGAACAGCCAGCCGTAGCCCTGGGGCGAGACGCCGAAGTGGCCGATGTAGACGAAGGGCGAGGCCGTGATGAAGGCGAACATGCCGGCGAAGCAGCTGCCCATGCAGAAGATGTAGCCCAGCGCCCGTGGCCGCAGCGCAAGGTGCCCATAGGCGATGAAGGCCGCAGCCAGGGAATGGCTGCGCGCCTGCGGCGGGTGGGTCTCGGGAATCTTCAGCGCCACCGCCGCCAGGCACAGCCCGGCGAAGCCCATCAGCAGCAGGAACAGCGAACGCCAGCCGGCGAGCAGCATCAGGTAGCCGCCCAGCAGCGGCGCCACCAGGGTGGCGAACATGGTCACCAGGTGCATCAGCGACAGCACCCGCGCCGCATCGCTCACAGGGAACAGATCACGCACGATGGCCCGCGCCAGCACCGAAGCCGCAGCGCCACCCAGGGCCTGCAGCAGGCGCCAGGCCAGCAGGTGCTCGACCTCGCCCGCCAGCGCGCAGCCCAGGCTGGCCACCAGGTAGAGAGCGATGCCGCCCAGCAGCAGGCGCCGCCGGCCGAAACGGTCCGACAGCGGCCCATAGGCCAGCATCCCGAGGCACAGCCCGGCGAGGAACACGCCGATGGTCATCTGCACCCGCGCCTCCGGCGCCCCCAGGTCATGGGCGATCAGCGGCAGGCTGGGCAGGTACATGTCGATGGACAGCGGCCCGAAGGCCACCAGGGCGGCGAGCAGCAGGATCAGGCGCTTGGGGTTGGCGGTCATGGGGTTCCTGGGTGTCGTTCGGGTGGGTGAGGCGCCGGGCTGTTCAGTGGGTCCCCGCGTTCGCGGGGATGACAGGGTCGGGTACGGACGCTTTGCATGACCGTCACCCTCGCGAACGCGAGGGCCCACTCAGGAAGCCAGGTCGATCAGAGGCTCAGCAGCCACAGGCTCAGGCCCGGGAAGGCCACCAGCAGGACGATGCGCGCCAGGTCCGAGCAGAGGAACGGCACGATGCCCCTGGCGGTCTCGCCGTAGGGCACGTCGCCGGCGGCACGCTGGACGATGAACAGGTTCATGCCCAGGGGCGGATGGATCAGGCCGATCTCCACCACCATCAGCGCGAGGATGCCGAACCAGATGGACTTGTCGGACTCGCTCAGGCCGAAGAAATCCAGGCCCATGATCATCGGGTAGAAGATCGGGATGGTCAGCAGGATCATCGCCAGCGAATCCATCACGCAGCCCAGTGCCAGGTACAGGCCGAGGATGATCACCAGCACCAGCATCGGAGCCAGGCCGCTGCCGATCACCCAGGCCGCCAGCTCGCCCGGCATCTGGGTCAGCGCCAGGCCGGAGTTGAGCAGGTCCGCGCCCAGCAGCACGAGGAAGATCATCGCCGAGGTTTCCGCCGTGCCCAGCAGGCTGGCGCGCATGCCCTTCCAGCGCAGGCCGCCCTGGGTGACGGCGAGGATGCCGCAGGCCGCCGCGCCGATGGAGGCCGCCTCGGTGGGGTTGGCCCAGCCGCCGTAGATGCCGACGATCACCACCAGGAACACGCCGATCACCGGCAGCACGTTGACCAGCGCGCGGCCGCGCTCGGCCAGCGATGCCCTGGGCGAGACGGTGGCCTGGGACTCGTCCCGCGCCACCATGATCCGCAGCACCAGCACGTAGCCGATGATGGCGATCACCCCCGGCACCACGGCGGCGACGAAGAGCTTGGCGATGGATTCCTGGGTCAGCACCGCATAGATGATCAGCGGCACCGACGGCGGGATGAGGATGCCCAGGGTGCCGCCGGCCGCCACGGTCGCGGTGGCCAGGCGCCCGGAATAGTTGTGCCGGCGCAGCTCGGGCAGCGCCACGTGGCTCATGGTCGCCGCGGTGGCCAGGGAGGAGCCGCAGATGGCGCCGAAGCCCGCACAGGCGCCGATGGCGGACATGCCCATGCCGCCCTTCCAGTGGCCGATGAAGGCCGAGGCGCAGCGGAAGATCGAGCGCGACAGGCCGCCGTGGGTGGCGAACTGGCCCATCATCACGAACAGCGGGATCACCGCCAGGTCGTAGTTGGACAGGCGCGAATAGGCCAGGTCGTTGAGGGTGAACAGCAGGCTCGACAGGTCGCCGTCGTTGACCGCCCAGAAGCACGCCGCGCCGCCGACCAGCATGGTCAGGCCGATGTGAACCCGCAGCAGCAACAGGGTCATGGTGATCGCCAGTGCGATCAGCCCCAGGGCCAGGCCGCTCATGCCTCACCTCCCGCACCGCCCAGCACCCGCGCCACCCGGGCCAGGGCACAGAGCCCCAGGAGCACCAGGCTCGGCACGATCAGCGCCAGCGGAATCCACAACGGGATCGACAGCAGCGTGGTGACGTCGCCGAACTCGCGGTTGTCGAGCATCTGCAGGCTGGTGCGCCAGGCCAGCAGCCAGGCCACCGCGCAGCACAGCAGGTGGGCGAAGGCGTCCAGCACCCGGCGTACCCCGGCGGGCAGCCAGTTGGTCAGCGCGTCCACGCGGATGTGCGTGCCGCGCAGCTCGCACAGCGGCAGGAAGGCGGCGATGGCCACCGCAGCCCCCACCTCCACCAGTTCCATGTCGCCACGGATGGGCGTGGAGAACAGCTTGCGGCCGACGATGGAGACCACCGACATGCCGACCAGGGCCAGGATGATGCCGCCGCCCGCCAGGGCGAAACCATGAGTGACGCGCAGCAGGGCCCGGCGTACCAGGCCCCCCTGATCGCGCGCGTCGAGATCGAAATGCAGCGATTCCTTCATGGCCTCAGTGCCCCGAGCCGGCCAGGGTGCGCACGGCTTCCACCAGCGCCTTGCCGTCCAGCCCCTTGGCATCCGCCTCGTCGATCCAGCCCTGCACCGCGCCCTCGGATGCCTTGCGCATCTCGCCGTAGGCGGCGTCGTCCAGCACCACCAGGCCGTCGGCCGGCGTCGCGTCGTGGGCCTTGGCGGTGGCCGCATCCCAGGCGGTGGCGAAACGCTCGGACAGCGCCTTGCCGCTGTTGCGCTCGATGATCGCCTGCAGGTCCGCCGGCAGGCTATCGAAGCGGCGCTGGTTCATCAGCATGGTCAGCACCGTGTAGCCGAAGGCCGGTTGCCCGGCGGGCACGTCGCTGTGGTAGCGGGTCACCTCGTCGAGCTTGGTCGCCGGCACCACTTCCCAGGCGGCGAGCGCGCCATCCACCACGCCCTTGGAGATGGCCTCGGTCATCTGTGCCGGCGGCATGCTGACCGGGGTCGCGCCCAGGCTTTCTACGGTCTTCGCCGCCGTGCGGCTGGAGGCGCGCAGCTTGAGCCCGGCCAGGTCGGCCAGGGTGCGCACCGGTTTGCCCCGGGCGTGCAGGCTCATGCCGCCGTCACCGTGCACCACCAGCACCTTGTAGCCCTTGAAGTCGTCCCGGGCGTAGTGCTCGTAGAAGTCCCAGATGATCGCGTTGCCGGCCTTGCCGCCCATGGGCAGGACGAAGGGCAGCTCCAGCGCCTCGACCCGGGGGAACTTGCCGGCGGAATAGGCCGGCGCGGTCCAGACGATGTCCGCCACGCCGTTGCGCGCCATGTCCGCGAGCTTCGCCGGGGTGCCACCCAGCTGCATCGACGGGTAGAGCTGGCACTTCAGGCGGTCGCCCGACTCCTGGCGCAGTTGCTCGCACCAGGGCTCGATGATGTTGAGCTGGGCGTTGGAGGTGGATGGCAGGAAGTGGGCGACCTTGAGGGTGATGGTCTCGGCCTGGGCCGAACCGGCGCCGAGCAGCGCCGCGCACAGCGCGGGAATTGCGAGGGATTTCATGGCGATAGCTCCGTCTTGTTGTTGTAGCCAGTCACGTCGGCGCTGGCGGCTGGGAAGCGAATACCGTTAATACATTAATTTTTATCGCTTGCCTGTCAACAGAAAGAAGCGACCCTGGCGGGTATACGAAAGGCTAAAGTGATTTATCAGGAATATTAAATCCATATTTTTCAGCTATTTATAGAATATTTTAGATGTAGATTATCAAGTTTCTCTCTCGAAACGCCTTTCAAGGCATATTGTTAATATTTTAATTAATGACTAGATTGCGCGGGCCGACGCCACGGCTAGAGCGAGGCGTTCGGCCCCGACAGACCTTTCCTAGAGACAAGAACAATGACCAGGAAAATACGCACGACCCACGCCCTCACCTGCCTGCTGGCGACCCTCGCCGGCAGCGCCCACGCAGACCTCGTCAAGGACAGCAAGGCCAGCATCGAGGCTCGCAACATGTACATGAACCGCGACTTCCGCCAGGGCGGAGCGCCCCAGGCCAAGGCCGAGGAATGGGCCCAGGGCTTCACCGCGCGCTTCGAGTCCGGCTTCACCGAAGGCACCATCGGCGTCGGCCTCGACGCCATCGGCCAGGTGGCGATCAAGCTCGACTCCAGCCGCGACCGTCGCGGCACCGGCCTGCTGGCCTACGGCGCCCAGAGCCTGGAGCCCGAGGACAACTACAGCGAGCTGGGCCTGACCGCCAAGCTGCGCGCCTCCAGGAGCGTGCTGCGCATCGGCACCCTGCAGCCGCAGTTGCCGGTGGCGGCCTACAACGACGTGCGCCTGCTCTCCTCCACCTACGCCGGCGGCCTGCTCACTTCCCAGGAATTCGACGGCCTGACGCTCAACCTGGGGCGGCTGGAGAAGATCAACCTGCGGGATTCGTCGAGCAACGACGAGATGAACTACGGCGGCGTGGAAAGCGCGCACCTGGACCTGCTCGGCGGCAGCTACGCGCTCAGCCCGGCACTGACGCTGAGCTACTACCACGCACAGATGCAGGACATCTATCGCCAGCACTACCTCGGCCTGGTGCACAACGCCACCCTCGGCGAGGGCATCACCCTGAAGACCGACCTGCGCTACTTCGACACGGGCGAGGACGGCGAGCACCGCTATCGCAGCGCCGCGCGGGTGGACGGCGGGCGCATCGACAACCGCTTCTTCAACGGCATGGTCACCCTCGGCATGGGCGCCCACAAGTTCGGCCTCGGCTACCAGAACCTCTCCGGCGACGGTGATTTCGCCTACCCGGGGCTGGACCCCTACTCGGTGAACCTGGTGACCTTCAACGTCTTCACCAAGGCCGAGACCGATGCCTGGCAGGCGCGCTACGACTTCGACTTCGTCGCCCTCGGCGTGCCCGGCCTGAGCTTCATGACCCGCTACGTCAGCGGCAGGAACGTGCAGACCGCCACGGTGCAGGACGGCCGCGAATGGGAGCGTGACACCGACCTCGTCTACACCTTCCAGGACGGATCGCTGAAGGGCCTCAACATCCGCTTGCGCAACGCCACCTTCCGCTCCGGCGATGGCCTGCGCACCGATGTCGACGAGAACCGCCTGATCATCGGCTACACCCTGCCGCTGTTCTGATTGTCGCGTGCGGTAAGCGGAGTCGCTGGCGAGCGATCCACCAGGAGAGCTTCGCGAGCAGAGCTCGCTCCTACAAACCCATGCCCGGTGCACGCTCCCTCCCGTGGGAGCGGATTCATCCGCGAAGCGATGTGCAAGGACTCCCCGGACTGAAGTCCGGGCTACGGTGCCCCTTGGACCCTGTAGCCTGGGCTTCAGCCCGGGAACGGAGCTGGCACGAACCTACCCCCCGTTACGCGCCCGGTACTCGCCGGGCGTGATGCCGGCATGGCGGGAGAAGAAGCGGCTGAAGTAGGCCGGGTCCTTGAAGCCCAGCTGGTAGCAGATCTCGTTCACCGAGCCGCCGGTGAACAGCAGCAGCCGGCGCGCCTCCTGCATCAGGCGCTCATGCACCAGGCGCTTGGAGGGCAGGCCCGCGACCCGGCGGCAGATGTCGTTGAGGCGCGCCTCGGTGACGCCGATCTGCCGCGCATAGTCGGCCAGCGACCAATGCTGCGGGTAGTGCTCCTCGATCAGCGCGTTGAAGCGGTGGAAGAACTGCAGGTCGTCCCGCCGCGCCGGCTGCGCCTTGAGCGAACGGGTGGAGAGGCGCAGCAGGCTGATGAAGATCAGCCGGGTCAGCGCCTCCAGGCTTTCCGCGCGGCCGGAGTGCTGGCTGCGGAACTCATCGCCAAGGTAGTCGAACAGCTGGTCGAGGCGCCGCACCTCGGCGGCAAAGCTCTCGTCCAGCTCGTCGAAGGCCACGCAGACGGCACCGATCTGCGGCCCGGCGGCCAGGCCGCGCCCGGCATCCAGCAGCGGCCACACCAGTTGCTGGCGTACGGTCAGCACATGGCCGTCGGCGTCCGCCTCGGTGACGAAGGAATGGGGGATGGTCGGCGGGGTGAGGAAGAACAGCGGCCCCTGGCGGTGGTACTGCTGCTCGTCGAGGTAGACGCGCACCGAGCCGCTCTTCACGTAGTGCACCTGGAAGAAGCGGTCGTGACGGTGCACCGGCATGTTGCGGCCGAAGAAGTCGGCCAGCCGGCCCAGTTGCTCGTAGTGCACGTCGGCATCGGCGTAGCGCTGGTCGTAGACCTGGCCGATGTCGATATTGGGAATCGGGGAAGACGCCATGGTCCGCAGCCTCACCCGATCGCCATCAAGGTTTTATCTGCTTGAGCTCGTTCAGCAGCCCCAGCAGTTGCTGCAGCTTCTCTTCGCCGAACTGTTCCTGGATGCGCTGGTAGTTGCTCTCCATGCCGTCGCTCATGGACACGAAGCACTGCTGCCCCTGCTCGGTCAGGCCTACGTAGACGCGGCGCTGGTCCTGGGGGGACTTCCAGCGCCGGACGATGCCGTCGCGCTCCATGCGCACCAGCACGCCGGTCATGCTCGGCTTGAGGATGCAGGCCTGGTGCGCCAGCTGGTGGCTCTCCATCTCGCCGTTCTGCCGCAGGATGCGGATCACCCGCCATTGCTGCTCGGTCAGCCCGTGCTGGTTGAGCAGCGGGCGGAAGAACCCCATCGCCGCCTCGCGTGCCTGCAGGAGGGTCAGGGTCAGGGAAGGTCTGGGCGTTGCCATGTGTGCTCCGGATGAACGCGATGGCGGATTTAAGCAACAACCGGCGCCACGAAGCAAACCCCCGCGCGCCTTGTCACGCCCGGTCAAGGCCTTGGCAGGAATGGACAATCCGCGGGCTGCGGCGGGGTTTCTAATGGGCTCGTCGATCACATCGTCCTTTGGTAGGGCTTGATCATCGTTAATATATTAATTATAAAGTTAGCATGTTAACGAAATGACTTCGGGCGCCGCTCCTACACCGTCATGAGCGCGCCCTCTTTTCTTCCGGGGATGACCCCGTAGCTTCAGGAGTGAACCCATGCGTCGCGCAACCAGCGAAGCCGCTACCGGTACCCTGTTCGGCGTCGCGCTGAACTACAGGGGCCTGCTCGAAAGCCGCCTGGCCGAGTTCGACCAACCGCCTTACCAGAAGCCGCCGGTAAAGCCGGTGCTTTTCATCAAGACCCCGAACACCCGCAACCACGAAGGCGGCGCCGTGCCCTTCCCGGCCGGCGAGCGCCTGCAGCCGGGCCCGGCCCTGGGCGTGGTGATCGGCCGCGACGCCAGCCGCGTCAGCGCCGAGGACGCCCTGGCCCACGTGGCCGGCTACGTCATCGTCAACGAGTTCAGCCTGCCGGAAACGAGCTACTACCGCCCGGCGGTGAAAGCCAAGTGCCGCGACGGCTTCTGCGCCCTCTCCGATGAGCTGGTGCCGGTCGAGGGCATCGGCAACCCGCACGCCCTGGGCATCCGCCTGCGGGTGAACGGCGAGCTGCGCCAGGAGAACAGCACCGCCAACCTGGTGCGCAGCATCCCCCAGCTGATCGCCGAGATCAGCGAGTTCATGACCCTGCACGAAGGCGACGTGCTGATCACCGGCACCCCGGAAGGCCGTGTCGACGTGCAGCCCGGCGATGAGGTGGTGGTGGAGATCGACGGCCTCGGCCGCCTCGCCAACACCGTGGTTGCGGAATAAGGAGCCCCTGATGAAACACGCACGTATCCGTTACCAGGGCGACATCCACGCCGTGACCGTCGAAGACGGCAACGCCGTCCGCCTCGCCGATGGCCGCCTGCTGGCCGAAGACCAGGTCGAGTGGCTGCCCCCGGCCACCGGCAGCATGTTCGCCCTCGGTCTGAACTACGCCGACCACGCCGCCGAACTGGCCTTCAAGGCGCCCACCGAGCCGCTGGCCTTCATCAAGTCGCCCGGCACTTACACCGGCCACAACCAGGTCACCTGGCGCCCGGACAACGTCGCCTACATGCACTACGAGTGCGAGCTGGTGGCGGTGATCGGCAAGCCCGCGCGCAACGTCAAGCGCGAGGACGCCCTGCAGTACCTGGCCGGCTACACCGTCTGCAACGACTACGCCATCCGCGACTTCCTCGAGAACTACTACCGCCCCAACCTGCGGGTGAAGAACCGCGACTGCACCACCCCGGTCGGCCCCTGGATCGTCGACGCCGCCGACGTGCCGGACCCGTCGAAGCTCAGGCTGCGCACCTGGATCAACGGCGAGCTGAAGCAGGAAGGCACCACCGCCGACATGATCTTCGACATCCCCTACCTGATCGAATACTTCTCCAGCTTCATGACCCTGCAGCCGGGCGACATGATCGCCACCGGCACGCCGGAGGGCCTGGCCGACGTGGTACCGGGCGATGAAGTGGTGGTGGAAGTGGAAGGCGTCGGCCGCCTGGTCAACCGAATCGTCAGCGAAGCCGAGTTCTTCGCCCGTAAACAAGAGGCATGAGCAGCATGATCAAGCACTGGATCAACGGCCAGGAAGTCGAAAGCAAAGAGACCTTCGTCAACTACAACCCGGCCACCATGGACGCCATCGGCGAAGTCGCCAGCGGCGGCGCCGAAGAGATCGCCGCAGCCGTCGCCGCCGCCAAGGACGCCTTCCCCAAGTGGGCCAACACCCCGGCCAAGGAGCGCGCCAAGCTGATGCGCAAGCTGGGTGAACTGATCGACCAGAACGTGCCCAAGCTGGCCGAGCTGGAGACCCTGGACACCGGCCTGCCGATCCACCAGACGAAGAACGTTCTGATCCCCCGCGCCTCGCACAACTTCGAGTTCTTCGCCGAGGTCTGCACCCGCATGGACGGCCACAGCTACCCGGTGGACGACCAGATGCTCAACTACACCCTCTACCAGCCGGTGGGCGTGTGCGGCCTGGTCTCCCCGTGGAACGTGCCGTTCATGACCGCCACCTGGAAGACCGCACCCTGCCTGGCCCTGGGCAACACCGCCGTGCTGAAGATGAGCGAACTGTCGCCACTGACCGCCAACGAACTGGGTCGCCTGGCGCTGGAAGCCGGCATCCCCAAGGGTGTGCTCAACGTGGTGCAGGGTTACGGCGCCACCGCCGGCGACGCCCTGGTCCGCCACCCGGACGTGCGCGCCATCTCCTTCACCGGCGGCACCGCCACCGGCCGCAAGATCATGCAGACCGCCGGCCTGAAGAAGTACTCCATGGAGCTGGGCGGCAAGTCCCCGGTGCTGATCTTCGATGACGCCGACCTCGACCGCGCCCTCGACGCCGCGCTGTTCACCATCTTCTCGCTCAACGGCGAGCGCTGCACCGCCGGCAGCCGCATCTTCATCCAGGAGACCGTCTACGACCGCTTCGTCGCCGAGTTCGCCGCCCGCGCCAAGCGCCTGATCGTCGGCGACCCGCAGGACCCGAAGACCCAGGTCGGCTCGATGATCACCCAGGCCCACTACGACAAGGTCACCGGTTACATCCGCATCGGCATCGAGGAAGGCGCCACCCTGCTGGCCGGTGGCCTGGAGCGCCCGGCCAACCTGCCCGCGCACCTGTCCAGGGGCCAGTTCATCCAGCCCACCGTCTTCGCCGACGTGGACAACCGCATGCGCATCGCCCAGGAAGAGATCTTCGGCCCGGTGGTGTGCCTGATGACGTTCAAGGACGAGGCCGAGGCCCTGCGCCTGGCCAACGACACCGAATACGGCCTGGCCTCCTACATCTGGACCCAGGACATCGGCAAGGCCCACCGCCTGGCCCGTGGCATCGAAGCCGGCATGGTGTTCATCAACAGCCAGAACGTGCGCGACCTGCGCCAGCCGTTCGGCGGTGTGAAGGGCTCCGGCACCGGCCGCGAAGGCGGCCAGTACAGCTTCGAAGTGTTCGCCGAGATCAAGAACGTGTGCATTTCCATGGGGAGCCACCACATCCCGCGCTGGGGCCTGTGAGGCGCCGCGCCCCTTCTCGCCTTCGAGGAAGGGGCGCAGGATAACGATTACCGAGCGTGCACCGACAATCACAATGAACCCTGAAGGCCCGGCGGCGGGCCTTCCACTCGGAGTAACGACCATGGGCAAACTCGCTCTGGCTGCCAAGATCACCCACGTACCCTCCATGTACATCAGCGAGCTCGAAGGCCCGCGCAAGGGCTTCCGCAAGGCGGCCATCGACGGCCATATCGAGATCGGCCGGCGCTGCCGCGAGCTGGGCGTGGACACCCTGGTGGTGTTCGACACCCACTGGCTGGTCAACGCCAACTACCACATCAACTGCGGCAAGCAGTTCCAGGGGCTGTACACCAGCAACGAGCTGCCGCACTTCATCGCCAACATGGAATACGCCTTCCCCGGCAACCCCGAGCTGGGGCACCTGCTGGCGGCGGAATGCAACCGCTACGGCGTGGAGACCATGGCCCACGACGCCACCACCCTGGCGCCCGAGTACGGCACCCTGGTGCCCATGCGCTACATGAACACCGACCAGCACTTCAAGGTGATCTCGGTCTCCGCCCTGTGCACCTCCCACTACCTCAACGACAGCGCCCGCCTCGGCTGGGCCATGCGCAAGGCCGTGGAAGAGCACTACGACGGCACCGTGGCCTTCCTCGCCAGCGGCTCGCTCTCCCACCGTTTCGCCCAGAACGGCCAGGCCCCGGAATTCGCCACGAAAATCTGGAGCCCCTTCCTCGAGACCCTCGACCAGCGCGTGATCCAGATGTGGGAAGCCGGCGAGTGGGAGGAGTTCTGCGGCATGCTCCCCGAGTACGCGGCCAAGGGCCACGGCGAAGGCTTCATGCACGACACCGCCATGCTGCTCGGCGCCCTGGGCTGGTCGAAGTACGACGGCCACGCCGAAGTCATCACCCCCTACTTCGCCGCCTCCGGCACCGGCCAGCTCAACGCCGTGTTCCCGGTCACCCCGCAGGACGGCTCGACCATCCCGCAAGCGCAAGCCTCCAACCCGGCCGGCGTCGCCTCCGCCAGCCGCCTTTAGCCCCCGTGGCGGCTGGCCCCGGACCGCCGCCACGTACCTGAACGCCACGCCAGCCGGTGGCGGATGCGCAGCCGCCATCCGCACCAGAGGAGGTCCGCATGCCCCACTTCATCGCCGAGTACACCCACAACATCGAAGCCGAGGCCGACCTGCCCGGCCTGTTCGAGAAGGTCCACGCCTGCCTGGGTGCCTCCGGGGTCTTCCCCCTCGGCGGCATCCGCAGCCGTGCCGTGCGCCTGGACACCTGGCGCATGGCCGACGGCCAGCACGACTACGCCTTCGTCCACATGACCCTCAAGGTGGGCGCCGGCCGCGACCTGGCCACCCGCCGCCAGGTGGCCGATGCGCTGTTCGAGGTGATCAGCAGCCACTTCGCCGCGCTCCAGGCCCGGCGCCTGCTGGCCCTCTCCTTCGAGATGACCGAGCTGGACGCCGAGCTCAACTACAAGCTCAACAACGTGCACGCCTTCCTCAAGGGCCAGGCCGGCTGACCCCCGGCCCACCGCCGGCGCGGGGTGGCAACGCCCCGCGCCGCGCACCCCGACGCGACTCCCAACAAGAAGTACAAGACCATGAGCACCGCCCACACCGCCTGCCCCACCGGCGCTGACCACGCCACCCGCGACACCACCCACCGCACCGTCACCTGGCGGCTCATGCCGCTGCTGCTGGTGTGCTACCTGTTCGCCCACCTGGACCGCATCAACATCGGCTTCGCCAAGATGCAGATGAGCGCCGACCTGCAGTTCAGCGACACCGTCTACGGCTTCGGCGCCGGCCTGTTCTTCATCGCCTACGCCCTGTTCGGCGTGCCCAGCAACCTCGCCCTCGACCGCGTCGGCCCGCGCCGCTGGATCGCCACCCTGATGGTGGTCTGGGGCCTGCTCTCCACCAGCATGTTCCTGGTGCAGGGCGCCACCGGCTTCTACGTCCTGCGCTTTTTGCTGGGTGTCGCCGAGGCCGGCTTCTTCCCCGGCATCCTCGTCTACCTCAACCGCTGGTACCCGGCCCGCCGCCGCGCGCAGATCACCGCCCTGTTCGCCATCGCCGTGCCCATGGCCGGGGTCATCGGCGGGCCGCTGTCCGGCGCCATCCTCGAAGGCTTCCACGGCGCCCTCGGCCTGCGCGGCTGGCAGTGGATGTTCCTCCTCGAAGGCGCCCCCGTGGTGCTGCTCGGCCTGCTGGTCTGGGCGCGCCTGCCGGAGCGCTTCGATGACGTCGCCTGGCTCGACGACGCCCAGAAGCGCCAGCTGCGCGAAGACATGGCCCAGGAGGAACAGCGCAAGCCGATCACCTCCTTCGCCGGCATCCTGCGCGACCGCCACGTCTGGCTGCTGGTGGCCATCTACTTCGCCGTGATGCTCGCGGTGAACACCCTGGCCTTCTGGATGCCCACCCTGATCCACGGCGCCGGCGTCGCCCGCGACAGCCAGGTTGGCCTGCTCAGCGCCGTGCCCTACCTCGCCGGGGTGTTCTTCATGCTCGCCTGCGGCCGCTCGTCGGACCGCCACCGCGAACGCCGCTGGCACCTCAGCGTGCCGCTGCTGATGTGCGCCGTGGGCATCGCCAGCAGCGGCCTCGCGCCCACCAGCGCGATCCCCGTGCTGACCGGCCTGATCATCGCCGGCATGGGCGCCAGCGCCGCCCTGCCGATGTTCTGGCAGCTGCCGCCGGCCTTCCTCTCCGACAAGGCCCAGGCTGCCGGCATCGGCCTGATCAGCTCCTTCGGCAGCATCGCCTCGTTCCTCGCGCCCTACCTCATCGGCTGGATGCGCGACACCACCCAGAGCGCCAGCCTCGCGCTGTTCGTCCTGGCCTTCTTCATCGCCCTCGGCGCCGGACTGGTGCTGCGCACCCCGGCCGCCCTGGTCAACCCACGCTAAGAGAGACCCCACCATGCTCGACGCCACCCTGATCCAGCAGGCCGCCGCCCGACTCGACGCCGCCGAACGCTCGCGGCAGCAGATCCGCCAGTTCTCCCTGGACCACCCCGGCATCACCATCGAAGACGCCTACGCCATCCAGCGCGCCTGGGTGGCGCAGAAGATCAGCGACGGGCGCAAGCTGGTGGGCCACAAGATCGGCCTCACCTCCCGCGCCATGCAGGTGTCCTCCAACATCACCGAGCCGGACTACGGCGCGCTGCTGGATGACATGTTCTTCGACGAAGGCACCGACATCCCCTTCGAGCGCTTCATCGTCCCCCGCGTGGAAGTGGAGCTGGCCTTCGTCCTCGGCAAGCCGCTGCGCGGGCCGAACGTCACCCTGTTCGACGTGCTCGACGCCACCGAGTGGGTCATCCCCGCCCTGGAGATCATCGACGCCCGCATCCAGCAGGTGGACCCGCAGACCCAGGCCACCCGCAAGGTCTTCGACACCATCTCCGACAACGCCGCCAACGCTGGCGTGGTGATGGGCGGACGCGCCGTGCGCCCCACCGAGATCGACCTGCGCCGCGTGCCCGCCGTGCTCTACCGCAACGGCGTGATCGAGGAATCCGGCGTCTCCGCCGCCGTGCTCAACCACCCGGCCAAGGGCGTCGCCTGGCTGGCCAACAAGCTGGCGCCCTACGACGTCACCCTGCAAGCCGGGCAGATCATCCTCGGCGGCTCCTTCACCCGCCCGGTGGCCGCCCGCCCCGGCGACACCTTCCATGTCGACTATGACCAGCTGGGCTCGATTGCCTGTCGGTTTGTCTGAAATCCAGCGGCAAGCTACAAGCGGCAAGTCGGTGCTCAACCTCTTGCGGCTTGCAGCTTGAAACTTGTAGCTCTCCGAAGGAGCCTCCCATGCCCCTCATCAACACCTTCAAACACCGCCTCCAGTCCGGTGACGCCCAGGTCGGCCTGTGGCTCGGCCTGGCCGACCCGTACTGCGCGGAGCTGGCCGCCAACGCCGGCTTCGACTGGCTGCTGATCGACGGCGAGCACGCCCCCAACGACCTGCGCAGCCTGCTCGGCCAGTTGCAGGCCGTGGCGCCCTACCCTGCCCAGCCGATCATCCGCCCGCCCATCGGCGACCCGGTGCTGATCAAGCAACTGCTGGACATCGGCGTGCAGACCCTGCTGGTGCCCATGGTGGACTCCGCCGCCCAGGCCGCCGAGCTGGTGCGCGCCATGCGCTACCCGCCGTTCGGCATCCGGGGTGTCGGCAGCGCCCTGGCCCGTGCCTCGCGCTGGAACAGCATCCCCGGCTACCTGGACAAGGCTGACGAACAGATGTGCCTGCTGGTGCAGATCGAGAACCTCGACGGCCTGGCCAACCTCGACGCCATCGCCGCCGTGGAAGGCGTGGACGGCGTGTTCATCGGCCCGGCCGACCTCTCCGCCGCCATGGGCCATCGCGGCAACCCCGGCAACCCCGAGGTGCAGGCCGCCATCGAGGACGCCATCGCCCGCATCCGCCGCGCCGGCAAGGCCGTCGGCATCCTCAGCGCCGACGAGGCCCTGGCCCGCCGCTACCTGGAGCTGGGCTGCAGCTTCGTCGCCGTCGGCGTCGACACCAGCCTGCTGATGAAGGCCCTGCAAGGCCTCGCCGGCCGCTTCAAGGGCACGCCCGCGCCGACGTCCAGCGCCGGCAGCGTGTACTGAACCCCACCTCATCCAAACCTCTTCTGCCCACCCGGCCCTGCTCACAGCGCCGGGCACGGGTGGGAACCGTCCTGAACAAGGCAGACCGATGAAACTCAACGACCTCAACCTGCTGCGCGAACAGGCCTATGTGAACGGCCAGTGGATCGAAGCCGACGACGAAGGCCGCTTCGCCGTGACCAACCCCGCCAACGGCGAGCTGATCGCCGAAGTCGCCTCCCTCGGCCGGGTGGAAACCGCCCGCGCCATCGACGCCGCCCAGGCCGCCCTGCCCGCCTGGCGCGCCCGCACCGCCAAGGAGCGCAGCACCATCCTGCGTCGCTGGTACGAGCTGATCATGGCCAACCAGGAGGACCTGGCCCGCCTGCTCAGCTGGGAACAGGGCAAGCCCCTGGCCGAGAGCCGGGGCGAGATCGCCTACGGCGCCAGCTTCATCGAGTGGTTCGCCGAAGAAGCCAAGCGCGTCTACGGCGACGTCATCCCCCACGACAAGCCCGGCCGCCGCCTGGTGGTCATCAAGCAGGCCATCGGCGTCGTCGCCGCCATCACCCCGTGGAACTTCCCCAACGCCATGATCACCCGCAAGGTCGGCCCGGCCCTGGCCGCCGGCTGCACCGTGGTGCTCAAGCCCGCCTCGGAGACGCCGCTTTCCGCCCTCGCCCTGGCCGCGCTCGGCGAGCGCGCCGGGATTCCCGCCGGGGTGCTGAACATCGTCCCCGGCACCCGCTCGCGGGAGATCGGCGCCGAACTGACCGGCAACCCGTTGGTGCAGAAACTCTCCTTCACCGGCTCCACCGGCATCGGCAAGCTGCTGATGGCCCAGTGCGCCGAGACCATCAAGAAGGTCAGCCTGGAACTGGGCGGCAACGCGCCCTTCATCGTCTTCGACGACGCCGACCTCGACGCCGCCGTGCAAGGCGCCCTCGGCTCCAAGTTCCGCAACACCGGGCAGACCTGCGTGTGCACCAACCGCCTGCTGGTGCAGCGCGGCGTCTACGACGAATTCGCCCGGCGCCTGGTGTCGGCGGTCAACGCCCTCAAGGTGGCCCCGGCCGACGACGACGGCGCCCAGCAGGGCCCGCTGATCAACGCCAAGGCCGTGGCCAAGGTGGAGGAACACATCGCCGACGCCGTCGCCAAGGGCGCCCGCGTCCTGGCCGGCGGCAAGCCCCACGCCCTGGGCGGCAACTTCTTCGAGCCCACCGTGCTCGGCGAGGTGACCCCGGAGATGCTGGTGGCCCGCGACGAGACCTTCGGCCCGCTGGCACCGATCTTCCGCTTCGACACCGAGGAGCAGGCCATCGCCATGGCCAACGACACCGAATTCGGCCTCGCCTCCTACCTCTACACCCGCGACCTCGGCCGCGCCTGGCGGGTCAGCGAAGCCCTCGAATACGGCATGGTCGGCGTCAACGAAGGCCTCATCTCCACCGAAGTCGCCCCCTTCGGCGGCATCAAGCAATCCGGCCTCGGCCGCGAAGGCTCCAAGTACGGCATCGACGACTACATCGAGCAGAAGTACATGTGCCTGGGCATCGGCTGATGCCGCCGTAGGTTGGCGCCAAGCGCAGCGCGGCCCAACGAGCAAGCCCAGGCCCCGCTGCACCACCCTGTGGGAGCGAATTCATTCGCGATGCTCTTCGCGGTTGAAACCGCTCCCACACCTCACCCACCCTCGGCCTGGCTGTAGGGGCGAATTCATTCGCCCAGCGGCGCCAAGCGCAGCACGGCCCAACGATGCAAGGCCAAGCCCCGCTGCACCACCCCGTGGGAGCGAATTCATTCGCGACGCTTTTCGCGGTTGAAACCGCTCCCACAGATCAGTCCCAGCGGGCGACGAGTCGTGTAGGGGCGACTTCAGTCGCCAAGCGGTGCGCAACCCCGCCATGGGGCAAGAGATGCGAGGAGCCTCAGGGCCTGATGCCCTTCAGCTCCTGCAGCAGGTCCAGCAGCTCGTGCAGCTTCTCTTCACCCAGCTGCTGCTGGATGGACTGGTAGCCGCGCTCCATCTCCTGGCTCATGGACTGGAAGCAGGCCTCGCCCTGCTCGGTGAGGGCGAGGAGGATGCGGCGCTGGTCCTCGGCGACCTTGCGCCGGCGGACCATGCCGTCGCGCTCCAGGCGGGCGAGCACGCCGCTCATGCTGGGCTTGAGGATGCAGGCCAGGCGCGCCAGCTTGTGGCTTTCCATCTCGCCCTGCTGGCGGAGGATGCGGATCACCCGCCACTGCTGCTCGGTGAGGTCGTGGCGGTTGAGCTGGGGGCGGAAGAAGCGCATGGCCGCTTCGCGGGCCTGCAACAGGGTGAGGGTCAGGGAGGCGCGGGTATCGGGCATGGGTCGGGCAACGCTTGAAAATTAGTTCACAGTTTAACGAATCGAGCGCTACGCGTCATGGCGCGCGGCTCGCCTTGACCTTCGCCCAGAAGGCATCCAGCGCCGCCTTCTGCTCCACGGAAAGCCGTTCCAGCACATAGAGGCGCCGACGCTCGTCGCTCTTGAGCACCTGCATCGGCCGCTCCCTGGCCAGTTCCGCCAACTCCGGGCTGTCGGCCGCCAGCGGCGAGTAGAACTGGCTGGCGCGGGCATCGGCCAGGGCGTTGCGCGGCTCCAGCAGGTAGTCGATGAAGCGGTAGGCGAGGTCCGGCCGCTCGGCGTTGGACGGGATCGCCAGGCTGTCGATGAAGACCATCGCGCCCTCGTCGGGAATGCGGTAGCTGAGCGCCGGGTTGCGCGCGGAGGCAGTCAGCGCGTGGCCGATCCAGGCCATGGCCACGCACAGGCGGCCGTCGGCGAGGGCGTCGATATAGGCGTCGTTGTCCAGGTGGCGCACGATGCGGGCGATGCCCAGCAGCGGCTGCAGGTTGCGCTCGATCTGCCGCGCGCCGTACAGCGACAGGCTGCGGCCCCGGTAGTTGAACCACAGCGAGGCGGTTTCCTCCGGGGCATCCAGCAGGCCCACGCCGCAAGCGGCCAGGCGCGAGGCCTGGCGCTCGTCGAACAGCAGGCTCCAGCTGTTGGGCAAGGGCCCGCCATAGGCGGCCTCGGCGAGGCCCGGGTTGACCACCAGCCCCACCGAGCCCCAGAGATAGGGCACCGCATAGCGGTTGGCCGAATCGATGCCGGCGAGCATCGCCAGCAGGCCGCTGTCGACGCTGCGGTAGTGGCTCAGCCGACCCGTATCCAGCGCTGCCAGCTGGCCTGCGCGGATCAGCCGCGACAGCTGGAAATGCGAAGGCACGACGATATCCAGGGGCTGCCCACGCCCCAGGGCGGCGTCCAGCTCCTCGGCTGCGGTCATGGTCTGGTACTCGACGCGGATGCCCGTCTGCTTCTGGAAGTCGGCCAGCACCTGTGGCTCGATGTAGTTCTTCCAGTTGAGGACCCGCAACACGTCCTCGGCCCGGGCTTCCAGGGCCAGCAACAGCATCACCAGACAGGCCAGCAGTCTCATCGCGCAACTCCTTGCAGGAAAGGGGGCCGGCAGCGCCGGATCACCCATTAGGAGCGAGGTGAGAAGCCCGCGTCATGTTCCAGCCTGCCAGCTTCTTGCTTGCCCGTGCCGGATTGGCCTGCGCGTGACGGAGGCCACGCAATGGCGGCGGAAATATCGCCGTACAGGCCATTGCGGGCATTCATTAACCTGTTCATGATCGAGCGGGAATTCCTCCCGCAAGGTGCCCCCATGAATGCCCTGCTACGCCAGCAGCCCCACCTCGGCCTCCGCCTCGCCATGCAGGCGCTTTCGGTCGCCCTGGCCGAGGCCGAACGCCACGGCGCCCGAGTCAGCATCGCAGTGGTCGACGCCGCCGGCCTGCCGATCCACAGTGCACACATGGACGGCGCACCCGGCCCCAGCCGCGCGATCGCCCTGAACAAGGCCGTCACCGCCGCAGGCTTCGGGATCGCCACCAGCGCCTGGCAGGAGCGCCTGGAACACTGCTCCGCCGCCGTACGCCAGGGCCTGCCGCTGCAACCGGGGCTGGCCCTGTTCGGCGGCGGTGAACCCTTCCGCCACCAGGGCCAGGTGATCGGCGCCATCGGCATCTCCGGCGCTTCCGAGCAGCTCGACAGCCTCTGCGCCCGTGCCGCCGTGGAGCACGTCGCAGAGCTGCTGGAGCCCGATGGCGGCGGCACCTGTCAGCCGTGATCAAGGTCGCGGGCAGTCAGGGACAAGACGCACGGGCACCTCACGCCCCCTAATAGCGTCCAGCAGAACGCATTCCACTCACCGTTTCAGGCTGCAGTCATGATCAATATCGAGACACCCACCTACTACACGGCCACCAAGAAGTACGACCTCTCCTTCCCCTCCCTGGAAGCGGACCTGGAAGCGGATGTCGTCGTGATCGGCGGAGGGTTCTCCGGGATCAACACCGCGCTGGAACTGGCGGAGAAAGGCATCACCAACATCGTGGTGCTGGAGGCGCGCTACCTGGGCTTCGGCGGCACCGGGCGCAACGGCGGGCAGATCATGGCCGGCATCGGCCACGACCTGGAGAAGATCCGCAACGACGTGGGCGAGGACGGCCTGCGGCAGATCTTCGAGATCAGCGACCTGGGCGCCGACATCATCAAGGGCCGCATCGCCAAGTACGGCATCGACGCCGACTTCTGCCACGGCTACGGCTACATGGGCTTCAACGCCCGCCAGGAAAAGACCCTGCGCGCCTGGGAGAAGGAGTTCAAATCCCTCGGCTCGCCCCACGAGATCCGCTTCCTCGGCGGCTCCGAGGTCAAGCAGATCATCGGCTCCGACGCCTACAGCAGCGCCCTGCTGCACATGGGCGGCGGCCACGTGCACTCGCTCAACCTGCTGCTGGGCGAGGCCAAGGCCCTGGCCAGCCATGGCGTGAAGATCTTCGAATACAGCCCGGCGCTGGAGGTGAGCTACGGCGAGCGCATCACCGTGCGCACCGGCAAGGGCTCGGTCAAGGCCAGCAAGCTGCTCTGGGCCTGCGACAGCTTCCTCAACAAGCTGGAGCCCGAGCTGCACAAGACCACCATCAACACCTATGCCTTCCAGCTGATGACCGAGCCGCTGTCCGACGAGTTGATCCAGCGCATCAGCCCGATCCGCGGGGCCTACAGCGACATCCGCCCGGTCATCGACTACTACCGCGTGACCAACGAGAACCGCCTGCTGTTCGGCGCGGCCACCCCGTTCGTCGAGCACATCCCGGGCGACCTGAAGGCCTGGAACCGCAACCTGATGCTGAAGATCTTCCCCTACCTCAAGGACGTGAAGATCGACCTCGCCTGGGGTGGCCCCATGGCCTGCAGCGCCAACCTGTTCCCGCAGATCGGCACCCTGCCCGGCCGCCCCAACGCCTTCTTCGTGCAGGGCTACTCCGGCTTCGGCGTCACCCCCAGCCACATCATCTGCAAGGTGCTGGCCGAGGGCATGAGCGAAGGTTCGGCGCGCTACGACCTGATCAGCTCGGTGCGACGCATCGAGGTGGTCGGCAAGGACCATATCCGCCCGCTGCTGCTGACCGTCGGCAAGACCTGGCACCAGGTGTCCGGCTACTGGAACGGCCGCCGCTGACAGCGATCGACGCGGCTGCGCGTCGGCGGTACGGCGTTGGGATCGGCCCTGGAATGCTCATTCACAGATTTCCGCAGCCGCTCCCGCCTTGTACCGCTCTAGCTCGCTCGCGCCGGAAGCGGTGCAGCGGAAAAGCAAATACCGTCATTCCCGCGAACGCGGGAACCCACTGAACAACCATCACTCGCAGGAGAACTGCCATGTCCCTCACCCCCATCAAGACCGGTATCACCCTCGCGGAACTGGATGCCTGGGGCACCGTCGCCGACCTGGGCTCGGAAATCCTCGAAGGCGAGGTCAAGGCCTTCGGCAAGATGACCGCCGGCGCCCCCACCGATCCGGTCAGCGCCGCCTACTTCGGCACCACCGGCGGCAAGTTCCGCATGGTCTATCCCTTCAACGAGCAGGCCACCGTGGTCAGCGGCGAGGTGATCCTCACCGACGAGTCCACCGGCCAGACCACCCGCTTCAAGGCCGGCGACAGCTGGTATGTCGCCAAGGGCACACCGGTACTCTGGGAAGTGCCCGGCGAGAGCTTCGTCAAGCACTACTACGCCGTGGCCTGACCTTCCAGGCGCCTGCCCCGCGGGGCAGGCATCCGGCACTGGCACCCCCGGCGGCGATGGGCTGCAATACCCTCACCGCCCACGCGAGGGAATCCCCATGACGCCCACATCCGCCCCCGCCGAATTCGCCCGGCACTGCCTGCACACCTTCACCCACTTCGTGCCCGCCTCCCTCGGCGCCTTCTACCTGATCGACGACCAGTTGCAGGCCCGCGATTTCCAGCTGCTGGGCATGCACCCGCACATGCACGATGCCTACCTCGGCCACTACCGCCATGTCGATCCGCTGCAACCGCAACGCTGCCTGGCCACCGGCCTGCCGGTGATCCCGCTGAGCGCGGGCCAGGCGCGTCAGGACGAGGCCGGCAACCGCGAATACCAGGGTTTCCTGCGCGATCACCAGGTCATCGATGTGGTGGAGGTAATCGCCCAGGTCGACGCGCGCCCCGTGGCCGGGCTCTCCCTGCTGCGCTGCAGCGGCATGCAGGCGTTCAGCGACGGCGAGCTCGCCAGCCTGGACGCCCTCCAGGCGCTGATGCAGGCCGGCGCCCGCCACCTGGCTCCAGCAGCGCCGCTGCGCCTGGACGGCCTGACCCCGCGCGAACGGGAGATCGCCCTGCTGCTGCGCGAGGGCATCAGCAACAAGCAGCTCGCCCGCCACCTGGGCGTCGGCCTGCCGACGGTGAAGACCCACCTGCTCAACCTGTTCCGCAAGGTCGGCGCCAGCAGCCGCACCGAACTGGTGGCGATGCTGTTCCTCTGAAGCGTGACTCAGCGCGCCGGGTGCTGCGCCCGCGCATCGGGCGCGACGCCCGTCGGCAGCTCGCCCAGCTCGGTGCCCAGCAGGTGGTTGACGAAGAGGTGGAACAGCTCCGACTGGCTGGAGATGCCGAGCTTGCTGTAGAGGTGCTTGCGGTGGTTCTTCACCGTGCCCTCGGCGATCTCCAGGTGCAGCGAGATGGACAGGCTCGAATGCCCCCGCAGGATCAGCCCGACTATGGCCTGCTCGCGTGCGGTGAGACGGTCGGTGGCGAAGCCGGAGAAGGCCGCGGCCAGGTGCTCGGCGATGCTGCGCGCCGGCCGCGCGCCCATCGATGCCACCGCCACCCTGGCGTAATGGCGCTGCAGGAAGGCCTCCAGCGCCGGCTGGCACAGGCGCAGGGCGGCGATCTCCTCCTCCGCGAACACCGGCGAGCCGTTGCAGCGCATCAGCGAGTAGGCAGCATAGGTGCCTCCCGGCAGCGGCGAGAGGAAGACGATCTCCTCGGCCAGGCTGCCCGAGGCCAGCGAGATGCACGGGTGCACATCCGGCGAGTTGAAGTATTCCCCTTCGAAGAAGGCGTCCGGCGCCAGCTCCCTCATGCGGTAGAGCCCGGCGGGCCGGCCATGGGCGCAGGCAGTGTAGACCGGGTCCAGCAGGTAGGTGCCGTTGACGTAGCGCTGCATCGCGCCGGGCTCGGGGATGCCATGCAGGTTGTCGTGCAGCAGCGCGGGGCTGCCGCCCGCCGGGTAGAGGAAGATGCAGCTCTGGTCGAAAGGTGCCAGGGCCTGCAACGCCGCGTCGACGCGGGGTGGGAAGGCCGGCGTCTCGAGGTCGGCGACCAGCGCGGGGAGGTGCGTATGCCAGGTTTCCAGGGCCTGCCAGCCCTGGGAATGGGAGAGTCCTGCGGGGTGCGCCATGCCTTCACCTTCTTGTCGTCGGCCGCCCCGCCCGGGTGCACGGAATGCTTGCGGGGCCTGCATTTCAGGGGTGTTTTCGAAGAAGCATTTTGCTTGCCACAACGCCCACCGCGCCAGCGCTTTTCAGCGCGACCGTAGGGGCGAATTCATTCGCCCAGCGGTGCGCAGCACCGCCGTAGGTTGGTGCCAAGCGCAGCGCGGCCCAACGATGCAAGGTCAGGCCCCGCCACGTTGGGCTTCGTCCCTCAGCCCACCTACACAGCGCAGTCCTGTAGGAGCGAATTCATTCGCGATGCTTTTCGCGGCTGAAGCCGCTCCCACCCTCCCCAAACACCTCACCCCCTGATAATCCCCCGCCGCTTGCGCCCCCCATGAAAAAGCCCGACGCAGTCGCCTGCATCGGGCTCGTCCGGCTGCTTTCCCTGCTACACGGACGAAAACCCGTTGTCGACGAACAAGTGCGCGCCGCTGACGAAGGAGGCCTCGTCGGAGGCCAGGAACAGCGCGGCCCGCGCCACTTCTTCCGGCTCGCACAGGCGACCCTGCTGGGCGGCGATGTCGGCTTCGCTGGCGTTGACGCCCATGGCCTGCAGCTCCTGCAGTTCGCGCATGCCGTGGGCGGTGCGGATGAAGCCCGGCGCCACGGCGTTGCAACGGATGCCACGGTCGCGGAACTCCACGGCTATGGCCCGGGCGAACATCTGGCAGGCGCCCTTGGTGGCGTTGTAGACCACCTCCCCCGGCGTCGCGTACTGGGCGGAGATGGACGAGGTGCAGACGATGCTGCCCTTGCCCTTGGCCAGCATCTGCGGCAGCACCGCGCGGGTCATCAGGAACATGCTCTTGACGTTGACCGCCATGAGCCAGTCCCACTCCTCTTCCTGCACCTCCAGGAAGGGCTTCACGATCAGCGTGCCGGCGTGGTTGAACAGCACGTCCGCCGGGCCCAGCGCGGCAAGGCTGGCGGCCACCGCCGCGGCCACCTGGTCGGCCTGGGACACGTCGGCGCCCAGGCCGATGGCGCGCCCGCCCTCGGCCTCGATCTGCGCCGCCAGGGCGCGTGCCGCCTCGACGTCGCGGTCGATGATGGCGACCGCCGCGCCCTCGCGGGCGAACAGCCGGCTGGCCGCCTCGCCGCAGCCACCGGCGCCCCCGCTGATGATCGCGACCTTGCCGTGCAGGCGTGGTTGGTTGGAAAGCATGGCAACTCCTGTTTCAAGGGCTTCGTAGGGGGCGTGACGAGGGCGCGAACCGGTCCCCGCCACGCGACGTGCATGGGGTTTGCCCGTGGGCGGCCTTCAGCGCGGGTGCCCGTCGCGCCCGCTGCTGACGGCGAAGGCCTCCTCCGGCGACAGCACCAGGCGATGGCGGCGGTAGAAGGCGAAGTAGGCCATGCCGACCAGGTACCAGGCGGCGGCGCCCAGGGCCGCCCATTTGTAGAGCGGGTCGAGGAACTGGTAGATCAGCGTGATCGCGGAAACCCCGATCACCACCAGCGCGCCGAGCACGCCGTAGGGGCTGCGGTAGGGGCGCGGCAGGTCCGGATGCAGGCGGCGCAGGCGGATGAAGGCGACGCTCTGCAGGATGTAGGAGATCATCCCGGCGAACACGATCATGCTGACCATGATCCCGCCCATCAGCGCGTTGTTCTCGCGGCCGAAGCCGAACCAGAACACCAGCAGGATCGTCAGCGCCAGTAGCGAGCCGGCCAGCAGGGCGAGGTTGGGCGTCTTGTGCACCGGGTGGGTGACCGACAGCGCGGTGGGCAGGTACCCGGCGCGGGACAGCGAATAGATGTTGCGCCCGGCGGCGAAGCTGCCGGCCAGGAAGGACGCCGCCAGGCCCAGCACCGCCACGGCCGAGAGGACCTTGCTGGCGGTGTGCCCGAAGATTTCGCGGAAGCCATCCAGCAGCGGCTCGCCCGAACTGCTCATGGCGAAGGCGCCACCCCCGATGGACGCGCTGAAGAACAGCACGCCGATGGCCAGCGCCGCGAGGATGAGGATGCCGAACACCAGCGCACGCGGAACGTGGCGACTGGGGTCGTGGGACTCCTCGGCGGTCAGCGGCAACTGCTCGATGGCCAGGAACATGTAAACGCCGAAGGGCAGCGCCAGCATCACCCCGGTCAGGCCGAAGGGCAGCCAGGGCCCGTTGCCGCCGGCGACTTCCACCGGCGTACCGTCCGCACCCGATGCGAGGTTCAGCGCCTTGGCGGCGAAGTCGACATGGGGAATCGCCGTGGCGAAGAAGAACACCAGCACGCCGATGGCCGCGAGGGTGATCAGCACCACCACGCGCATCGACACGCCCAGCCCGCGCACCGAGAGCAGCAGCATGCAGGCATAGCCCACCAGCCACCACAGGGGCTGCCACTCCGGCGCGGTGCCGAAGATGGCCGAGAGGTAGGTGCCCATGAAGAACATGTTGCCGGCCGGCGCCAGGATGAACTCGATGTTCTCCGCCAACCCGGTGCTGAAGCCGCCCCAGGGCCCGAGCGTGGTGCGGGCGAAGGAATAGGCGCCCCCGGTGTGCGGCAGCGCGGCGGACATCTCGCCAATGGACGAGCACAGCAGCAGGTACATCACCGCGATGATCACGGTCGCCGCCAGCATGCTGCCGAAGCCCTGCGCCAGGCCCAGGTTCCAGCCCGAGTACTGCCCGGCGATCACCGCACCCACGCCCAGCACCAGCAGGGTGAAGAACCCCGCATGGCGCTGCAGCGTGCGCTGCTCGAAATAGCCGGCGGACACGGCCTGGTAGCTGACACCCCCATTGCCCGCGCCGGACCGCTCCAGTGTGGTGCTCTCGTTCATCGCGCCCCTCCCCTCGTTCGGTTTCTTGTGATGGGTATGGGGCGATGGTCGGTGCAAATGGCGGGGATGGGTATGTCCCTAAAGGGATAGGGGGAGGAAGTAGCGGCAAGCTTCAAGTAAGAGCGACGCGCACAAGCTTCCAGCCCCGACCTCTTGCGGCTTGCAGCTTGAAGCTTGCTGCTGCGACTTGTCGCTGCTCCACCTTCCGGTTGATACCCCCACCCGCCCCGACTGGCGACCATTGAGTCCTCATCCACACAACGAGGACCGTTCCATGACCACCCAATCCGACTGGATCACCGTAGGTGCGCTGGCCGAAGGCTTTGCGCCCGAGGCGTTCATCCTGCCCAACCTGGCCGATCTCGACGGCAGGCGCTTCGACCTGCAGTTCGACAACGGCTGGAGCATTGCCCATGCGTTCGCCGACGGCCACCTGGACTGGGCGCTGGCCGACGGGTCATCCAGTGGCCGTTCGCCCTATCGCGCCACGTCGGTGCGCCCGGGCATCTACCTGGTGGATTTCATCAAGGAGGAGTTCGGCCAGCAGTGGTCGGTGAGCCTGGTGCTGGATACCGGCGCCGCCGCCTTCACCGCCGTGCTCGGCCGCCTGCCCGATGCCGCCGCCACCCGCGAAGGCCTGTATGGCCGGGCGCTGGCCGGCAAGAGCCTGACCGGCGTCGAGGTGCAGTTCTTCCATGGCACCCTCGACCGCCCCTTCCAGCCGGGCGCCTGCCCCCATGCGGCGAGCACCGAGCTGGTGGGGCTGCGCAACCGCTACCGCTACAGCCCCACCGAGGTCTACGAACACATCTACCTCAACGAGAACTACTACAGCTGGCAGTGCCTGGCGGGCGTCGAGAAGGGCCTGTGCGACACCGACCGCTGCCATTACTACAAGATCGCCGATGAGCTGTACCTGTTCGTCTGGCGCGAGAAGATCGTGCCCACCCTGGGCGTGGTGATGATCGACCTCAAGGCCCACCGCAGCGACGGCAAGATCTTCGGCTACGCCGATGGCGAGTTCGGCGCCCTCTCCAACTTCCCCGTCGCCTCCCATTGCGATGTGCTCAACCGCACGGTGCATGGCGATGCGTGAGCGCACGGTGGTGATCACCGGCGCCGGCACCGGCATCGGTGAAGCCTGCGCCCGACGCCTCGGGGCCGAAGGCGCCAACCTGGTGCTGATCGGCCGCCGGCGCGAGCCATTGGAGAGGGTCGCCGCCGAGACGGGCGGCCTGGTACTGGTGGGCGACGCCGCCAGCAGCGCTGACTGGGCCGGCTTCGTCGCCGCCACCCGCGAGCGTTTCGGCGGCATCGACGCCCTGCTCGCCTGCGCCGGCGGCCACGGCCTGGGCAGCGCCACCGACACCAGCGACGACGCCTGGCAGGCCGCCATGCGCGGCAACCTCGACACCGCCTTCCACAGCGCCCGCGCCTGCCTGCCGTCGCTGCTGGAGCGGCGCGGCAGCATCGTCCTGCTCGGCTCCATCGCCTCCCTGGCGGCGGGGCCGGAGGTGTGCGGCTACACCACCGCCAAGCATGCGCTGCTCGGTCTCACCCGCTCGCTCGCGCGGGACTACGGGCCGCAAGGCGTGCGGGTCAACTGCGTGTGCCCCGGCTGGGTGCGCACGCCCATGGCCGACGAGGAGATGCAGCCGCTGATGCGCCACTACGAAGAGAGCCTCGACGCCGCCTATGCACGGGTCACGGCCGAGGTACCGTTGCGCCGCCCGGCGCAGGCGGAGGAAATCGCCGCGCTGTGTCGCTTCCTGATCAGCGACGAGGCCTCAATCCTCACCGGCGCCACCCTGGTGGCCGACGGCGGTTCCAGCATCGTCGACCTGCCCACCCTCGCCTACGAACGCATGGGGGACACGCCATGAAGAACGCCTTCGACTTCACCGGGCGCCGCGTGCTGGTCACCGGCGGCGCCCAGGGCATCGGCCGCGCCATCGTCGAAGGCTTCGCCGCCTGCGGGGCGCACGTGCTGATCGCCGACCTGCAGCAGGTGCCGGCCGAAGCCCTGGCGCGATCGCTGCGCGATGGCGGCTGCGACGTGAGCGCCGTCACCCTCGACCTCGCCGACCGCGACGCCACCCTGCAGCTGCTCGCCGGCCTCCCCCGGCTCGATGTGCTGGTGCATAACGCCGGCTACTTCCCGCTGACGCCGCTGCTGGAGATCGGCCCGGCATTGCTGGAGCGCACCCTGGCGGTGAACCTCGGCGCGCTGTTCTGGCTCACCCAGGGCGCCCTGCCCTTGTTCCGGCGCCAGGGTGGGGGCTGCGTGCTGGTCACCTCCTCGGTGACCGGGCCCCGAGTGGCCTACCCGGGACTGACCCACTACGCGGCGTCCAAGGCCGGGGTCAATGGCTTCATCCGCAATGCGGCGCTGGAACTGGCCCCCGAGGGCGTGCGGGTCAACGGCGTGGAACCGGGGATGATCCGCACCCCGGCCATGGGCAACCTGGGCGATGCCGGCCACGCCGCCGCCATCGCCCGGGGCGTGCCCCTGGGGCGCCTCGGGGAGCCTGGCGACATCGCCGCCGCCATGCTGTTCCTCGCCTCGGACCAGGCGTCCTACATCACCGGCCAGACCCTGGTGGTGGATGGCGGCGCGACGCTCCCGGAAACCCTCGCGGCCACCGCCGGCTGAACGCCCAAGGCCAGGGCCGGCGGGGGTCCCCGGCCTATCCTGCATCTGTAGGATGGTGACCCCCGCAAGCCTTGGCGATACTCGCTCCAGGCCCTGCCCCGTCACCCCGACACCGGCCACCCACTGATGACTGAGAGCCGCTCGCCGGCTCCGACAAGAACAACAAAGTCGCAGAGAGGTACCCCCATGAGCCAGATCGACGAACACCTCATCCCCGCCTGTCGTTTCGCCGCCTTCAATGGCTGCGTGCTGGACCTGCAACGCCTGGCCCAGGAACAGCCTCTCGCCCGTTTCCATCGTCATGCCCTGCAGCGCCTGCAGGCGTTGCTGGCTTTCGACAAGGCCTGGTGGGGACACGCGGCGATGGTCGCCGACCTGCCTGAGGAGCGCAGCTCTCAGGTGTTCGGCCTGCCCACGAGCTATGTCGAGGACTGGCAATCGATCCGCGAGCAGGACATCACCATCGGCCTGGTGCAGTCCCGGCCGGGCCGCGCGGTGATCGTCGACAGCCAGGCCACGGACACCCCCGCCGGTCTGCGCTGGCTGGGCCGCAAGCACGGCTTCGGCGAATTCCTCTGTGTGATCCACATCGACCCGCAGACCCAGCTCAGCGTGCACCTGACGCTCTACCGCCGCCCGGACGCGCCGCGTTTCGGGGAAGAGGAACGCTTCCTGCTCGACCAGGTGATGCCGCACCTGCTGGCCGCCGAGGGCGCCAACCAGATCCGCGCCCTGGTGGCCCTGCGCGAGACCCTCGACGGGCCGAACACCCTGGCGCTCGCGGTGTGCGACCGCCAGGGCACGCTGCACTATGCCGAGCACGGTTTCGTCGAGCGCCTGCTGCTGGAATGGCCGCGCTGGAACGGCCCGCACCTGCCCGAGGCGGTCGGCGCCGCCGGCTACCGCGGCCAGCACCTGCAGCTGGACGCCACCGAGGTGGGCCACCTGCTCCTGCTCAGCGCCCGCCCGCGCACCGCCCTGGCGCAGCTCAGCGCCCGCGAGGCCGACGTCGCCGAGCGCTTCGGCGGCGGCAGCACCTACAAGGAGATCGCCCGCGACCTGGGCCTGGCGCCGAACACCGTGCGCCATCACATCCGCAGCATCTACGACAAGCTCGGCGTCAACGGCAAGGCGGGCATCGCCCACCTGCTGCACCACACCCCCGGCTAATCCCAACCGCTCCCCGGCTCCACCTCCACCCGCCCTGAAGAAGGCGGGATGGGGAGCCTTTTGCCTGCACTCACCATCCGCCAGAGGAACCCTGCACATGCACAGCCGCCATTCGCCCCTGCTCCCTCAGGTCGTCGCCCTCGCCGTCGCGCTCGCCGCAACCGGTGCCCGGGCCGCCGACCTCAACGCCCGCGACTTCGTCTCCGCACCGGTGGGCACGGTGCTCGGCGTCGGCTACCTGCCGCTGACCCGCGCCAACGACTACCAGGGCGCGGGCGACAGCACCGGCAAGGCCGACCTCGCGGTCAACGCCTTCGCCTGGCGCCAGCTGATCTTCACCGACATCTGCGGCACCCTGTGCACCCCGCAGTTCATCGTGCCCTACGTGGACGTCGACATCCGCGCGCCGGGCGCCGCCAGCCGCAGCAGCGAACGCGGCCTGGGCGACCCGCAGGTGGGCGGCACGCTGTTCTTCATCAACGACCCGCAATCACGCACCTACAGCGGCCTGCTGACCATGCTCACGGTGCCGGTGGGCGAGTACCACGGGCGCAACCCGGACGCCTCCCCGGGCGCCAACCGCTGGGCCCTGCACCTCAACTACAACTACACCCAGGGCGTGGGCGAGAAGTGGATGCTGGAGGCCAACCTCGAAGCCCAGCTCTACGGCAAGAACGACGACTACTTCGGCCAGGACCTGGAGCAGAAGCCGCTCTACCGCCTGCAAGCCTTCGCCTCCTACGACTTCACCCCCAGCACCTACGGCGCCCTGCGCCTGATCCACGCCGACGGCGGCGAGCTGGAGCTCAATGGCCGCACCCTCGACGACACCCACCAGCGCTACACCCAGCTCGGCTTCGAAGTGGGCCACTGGCTGGACCCGCGCAACCAGGTGCTGCTGGGCCTGACGCGCAACGTCGCCACCGAGAACGCCTTCGAGCAGAACAACCTGCTGCTGCGCTTCGTCCATGTCTTCTGAGGGCATCGCCATGACCACCGCCACCCCTGCGGGGCTGCCCCGCACCCGCCTGCTGGCCATCGTGCTGTTCGCCGCCATCGTCCCCTGCGTGCTGATGGCGGCACCGGCCATCGCCACCCAGTACGCCCTCCAGCTCGGCCTAGGCCCGGCGCAGATCGGCCAGCTGTTCTCCGCCGAACTGGCCGCCATGAGCCTGGCCACCCTGCCCGCCTACCTCTGGCAGCCACGCCTGGACTGGCGACGGGTGGCGCGCGCTGCGGCGCTCCTGTTCATCGTCGCCAACCTGGCCTCGGCCTGGGCGAGCGCCTTCCATCCGCTGATGGCGCTGCGCGTGGTCAGCGCCCTGGCCGGCGGCACGCTGATGGTGCTGTGCATCGCCAGTGCCGCGCAGAGCCGGGACCGGGACCGCGTCTATGGCCTCTGGGTCATGGGCCAGCTGGTGCTCGGCGCCGCCGGCCTGTGGCTGCTGCCACCGCTGTTCGCGCGCTTCGGCCTGCAGGCGCTGTACCTGGGCCTGGCCCTGCTGATGCTGCTGTGCCTGCCGCTGGCGGGGAGCTTCCAGGGCATGGCCGCGAGCACCCGGGCGCAGGTGAGGGAACGCGGCGGCCTGGGCTGGCGCGCGCTGCTGGCGCTGTTCGCGGTGCTGGTGTTCTACGTCGGGCTCAGCGGCGTATGGACCTTCATCGGCAGCATCGCCAGCGCCGCGGCCATCGACCCGGCCAGCAGCGGGCGCATCCTCGCCATCGCCACCCTGCTGGGCATCGCCGGCTCCGCCTGTGCCGCGCTGATCGGCCAGCGCTGGCCGCGCGGGACGATGCTGCTGCTCGGCTACGCCCTGATGACCGGCGCCGTGCTGCTCCTGCTCGATGAGCCCGGCCTCGCGCGCTTCGCCACCGCAGCCCTGGTGTTCAAGTACACCTGGACCTTCGCCCTGCCCTTCATCCTCGCCTGCCTGGCCGATCTGGACCGCGACGGCCGCCTGATGAACACCACCAACCTGCTGATCGGCGGCGGCCTCGCCCTGGGCCCGGCCATCGCCGGCCCGCTGCTGGAGAGCAGCGTCGGCATGCGCGGCGTCCTGCTACTCAGCGCCACCTGCCTGCTGCTGTCCTTCGCCGCCCTCAGCTTCAGCCGCCTGCGCGGCACCGCGCCCACCCCTTCCCTCGACGACAACGGAGTCCAACCATGAGCCGCCGTACCGCCTTCTTTTCCGATGAACTCTGCTTCTGGCACAGCGCCGGCATGCACGCCCTGACCCTGCCCGTGGGCGGTTGGGTGCAGCCGCCGGCCGCCACGGGCTTCGCCGAATCCCCCGAGTCCAAGCGCCGGCTGAAGAGCCTGCTGGATGTTTCCGGCCTCTCCCACCAGTTGCTGCAGCGCGGCGCGGAGCCGGCCACGCACGAGGACCTGCTGCGCGTCCACCCGGCGCATTACCTGGAGCGTTTCAAGGCCATGAGCGATGCCGGCGGCGGCGAGCTGGGCAGCGAGGCGCCCATCGGCCCGGGCAGCTACGAGATCGCCAGGCTCTCCGCCGGCCTGGCCATCGCCGCCGTCGACTGCGTGCTGCGCGGCGAAGCGGACAACGCCTACTCGCTGTCGCGTCCGCCGGGCCATCACTGCCTCGCCGACCAGGCCATGGGGTTCTGTTTCCTCGCCAATATCCCCATCGCCATCGAGGCCGCGCGGGTGAAGCACGGCCTGCGCCGGGTCGCGGTGATCGACTGGGACGTGCACCACGGCAACGGCACCCAGTCGATCTACGAGGAGGACGACGAGGTGCTGACCCTCTCGCTGCACCAGGAGAACTGCTACCCACCGGGCTACAGCGGCGCGGAGGATCGGGGGCGCGGCGAGGGCCTGGGCAGCAACATCAACATCCCCCTGCCGGCCGGCAGCGGGCATGACGCCTACCTGCACGCCATGCGTCGTATCGTGCTGCCGGCGCTACAGCGCTTCCGCCCGGAGCTGATTGTGGTCGCCTGCGGCTACGACGCCAATGCCGTGGACCCGCTGGCGCGCATGCTGCTGCACAGCGACTCGTTCCGGGGGATGACGGCGCTGCTGCGCGAGGCAGCGGATGCGCTCTGTGGTGGGCGCCTGGTGCTAGTGCACGAGGGCGGCTACGCGGAAGCCTACGTGCCCTTCTGTGGCCTGGCGGTGATGGAGGAACTGGCGGGGGTGCGCACTGCGGTGGAGGACCCGATGCTGGCCTTCATCCAGCTGCAGCAACCGGGCGAGGCCTTCGCCGGCTTCCTGCGTGACCAGGTGGAGAACCTGGCCACGCGGCTGGGCTAGCCGATGGGGCGGCCGTCAGAACCCGGCGGCTGCCTGCATCAATGCACCGGCGCGGTAGTCCTTGGGCGAGCGGTCGAAGTGTTTCTTGAACGAGCGGCTGAAGTGCGCCGAGTCGGTGAAGCCCCACTTGTAGGCGATCGAGGTGATGGACTCACCCTTGAGGATGGGGTTGGCCAGGTCGTCGGCGCTGCGCTTCAGGCGTGAGCGCTGGATGTAGCGGCAGACGCTGTCACCCTCCTCCTCGAACAGCCGGTACAGGTGGCGCACCGAGATGTCCAGGCGATTGGCCAGGGCCAGGGGCGTGAGGTTGGGCTGGGACAGCGACTCGTCGATGATCTTCTGCACGTAGCTGCGCAGGTTGGCGCCCTGCAACGATTCGCTCGATGCGGCTTGCGCGCGGTCCTGGCCCAGCGCCGGCTCCAGCAGGGAGATGAAGGCATTCTCCAGGGCCTCGCTTTCGGCGTCATCCGAGGCGGCCTGCTCGCGGCACAGCTGGTCCATCAGCAAGTGGAGCATCTTGCCGCTGGCACGGCTGGAGGAAATCTTGCCGAACTTGGCCTGCTTGGACTTGAACGCCCGCTCCACCGCCACCCGGGGCAGGTGCAGGGACGCGTGGTCGATGAGGCCGAAGGGGGTGATCTCGCAGGCGCCCACCGAATCCATCAGCAGCAGTTCGCCAGGCGCCAGGTCGATGCTGACGCCACCCTGCATCACACGGGAGAAACCGCTGCGCTGGCTGATCAGGAAGCAGTGGCGATCGTCATCGCGGTCGGCCTTGAGGGAAGCGCGTGAAATGAGCCCGGCATTGGTGCGCAGGTGCGCCATGGTGAGGCCGGAATGGCACTGCGAGGAGATCTCGCCGATGAACAGCGAACGGCTGGTCGCCAGCCGGGTCTCGAACCTGCCACAGATGGACTGCAGCGCCGCCTGCCAGTCTTCCAGACCGCCACGAGCTTCTTGAGCACGCATACGAACCTCCGGAGTTGTCTTGTTTTTGTTGCGAGATTGTTAACATGTTATCTATGCGAGCGCAACAAGGACTCCCACGGCTTCTGCGAATGCAGATTTGGTGCCAGCCGCTCCGGCTGGCGCGGATTGCCCGGGGCTGGGCGGCTGCCCGGCAACGCGATTCCCGGCGCCTCTTAAACATCCACGCCCTTGGGACGTGGCTTTGCTTTTGGCGCCCTAGAAGGACCGCAACCAGACCTCGGAGCATGCAGCCGCCGCTCACTCCGGACGCAGGGTGTGCTGCGCGCACCTCGGACTCGCCGGCAGCACCGCGCGGAGGTGCGCACGGTGTTCAGCCGGGGGGCATAGGTGACAGGTGTCGGGAGACATAGGTAACGCATTTAGGCTTACGGGATCCGTCGAATGAGGAGTTCGAGCGATGCCGTGGCAGGAGTGCACCACCATGTCGATAAGACGCGAATTCGTGTTGTTGGCCGAGCATCCACAAAGCAACATCCGGGAGCTCTGTCGACGCTACGGCATCAGCCAGCCGGCCTATGCCCAGCAGGAGCAGGCCACCAGGCCGCGCAAGGCGACCCGGGAGAAGATCGCCAGCGCCCTCGGCATCGCCCCGCAGCTGCTTGACCTCTGAAACGAAAAGCCCCGGCACTGGCCGGGGCTTTCTCGATGGTCTCGCTGCGCCTCAGCGGGCCAGCACCGCCAGCACGATGACTAGCAGGACGATGCCGCCGGCGATCACCAGGGCCTGGGTGCCCGAGCGCTCCTTGCGGGTGCCCCGGCCCCTCTTCGGGTGGGCGGTGCCCATGCCCGGCTTGAGGCCGGCGGTCCTGGGGCCCTTCATCTTGTGCGATGCCATGAATCACTCCTTGTTGAATAACGACACGCCAAGAACCTAGCACCCGCCCGTCACCCACTCCAGCCCCGCAGCGTTTGCCGCCATCGCGCCAGCCTGCATAATCCCGCCTCATGCCCCAGCCAGGGAACCGCCCCGGATGCCCACCAAAGCCCCGATCACCCGTGCCTACTGCGTCCAGCTGGACGAGGTGCTGTCCATCGCCGAAGCCCGGCGGGCGTTCTTCTCCCTGCCCGAGCCACGCAGCCGCTTCGACTTCCTGTGCTCCTGCGAGGCCTGCCGCGCGCTGGGCACCAAGGTCACCGCCGCCAACTACGACAAGCAGCCGAACGAGACCTACAAGGCCGCGCACTTTCGCGAGAACCCGCACTCGGCCCATGCGCCCGATTGCGAATGGATGGCCGACGAGGAGGACGAGGACGCCGAAGGCAGGCTGCCCGGCGAGAGCGAGGCCGAGGCCCGGCAGCGCCACGCCCGGCGCAAGCTGCACGACTACATCGACGTGTTCGAGCCCCCGGTCGAACGGGCCAGGCCCAGCGTCGAGAAGCCCGACACGCCGACCGCCCCCCCGCGCAAGCCCGCCGGCACCCCAGAGGAATCCCCGGCCCCAAGCACCGAGAAGAAGGCGATCAACCAGCGCACCAACAGCCTGGAGCGCCTGGTGGAGTGCTACCGGCAGGCACGGCTGGAGCTTGGCGACGAGGAGTTCAAGGCCATGCGCCTGCGCGTGGTGGGTGAAGGCGAGATGCCGCTGGGCGCGTACTTCAAGGCGATCAAGTACGCCAGGCTGGGCAACGCCAACCGGGTGCTGCAGGGCGGCGCGCTGCTGGTGGACCGCTACGGCAGCGGCTTCAAGCTGAAGTTCTACGACCGGATCGATAACAAGCCGGTGTTCCTCTACATCTCCAAGGAACAGATGGACGCCTACCGCTTCAAGGGCTACCTGGACGGTTTGCTGAGGGAAGAAGTCGACTACTTCCGCGTCTACGCCATCGGCGAACTGGCGCTGTCCCCCAGCGGCAAGAGCGTTGACCTCAGGGTCGCCGACCTGCGCCAGCTGGTGCTGATCCCGGGCATGAAGAAGGCCCCCGCGACAGGGGCCTGAAGCCACTCAGAATCCTGCCAGCACCCGGGCCAGTGCAGGCAGCGCATTCAGCAGATGGGCCTGCTGCGCGTCGTCGAGGCGAATGTAGCGACGGAACGCCGGCATGCGATTGACCACCTCGCTGGCGCCCATGTGCTCCAGCCGCACCTGCCAGTGATCGCCGTCGCGCTCGATGCGCAGGCGTTTGAAATCCAGCGGCATCAGCGCCGCCCTCAACGCCTCGTCGCCTTCCAGCGCGGCGATCACCCCCGCCAGTCCGGGCGCATTGCCATGGCGGCGGACGCAGGCCAGCCCCTGGCGGCGGATGGCGCCTGTGTGACGCAGGTCGATCACCGCCACGCCCTCGGAACGAGTCGGCACCCGCAGTTCGAATTCGGTGAGCACCAGGTGCATCAGCAGCTCCGACTGGGTGCGCTCGCGGGCCTCGAAGCTCAGCCCGCCCTCCAGGGTGAAGCGCCCCCTGCCCGGCTCCAGCGCCTCGAAAGCGAGGCCGCCCAGGTTGCGCCGTACCAGGGCCAGGGTCGCCCCCGGCCGATAGCCGGAGGGCGCGCGACCGTTGCCGAAGAACTCACGCAGCGCGAGAAGCATGGCCGTAGCTCTCGCTGGCGTGGATGCCCGGCTCGGCGGCGAATTCCTTCTCCAGCACCTCCTCCACCGGCACCGGGCGGAACGGATTGACCTTCTGTACCACCACCGTCCAGAACAGCGCGTAGGCGGCGGTCAGGCCGAGCATCACGGCGAAGGGGCCGTAGATGTCCTTGGGGTTCATGCCCGGCGGGGTGATGAACCACATGCCCAGCAGGATGCCGGCGCTGGAGACGATCTGCGGCAGCGGGAAGAACGGCGACTTGTAGGCACGCGGCAGGTCCGGGCGACGGATGCGCAGGATCACCACCGAGATCGTCACCAGCAGGTAGGCGGTGCTCCAGGCGCAGACGGCGGCCAGCACCAGGTTGAAGATGTTGTCGGTGTTGCCGCCCAGCCAGGCGGCATGCAGGCAGGGGATCAACACCGCCACGGCGATGCACAGCAGCGGCGTCTTGTAGCGCGGGTGCAGGTAGGCGAAGACCTTCGGCAGCGCGCCATCGACCGCCATGCCGTACATGATGCGCGGCACGCCGGCCATCAGGGTGTTGATGGTGGCGGCACCGGCGAAGAGGAAGCCGATGCCCAGCCAGATCGGGCCGATGTCGCCCATCACCTGCTGGGCGAACTGCGGAATCGCCATGGGCGTGTCCAGCAGGTGCAGGCCGGTGGCTTCGTCGAGCACCACGTTCTCCACCTGGCGCTTCATCGCCGCGCCGTAGATGAACATGCAGGAGGCCACGCCGAACAGGCCCAGGGCCATGGCGCGCGGCATGGTACGGGCAGAGTTGCGCAGGTCCGGCGCCAGCGGGGTGACGAACTCGCAGCCGACGAACATGAACATCGCCATGCCCACCAGGGAGAGGATGGTCACCAGGTCCGTGCCGATCAGCGAGGTGCCGAACCAGCCGTCCAGTTGCACGGCGGGCGCGGCGATCAGGCCGGCGATGCCGAACACCATCAGCGTCGTCCACATGCCGAAGGTGAGGATCACCTCGGCCTTGCCGAACACGCTGACGCCAAAGCCGTTGAGGATGCCGAAGACGATGACGAAGCCCACGCCCAGCAGCCAGGAGCCGCCGGCCGATTCGGCCAGGGTGTTGAGGTGCTCGAAGTTCACCAGCGCCATGACCCCGGCGAGGATGGTTTCCGCCGTACCGGCGAACACGTGGACGATCAGGTACGCCGCGATGGTCCCGGTGATGGCGAAGAAGCGTCCCATGCCGCAGGCGATGTAGTCGTAGACCGAACCGGTGGTCGGGAGGATCGAGGCCGCCTCGGCGAAGGTGGTCGATTGCGCGAGCATCATCACCATGGCGATCAGCATGGCCACGGCGAAGGCGCTGCCGCCGATGCCGAAGCCCATGGTGGCGGTGAGAATCACCGGGCTGGCCATGATCAGCCCGATGGTGCTGGCCAGCGCAGTGGGGAAACCGACCGTACCTCGATTCAAATGTGCGGTGAGCTTGGCGTCGATCGACATCGTCAGGGCCCTCGAATGCATTGTTCTTGTTTATCGTTATCCGGCCATCACGGCCGGTGCGGTCGAAGCCGCAGGTTCCCGAACACTCTGCGCCCGCCCTCCCCGGGCGTCTTGCCCCTGCCTGCCGCTGCTCTTGTAGCAGCCTGACATGCCCGCACGCCCCGCAGGATGGCGTAGAGCGCAGCGAAACCCATCGCCCCGAGGCCCCATCCCACACCGTGATTGCCGGCTGCTCCGGCAGCATGGGTTGCGTACCTCTACCCGTGCGACGAACTACGCCCTGTGCTCCGACCTCGTCCGCCTTCCCGCCAAAATGCGGGCAAAAAAATGCCGCCGATGACCAGGGCGGCGGCGAAGCATGGTGACACGGAGCAAGCAACAATGGTGTCGCCCTCGCAGACGACGCCCCGACTATCCCACGTGCACCTCGGCGCCGCTTGCCCACCGCTGCCAGGTCGTTGCGTCTGCCTGACACGCCGCGCCCGCTGCACGCTGCACGCTGGGTCATGTCGGCATGGCAGGCAGAGTCAAGCCCGGCACCGGCTCCCTCCCTAAGCTGGGGCACGCCCCATGCGGGCGCCCCATACCGCTGCCCGAACCAGGAGCCGATCGTGTCCAATGCCCTGATCAACACCCTCCCCAGCGTCGACGCCTTCGTCGACCGAACCCACGCCTCGTTCATCGACGGCCAACAGCACCAGGGCGCACAAGGCACCCCGCGCGAGGTGCACAACCCCGCCACCGGCGCGGTGCTCTCGCGCACTCTGCAGGCAGACGCCCCGCAGGTGGACGCCGTGGTCGCCTCGGCCCACCGCACCTTCCGCTCCGGCGTCTGGAGCCGACTGGCCCCCGCCGAGCGCGAGCGGGTGCTGCTGCGCTTCGCCGACCTGGTGGAGGCCCATGGCGAGGAACTGGCGCAACTGGAAACCCTCAACCAGGGCAAGTCCATCCACCTCGCCCGCGCGGTGGAGGTCGGCGCCTCGGTCAACTACATGCGCTACATGGCCGGCTGGGCCACCAAGATCGAAGGCCAGACGCTGGACGTGTCCATCCCCGTGCCGGCCCAGGCGCGCTTCAACGCCTACACCCGCCGCGAGCCGGCCGGCGTGGTCGCCGGCATCGTGCCGTGGAACTTCCCGATGATGATCGCCCTGTGGAAGGTGATGCCGGCCCTGGCCTGCGGCTGCACCATCATCATCAAGCCCGCAGACGAGACCCCGCTCACGGCCCTGCGCCTGGCCGAGCTGGCGATACAGGCCGGCATCCCGGCGGGTGCCTTCAACGTGCTGGTGGGCGGTGCCGATGCCGGTGCGGCGCTGGTGGCCCACCCGCTGGTGAACAAGGTGTCCTTCACCGGCTCCACCGCCGTGGGCAAGCAGGTGGGCCGTGCGGCGCTGGACAACATGACCCGCTTCACCCTGGAGCTGGGCGGCAAGAACCCCATGCTGGTGCTGGCCGACGCCGATATCGAGCAAGCCGTGGCCGGTGCCATCGGGGGCGGCCTGCTCAACCAGGGCCAGGTCTGCGCCGCCGCTTCGCGACTCTACGTGCACGCCAGCCGCTACCAGGACTTCGTCGAGGCGCTGACCGCCCAGGTGGCGCAACTGAAGGTCGGCGCGGGCATGGACCCGGAAGCCCAGGTCAACGCCCTGGTCTCCCGCCGCCAGCAGGCCAGCGTGCTGCGCTACCTGGCCATCGCCCGCGAGGAAGGCGCGCAATTCTGCACCGGCGGCGGCCAGCCCGACCTGCCCGGCTACTTCGTGCAGCCCACGGTGCTGGGCAAGGTCACCCAGGGGATGACCTCGGTGCGCGAGGAAATCTTCGGCCCGGTGCTCTCGGTGCTGCCCTTCGATGACCTCGACCAGGCCGTGGACATGCTCAACGACAGCCGCTATGGGCTGACCGCGAGCATCTGGAGCAACGACCTGGGCCGGGTGATGGACCTCATCCCGCGCATCGAGGCCGGCACCGTCTGGGTCAACAACCACGTGCCGGTGGACCCCAACCTGCCCTTCGGCGGCTACAAGCAATCGGGCATGGGTCGCGAGTTCGGCAAGGCCGCCATCGAAGGCTTCACCGAGGTGAAGTCGGTGTGCATCACCTACTGATGCAACGCGCCATCGCCCGGCCCGCAACGGCCCGGGCGATGCGCCTGCCCTACCCCCGCAGCAGCCAGAACAGCGCGAACACCCAGCGCTGCCAGCCGGCGTCGGCCGACTTCAGCACGCCGCTCGCCACGCCATAGCGCCAGGCCCAGTGCAACGCCCGGCGCAGGTCGCGCAGCGGGCTGTGGCGATTGCGGTACACCTCCACCGCCAACAGGCCCATGGCCTCGGCATGCTCCGCCTCGGCCGCACGCAGCAGGTGCGCCTCGGCCTCCTCCCAGTCGACGGGATCGGTGCGCAACGCCAGCTCACCGCAGAAGGCGTGCATGAAGGCGATCACTTGGAGATCGCCACGATCGGCGAAACACTCCAGGTAAACCTCGGCGTGGTTCAGTGCTTCCAGCCACAGCCGCTCTGCTGCTTCGGCGTCCTCCTCTGCCTCGGCCTGTGCCGCCAGCAACGCCACCAGCGCTTGCGTCGCCGGGCCATGGCCATCGGCCGCCGCCGAGCGCCACAGCACCCGCGCTGCCTCCTTATCTACCGTGCAACCCAGCCCGTCACGGCGGCAGAGGCCGAGCAGGTGCAGCCCCTCGGTGTGCTCCGGCTGGTTGCGCCCACTCAGCAGCAACAGGCGCTCCAGCGCGGCGAAGGCCCGGGCACCGTCCACCGGCCCAGCCTCGGCATCCAGCCACAGGCGTGCCTGCAGCAACAGCAGCGCATGGACCTCATCCAGCTCATGGTCCAGCGCCTGCCCACGCTCCACCCAGCCGCGCGCCTGTTGCAGGTCCGCCAGGCTGCCGGCCCGTTCGAACGCCAGCTGCGCCAGCCGCAACCAGGCCGCCGCGGTGGGCTTGGCCGTGCCTTCCAGGCCACAGGCACATCGTGCCCAGCGCATGGCCTGGGCCGGCTCAGCGGCAAGGTGGGACAACGCCAGCGCCGCAGCGGGGTCGCCCGCCGTGTAACGGCGCGCCCACTCTTCAGGGGACACGGGCGCCTCCCGCTCCACTTCAAGTTCTGGTTCAAGCCCCAGTTCAAGCTCAGCCTCTTCGCCGGGCTCGATATCGCTCTCATCCAACTCATCTGGCAGCGGTTCGGCCTCGACGGGCTCCGCGAGCTCACCAAAGGGCGCATGCAACTCGCTGAAATTCTCGATATGGCTCAAGGCGCGGAACCAGGGATGGTCCAGCGTATCCAGGCCGAAGGCCCGCACCCATTCGTCGAGGTCCTCGTAGTCCAGCACCAGGGTGACGTCGTGCAGGTCGACCGTGCCTGCCTGCAACGCGTGCAGGCGCGTGTCCGCGTTCCACTTCCAGAAGCCGATACGCGAATCGGTGTTGGCATCGAAGGGCCCGGAAACCGCATCCAGGTCGCCCTGCAGCCACAGTGCCTCGACCGGCGCCCCACTCCGCGTCACGGCACTGCTGAGGAACACCGCCACCGCATCCAGGCACAACCCGATGGCGGGCACGCGATGGTGCTGGGGGTGCCGGCGGATATAGGCATCGAACTGCGCCCAGTTGCCTTGCGCCGTGGCCAGCGGCAGGCGCAGGCCGAACAGGGGGGTCTGCGCCTCCTGCTGCGGCGGGGTGATCGCCGGCACCACCTCGGCGCCGGCCAGCAATAGGCACCAGAGCGGCGTCACATAGGCGTCCGTCGCCAGGCAATGGGGCTCGATACCCTCGCCACCGAGGTAGAGCCAGGCGGCCGAGGCCAGTTCCGATTCCATGGGCATCGCGGTTTCCCTGCACAGCGGGCCTGGCCGATCCACGGCCCGCGCAAAGGCGCCAATCATGGCGTGAAGCAAGGGCGCCCACCAGCCGGTGCCTCCAGGGAATCGCCATGATGCGAAGGCGTCGAGCATTCGTCTGCAAGGGGTGATTCATTTTTCCCGCCGCCTGCAATATCCTCAGCGCCGTGGCTATGGGCGTCCTTCCTTCTACCCCTGAATCTAGGGTGCCCGCTTCCCACCCGCCCACCTCACGGTGGGCTTTTCATTTCAGGAGCAGACGTGAACGGAATCTTCCTGCGCCGCTGCCGCAAGTTCGCGGTCAGCCCCGGTGAGGGTGGCGCCAGCCTGGCCCAGTTGGCCATGGTGCAAAAGGAAACCGAGCAGCTCGGTTTCGTGCTCTCCGAGGCGCTCGGTGAACGCCTGCTGACCCTCTCCGCCGAACAGCTAGAGCGGGTGCTACGCGACCTGCGTCGCTACCTCACCGCGATGACCGGCGCGCACCGCGAATACCGCCCGCTGTTCCCCGACTTTCCGGCCGGCAGCCTGACCCTCGACGAGGCGCAGCTGTACCAGCGTGCCGTGTACCACTACCTGACCCTGCGCCGCCTCTACGTGCAGGACCCCAGCCGGCCGGTGCCCCTGCTGCACGAGCGCCACCCGCGTGAGATCGAGCTGGGCACCCAGGCGGAATTCGAGCTGATCTGCACCCGCCTGGCCGCCTCGCGCACCTCGCTGTCGGTGGAGGACAAGGCCGACCTGCAGTGGTTCGTGCGCCAATACCGCGAAAAGGTCCTGGACCTGCTGCCCGAGGAGATCCCTTTCAAGGAAAACCTCGCGCTGATCGCCGCCTGGCTGCTGCGCTTCGTCCCCGGCGAACGTGCCGAGCGCTTCATCGACCAGCGGGTCGGCACCGCCACCGATGTGCTGCGCCTGGCCGTGGCGCTCTGCGATGGCGATGTCTCGCTGGTCGAGCCCTGCCGTTTCAAGGGCTTCAAGCGCCGCGAACGGCGTCGGCTTCTAGCGCTGCTGGAAGCCACTGGCGACCCCACCGAAGACATGCGCCGCTGGCCCGAGCGCTGGAAGCGCCTCGGCGAAGGCCTGCACCCCGGCGACTACCGCGAGCAGTACCCACGGACCTGGCAAGCCTTCAAGGTGCTGCGCGAAGACCTGCCGTTCAAGGGGTTCAACGGCCAGGTCGAGCATGCCCTGGAAAGCGGCGACACCCAGGCCGCCACGCGGCAGCTGGCCGCCCGCCCCGGCGAAATGGCCCGGCGCCTGGACCACCTGCTGCGCATCAGCGCCCAGCCCGGGTCCGTGCTCGGGCAGTTCGCCGAAGTCGCCCAGCAGGTCGCCACGCCGGTGCTGTTGCAGGCCCTGGCGCAGTTCGAACATCGCGGGCACGCGCCCCTGCGCACCTTCTTCCCCAAGGGCGATGCCGCCCGCGCCTGGAGCCTCCCGGACCGGCGCGCACCGATAGCACCCGAGCACCTGGCCGACGCCATCGCCCTGATCCGCGCCACCCTGGTGGCCCGCTTCGCCAGCCGCCCGCCACTGGGCCGCTGCTACCTGGCGCCGGAGCTGGTCGACCGCATGGTGCCCCTGGCCCAGCGCTCGGCGTCGCGCTCGCTGCGGACCCTGGTGCGCGGCAGCCGCCTGCCACTGCCCGACTCGCGCTATATCCGCCTGTTCCTCTGGTGGACCAACGGCCACAGCCGCACCGACATCGACCTGTCCGCTGCCTTCTTCGACGGCGCCTACGTCTTCCGGGACGTGGTCTCCTACTACAACCTGCACGGCTACGGCGGCCACCACAGCGGTGACATCGTCGACGCTCCCAAGGGCGCCGCCGAGTTCATCGACCTCGACTTGCAACTGCTGCGCGACAAGGGCCTGCGCTTCGTGGTGCCCTGCGTCAACAGCTACACCAACCAGCCCTATTGCGACCTGCCGGAATGCTTCGCCGGCTGGATGGCCCGCAGCGATGTGAACTCCGGCGAGGTCTTCGAGGCCCGCACCGTGGAAGACCGCCTCGACCTCTCCGCCAACCAGCAGACCTGCCTGCCCTTCATCATCGACCTGGAGCAGAGTTGCCTGATCTGGACGGACATCGGCCTGGGCGGCTACCCGCGCTGGAACAACGTCGCCAACAACCTCAGCGGCATCGCGCTGATGCTGCGCGCCATGACCAGCCTCGCCGCCCCGGACCTGCACACCCTGTTCGCGCTGCATGCCGAGGCACGCGGCAGCCGGGTGGACACGCCCGAGCAGGCCGATACGCTGTTCGGCCTGAGCGAGGGCATCACCCCGTTCGACACCGACCGCATCCGCGCCGAGTTCCTCTGAGCCACGGGAGACGCCCGCTCGAGCGTCTCAACGTAGGGATTCGAACTGCCCCGTGCCCTCGTCCCAGGCAAAGGCCACGCCCGCGCAGCGGTAGCGCTTGCCCACCCGCAACTGGGTAGCGCCCTGCTCCACCGCCAGTTGCACGGTTTCCACATCCTCGCTGCGGCAGCCCGGCAGGCTCAGGGTCTGCACGCGCTTGCCGGTCTTCTTCGCATACACCTCGATGGCCGACGCCGGGCCACCGTCCTTGGCCAGCGGCACCTGGAAGTAGAAGCGTTCGGTGGAGGCCGCCTGCAACACCGCCGTGGTCGCCCCCGGCCAAGCTTCGTCGGAGCGCAGCATGGCCACGTGCTTCATGTGGATGGGCAGGCTCTTGCCGGTGCGGTAGTCGGTCCAGGTGCCATTGAGGGTGGCATCGCGCTTGTAGTAGCCCGAGAAGAACACACGGATGCGCGCAGCCGGCAGCCCACCGGCGTCCAGTTCGTCCATGCCGATGCCGTTGTTGGGCTCGTTGTTGCTGAACACCGGTTTGAGGCGGATCGGCGTGCGGTAGCGGTCATAGAAATACACGCCGCGGATGATGCGGTTCTGCTGGAACGTCACCAGGGTGACCGCCTGCTTGCCGAGGGTGCCCTGGTAGACATCCACGGCGCCGGCCAGGCCGGGCCCACACAGGGCCGCGAGCAGCGCCAGACGCAAGCAGGAACGGAACAGGCGGCTCATTGCGCGGCCTCCCCGGCCGGTTCAGCCACCACCCGCTGCCCTGCGTCCAGGCGATAGAAACCCGCGTGGAAGGTGCCGGGCCGGTAGCCATCGCCGCCTTCGGGACGGTATTCGAAGCGCCCGCGCTGGTGGGCGTCGGGGTACAGCGAGCCGCTGCCGGCCATCTCGGTCAGGCCCGCGTGCAGTGCGTAGCGGCCGGACGCCGGATCGTACAGGTAGTACTGCACCGTGCCACTGGCCAGGGCCTTGTCGCTCTCGCGGATGCGCTTGGGCACGAAGGAGAAGTCGACGACGTCGTCATCGTCCAGGTAGGCCAGCCGCAGGGTGTCGGTGCCGAAGAAGTAGGCATCCAGGCCCTCGATCACCTGTCGCGTCGCGCCGCTCGCCTTGTCGATGACGGTGATGCGGTCGAAGACCGACACCGCTTCGTTGGCCGCCTTGCGTGCATGCACGCGGAAGCTCATGCCCTGGCTGGTGCCCTGCTGCAGCAGGTCGGCCTCGTAGACAGCCCTGGAGCCTTCGCGGAACACCTGCTCCCGTTGCAGCTGCAGCGGACGCTCCTCGCGGGTGCGCAGGTCGATCCAGCGCCCTTGCAGCACCTTCTGGTCGAGGGCGAAGGGTTGCAGTTCGATCGCCGCCGGCGGCAATGGCGTGCCGTCGCGCAGGTTGATCAGCAGCGGCTCGCTGGCGTCATAGGGGGTCTCTTCCAGGGTCAGGTGATCGGCGGCGGCCGATGTCTCGACGAACCCGGCCATGACGTCCCAGGCGCTGTCGAACTGGAGGATGACCTCCAGCTGCATGTCCCCTGCCGTGCCCCGGTAAACCGTGCTGGGCAGGGTATGGGCGTTCGCCGTGGTGGCGATGAACAGGGCCGCCAACGCGGGCAGGTGCTTCCATGCTGAAAGGGCCAAGCGATGCTCCTTGCGAAAAAAGGAGCGCAGCCTAACAAAAAGCCCCCTCGGCGCGTCAGTGCGCGAGGGGGCGGGTGTGACACCGCGCCATCAGCTCGCGCGGTTTTCCTCGATGGGCTGCGCCGCCTGGCCACGGGTCTTGTACAGCGACAGCAGCACGCCGCCAATGAGCAGGCCCAGGGTCACGCTCAGGGAGATCACCGCCGGGATCTTGCCGATGATGCCCACCAGGAAGATCTTCGCGCCGATGAACACCAGCACCAGGGCCAGGGCGTACTTCAGGTAGGCGAAGCGGTGGATCAGCGCCGCCAGGGCGAAGTACAGGGCGCGCAGGCCGAGGATCGCGAAGATGTTCGAGGTGTAGACGATGAACGGGTCCTGGGTGATGGCGAAGATCGCCGGCACGCTGTCGATGGCGAACACCAGGTCGGCGCACTCGATGAGGATCAGCGCCAGGAACAGCGGCGTCGCCCAGAGCACGGTCTTGCCGGCGGCGTCCGGCTGGCGCACGAAGAAGCGCTGCCCGTGCAGGCTGTCGGTGACGCGCATGTGCCGGCGCAGGAACTTCACCAGCGCGTTGTTCTCCAGGTCCGGGTGGTCATCCACCCTGGAGAACAGCATCTTCACTCCGGTGATGGCCAGGAACACGCCGAACACGTAGAGGATCCAGCTGAACTCGTGGATCAGCGCCGCGCCCAGGCCGATCATCACCGCACGCAGGACGATCACGCCCATGATTCCCCAGAACAGCACCTTGTGCTGGTACTCGCGCGGGATGGCCAGGAAGCTGAAGATCATCGCCATGAGGAACACGTTGTCCATCGACAGCGACTTTTCGATGAGAAAGCCCGTGAGGTAATCCATGCTGGCGTCGCCGCCCTTCTGGAAGAACACCCAGAGCCCGAACAGCAGGCCGGCGGTGATGTAGCCGGCGGAGAGCAGCAGGCTTTCCTTGACGCCGATCTCGCGGTTATCGCGATGCAGCACGCCCAGGTCGAAGGCCAGCAGGGCGAACACCACGGCGAAGAAGACCAGCCACAGCCAGGTGGCGGTGCCGAGGAAGTCGGAAAACAGGAACGTATCTAGGGCGGTCATTGGAGCCCCTCCTTGCAGTCGAAGTTGTACAGACTGTGATTCCGACATCGCGGTATTAACCGCCAGAGGGGCCCGGCTTCACGGCGGCTAAATTACAGAATCCCGGGGGAAGCGCTCAACGAGCGGGCTTTTGCAAAGTGTTTCCTGCGCGTCATGCGAAAGCCCCGCCTGTAACCGGGTGATCTTGACTGCGCACAGCCCTGCATGAAGGCTGGAATTGAGCATGAGGCCACCTCGTTGTCGTCCATTGACAGCACTCTGACGCTGGCTAGTCTCCATCGCCTCCGTTGTTGCATTCCCTCAGCCAACAGGCCAGAAAGCGCAACGAACGCCCACCCCATGAACAAGGAAGTGTCATGACTATCGAACGCCACAAGGTCAGCCAGTCCAGCGCCCTCGCCTACACCGGGAACGATGCCCGTGGCGTCTGTCTCGAAGCCTGCCGCCGCTGGGTCAGGGCAGCGCTGACGGGCCATCTGACGCCCGGTGAAACCATCTACGACATCATCGGCCCGGACACCATCCGGGAGTTGCTGGACAGCCACAGGCAACGCAACAAGAAAAGCGACAAGAGCATGGAGGGGTTCGGCCTGACGGTGACCAGGCGGGAAGGCGGCGGCCCCTTCAAGAAATTCACCGGGCTGCGCACGCGCCAGGATGTGATCGACCATGTGCTGGCGGTCCCGGGCGCCTACATCTACGTGGTGGATGGCTCCGATGGCGGGCATGCCCTGGCGTTCAGCAGCCTTGACAGGAGCCACGTGCTGTTCCTCGATCCCAATCTGGGCGAGTGGGAACTCATCAATGAAGACCAGGCGTCGATCCGCAACTGGTGGAAGGACTTCTGGGCAGGCAAGGGGTCCGAGTTCAAAGGCCTGGTCAGCTACAAGAAGGAGTACCACAAGGGCGGCCGCGAGCTCTGGCAGTACAAGGTCGTGACGCTTTGAACCGTTGAAGCCGCCGCACCACCGGCAGCCCTCCCCGTGCTAGATTTCGCGACCATTCCAGCGAAGCCAGGCAGGCGGCGATGACAGCGGATATCCATCAGGGCGGTTGCCAGCAGCACAGCGACGCGCCCCCGGAAAGCCTCGCGCTACTGATCTGGCGCTGGTACGGCGAGGAGCAATACCGCCGGCTCATCCTGCTGGGCGAACTGGGCCCGGCGCTGCAGTTCCTCGCCCGGGACGCCGAATGGCAACGGGCGAACATCGGCTGCTGCGCCGACTGCAACCTCTGGTCCGATCACCTCCAATACCTCCACGCCTTCGTCCACGGCTTCCCGCCGCGCCTTCTGCCCCGTGCCCATGCGCACCTGCAGGCGCTCCTGGCCGCCTGCGAGGCCCTGAGCCACGAGGCCTACGTCGACCTGGAAGGCAACAACTTCGACCACCCGCAATGGGCGCCGCTGCGCACGGCGGCGCAGGAGGCCCTGGCACTGCTGCTCTGGCAGGAATTGGAGGCGCACATGCCGGCGCTGGTGGAGGATTGCCAGGCGGCCCTGGAGAAGTGGCGGTCCTAGCGCCTCTCAAACCTCCCCGTTCGGCCCACGGGAAACCGAGCAGAGCCTGACCGAATCGGCCAGCACGTCGATCGCGCGGGGACGCGGGAAGCTGGCGCGCCAGGCGATGGCCACCTGGCGGAACGGCACCGGCGCACTGAAATGACGGATGGCCACGCTGCCCGGCGAATAGTGATGGCCGGAGACCGCCGAGTGCGGCAGCACGGAGACGCCGAGGCCGGAGGCTACCATGTGGCGGATGGTCTCCAGGGAACTGGATTCCACGCTGGCGCGCTGGGTGGCCGGGCACACCTCCAGCACGCGCTCGCGGAAGCAATGCCCCTCGCCGAGGATCAGCAGCTCGGCGTCCTCCAGCGCATCCGCCGACAGACGCTGCTCCGCCGCCAGGGGGTGCTCGGCGGGCAGCAGCACGCACAGGGCTTCGTCATAGAGCACCTTGGTCAGCACGTCGGGCTCGGTGAACGGCAAGGCGACGATGATGGCGTCCAGCTCGCCCTCCCGCAGTCGCTCGCGCAGCACGTGGGTGAAGTTCTCCTCGATGTACAGCGGCATCTGCGGCGCCACGGTGTGCAACTGGGGGATCAGGTGCGGGAACAGATAGGGCCCGATGGTGTAGATGGCGCCGACCCGCAGCGGCGAAGACAGCTGGTTGCGCCCGGCGTGGGCCATCTCCAGCACCGCATTGGCTTCGGCCAGCACCTTCTGCGCCTGCTCGATGATGCTCTCGCCGATGGGCGTGAGGTAGACGGCACCCTTGCTGCGCTCGAAGAGCAGCACGCCCAGGTAGTCCTCCAGCCGCTTCATGCCCACCGAGAGGGTGGGCTGGCTGACATGGCAGCGCTCGGCGGCGCGGCCGAAATGTTGTTCCTGCGCCAGGGCAACGGCGTAACGCAATTCGGTCAGGGTCATCGGTCTTCCTGTGTGCGGGCTGCCAGGGCGGCCTCCTGTGAATCCGGGGTGCGGCTTGTACCCGAGAACTCTAGGGAGGCGGCGCGCGCAGGACCTTTAATATTTCCTAATCGACAGGCTGACGAAATCCTATTATCCGGGCCCCTCCGCGCTCCCTATGGTTCAGGCCGCAACACCCGAACCAGAGACATCAGGAGACGCAAATGTCCAGATTCCAACGCACCGCCCCCGGCCTGCTGGCGGCGGCATGCCTGTTCAATCTTTCCATGGCCGTGGGCGCACCGCTGACCCGTGACAACGGCGCCCCCGTAGGCGACAACCAGAATTCTCAGACAGCCGGACCGAAGGGTTCCGTGCTGCTGCAGGACGTCCAGCTGATCCAGAAACTCCAGCGCTTCGACCGTGAACGCATCCCCGAGCGCGTGGTGCACGCCCGTGGCACCGGGGCCCACGGCGAGTTCACCGCCTCGGCGGACATCGCCGACCTGACCCTCGCCAAGGTGTTCCGCAACGGCGAACGCACGCCGGTCTTCGTGCGCTTCTCCTCGGTGGTGCACGGCAACCACTCGCCGGAAACCCTGCGTGACCCGCGCGGCTTCGCCACCAAGTTCTACACCGCCGATGGCAACTGGGACCTGGTGGGCAACAACTTCCCCACCTTCTTCATCCGCGACGCCATCAAGTTCCCGGACATGGTCCACGCCTTCAAGCCGGACCCGCGCACCAACCTGGACGACGACTCACGCCGCTTCGACTTCTTCTCCCACCACCCCGAGGCCATCCGCACCCTCACCCTGCTCTATTCCAACGAGGGCACCCCGGCCGGCTACCGCTTCATGGACGGCAACGGCGTGCACGCCTACAAGCTGGTGAACGCCAAGGGCGAGACGCACTACGTGAAGTTCCACTGGAAGAGCCTGCAAGGCATCCGCAACCTCGACCCGAAGCAGGTGGAAGCGCTCCAGGGCAAGGACTACAGCCACATGACCCACGACCTGGTGAACGCCATCGCCAAGGGCGACTTCCCGAAATGGGACCTGTACATCCAGGTGCTCGAGCCCAGGGACCTGGCGCGCTTCGAGTTCGACCCGCTGGACGCCACCAAGGTCTGGCCCGACGTGCCCGAGCGCAAGATCGGCCAGATGGTGCTGAACCGCAACGTCGACAACTTCTTCCAGGAGACCGAGCAGGTGGCCATGGCACCGTCCAACCTGGTGCCCGGCATCGAACCCTCCGAGGACCGCCTGCTCCAGGGCCGCGTCTTCGCCTACGCCGACACCCAGCTCTACCGGGTGGGCAGCAACGGCCTGTCGCTGCCGGTCAACAAGCCCCGTGGCGCGGTGAACAACGGCAACCAGGACGGCAGCATGAACGCCGGCCACACCACCAGCGGCGTTAACTACGAGCCGAGCCGCCTGCAACCGCGTGAGGCCACCGCCAGCGCCCGCTACGTCGAGACGCCGCTGCAGGGCACCACCCAGCAACGCGCCATCCAGCGCGAGCAGAACTTCAAGCAGGCCGGTGACCTGTACCGCTCCTACGGCAAGAAGGACCAGCAGGACCTGGTCGACAGCTTCGGCCAATCCCTCGCCGGCACCGACAGCGAGAGCAAGCACCTGATGCTCGCCTACCTGTACAAGGCCGACAGCGACTACGGCACCCGCGTCGCCAAGGTGGCCGGGGGCGACCTGGCCCGGGTGAAGGCCCTGGCCGCCACGCTCGCCGACTGACCCGCCAAGCGCCGGCCCGCACGCGCGGGCCGGCCCCAGGAGCCCGAGATGAACCATGCACTCCTCGCCCTGCTGCTCTGTGCCGGCCTGGCCCAGGCCGAACCGGCGTCCGACCCGGCCGCCATCAGGGCCGAGCTGGCCCAGCGCTATCTCGACGCCGCGCGCGAAGGCCGGCTGGAGGTGCTCCAGGCCTTCATCGAGTCCGGCTACGACCTCGACATCCAGGATGCCAGGGGCTACAGCGCGCTGATCCTCGCCGCCTACCACGGCCACGCCGAAGCGGTCGACGCACTGCTCGCCGCCGGCGCCGATCCCTGCCTGCAGGACGGCCGCGGCAACACCGCCCTGATGGGCGCCATCTTCAAGGCCGAACTGGGCATCGCCCACCGCCTGATGAACACCCCCTGCCCCACCGACCAGCGCAACGCTGCCGGGCAGACCGCCGCCATGTACGCCGCCCTGTTCCAGCGCACCCGGTTGCTGGACCAGCTGCGCGAGAAAGGCGCCGACATGGCGTTGAAGGACGCGCTGGGCAACGATGCCCAAAGCCTGGCGCGGGGGGAGATCCGTACCCGCTGACAGCGGTCCGGAGCGCGCGCCGTTAAGCGGGTAAACATCCACGCCCTGGTTCGGGGCATGCAGCAACCGCTCACTCAAGACGTAGGGTGTGCTGCGCGCACCTGGAGCTCGCCGGAAGCACCGAGCGGCGGTACGCACCGCACACCCTGCGGCACGCGTTCATCCTGCAGGGCTCTCGATTCAAATCGTCACAGGCAGAGCCGATGACTCATGAGCACGCTCAAATGAATTCGCACCTGCAAAGGTAGGCTCGGCGCGGGCGGGTGGGCTTGGGTGGGCGTAGGGTGGGCTTCAGCCCACCGATTCCCACGGCCGACCACCCCCCTCGCCCCCTCCCCACGCAAACGCCTTTACGGCATATCGACAAGCACGAAAAGTTCGGTTGCACGGGGCTGTGTAGCGGCGCCCTTACAGGGCTTGCGGGCGCTCCGACAATCGGTCACGCCGCCCGTCCTGCGGGCGATGGGCGGCACTATGCAGGGCCCCGGGCAGTCGCATACTCACGGGGCCATGCGCACGCGGTACGCATGACACGACCCTAAAAAAGGAACCTTCCAGGGGTGTCGTACCGGCGTCATGCAATGGCTCGCGTGGTTGGGAGTACGGGCAGGGTGCGCCCCTTGTTGAATAGGAGTGTTCAACGATGTCCAGCCTCGACAGAATCCCTCCCATGCCCGATGTACAGCCGCCCGAGCAGGAAGACGCCCGAGCGGCCGCCGCCCTTCCCATGACCGAACTGCCCAAGCCCATCCCCGGCCCGATCATCGTGCCGCCACTGCGCAGCATCCGCCCCGGTTGCTGGCTGCTCAACTACAAGCCCACCGGGGCGCCGCTGGTGTCCTATGACGGCACCCTGCGCGTGGAATCCCACGCTGCCGGGCGAACCGCCAGCGGCGACCTCTACCAGCGCCCGACCATTTTCCTGCCGCTGCCAATCGCCTCGCCGATCCCCCTGCTGGGCGGGCGCCCGGAAACCAGCCTGAAGCCGATCCTCCTGGCCGGGCCCAACCCAGCGTCGGGCATCCCTATCCTCTCGCGCTCACGCTACCGCTACTACATCCGCGTCACCTCGCTGCCGGAGCACTTCTACCTGGGCAACAGCTTCAGCCTCGGCTTCGAGCTGTGGCGCTTCACCGCGCCCAACAGTTGGGCGCTGGACTCCACCCTCACCACCCAGATGGTGCGCATGGCCGCGCCGGCGGGCTACCCCTCCTCCGGTGACTACGCCGAGGGCGATGTGAAGAACGCGGCCAACGCCGTGATCGGACGCCTGACCATGGGCTGGCTGTCGAGCTACTACCGCCGCTGCACCGTGGAGATCGACACCGTCTCTGGCTCCGAGCAACCAACCAACAGCGGCCTCGGCCACACCTGGCAGACGGTGATGGATGCAGTGGGCTGGCAGGTCACCGTGCACGCCAGCGACACCAATGTCGCCGAGGCCAGCGGCGCGTCCTGGTCCGATGCCGAGATGCACGCGGCGATGCTGGCCCGGCGCGCGGTGGTCAACCTGGATACCGAGTGGCGCTACCACGTGCTGGCGGTGAAGAACATCGACTCCACCCCGCGCGGGATCATGTACGACAACGGCGGTACCGACTCCAACAACGTGCCCCGCGAGGGCATCGGCATCGCCTCGCACTGGACCATCGCGGCCGGCTGGGGGACGGTCAGCGGCAAGCGCTTCGGCACGGCGGCAGCCCCCTACTTCCGCACCGCCGTACACGAGATCGGCCACGCCATGGGGCTCTATCACAACTCGGCGGACTTCGGCTTCATGTGCACCAGCGACGTGATCGCCGCCGCCGGCACCCCGGCCACGCCCTTCCCCAGCAACATCCAGTGGTCCTTCCATCCGGACAACCTCAAGCAGCTGCGCCACTACCCCGACCCCTTCGTACGGTCCGGCTCGGTGGCCTTCGGCGGTGCCTCCACGGCTGCTCCGAACATCACCCCGACGGACCTGGAAGCCGAAGTCCTGGGGCTCGACGTGGACGTCACCCCGCTGCTCGGCGAAGTGCCCCTTGGCGCTCCGGTGCGCGTCGGCATAGCCCTGGTCAACCGTGGCGACCAGCCCGTGAAGGTGCCGGCCAACCTCAGCCTGAAGAGTGACTTCGTCAGCGGTAGCGTCAGTGATCCATCCGGCACCGTGCGCAGCTTCCGCACCCTGGTGCATTGCATCGAGGACCAACCCTACGCGCTGCTGCAGCCGGGCGAGCGGATCAGCGAATCCATGACCCTGATGCGCGGAGCCGAAGGGGCGCTGTTCGGCGTGCCCGGCGTGCACGAGGTGAAGGTGGAGGTGCACTGGGAAATCGATGGCATGGTCGCTCATGCGGCTGGCAGCGCCACGGTGATGGTCACGGCAGCGGTCGAGGCGCGGCATGCCGAGGCTGCCCACCGCGTACTCTCCACGCCGGACGCGCACCTGGTGCTGGCCATCGGCGGCGACCACCTCACCGAGGGCCTGGACGCCATCCAGGCGGCGATGGATTCGGCAGTGCTCAAACCGCACTTCGCCGCCATCGCAGCCAAGCGGCTGGCCAAGCGCTTCCATAAGCGCAAGGCCGATCCGAAGGGCGCGAGCGTGCTGCTCGACTACGATACGGTGATGAGCAACACCGAACGCAGCAAACTGACGACACTGCTCGGCGATGCCGGTGGCGTGCTCAAGGAGCTGGGCAAGGCGCCGAAGGCACGGGCCAGGACCACGGGCCTGGCGGCCGGTGCCAAGTAGGACTGAAACGGCTGGCAAGGGGCGCCGTCATGCGGCGCCCCGCTGCTGGTGATGACCGGAGCCCGAGATGACCGACCTGGAAAACCAACTGCTGGGACAGTGGCGCAAGAGCCCGTCCCCGGCCTGCGCGGCGAAGTACGCCAGCAGCCTGCGCTTCGACGCCAACGGCCTGTACAGCGGCACCCCCGAGGTGCCCGGCGGCTTCACCTGGTGGGACAGCGGCACCTGGCACATCGAAGGGCCAGGCCGCGTCACCCTCTCCACCGCCAACGACGCACTGGTGAGCTATGGCTACAGCCTGGACGCCGACGGCCTCACCTTCACCGACCCCAGCGGTTGCCGCTTCAGCTACCGACGCGAGCACTGACCGCGCGCGTGTCCTGCAACCCCCGGGCTAAGAGCCCGTGGGACCGAATTCATTCGCGATGCGCCTTCACGGTCGAAGCCGCTCCCACATTCCCCACGACACGCCGAGCCGGGACGGGCTCGCGGAAAACCCGCCAAAGGGCCGGCGGGCAGGCTGGGGAAAGCCTGCTATGACTGGTTCCACACAAGAACAACAAAAGGAAGGCAGACCTTGAACGACCATCACGACGTGCTGATCATCGGCGCCGGACTCTCGGGCATCGGCATGGGCTGCCACCTGGTGCGCGAAGCGCCGCAGATGGACTTCGCCATCATCGAGCGGCGCCAGGCCGTGGGCGGCACCTGGGACTTGTTCCGCTACCCCGGCATCCGCTCGGATGCCGACATGTTCAGCTTCGGCTTCGCCTTCCGCCCCTGGGACCGACTCAAGACCCTGGCCGACGGCGACACCATCCGCCAGTACATCGAAGACACCGCCCGCGAGCATGGCGTCGACCGCAAGATCCGTTTCGGCCTGGCCTGCACCGAGGCCTCCTGGTCCAGCCACGAGAGGGTGTGGACCGTGAAGACCCGCGACGAGGCCAGCGGCGTGCAGCGGGTGTTCACCGGTCGCTTCCTGGTCTCCTGCGTCGGCTACTACGACTATGACCGCGGCTACCAGCCGGACTTCCCCGGCATGCAGCGCTTCCAGGGCCGCCTGGTCCACCCGCAGCACTGGCCCGAAGACCTCGACTACGACGGCAAGCGCGTGGTGGTCATCGGCAGCGGCGCCACCGCCGTGACCCTGGTGCCGGCCATGGCCGGGCGCGCCGGGCACGTCATCATGCTGCAGCGCTCGCCCAGCTACATCATCAGCGTGCCCGGCAAGGACGTGGTCTCGGCCGCGTTGCGCCGCGTGCTGCCCGAGCGCTGGGTCTACGCCATGGCCCGCAAGCGCAACATCTGGTTGCAGCGGGTCATCTACAAGGCCGCGCGGCGCTGGCCAGGGAAGGTCCGCGCCTGGTTGCTGGGCAGCGTCAGGAAGCAGCTCGGCGGCAAGGTCGACATGCGCCACTTCACGCCCAGCTACATGCCCTGGGACGAACGCCTCTGCGCGGTGCCCGACGGCGATCTGTTCGCCGCCCTGCGCGAGGGTCGCGCCTCGGTGGTCACCGACCGCATCGCCACCTTCACCGAACGGGGCATCGCCCTCGAATCCGGCGCCGAGCTGCCGGCGGACATCATCGTCAGCGCCACCGGCCTGCAGCTGCGCGCGCTCGGCGGTATCGACCTGCTGGTGGACGGCCAGCGCCGAAGCCTGGCCGACCGCCTCACCTACAAGGGCGTGCTGGCCCAGGGCATCCCCAACATGGGCTCGGTGTTCGGCTACACCAACGCGCCCTGGACGCTGAAGGCCGATATCGCCTCCAGCTACCTGTGCCGGCTGTTCAACCACATGCGCAAGCACGACCTGGAGGTGTGCACGCCGCGCGCACCGGAGGGCGAGATGGAGGAAGGCAGCGTCATGGGCGCCCTGCAGTCGGGCTACGTGCAGCGCGGTTCCGACCTGCTGCCGCGCCAGGGCCGGCACCTGCCCTGGCGCGTGCTCAACCACTACGAGCGCGACCGCGAGATGCTCCTGCGCCAGCCCATCGCCGACCCTGCTCTGGAGTTCGAGCCCGCCCGCGGGCAGGTCGGAGCGCCACTGGCCACCAGCGCCGGCTAGCCGACCAATCGGCGGAAATGCGAACCGGTCAGCCACACCGAACCCGGCGGCGGCCGCTAGAATGTCGCCCTCTCCCCCTCAAGGAACCGTCGACATGGAGCGTTACCGCCGCCTCGCCTCCTTCGCCCCCCACCTCGCGCTGCTCGCCTGTGCCGTACTCGCCAACCCGGCCCAGGCCCGCGACCCGCAACCCTGCTCCGCCCCCTTGGTCAAGGCCCTGGCCAAGCAACTGGGGCAAAGCGGCTGGACGACGCCCGACAGCGACGGCGAAGGCCCGCTGGTGGCCGCCGCCTGCAAACCCTGGCCGGACGACAAGGCCCAGTCGGTGGTCGCCCTCGCCTATGTGCGGCCGGGCGATGAAGGCGTCGCCCAGGGTGAACGCAGCCTGGCCCTGCTGGTGGCCAAGGTGGACGGCAGGAGCGGCGCACTGCTGGAGCGCTACGACTCGACCCTGGACGAGGACGCGGCCACCGAAGTGAGCGGCGACAGCCTGTGGCTGGACACCGCCCGCTACCACCTGGCGCCGGGCGTGCGCGCCTTCGGCCTGGTGTTCGACAGCACCGCCCGCGGTGCCAGTTGCCCGGACGGCGGCTCGGACGAGGAGCTGACCCTGTTCGCCCCGGCTGGCAAGGCCCTGCGGCCGGTGCTCAAGGCCTACCTCAGCGAATGGACCACCATCAAGGGCACCCTCTGCGTCAACGACCCGGACTTCATGACCGAGAGCGCCAAGGTCACCCTCGACCTCGCCAGGACGAGCAGCAACGGCTTCGCCGACCTGGTCCTGGCTGCCAAGGTGACCGGCGACTCGGCCGCCGGGGAGAAATACCTGCGCACCGTGCGCAAGACTCTCAAGTACGACGGCAAGCAGTACCCGCACGAAACCTTCCCGCGTTTCTGGGAGCAGCCCGGCCCCCCCTCGCAATGAACCCGGCCATCGCCCGCTCGACCGGCGAGGAGCGCGCGGGTGATGGTTCTTGGCAGTTCTGCCTGTGGCGGCAAGCACGGGCTTTTCGCTAAGTTCGGCCGGGCCCGCGCGCGGCCCAGGCCGCGCCATCACCTGCCGAGGAACGTCGCCATGTCCGTAGCCGAAATGCTGCAGCAACGCATCTCAGTCCGCGCCTACACCGATGAACCCGTCGACGCTGCCACCGTGCGCGCACTGCTCGACACCGCACGCTGGTCACCCTCGGGGGGCAACCTGCAGCCCTGGAAGGTGATCGCCGTGAGTGGCGCCGCCAAGGCCGAGGTCGAGCGCATCGCCCTGGAAACCCTGATGAAGAACCCCGCCGGCGAGGCCGGCGACCATCCCATCTACCCCGAGGGGCTGGCCGAGCCCTACCGCACCCGCCGCCATGCCATCGGCGAGGCGCTCTATGCCAGGCTCGGCATCCCCCGTGAGGACAAGGCCGCCCGCCTGCGCGCCATGTCGCGCAACTTCCAGTTCTTCGGCGCGCCGGTCGGGCTGTTCTTCGTCATCGACCGTTCCATGGGCCACGGCCAATGGGCGCACCTGGGCATGTTCATGCAGTCGCTGGCGCTGGTGGCCGAGGAGCGCGGCCTCGCCACCTGCATGCAGGAAGCCTGGGGCATGGTGCGCCAGAGCCTGCACGCCCACTTCGGGCTGCCCGGGCACGAACTGCTCTACTGCGCCATGGCGCTCGGCCACGCCGACCGCACCGCACCGATCAACCAGTTGCGCTCCGAACGTGCCCCGGTGGAGGAATTCGCCGTGTTCAAGGGTTTCGACTGAGGGCCAGCGCCCCGGGGCGGGCCGCCGCGCCTTGGCTACACTGCTGACGCCGCCCCAGCTGCATGCCGCCGTTGGGCGCGGCCGGGCCCCCCAAGCGTCGCAGGAGCGTCGTCGTCGATGAACCCCACCCCCTTCCCCGCGACGCGGCTCCGCCACCTGATCCTGCTGCTGGTCCTGCTGGCCTGCATCGCCACGCTGGCCAACGGCCTGTACGCGGCCTAACGGGTGCAGAAGACCTCGCTGTTGGACGGCGCGCTGAAGAACAACCACGCCTACGCCCAGAAGCTGGCCAGCAGCATCGGCGCCCAGTTGCAGGCGGCCCAGCAACAGCTGGCGTACAGCGCGGCGCTGCTGGGCAAGCACTTCGATGACCCGCAGCTGCTCGCCGAGGAAGCGCGCCGGCTCGACCTGCAGGATGCCGGCTTCAACGCCATCGCCGTGGTCGCCGCCGATGGCCGCGTGCTGGCCGCCGTGCCCGAGGCGCCACAGCTCGATGGAAGCGGCCGTTCCCCCGGCCTCGAGGAGGCGCTGAACGCACGCCGCGCGCTGATCAGCGCCCCCTTCAACGCCGCCAGCGGGCGGCTGGTGGTGTTCGTCTCGCAGCCGGTGCGCGATGCCGACGGCCAGTACCTGGGCCTGGTCGGCGGCTCGATCTACATGCGCAAGGACAACCTGCTGCACGGCCTGATCGGCCTGCACTTCCACCAGGACGCCTACGTCTACCTGATCGACGCCAACCGCCGGCTGCTCTATCACCCGGACCCCGCGCGCATCGGCCAGCAGGTCGGTGCCAGCGCCGTCGACGATGCCGTGCTCACCGGGCGCAGCGGCACCCTGGCCTATGTGAATTCCAAGGGCGTGGAGATGCTCGCCGGGTATGCCGGCATCCCGGGAACCGGCTGGGGCGTGGTTTCGCAGCAGCCGCGCGAGGCCACCCTGGTGGCGCTGGAGGGGTTGGTGCATCACGTGCTCGTCGCCGCAATGCCCCTGGCGCTATTGGGCTTCGCGGTGCTCTGGTGGACGACACAGCTGATCGCCGACCCGCTGCGCCAGCTGGCCGCCGGCGCCCGCCAGATGGGCGAGCCGGGCAGCTCGGAACGCCTGGCCACGGTGCGCGCCTGGTACTTCGAGGCCGCGCACATCAAGCAGGCGCTGATCACCGGCATCGCCCTGATGCAGGAGAAGCTCGGCCGCCTCAACCACGAGGCGCAGACCGACCCGCTGACGGGCCTGCTGAACCGCCGCGCGATGGACGAAGCCCTGGTGGCCATCCAGGGCGGCGAGCGCGACCTCGCGGTGGTGGCGCTGGACATCGATCACTTCAAGAAGGTCAACGACCGCTTCGGCCACGATGCCGGCGACCGCACGCTCAAGGTGATCGCCACGGTGATGCAGGCCTGCTCGCGGGACCGCGACCTGGCCTGCCGCGTGGGCGGCGAGGAGTTCCTCCTGTTGCTGCCCGGCACCACGCTGGCGGAAGCCTCGGAGGTCGCCGAACGCCTGCGCCACTCGGTGGAGGAGGCACATACCGAAGGCGTCGGCCAGGTGACCATCTCCCTCGGCGTGGCCGAGTGGACGCCCGGCGGGCGGAGCCTGGAAGCCACCTTCAAGCAGGCCGACGAAATGATGTACCGGGCCAAGCGCCAGGGCCGCAACCAGGTGGTGGTGGAGCCCGCCACGCACTGACCCCTGTGACCATCGCGCGATTGCCAGGAACCCCCTGGCAATGAGATATTTCAAATGTGAAACATTCTCATATCGAACGCCCCGCCCCCTCCCCGCGCCTGCTGCTGGTCGAAGACGATCCCCGGCTGCGCGAAGACCTGGACCTGCACTTCCGCCAGCGCGGCTTCGCCGTCACCGCCTGCGCCACCGGCACCCTGGGCCTGGCCGCCGCCGAATGCGCGCCCTTCGACCTGGTGCTGCTGGACATCATGCTGCCCGGCCTCGACGGCCTGCAGCTGCTCGAGGCCCTGCGCCAGCGGCAGGACACCCCGGTGATGCTGATGTCCGCACTGGGGGCCGAGCAGGACCGCATCACGGGTTTCACCCGGGGAGCCGACGACTACCTGCCCAAGCCGTTCAGCCTCGCCGAGCTGGACGCCCGGACCGATGCCCTGCTGCGCCGCGTGCGCCTCGACCGGCGCCAGGCGGCGCAACGCCCGGGTCCATCGCTGCACCTCGACGAGCAGGCCCAGGACGTGACCCTCTCAGGCCGCGCGGCCGGGCTCACACCGTCGGAATACCGCCTGCTGGCCACCCTGCAGGCGCACCCCGGCGAGGCGCTGAGCAAGCCCTTCCTCTACCGATGCGTGCTGCACCGTGCCTACACGCGGCTGGACCGCGGGCTCGACGTGCACGTCTGCAACCTGCGCCGCAAACTGGCCGACATCGGCATCCACCATCTGCAGATCCAGGCCGTGCGCGGCCAGGGCTACCTGCTGGTCGAAACGGAACGCTCCTGATGCGCCGCCACCCCCTGCTGTGGAAGCTGGCGCTTCTGCAGGTCGGCTTCTGCCTGCTGCTCACCTGGCTCATCTACACCTGGGGCCTGTCGGTGGAGCGCAGCACCTACTTCCTCGCCCCGGCCGACCGCGACTACCTGGCGCAATACGCGCAGCAGGCCGAACAGGCCTGGGAGAACGGAGGCGCCGCGGGCGTGGCACGCTTGCGCCAGGCACTGAGCCGCCGCGAAGGTACCTGGGTGGCCGTGCTCGGCCCGCGCCTGGAAAGTCTCGACGGCACGCCGCTGAGCGCGGAGGAATCCGCCCACCTGACCTTCATGCGCAAGCTCGACTGGCCCATGAGCCGGCGCCTGCAAGACGAACTGCCCTTCGTCAGCATCGAGTTCCCCGAGCACCCGGAGAATGGCCGCCTGGTGCTGCAACTGCCCGAACGCCTGCTGCCCGGCGGCCTCACGCCCTGGACCCACCTCGTCACCCACGGCGTGGTGCCGACGCTGCTGGCAGCCCTGCTCGGACTGCTGATCTACCGCCATCTCGTCGTGCCGCTGAACCGCCTGCGTGACCGCGCCGATGCCCTGCGCGCCGACGAACTCGACACCGCGCCGCTGGGCACGCCGCTGGCCGACCGCCGCGACGAACTGGGCGAACTGGCCGAAGCCCTGGAGCACATGGCCGAGCGCCTGCGCCTGAGCCTGGGCCAGCAGCGCCTGCTGCTGCGCACCCTGTCCCACGAGATGCGCACCCCGCTGGCCCGGCTGCGCATCGCTCACGACAGCGACCTGCCCCCTGAACAGCTGCGCCAGCGGCTGGGTCGCGAGATCACCGACATGCAGCGCCTGCTGGAAGACACCCTCGACCTCGCCTGGATGGACACCGAACGCCCGCAACTGCCCACCGAGCCGGTGCAGGTGCTGTCGGTGTGGGAAGCCCTGCGCGAGGACGCCTGCTTCGAAAGCGGCTGGGACGCCGCGCGGCTGCCCTGCAGCCTGGACGCCGACTGCTGCGTGCAGGTCCACCTCGACAGCCTGGCCCAGGCCCTGGAAAACCTCCTGCGCAACGCCATCCGCCACTCCCCGGAAGGGGGCTCGGTGCACCTCGACGGCGAGCGCGACGGCGAGACCTGGCACCTGCGCCTGCGCGACCAGGGCCCGGGCGTCGCCGAGGCGGACCTGGAACGCATCTTCCTGCCCTACCAGCGCCTGGACGGCGGCACCGGCGAAGGCTTCGGCCTGGGCCTGGCCATCGCCCGCCGCGCCATCGAACTGCAAGGCGGCCGGCTCTGGGCCAGCAACGCCCACCCGGGCCTATGCCTGCACCTGCGCCTGCCGGCAGCGTGATGTCCCCTCATGTAGCCCGGGCTTCAGCCCGGGAACGGCGCCATGTAAACCCCGCGCTAAAGCCCGGGCTACGAACGCTCAACAGTGGCCCCCCGCGTTCGCGAGGGTGACGGCGTACGCACAACCTCCCCGCCTCGTCATCCCGCGCAGGCGGGGATCCACTGAACGGCAAGCGCCGACCCGCCGCAGGACCCAGCGAAGGAGGCCGTAACCGGGCACTCACGAAGTGTTTAGAAAGTTAATGCGCTTTACTCTCAAATAACAATTAATATCATTCGTGATCTTCGCGTTCACTCGGCATTACCGGAGATCGTCCATGTCGCCTCGCCCGTCTTCCACCGCCATCCCCTTCCTGCTGTTGTCCAGCGGCCTGCTGTCGTTCGCCGTGCACGCGGCCAGCGCCGAAACCGGCGGCTCCGGCCTCGTGCTGGACGCCCAGAACGTCATCGCCACCGCCGAGGAAGAGACCAAGCAGGCACCGGGCGTGTCGGTGATCACCGCCGAGGACATCAGGAAGCGCCTGCCGGCCAACGACCTGTCGCAGATCATCCGCACCATGCCGGGCGTGAACCTCACCGGTAACTCAACCAGCGGCCAGCGCGGCAACAATCGCCAGATCGACATCCGCGGCATGGGCCCGGAGAACACCCTGATCCTGGTGGATGGGCGGCCGGTGAGCAGCCGCAATGCCGTGCGCTACGGCTGGCGCGGCGAACGTGACAGCCGTGGCGACACCAACTGGGTGCCGGCCGACCAGGTCGAGCGCATCGAGGTCATCCGTGGCCCGGCGGCCGCGCGCTACGGCAATGGCGCGGCGGGTGGCGTGGTCAACATCATCACCCGGCAGGCCGGCGCCACGCCCCACGGCAACGCCACCGTCTACACCTCCTTCCCCACCCACAAGGACGAAGGCGCCAGCCAGCGCCTGAGCTTCGGCCTCAACGGCCCGCTGACCGACAACCTCAGCTACCGCGTCTACGGCAACGTCGCCAAGACCGAGTCGGACGACTGGGACATCAACGCCGGACACGAGTCCGCCCGTACCGGAAACCAGGCCGGCACCCTGCCCGCCGGCCGCGAAGGCGTGCGCAACAAGGACGTCAACGGCCTGCTCAGCTGGCGCTTCACCCCGGAGCAGACCCTGGAACTGGAGACCGGCTTCAGCCGCCAGGGCAACCTCTACACCGGCGACACCCAGAACACCAACAGCAACGCCACCGTGAAGAAGATGCTCGGCCACGAGACCAACCGCACCTTCCGCGAGACCTATGCCCTGACCCACCGTGGCGACTGGGACTTCGGCAGCTCGCTCGCCTACCTGCAGTACGAGAAGACCCGCAACAACCGCATCAACGAAGGCCTGGCCGGCGGCACCGAAGGCATCTTCGCCAACAGCGGCTACTACACCGCCGTACTGCGCGACCTCACCGCCCACGGCGAGCTCAACCTGCCGCTGGATGCCGGCCTGCCGCAGACCCTCACCCTGGGCAGCGAATGGACCCGCCAGCAGCTGGATGACCCAAGCTCCAACACCCAGACCACCACCGAAGGCGGCGCCATCGGCGGCCTCGCCAGCAGCGGCCGCGACACCACCTCCGAGGCACGGATCTTCTCGCTGTTCGCCGAAGACAACATCGAGCTGGCGCCCGGCACCATGCTCACCCCGGGCCTGCGTTTCGACCACCACGACATCGTCGGCAACAACTGGAGCCCGTCGCTCAACCTGTCCCACGCGCTGACCGACACCCTGACCCTGAAGGCCGGCATCGCCCGCGCCTACAAGGCGCCGAACCTGTACCAGCTCAACCCCGACTACCTGCTCTACAGCCGTGGCCAGGGCTGCTCCGGGCAGAGCACCAGCTGCTACCTGCGCGGCAACGAGAACCTGGATGCCGAGACCAGCGTCAACAAGGAACTGGGCATCGAGTACAAGAAGGACGGCCTGGTCGCCGGCCTGACCTGGTTCCGCAACGACTACCGGAACAAGATCGAGTCCGGCATGGCCTCCATCGGCAACGCCACCGGCGGCCAGGTGGTCGGCGGCGTGAACTACGCCAACGCCCGCATCTTCCAGTGGGAGAACGTGCCCGAGGCCCTGGTGGAAGGCCTCGAGGGCAACCTCACCCTGCCGCTCACCGAGCAGCTGACCTGGACCAACAACCTGACCTGGATGCTGCGATCGAAGAACAAGGAAACCGGCGACGTCCTCTCGGTGACCCCGGCCTACACCCTCAACTCCATGCTCGACTGGCAGGCCCGCGACGACCTGTCCTTCCAGGCCAGCGTCGCCTGGTACGGCAAGCAGAAGCCGAAGAAATACGGCTACCAGGGCAACCGCGTCACCGGCAATGCCAACAACCAGCTCTCGCCCTACGCGTTGCTGGGCCTGAGCGGCACCTATGACCTGAGCGAAAACCTCAGCTTCACCGTCGGCGTCGACAACCTGCTGGACAAGCGCCTGTACCGCGAGGGCAACGCCCAGGGCGTGAACAATATCGATGGTGCCGGCGCGGCTACCTACAACGAGCCCGGCCGCACCCTCTACACCAGCATGACCGCCTCGTTCTGACCGTCGAGACCACCTGATGAGACTGCCCCGCTTCACCGCCGCCCTGGCCCTCGCCCTGGCTGCGGCATTCCCCGGCGTCGCGCCCCAGGCGCGACCCGACCCCAACGCCCTGATGGACACGCGCCTGCTGCAGCGCCAGGACCTGCCCTACGCCTTCAGCAGCCTGAAACTCGATTCCGCCGACGGCCAGCGCCACTACCAGCTGTGGATCGCCAGACCCAGGAGCCCGGCCCCGGCCAGCGGCTACCCGGTGGTGTGGATGCTCGACGGCAACGCCGCCCTCGGCGTGCTCGACGAATCCCTGCTGAACGACCTGGCCAAGGGCGACGCACCGCTGCTGGTCGCCATCGGCTACCAGACCCCGCAACGCATCGAGCGCAATGCCCGCACCCTGGACTACACGCCCCGACAGCCCGGCAAACCCGGCCAGCGCGACCCGCTCACCGGCCAGCCCAGCGGCGGTGCCGATGCCTTCCTCGATCTGCTGCAGCAGAAAATGCGCCCGGCGGTGGCGGCGCAAGCGCCCTTCGACGCCAGCCGGCAGACGCTCTGGGGCCACTCCTACGGCGGCCTGCTGGTGCTCCATGCGCTGTTCACCCGGCCGCAGCAGTTCAGCCAGTTCGCCGCCGCCAGCCCGTCGCTCTGGTGGGCCGATGGCGTCATCCTCGCCGAACGCCCGGGGCTGGAGCAGCGCATCGCCGGCCACCCGGCGCGCCTGCTGCTGATGCGCGGCAGCGAGGAGCCGGCCAACCCGCGCGGCACCGCCGAGCCCTACCCGGAACGTGCCGCCACCAAGCTGGTCGAGGACCTCGCCCAGGTCCCCGGCCTCGACGCCCGCTTCCAGTCATTCGCAGGCCTTGGCCACGGCGAGGCGCTGGGCGCATCCCTGCGCCACCTGCTGCGCGAGCGCTTCACCGCGACGACCGAAGCCCTGGAATGACAGGCCTCGTCACGAGCGGCCCAGGGCACCGCGGCCTCTGCACTCGGCAACCGCCGAGCGGCTCTAGCGAGCGGCCGGCCGGCTGCTAGATTGAATCCGACCCGACAGGGATGCAGAGGGCTCTCGGGAGGAGAGATGGCCAACCAGGTTTTCGCGAACGGACTTGAGATTTCCTGCAAGGCGGCCGTGGGCAAGTCCGTGGCCTGCTTTCCCGATGTGTGCTTCACCCCTCCGCAAACCCCCGCGACGCCCCCGGGCGTGCCCATTCCCTACCCCAACACCGGCATGGCGAGCGACACATCCAACGGCTCGCGCACCGTGAAGATCTCCGGCCAGGAAGTGATGCTCAAGGACAAGAGCTACTTCAAGACCAGCTACGGCGACGAGGCCGGCTGCGCGCCGAAGAAAGGCGTCATCACCTCGAAGATCAAGGGAAAGGTGTATTTCACCGCCTGGTCGATGGACGTGAAGTTCGAAGGCCAGAACGTGGACCGCATGTCCGACCTGACGACCCACAACCACGGTTCGCAAGGCAACACCGTGCCCTGGCCCTACCTGGACGAGGTCGCGCTGGCCCTGGACGACCACCCCTGTGCGAAGTCCGGCGATGCCAAGAAGGTCAACGACAATTGCAAGAAACCCATCGCCAGCGACTGTTCCGATGACTGCTGCAAGGCCCGCCGCTGTGTGCTCGTGCCTTTCAGCCCGAACAGCTGCGTGGGCTGTGGAGACAAGACACCGCACCACCCCATTCCCGTCGCCGAGCTGTCCGAACAGCGCAAGGCCGGCGAGGCCCGCGGGCAACCGCGCTACCCCAAGTACTCCGAAGGCGCCGCCCCCTGCGTCTGCGTGGAAGGCAAGGACCATGACTCGCGCAACCCGGTCTCCACCGAGCTGGACGAGCATGGCCGGGTGGGCGCCAAATTTGCCCAGTTGCGCAACGACCGGATTCCCAAGAAGTCCAAACTGGGCGACCCATACGACTTCAGCATCGCCCTGGACTGCGGAGCGCAAGCCGTCTCGTCCGCCATGGGCTGCGACGAGGCCTGCGTACGCAAACAGCTGGAGGCAGGCCACACGAAGCTGGAGGTGAAACCCACCGACAAGGCGTTCAAGAGCAAGCAGAAAGCCAATGTTCCGCTGTTCAAGAAGCCGAAGATCGCCGCCTCTCCCCTGGCGACGCCGGCGCCCCCCAAATAGGACATGGATCGATCGATGACCCGCCAACCCGACTATTTCTTCCTCGACGGCGTGCCCCTGGGTTCGGGCGATGTGGCGCTCGCCGCGCAGTACAACGCCTACCCGGATGTGGACGCCTCACGCGTCCTGCTGAAGCTGCAAGGCCAGTGGACCTACATAGATTTCGACGAAGACCTGATCCGCTCCCTGGCCTTCGACCCGGCCAGCGGCACCTTGTACATGCTTGGCAAAAGCGGCGTGATGTACAGCCTGGGCGGCAAGGGGCCCGGCTTCTCTCCGGCAGCGATAGCCGGAACCTTCAGCCAGGAGGAGGTCGTCGACCCCGAGGAGCGCGGCGAGCTCTTCAGGGTTCGCGCGCTGAATGGCCGCGTGCTGGTGTGTGGCCTGGGCGGCCAGTTGCTCGAACTGAGGAACGGCAACTGGCTGGACCTGAGCTTCACGGGACCGATCGCCGAGTCGCCGGACTTCGAAGACATCGGCCTGGATGCCCAGGGCCTGCCCATCGCCGTCGGCTGGGCGGGCGCGGTCTACCGGAGGACGCCCCGGGACTGGGAGCGCATCGACTGCCCCACCAACGCGATCCTCTCCACCCTCGTCGCCGACGGCCCCGGGCGGCACCTGCTGTGCGGGAACAACGGGGTCGTGCTGGAGATGGACCACAACGACAGCATCTGGGACCTCTCGGTGGACGCCCCGTTGGGCAATCTCTGGTCGGTGACCCGCCACGCAGACCTGATCTACGCGTGCGAGCCCGGACGCCTGCTGGTGCGTGTCCGCGACAAATGGCAGCCCGAGATCGTCAGCCAGACCATCGCCTCGCCCACCTTCCATCGCCTCATATCCACCGGCACGGAGTTGTGGTCGTTCGGCGCCGACCATGTCTTCGTGAAACGGGCGGACGGCACCTGGGAGCAGTTTCCGGTCCTGGGCAACGAGCTGTAGCCGCACCCGGGCTCGAACCCGGGGCTCACCTGGCAGGCACCATCACGCCGGCCTTCACAGGTACCGCAGCGGATCACCGCTGAGCAGCGGGTAGATCCGCTCCTCTTCCAGCGAGCCGTCCTCGCCATGGATCTTCACCGACGATTGCAGGTGTCCGACCTGTGCCGCGGCCATGCAGATGACGTCCGCCTTGCTGGCCGAGCTGAACAGGTTCTCCAGGCTGCCGAACCGGCGGCACGCCCACTCCTGATGGTCCTTGACGATGAGAAAGTGCTCCATGGCGATGCCCTCAGCAGGTCGCGCGCCCGAGGCGCGGTTCGCCTGCCGGGGCGCTGGACGCCCAGGCAGCGATGAAGGGGGGAACGACAGCGGTGGTCGGCAGACCCCGGGCGAGCCAGCGGGCGCCCTGCCCCGGCTGGCGGCTGTCGGCACCGGCACGCACGTCCTCCACCAACTGGTCGATCAGGCTGCCGACCTGGGCCCGCGACAACACGGCATCGCAATCGATGACCCGGTGAAAGTCCGGCTGGGCCGCGCCGACGATGGTCAGCGACAGGCGACCGTCCGGACGGGTGGTGAGGGTCACTTCCCGGTCGGGAAAGGCTTCGATGATCTCTCTGACACAGACATTCATGGGCATCCTCCTGCTCGTAGGGCTTGTGGTGGAGCGAGAAGCACGCAACATGCCAGCTCCGCAAAACCGGATGAATCCTTACAGAACAAGGGGTTGAACCCCATCGCCGAGACCGGGCGAATTGCAAACTGCAAGATCGCCCACGCGCCACGCGGCATTTTGCACTGGCCAGCCAGCCGCCGATGAAGCTCCGCCGGCGCAGCGGGCGCATCCAGCCCGGGCGGCGCAGAGGGCCAGGTCGTGCAGCCGGCTTGTGCGAGAGCGCGTCGCGCACAAGCGCACCGGTTGATTACCCCCCAGCCCGTTGGGAGCGCTCTACGACGGGCACGCAAACTGCTGGCGCCGAAACTGTTATGTTGTAACATTGCAATTCCAACCTACAGGAAAGGCTCCGATGTCCGCTCGATTCCTCCGCCTCCACACGCCCATCGCCACCGCATTGCTGATGGCGCAGCACGCCTTCGCCGCGCAGCCCATCGTCCTCGACCAGCAGGTGATCACCGCCAATCCGCTGAAAAGCGAAACCCTCGCCTCGCCCACCAGCGTGGTGGAAGGCGACGAGCTGAGCCTGCGCAGCGCGGCGCAGCTGGGGGAAACCCTCAACGGCCTGCCCGGCGTCTCCTCCACCTACTTCGGCCCGGCCGCCAGTCGCCCGGTGATCCGTGGCTTCGATGGCGACCGCATCCGCATCCTGCGCAATGGCGTCGGCGCGCTGGATGCTTCCTCGCTCTCCTACGACCACGCCGTGCCCTATGACGCGGCCAATGCCGAGCGCATCGAGGTGGTGCGCGGCCCGGCGGCACTGCTGTATGGCGGCAATGCGGTGGGCGGCGTGGTCAACACCTTCGACAACCGCATCCCCACCGAGCCGGTGGACGGCCTGCACGGCGGTGGCGAACTGCGCTACGGCGGCGCCGACACCACTCGAAGCGCCGCCGGCAAGCTGGAAGCCGGCGACGGCAACTTCGCCCTGCACCTGGACGCCAGCTCGCGGCAGTTCAACGACACGCGCATCCCCGGCCATGCCCGCTCCCGCGACCAGCGCGCCGTGGACGGCAACGACGCCAGGCACCGGGTGAACAACAGCGACGGCCGCCAGGACGGCGGCGCCGTGGGGGGTGCCTACCATTGGGATCACGGCTACGTCGGCCTCTCATACGACGAGTACGACAGCAACTACGGCTCGCCCGCCGAAGACGACGTACGCATCGACATGGAGCAGCGCCACTCCGCCCTGGCCTCGGAAATCCGCGACCTGGAGGGCCCCTTCAGCTCGCTGAAGCTGGACGTCGGCCACACCACCTACGAGCACCGCGAGATCGAGGACGGCGAGGTCGGCACCACCTTCAAGAACGAAGGCTACGAGGCCCGCCTCGAAGCCCGCCACGCGCCCATCGGCCCGCTGCAGGGCGTGGTCGGCGTGCAGGTGGCCAACAGCCGCTTCCAGGCCCTGGGCGAGGAAGCCTTCGTACCGGAGACCGACACCGACAGCGGCGCCCTCTTCGCCCTGGAAAGCTGGCAGGCCACCGAGCGCCTCGAACTCAGCCTCGGCGGCCGCCTCGAACACACCCGCCTGCGCCCGGACGCCGGCGGCAACGAGCGCTTCGAAGGCGCCGATGACAGCCACAGCTTCACCGCCGGCAGCCTGTCCTTCGGCTCCATCTACCGCCTCACCGACATCTGGTCCCTGGCCGGCACCCTCAGCTACACCGAGCGCGCGCCGACCTTCTACGAGCTCTACGCCAACGGCCCCCACGCCGCCACCGGCACCTACGAGGTGGGTGACGCGGATGCCGAGAAGGAGAAATCCTGGTCCACCGACCTGGCCCTGCGCTTCGACGACGGCACCCACAAGGGCAGCGTCGGCGTGTTCTACAGCCGCTTCTCCAACTACATCGGCCTGCTGGGCAGCGGCCGCTACCTGGACGAAGACGGCCAGGAAGTCGCCCCGAGCGATGCCGATGCGCTGCCGGAATACCTCTACAGCGGCGTGAAGGCCGACTTCTGGGGCGTCGAGGCGCAGGACCACTGGCGCCTGGCGCAGACCGCCTACGGCGACTTCGCCCTGCAGAGCTCCGCCGACTACACCCGGGCGAAGAACAAGGAGACCGGCGAGCCGCTGCCGCGCATCTCGCCCCTGCGCCTGAACAGCGCCCTGCTGTGGAACTACCAGAGCTGGCAGGCCAGCGTCGGCGTCGAGCACGCCAGCGCCCAGCGCCGGGTCCCCGCCGAGGAGCGCGGCACCGACGGCTACACCACCCTCAACGCCACCCTCGGCTACCGCTTCGACCTGGCGCAAAGCGAGTGGCTGGTGTTCCTCAAGGGCGACAACCTCAACGACCAGACCGTGCGCTACGCCAGCTCGATCCTGCGGGACGAGGTGCCGGCGGCCGGTCGCAGCGTCGAGGCCGGGGTCCGGGTCGCGTTCTGAGCCAAGGGCGACGGCGCCATTGCGGCCCCGTCGTCATCCCTTCACTGCGTCACGCGCCCGGGTGGGTCATCACCGGCGCGTGGCGCGCCATCAGCTCGGCGACCCAGTCGATGAACACCCGCAGCTTGGCGCTGATGTGCCGGTTCGGCGGGAACGCCAGGTAGATCGGCATCGGGTCCAGCGTCCAGTCCTCCATCAGCGGCACCAGCGCACCGCTCGCCCGACTGGGCCGGGCCATGTACTCCGGCAGCCAGAGCACGCCCAGCCCGGCGAGGCCAGCGGCGAGGTAGGCGTTGCCGTCGTCCACCGCCAGCACGTAGCGCCCGTTCACGCGGATCTCCTCGTCCCCCTTGCGCATGGCGTAGGGCACCGGCTTGCCGGTGCGTGCCCAGAGGAAGCCGACGATGCGGTGGGGTGAATCCTCCAGCTCGCGCGGGTGGGTCGGCGTACCCAGGCGCTGCAGGTACTCCGGCGCCGCGTAGACGCCCAGGCGCAGGTCACCGACCCGCCGCGCCACCAGCGACTGGTCGCTCAGCTCGCCGCCGCGTACCACGCAATCGACGTTCTCGCCGATCACATCGACGATGCGGTCGCTGACGCCCATGTCGATCTGGATGTCCGGGTGGCGTGCATGGAACTCGGGCAGCGCCGGCACCAGGATCATGCTCGCCAGCGGGCTCGGCACATCCACCCGCAGGCGGCCGCGGGGCGAGGCGGAGGCGCTGGAGAGGCTGGTCTCGGCGTCGTCCAGGTCGGCCAGCAGGCGCACCACCCGCTCGTAGTAGGCGGCGCCGTCGGCGGTGAGGGCGACGCGTCGCGTGGTGCGGTTGAGCAGCTTCACGCGCAGGCGCGCTTCCAGCTGCTGCACCAGTTGGGTGACGCTGGTCTTGCTCATATGCAGGGTGTCGGCGGCACGGGTGAAGCTGCCCGCCTCCACCACCCGGGCGAAGGCCTGCATCGCATCGAAACGGTCCATGGACGCTCCAGATTTCCAGCGGATTGTTTGGGATTTGCAAACAGTGATGGACAAGCTTGCGCGTTTATCGCCCCTGCGCAAGGGCCTAGAGTCGCCTCCATCGTTGATCCCGGGTCGCATCGACCCACCACCGGAGTACCCCCATGACCCAACGCGACGTCGTTTTTCCGCCCGGCCGCCAGGCGCTCTACGAGCGTAACCGCTACTCGCCGGCGATCCGCTCCAATGGCTTCCTGTTCGTCTCCGGGCAGGTGGGCAGCCACCCCGACGGCTCGCCGGAACCGGACCTCAAGGCCCAGGTGCGCCAGGCCTTCACCAACCTCAATGCGATTCTCGGCGAGGCCGGCTGCAGCTTCGACGACGTGGTCGACGTCACCGTGTTCATGGTCGACCCGCAGGCGAAATTCGAAGCCATCTGGCAGGTGGTGCCGGAGTTCTGGGGCGCGGCTCCCCACCCGACGCTGACCGCCGTCGGCGTCACCTGGCTCTACGGCTTCGACTTCGAGATCAAGGTGATCGCCCGGTTGCCGAGCTGATCGGAGGCGGCCTCAGGCCTGCCCGGCCCCCCTGGGGCTCTGGGCGGCCGACGGCGCCGCGTCCTCGGTCGCGACGGCCTTGGGCGCCGCCGGCTTGAGCCGCGACACCCCGAATAGCACCAGGGCCAGCCCGGCCAGCTGGTAGGCCGAGATGGCCTCGTCCAGCAGCGCCCAGGACGCCAGGATGGTCAGTACCGGGCCCAGGTTGCCGACGGCTGCGGTGTTCGTCGTGCCCATGCGCTGGATCGCCAGCGCCATCCAGTAGACCGGCAGCACGGTGGAGAGCAGCGCCATCAGCGCCGCATACCCCCACACCGCGACCGGCAGCATGCCCAGTTGGCCGATATCGGCCGTGGCGCCGTAGTGCGCCAGCACCATCAGCGCCGACGCGCTGCCGGCGAGCCCGGCCAGGCGCATGGAGCCCAGGCGCTTCACCATCACCCCGGTGCCCAGGTAGTAGAGCGCATAGGTCACGGCGCTGGCGAAGACCCAGGCCGCGCCGACCATCACCTGCGCGCCCATGTCGGTGCTGCCGATGTCGTGCATCAGCGCCACCCCCAGCCCCAGGTAGCACAGCCCCATGGCCAGCAGGGTGCGGCGGCTCGGCCGCTCGCGGAAGGCCAGCGCCTGGAAGATCAGCACCAGGGTCGGGTAGGTGAACAGGATCAGCCGCTCCAGCCCGGCGCTGATAGACTCCAGCCCATAGAAGTCGAAGAGGCTGGAGAGGTAGTAGCCGAACATCCCCAGCAGCACCACGCGCGCCCAGTCCTGCATCGACAGCGCCACGCTCCCCGGGCTACGGCTCAGCCACAGCAACCAGGCGAACAGCGGCAGCGCCAGCCCCATGCGCATCGCCAGGACGGTGAGCGCGTCGACTGGAGCGGCTGCATAGGCGAGCTTGACGAAGATCGCCTTGAGGCTGAAACCGGCGGCCGAAAGCACCGCGAACAGGCTGCCGTTGCGGGCGCCACGTTGGTAGAGGGAGAGCAAGGCGTTCATCAGGCATCCGGTCCAGGGGTTGGCGATCGTTATTCTGAAGCGAAGGCAGCAGCGCTAGAATCGCTTTTTCCTGAACAGACCCTTCTCCAAAGGAGAACACCCTTGCACTTCGACCTCACCGACCTGCGCCTGCTTACCGCCATTGCCGCCACCGGCAGCCTGAGCAAGGCCGCCGCCACCTTCCCGGTCGCGGTCTCGGCGGCGAGCACGCGGCTGCGCCAGTTCGAGGAGCGCTGCGCTCTGGCCCTGTTCGTGCGCAAGGCCGACGGCATGGTGCCGACTCCGGCGGGACGCCTGGTATTGGAGTCCTGCCACGGCGTGCTGCACGAGGCGCAGAAACTCAGGGACACCCTGCAGGAGCTGGCCGGGCAGCGCCGCATCACCCTGCGCCTGGCGGCGAGCACCGTGGCCAACAGCACCTTCCTCCCCGCCACGCTCGGGCCCTTCCTCGCCGACTACCCGGAAGTGGACCTGCAGCTCACCGAGCTGAACAGCCGCGACGTGCTGCGCGGCGTGCAGGCGGGCGAGTTCGATCTCGGCGTCTACGACGGCAACCTGCCCACCGGCGGGCTGGTCTCGATGCCCTTTCGCGATGACCGGCTGGTGCTGCTGGTGCCCCGGGACCACCCCCTGGCCGAACGCCGCCAGGCGCACATGCGCGAGGCACTGGGCTTTCCCTTCGTCTGCCTGCCGCCGGAGCGCGCCATGCAGCGCTTCATCGAGGAGATGGCGGTGAACTACGCCTTGCCGTTGAAGGTACGGGTGCGCGCGCCGAGCTTCGACGCCATCGCCCAGCTGGTGGCCCAGCACGCCGGCATCGCCATGCTTCCGGAGGCTGCGGCCACGCGCCTGGCGCAGGAGATGCCGGTGGCCATCGTCGGCCTGGAGAACACCTGGGCCACGCGGGAGCTGCGGCTGTGCATCAAGGGGTGGGATGCGCTGTCCTCCCATGCGCGGCAGTTGCTGACCCACCTGTCCGCACCCTGACAGCGGACTCGTGCAGCAGGCGACCTACAGGAAGCGCCAGACACGGTTGCGCCCGGCTTTCTTCGCCTCGTACAGCGCCTCGTCGGCACGTCGCAGCAGGGTCTCCGGCACGTCGTCCTGCCCGGGTGTCATGGCGGCGACGCCGATGCTCACGGTGACGCGGCCGAAGGTCGAGAGCTCATGCGGCAGGTCCAGCGTCTCGATGGCCTGCACCAGCCGCTGGGCGATGCCCTGGGCTCCGCTCGCATCGGTCAGCGGCACCAGGAAGACGAACTCCTCGCCGCCGTAGCGGGCCACCAGGTCGCTGGAGCGGCCGACGGTGCTCGCCAGCACCTGGGCGATGCGCTGCAGGCAGGCGTCACCGGCCGGGTGGCCGTAGTGGTCGTTGTAGCGCTTGAACCAGTCGACATCGAGGATCGCCAGCGCCAGCGGCTCGCCCGTGCGCTGGGCTCGCTGCCATTCCTGCTGCAGCACCTCGTCGAAGTGGCGGCGGTTGGCGATGCCGGTCAGCGCGTCGGTCAGGCTCAGGGTTTCCAGCCGGCTGTTGAGCTCCTGCAACTCGTCGGTGCGCTGGGCCACGCGCAGCTCCAGCTCGTGCTCGGAGGCCTGCAGCGTCTCCACCAGCTTGCGCTGGGCCTGCAACAGCGCTTCCTGCGCCCGCATCTTCTCGCGACGCATGACGGCGAAGCGGTCGGCCAGGGCGAAGGCCAGCACGATCATCTCCATCGCCGAGCCCAGCTGGATGCCATCCACCGTGAACATAGTGGTGGGCACCACGCCCATGGCGCGCAGCGTGGTCATGGCGCCACCGAGCATCAGCAGCGCGAAGGCCGCGAGGAAGAACCAGGCGCTGCGCTGGCGCCTGACCGCCCCCGCCAGCGCCACGCCCAGCACCACCACTGCGGTGGCCAGGTTGAAGTAGACCGCCAGGCGCGAGAACAGCGGCAGCGCGAAGGCATAGAGCAGTGGCGTGACCAGGTACAGGGCGACCATCGCCAGCAGCAGGCGGTCGACCCTCGGCATCACCTGGTCGGTGCGCAGCATGCGCCGGGTGAACAGCAGCATCGCGCCGAGGGCCAGGGAGACGCCGGAGTAATAGGCCACGTTGGAATTCAGCGGCAGGCCGGCGATGGACCAATCCGGCGCCAGGCCGTTCTTGATCGCCAGGGTGAAGGCGGTGGAGGCCACGAAGGCCACGTACAGCAGGTAGACAGGGTCGCGCAGGGCGACGAACAGCATCAGGTTGAACAGCACCATCGCGGTGGCGATGCCGAAGTACCAGACCTTGCTCACATAGTCGTCGCGCTCGTAGGCGTGGAACGCCTCCACCGGCCACAGCTGCAGCGGCACCAGCAGCCCCACGCTCGACTCCACGCGCAGGTACAGCACCTGCTCCGAATGGGCGCCCAGGTGCAGGGGGAAGACGAAATTGCGGTTGGGGTAGGCCTTGCTCGAGGGCGCGACGTCGCAGCCGGTGGCGGTCACGTGGTAGATGCCCTGCGCATCCGGGATATGCGCCTCGACATGGGAGATGCGCGGGTTCTCCACCACCAGCATGCGCCGTAGCGGGGTGTCGCCCGGGTTGCGCAACACCAGGCGCAGCCAGAAGGCGGAGCGGGTGAAACCCAGCGCCAGGGCGTTGCCGGGCGGCAGGTCGCCCTGGAAGCGCGCCGCACCTCCGGGCGCCTGCACGTCCGCCAGGGTCAGGGAACGGTCCGGGTCCTCCAGCAGCGAAACGAAGGGCATCAGCGACAGCGCCGCCTGGTCCACGGCGGCGGCATCGACCACCCGCCCACCCGCCCCGGCCTGGAACGGCAACAGGAGCAGAGCCAGCAGGAGCGCGAAAAACGGCTGTCGACGTCGATGGGTGGCGTGCATGCGGCGGGGTACCAGCAGGGCCCAGGGGAGCCAGGGAGGCATCCGGATCGAATCCGGCCGACGCGCCCTGACGGTGCCGAAGTCTACAAGACAACCCCGGGGCGCCGACAGATACGCAAGGGTGCGGAGCCTGCGCCGCCCGCACCATTGGCGGTTGCGCCGGCATGCCGGCACTTAATCCTCAATCGAATTAGCAGCAAGCCATTTATTCCATGAAGGGATATCAATAGCGCTGAACGATATTGGTATATACCAGAGCCCCTCCCTTTAAATCCGCCCCCATGAGCCCACTGGGCAATGCGGAGCAAGATGGATGATCGCTGTACGGGTAATGCTGGAATATTTTCATCCCTGGCCGAATTCGGCCGGCTTCTACGTGGCGCGGGAACGCGGCTGGTACCGCGACGCCGGGCTGGATGTACAACTACAGGTGCCGGACCCTTTCCGGGGCGACACGCTCGAACACGTGCTGCAGGGTGCGGCCGATCTTGGCGTATTCCCCAGCAACCGCCTGCTGGTCCGGCGCAGCGTCGGCCAGCCCCTGCTGGGCGTGGCCGCCATCAACCATTGCGGGCTGGAGTCCATCCAGACCCTGACCGGCCTCGGCATCCAGCGCCCCCGTGACCTGGCCGGCAAGCGCCTGGCGCTCAACCCCACCCCGCGCGGCCTGGCCATGGTGCGCCACCTGGTGGCCGCCGACGGTGGCGATCCGGCTGCCGTGATCATCGTCGACAGCAAGGTGCGCGAGCTGCGCCCCGAACAACTGGCCGCCGGTGTCGCCGACGCCAGCTTCGGTGGCTACTGGGCCTGGGAAGCGCTGATGGACAGCCCCATCCCAGCCGAACGCCGCGTGGTCTGGCCGGTGGACGAGATCGGCGCGCCGCGCTACCACAGCTACCTGCTGGGCGGCCGCGAGGACTGGCTCGACAACAACGCCGAAGCCGCACGCGCCTTCCTCGCCGCCACCGAGCGCGGCTTCCGCGCCGTGGCGGCCGACCCGCAAAGCGCCCTGCCCGCCTACGAGGCGGCCATCCCCTACTTCCCCACCGAGCTGCTCAGCCAGTCGCTGCAACGCATCGCCACCACCTGGTTGCACGAGCAGCGCTGGGGCCAGCAGCGTGAAGAGCTGCTCGCACCCTATGCGCACTGGCTGCACGCGCACGGTGTGCTCGCCGACGCGGACGCCTGGCGCCACGCCACCCGCAATGACTACCTGGCGGAGCCGCAGCCATGAGCGCACCCGCACGCATCGCCCACGGTATGGGCGCGCAACCGGTGGAAGCCGACTGGCCTGCCCTGCAACAGCGGGACGTCGAGCAGGTGCTGCAACGCTTCCCGCAACTGGGCACGCTGCAACAGCTCGGCTGGCATAGCCCGCGCCCCTTCTCCGCCGCCGCCCAGGTGCACACGGACCGTGGCGAGCTGTTCGTCAAACGCCATCACCGCAGCGTGCGCCAGCCGGCCTGGCTGGAAGAGGAACACCGCTTCATCCGCCACCTGGCAAGCCATGGCGCCCCGGTGGTCAGCCCGCTGACCGACATGCAGGGCAACAGCGCGCTGGCCCTCGGCGACTGGACCTATGAAGTGCTGCCCCGCGCCGCCGGTGAAGATCTTTATCGCGAAGCGCTGTCCTGGACGCCCTTCCTCGACCTGCACCAGGCGCGCTCCGCCGGCGCCGCCCTCGCCCGCCTGCACCGCGCCGCCGAAGGCTTCGCCGCCAGTGCCCGGCAAGCGCCGGTGCTGGTCTCCAACCTGCGCTTCTTCAGCCAGCGCGACCCGTTGCAGGCCATCGAGCAGGCCCTGCCCCGGCAACCCGCCCTGGCCCGCTACCTGGCCGGGCAGGACTGGCGCCGGACCCTGGCGGAACTGCACCTGCCGTGGCACCGCGAGCTGCGACCGCTGCTTGCCGGCCAGCCAGCGCTCTGGACCCACAACGACTGGCATGCCTCCAACCTGCTGTGGCGCGCGGAAGGTGGCTCGGCCGAGGTTGAGAGCGTCCTCGACTTCGGCCTCAGTGACCTCACCTTCGCCCTGTTCGACCTCGCCACCGCGCTGGAACGCAATTGCGTTCCCTGGCTGGAACTGGATGATGGCGGCCGCGCCCCGGCCGACCTCGACGCCGTCGAAGCGCTGCTGGCCGGCTACACGAGCCAGCGGCCCCTCGACCGCAACGACCTGTTCACCCTCAAGGCACTGCTGCCGCTGGTGCACGCCGACTTCGCCCTCGCCGAGGTGGATTACTTCGAAGGCATCGTCGGCTCCCGGGCCAGCGCGGATATCGCCTACCACGCCTTCCTGGTCGGCCATGCCCGCTGGTTCGGCGACAGCGAGGGCACCCGCCTGCTCGCCCACCTCGACCGGCTCGCCCGCACACGCAACTAGGAAACCGCCATGCCCACGCACCACCCCGCCATCCTCATCGCCCCGCAGGCCCTGCACCAGGCCCTGGCCGAACCCGGCCTGCTGCTGCTCGATGCCAGCGTCGAACTGGCCGCTGCCGCATTCGACGGCGACTACCGCGTGGCCAGCGGCGAGGCGGCCTGGCGCCAGGAACACATCCCCGGCGCCCGCCACGCGGACCTGCTGCACGAGCTGGCCGACACCACGGCGGGCTTCAGCTTCGCCCTGCCGAGCCCGGCCGCGCTGCAGCCCCCCCTGGCACGCCTGGGCGTCGGCGCGGCACGGCGCATCGTCCTCTACGACCGCCACGACGGCTTCTGGGCCGCGCGCCTGTGGTGGATGCTGCGCAGCCTCGGCATCGCCGCCGCCGTGCTCGATGGCGGCCTCAAGGCCTGGCGCCAGGCCGGCCTGCCCCTGGCACAGGGCGAGGAGCCCGGTGGCGGCGGACCGTTGCCGCAGCTGGCCCCCCAGACGGGTTTCTGGGCCGATCGCCAGGACGTGATCGCCGTGGTCGAGGGCCGCGCGCCCGGCACGCTGGTCTGCGCACTGTCCGCCGCGCTCTTCGACGGCAGCGCCGTGACCCGCTATGCCCGGCGCGGCCATATCCCCGGCAGCCTCAGCCACCCGGCACGCGGCCTGTTCGACGCGAGCGGCCGCTACCTGCCCGCGCCGCAGCTGGCCCGGGCCCTGGGCACGCTGCTGGAGGGCGAGCAGCCACTGATCCTCTACTGCGGGGGCGGCATATCCGCCGCCGCCACGGCCCTCGCCCTGACCCTCCTGGGCCGGCGACGGGTCTCGATCTACGACGGCTCGCTGCAGGAATGGGCGGCCGATCCAGCCTTGCCAATGTCCACCGGAGCAGCTCCGGCCTGAGGTTCTTCTTCCGTCTTTCAGCAGTAGGCACGCCAGCACCGCGAGCCGGGCGACACCTCGCCCGCCCCCGCTGCCTGCCGGCGTCCATCGAGGAGTTCGTCCATGGCTTCATCCCTGTTCCTGCAGCACCGCCACGGTTTCGCGCTGGCGCTCCTGGCCCTGTCACTGAGCCCGTCACTGGTCTGGGCGCAAGGCGCCGTCACCCTGGACCCCCTCACCGTGCACGGCGACGAGGGCGACGGCTACCAGGCCCGAAGCGCCTCGGTGGGCGGCTTCGACGAGGCCCCGTTGCTGGATACCCCTGCCTCCGTCTCGGTGTTCACCGAGGAGCTGATCAAGGATCGCCAGGCCAAGTTGCTCAGCGAAGTGCTGCGCAACGACGCCTCGGTCGGCGACAGCTACGCGCCCATCGGCTACTACGAGAACTTCGTGATCCGCGGCTTCTCCCTCAACGCCGCCAGCAGCTACAAGATCAACGGCCGCACCATCACCGGCGAGCAGAACGTCGCCCTGGAGAACAAGCAGCGGGTCGAAGTGCTCAAGGGCCTCTCCGGCCTGCAGAGCGGCGTCTCCGAGCCCGGCGGGCTGGTCAACTACGTCACCAAGCGCCCGGAGGCCGTGCGCTCGGTGACCCTGGCCACCAACGAGGAAGGCGAGCGCTACATCGCCACCGACATCGGCGCCTGGCTCGACGACGAGCAACGCTTCGGCCTGCGCGCCAACGTCGCCCACGAGGACATCCGCACCTACGTCGACAACTCCGACGGCACGCGCGACTTCCTCTCCCTGGCCAGCGACTGGAACATCAGCGACGCCGCGCTGCTGCAGCTGGACGCCGAGTACCAGACCCGCGAGCAGCGCTCGGTGCCCGGCTACCAGCTGCTGGGCGGCAGCGTGGTGCCCAGCGGCATCGACCCGAGCGACCGCCTCGGCGACCAGAGCTGGTCCAAGCCCGTGAAGATCGACTCGCTCAACCTCAACGGCCGCTTCGAATACCGCTTCGACGACGACTGGACCGGCAGCCTCAGCGCCGCCCGCAGCCGCGTGGTGATCGACGACTACAGCGCCTTCGCCTGGGGCTGCTACGGCTCGGCCAGTTGCGCCGGCTCCGCCGTGCCGAACTTCTTCAGCCCGGAAGGCGACTACGACATCTACGACTTCCGCAACCCGGGCGACACGCGCCGCAACGACGAGCTGCAAGCCGCCCTCGCCGGCCGCTTCGACAGCGGCCCGCTGAGCCACGAGCTGACCATCGGCAGCAGCGCCTTCCGCCGCCTGCTGGACCGGCGCAAATCCACCAACGAATGGGTGGGCACCGCCAACATCCACCAGCCCACGCCCGACTTCCCGCCCACCGACGTGCCCCTCGGCCACACCTATCGCCGCCTGGACAGCCGCCAGTACGGCCTGTTCGCCAGCGACCGCGTGAGCTACGGCGAACACTGGCAGGCGGTGATCGGCGGGCGCCAGGTGCGCCTGGACGAAGAGGCCTTCGACAAGGACGGCAACACCACCCGCCACACCCAGCGCTCGGAGTTCCTGCCCAGCGTCGCGCTGATCTACAAGCCGCGCGCGGACATCTCCCTCTATGGCAGCTACAGCAAGGGCCTGTCCCTGGGCGGCGAAGCGGCCTGGTTCACCACCAACGCCGACGAAATCCTGCCGCCGACGGTCTCGCGCCAGCTGGAGCTGGGCATCAAGCGCGACTGGCAGCGCCTGAGCCTGAGCGCCGCGCTGTTCCAGATCACCAAGGCCTACCAGTACGCGCGGCCCAACGGCGACACCACCTTCACCTATGTGCAGCAGGGCGAGCAGAAGAACATCGGCCTGGAGCTTTCCGCCACCGGCCGGGTCACCGACCGCCTGCAGGTTTCGGCCAGCGCCGCGGCCATCCGCGCGCGGGTCACCGGCAGCGGCACCGCCGCCTATGAAGGCCACCAGGCGATCAACGTGCCCGAGCTGCGCGCCAGCCTGCATGCCGACTACGCCATCCCCGGCATCCAGGGCCTGGCCCTGCTCGGCGGCGTGCAGTACAGCGGCAGCAAGTACGCCAGCCAGGCCGGCAATGTGAAGGTGGACGACTACGCGGTATTCGACCTCGGCGGCCGCTACAGCCTGGATATCGACGGCTACGAGACGGTGCTGCGCCTGACCGTCGACAACCTCTTCGACGCCCGCTACTGGCGCGACGCCGGCGAGTACATGGGCGACGGCTACCTGTTCCAGGGCGCCCCACGTACCGCGCGCCTCTCCGCCACCGTGAACTTCTGAGGAACCTGCCGTGCGCATCGCCCCCCCGCTCGCCACCGCCCTGCTCGCCGCACTCCTGGCCGGCTGCCAGCAGCACCCGCCCGCCAACGACCAGCTGGACGCGGTGCTCTGGACCCAGACCTCCATCGAGCACGACCTGCTGTTCCGCCAGGTCTACGCCAGCGCCACGCGGCAACTGGACAAGGCCCTGGCCGACCCCGGCTGGGACGCCCTGGCCGAAGCGCCTCGCGAGCTGGCCGGGCTGCCGCCGGCGGTGATCGTCGACATCGACGAGACCCTGCTCGACAACGTGCCGCTGAACGCCCGCACCATCCTCGAAGACCGCCCCTACGACTATCAGGAGTGGAACCAATGGGTGGAGCGCGCCGAGGCCAGGGCGCTACCGGGCTCGGTGGCCTTCCTGCAGGCGGCGGCGCAGCGCGGCATCACCCCCTACTACCTGACCAACCGCGAGCCCGGCCAGGAGCAGGCAACCCTGGTCAACCTGCGCCGCGCCGGCTTCCCCATCGACGACACCGCGCAGATCCTCACGGCGGGCACGGCCATCGGCGGCTGCGCGGACGCGGGCTCGGACAAGACCTGCCGACGCCACTGGGTCGGCAGCCGTGCCCGCGTGCTGATGCTGGTCGGCGACAGCTTCGGCGACTTCATCGCCGGCAAGGGCAGCCTGGCCGATCAGCAACGGGTGGCCGCGCCCTACCTCGGCTGGCTGGGCGAGCGCTGGTTCCTGTTGCCCAACCCCACCTACGGCCACTGGTACAGCGCCCCCTACCAGGGCCGCGAGGACCTGCCGGCCAGCGAGAAGCGCGCGCTCAAGCAACGGGCGCTGCAACCGCAGTACCCCACCTACTGAGGGCCTCATCGATGTCATCACTGGAAATCGTCGCCGTCATCGTCAACATCCTCGGCGTCTGGCTCACCGCCCAGCGCATCCGCTGGTGCTGGCCGGTCAGCGTGGTCGCGGTGCTGCTCTACGCCTGGATCTTCTTCGGCGTGAAGCTCTACTCCGACATGCTCCTGCAACTGGTCTTCGCCGTGCTTCAGGGCTACGGCTGGTGGCGCTGGAGCAGCGGCCAGAGCGTCGGCGGCAAGGTCCGCGTCGAGCGCCTGCCCCTGCGCGAAGCCGTCCTCAGCCTTCTCGCCGGCCTGCTCGGAGCCGTGCTGCTGGGCAGCCTGATGCACCTTTTCACCGATGCCGCCGTGCCCTGGGTCGACGCCCTGCTCACCGCCTTCAGCCTGGTGGCCAGCTTCTGGGCGGCGCGCAAGTACCTGGCCAGCTGGGGGCTGTGGATCATCCTCGACGTCGCCTACGTCGGCCTCTTCCTCTACAAGGACCTGCAGCTCACCGCCGCGCTCTACGCCGGCTTCGTGGTGCTCGCCGGCTATGGCCTGCACGCCTGGCGCAAGGACCTGCGGCACCAGGAGCGGCCCCTGGCACCGGCAGCCGAGGCAACGGCGTGAACGGCGCGCTGCTCAACCCGTCGCGCCCCTCGTTCGTCACCGAGTCGTTGCCCCAGGGCAGCTGGCGGGCCTCCCAGCCCCACTACCTGCGCATCCGCGACCAGTTGGTGACGGACCTGGCCGAAGGCGTCCTCCCCAGTGACAGCAAGCTGCCGGCGGAGCGTGAGCTGGCCGAGCGCTTCGGCTGCACCCGGGTGACCCTGCGCCAGGCCTTGCAGTTGCTGGAAACCGACGGCCTGATCTACCGCCAGAACCGCCGGGGCTGGTACGTCAGCCCGCCACGCATCCGCTACGACCCCACCGGCATCATCGGCTTCATGGAATACGTGGCGGCCCAGGGACGCGTGCCGCGCACCGAATGCCTGCACGCCGAACGCCGCCCCGCCGGCGCCTGGCTGGCCAAGCGCATGGGCCTGGAGCACCCCGAGGAGCCGGTGTTCTACCTGCAACGGCGCCGCTGGGTCGACCAGCGCCCGGTGCTGCTGGAATGCAACGTGCTGCTGGTGGACTGGTGCCCGGAGCTGCTCACCACCGACCTCAACACCTCGCTCACCCGCCTGCTGCGCGAGCGCTTCGGCCGCGTGCAGTCACGCAGCGAACTGCTCATGCATCCGGAAACGATGAACGACGTCCAGGCCGAGCTGCTGCAGGTCTCGCCGGGGTCCGGCAGCTTCTACCTGGAGCGCCTGAGCTACGGCGAGCACGGCCAGAGCGTGGAGTTCGACCAGGAATTCTGGCGCCCGGACTCCCTCGCCGTGGTCCTCGGTACCCAGCACCCGGAAGCGGTCCGGCACCCATGAGTCAGCGCGACGTACGACCGCGAGTCCGCCACTGGTCGACAGCCCCTAGCGCCGCGCCCGGCGATGCGCCAGGTAGTCGAGGATGGCCGGCGCGTCCCCGGCGAACTCGATGCGCGTGCCCTTGTTCTCGCGCTGGTAGGCGTACATCGGGTCGTAGTACTCGCGCAGCAGGCCCTCGATCCAGCCACGGTGGAGTTCCACCGCACCCCTGCGACGCTGCTCGTCCAGGGCCGCCTGCATGATCAGCCGCAGGCGCTGGTAGCGTTCGCCGCCGAGGCGCTTCTGGATGTTGTCCAGGCTCTGCAACAGGCGCTCGGCGAAGCGCTCGAAGCCCGGCTCATCGCCGTGCACGGCGCGGAACTCGGCGGCCAGGTCGATCACGTAGTCCTTGAGAATGCGCTCGATGCGCCCTTCGAGGCTGTCCTCCAGCCACACCAGCGGGAAATGCTGCATGCCCTGGTGCAACGACAGCGGCAGCGAGCACATGCCGATCATGCGGCTTTCGTCCTCCAGCACGAACAGCTGCTGGCCACGGGCCCGGCGCTTGAGCAGGTCGATGGCCAGGCGGTTCTCGAAGTCGATCTGCGAAGGTTGCCCGGTCGCACGCTTGCCGAAACTGGAGCCACGGTGGTTGGCGTGGCCCTCCAGGTCGACGCTGTCGGCCAGGGCCTTGACCACCTCGGTCTTGCCGGTGCCGGTCATGCCGCCCACGACGACGAACTCGCACTCGGCCACGGCCCGGTCCAGGGTTTCGATCAGGAAGGTCCGCATCGCCTTGTAGCCGCCGATCACGCGGGGATACTCGATGCCGGCTTCCTTCAGCCACTGCTGCACGATCTGCGAACGCAAGCCGCCCCGGAAGCAGTACAGGTAGCCCTCGGGGTGGGCCTTGGCGAAGGACGCCCAGGCCTCCACCCGTTGCGCCTTGACCTTGCCGGACACCAGCTGGTGCCCGAGCTCGATGGCGGCCTGCTGGCCCTTCTGCTTGTAGCAGGTGCCGACCTTCTGCCGCTCCAGGTCGGTCATCAGCGGCAGGCTCACGGTGCCGGGGAACGCGCCCTTGGAGTATTCCACCGGGGCACGCATGTCCATCATCGGGACATCGTTGAGGAACAGCTCGCGGTAGTCGGTGGTGTTGTCGCGCATCAGAGCACCTCGACCGCGTGTCTCTGTCGCTCGACCAGCTGGCCGATCGGCGAGAGGTCCAGCCGCAGCTCGGCGGCCACGGCGAGGAACTCGGCCTCGCCTTCGGGCGCCACCGCCACCAGCAGGCCACCGCTGGTCTGCGGGTCGCACAGCAGGTCCCGCTGCGCCTCGGAGATCGGCGCGATCCTGTCGCCATAGCTGTCGAAGTTGCGCAGCGTCCCGCCGGGCACGCAACCCTCCGCCAGGTAATGCTCGACGCCCGGCAGGCGCGGCACGCTGGCGTAATCCAGCCGAGCCGTGAGGCCGGCGCCGTCGGCCATCTCCACCAGGTGGCCGAGCAGGCCGAAGCCGGTGACGTCGGTCATGGCGCGGACGCCCGCCAGGCGGCCGAAGCGCGAGCCGGGGGTGTTCAGGGTGCACATCCAGTCCCTCGCCAGGCCGACGTCCTGCTCGCGCAGCCTGGCCTTCTTCTCGGCGGTGGTGAGGATGCCGATGCCCAGCGGCTTGGTCAGGTAGAGCCGGCAACCGACGGTTCCGGTGTCGTTGCGCTTCATGTGCGCCTTGTTCACCACGCCGGTCACGGCCAGGCCGAAGATCGGCTCCGGCGCGTCGATCGAGTGGCCGCCGGCCAGCGGGATGCCCGCCGCATCGCACACCGCGCGGCCTCCCCGGATCACCTCGCGGGCCAACTCAGGCGGCAGCAGGTTCACCGGCCAGCCGAGGATGGCGATGGCCATCAGCGGGTCGCCGCCCATGGCGTAGATGTCGCTGATCGCGTTGGTCGCGGCGATGCGGCCGAAGTCGAAGGGGTCGTCGACGATGGGCATGAAGAAGTCGGTGGTGGAGACCACCCCGCGCTCCTCGTCCAGGGCGTACACCGCGGCGTCGTCACGCGAGGCATTGCCGACCCACAGGCGCGGGTCGAGGTTCTGTGCGCCGCTGCCGGCCAGGATCACGTCCAGTACCTTGGGGGAGATCTTGCAGCCGCAACCGGCGCCGTGGCTGTACTGGGTCAAACGGATCGGCTCGTTCATTGCACACCTCGTTATTCTGATGGCGGCGGATTTTAGCAAAGCTGGCGTTTCACACCTCCATCCCTATAATCGCCGCCGATTCGGCTACCCTCTGCAAGCGCGCACGGCGCGTGACTGCGAACCTTTTCCGCCATTGAACCGGAGAATCTTCATGCTCAAGCGCATCCTGGCCGCCACCGCCGGCCTCGCCCTGTCCCTGTCCACGCTGGCCACCCAGGCCGCCGACGTGCTGCGCGTCAGCGCCATCCCCGACGAAGCCCCCACCGAGCTGCTGCGCAAGTTCGAGCCGCTGGGCGCCTACCTGGAGAAGACGCTGGGCATGAAGGTCCAGTTCGTCCCGGTCGCCGACTACCCGGCGGTGGTCGAGGCCCTGGCCACCGATCGCCTCGACATGGCCTGGCTGGGCGGCTTCACCTTCGTCCAGGTGCGCCTGAAGACCGGCAACGCCATCCCGCTGGTGCAGCGCGAGCAGGATGCGCAGTTCACCAGCAAGTTCATCACCGCCAACCCGGAGGTGAAGTCGCTGGCCGACCTCAAGGGCAAGACCTTCGCCTTCGGCTCCATCTCCTCGACCTCGGGCAGCCTGATGCCGCGCTACTTCATGCTCAAGGACGGCATCAAGCCCGAGCAGTACTTCAGCCGCATCGGCTATTCCGGCGCCCATGACGCCACCGCCGCCTGGGTCCAGGCCGGCAAGGTGGACGGCGGCGTGCTGAACGCCAGCGTGTGGGACAAGCTGGTCGCCGCCGGCAAGGTCGACACCGCCAAGGTCAGGGTGTTCGCCACCACACCGGCCTACTACGACTACAACTGGACCGTGCGCGGCACCCTCGACCCGGCCCTCGCCGAGAAGATCAGGAAGGCCTTCCTCGCCCTCGACCCGGCCAACCCCGAGCACAAGGCGATCCTCGACCTGCAGGCCGCCAGCCGCTTCATCGAGACCACCCCGGACAACTACAAGGGCATCGAGGAAGCCGCCCGCGCCGCCGACCTGCTGAAATGAGCCTGCGCCTTGAGGGCGCCTGCCTGCAGCACGGCAATGGGGTCCACGCCCTGCGCGGCGTCGACCTGCGCATCGCCAGCGGAGAACGGGTCGCCATCATCGGCCCCTCCGGCGCAGGCAAATCCAGCCTGCTGAACCTGCTCGCCAGCGCCCTGCAGCCGAGCGCGGGCCAGGTGGAGGCGCTCGGGCAGAACCCCTGGCAGCTGTCCTCCCGTGCCCGGCAGCATCTGCGCGCACGCATCGCCCTGATCCACCAGTCGCCACCGCTGCCGCCCCGGCAGCGGGTGGTCACCGCCGTGCTCGCCGGCAAGCTCGGCCAATGGGGGCTGGGCCGCAGCCTGCTCAACCTGCTGCATCCGCTGGACATCCCCGGTGCGCGCGCCGCGCTGGCGCGCCTGGACCTGGCCGACAAGCTGTTCGCCCAGTGCCAGCAGTTGTCGGGAGGGCAACTGCAACGCGTCGGCATCGCCCGGGCGCTGTACCAGGCGCCGGAGCTCCTGCTCGCGGACGAGCCGGTTTCCGCGATGGACCCGGTGCTCGCGGACCACACGATGCGCGTGCTCTGCCAGCACGCCGAGGCCCATGGCATGACGCTGGTGGCCAGCCTGCATGCCGTGGAACTCGCCCTGTCGCACTTCCCGCGCATCGTCGGCGTGCGCGAGGGGCGCATCGCCTTCGATCGCCCGGCCGGCGAGGTCGACCAGGCGCTGCTCGACGCCCTCTACGCCAATGAGCAACTGCAGTCCCCGCAGCCTCGGGCCGTGACCCTGCAATTGCAGATTCCCCGATGCTGAGAGCCGATCACCGCGACCCCGCCACCCTGCCCCGCCTGCTGCTGGCGCTGCTGGCGGTGGCCCTGCTGTGGCCCGGCATCCGCCTGGCCGAACTGGACCCCGGCGTGCTCCTTGCCGCGGACAGCCAGAGCGAGATGGGCCGCTTTCTCGCCGGCTTCTGGCCACCTGCACACGACCCGGCCTTCCTGAAGCTGCTGCTGGACGCCACCCTGCAGACCCTGGCCATCGCCACCGCCGGCATGGTCCTGGCGCTGCTGGTCGCGGTGCCCGCCGGGCTGCTCGCCAGCCGTGCCCTGTCGCTGTCGGCGGCCTCCCGGGGCGGCCATCCCGGCGTGCTCGGCCGGGCGTTGCGCTGGCCGGTCCGGGGGCTGCTCATCGTCCTGCGCAGCGTGCCGGAAATCGTCTGGGCACTGCTGTTCGTGCGGGCCGTGGGCCTCGGCCCGACCGCAGGCGTGCTGGCCATCGCCATCACCTATGCCGGCATGCTCGGCAAGGTCTATGCGGAAATCCTCGAGTCGGTCGACCAGCGCCCCATGCACGCCCTGTTGCAGGGCGGTGCCGGGCGCCTGGGCGCCTTCTTCTATGGGCTGCTGCCGAACGCCGCTGCCGAGCTGACCTCCTACACCGTGTACCGCTGGGAGTGCGCCATCCGCGCCTCGGTGGTGATGGGGTTCGTCGGCGCGGGCGGGCTGGGTCAGCAGATCGACCTGTCGCTGCGCATGTTCGCCGGCGGCGAGGTGGCGAGCATGCTGCTGACCTTCCTCCTGCTGGTGCTGCTGGCGGACCTGCTCAGCCGCGTGCTGCGTGGGAGGCTGGCATGAAGCGCCTGGTCGACACCGCCCTGCTGCTGGCGATCCTCGCCGCCGTCATCGCCTCCTTCCTCTACCTGGGCCTGGACCTGCCGGCCCTGGGTGAGGCGGGGAACCTCAAGCAGATGGGGGCGTACGTGATGCGCTTCCTGCAGCCCGACCTCAGCGACTCCCACCTGCTGGCCATCGCCCGGGGCGCGCTGGAGACCCTGGCCATGTCGGCCCTGGGCACGCTGCTCGCCGCGCTGCTGGGCCTGCTGCTGGCGCTGCCCGCCGCCGGGCGCTTCGGCACGCTGCCGCAGGGCCTGACCCGCCTGCTGCTCAATGGCCTGAGGGCGATACCCGAGCTGGTATGGGCGGCGCTGATGGTGCTCGCCGCCGGCCTCGGGCCCAACGCCGGCACCCTGGCCCTGGCCCTGCACACGGCGGGCGTGCTCGGCCGCCTGTTCGCCGAGGCGCTGGAGAACACGCCGAGCGCCCCGGCCGAGGCCATTCGCCTGCAAGGCGGCGGCCAGGTCGCGGCCTTCTGCTACGGCACCCTGCCCAATCTGTGGCCGCAGTTGCTGGCCTACTCGCTGTACCGCTGGGAAAACAACATCCGCATGGCCAGCGTGCTCGGCTTCGTCGGCGCCGGCGGCCTGGGGCAGATGCTCTATGTCAGCCTCAGCCTGTTCCAGGAAGCCCGCGCCAGCACCGTGATCCTGGCCATGCTGGTGCTGGTGCTCGCGGTCGACGCCCTGAGTGGCTGGACCCGCCAGCGCTGGGTGCGGGCCTAGCGCCTGCGGTGTCGGCGGTGCCTGCTGGCCGCCGTCAACCGAACGAGGGCATCGGCCCCAGCGAATGCAGGATCCAGGCGATCCCGCCCGCGGCGGCGAGGCCCAGCACCGCGATGCCGATGAACAGCCATTTCAGGACCTTCGGCAGCACGGACGGCCTGGGCCTGGGCACCTGCGCCTCCAGCGCCAGCCGCGCGTCCTCGGCGCATCGCACGCACGGGCGGTGCACCTCGAAGACGAGGAACCCGCAGTGGTCACAGACCTTCATGGCCGGCCATCGCGGCCGGGGATGGACACGGCCGGGGTCACTTCAGTTCCAGCAGGCGGGTGGCCTGGAAGGAGTCGTCCAGGGACAGGTGGATCACGCCGGCACGGGTCGGGAAGTTCGGCGAATCGTCATCGGAGTTCTCCATCACCGGGATATCGATCAGGGTCTTGTCGCCTGCGGGGTCGCTGACCAGCCGGGCGTTGAGCTTCTCGATCGAGCGCCAGCTGTCGCCACCGATGCGCACCACGTCGATCAGGCTGTAGTGCGGCACGCCCTCTTCGTTCGCCTCCGGGGTGAAGGCCGCCAGAAACTGGGCGTAGTTGTTGCCCATGCCGAAGCCTTCGACGGTGAACACCGCCAGGGTGACCTGGCTTTCCTCGCCGGTATCCAGGGTCTGGGTCATGGTCGCCTCCGGGTAGCCGGTGGCGTAGCTGTCCCTGAGCAGTTCCACCAGGCGCCCGACCTGCTCCTCCAGCGCCTTGGGCACCGGTTCCGGGTCGGCGGCAAGGGTCAGGGAAGAGGCGAGAAGCAGGCTGAGGGGCAGCAGGCGCAATTTCATCAGGTGGAGTCCGCAATAGCTGGAGGGGGCGTTCTGGCGCGGATGTTAGCGTCCGGCTAGGAAATTACCGCCGACCAGTGCTCGCCCCGCTGCGATGGGCCTGCACGCCGCGCCGGTCAGCGGGCTTTGCGCAGCCTGTCCAGGCGCTCCAGGGTCGTCGCGTCCGCACCGGGGCCGGGGCGAAGGCCCAGGTCCTTCAGGGCGAGGGGCACACCATCGCTGTCTACCAGCTGCAAGGGCGCGAGGGTCGCCCCGGTTTTCCGGTTGATGGGTATCAACGGGGGGCCCTCCGGCAGCGGGTTCCATTCATCCCCCCACTGGAGCATGGCGATGATGATGACGTGCAGGGCCCGGCCCTTGTCGGTCAGGGTGTATTCGGTGCCGGTGCCGACCGGGGTCTTGATGATGATCGAGTGTTCCTGAAGCAGCTTGAGGCGCTTGGAAAGGATGCCCTTGGAAATCTCCAGGTTGCGCTGGAATTCATCGAACTTCGTCGTTCCCCAGAGCAACTCGCGGATGATCAGCAGGTTCCACCAGTCGCCCAGCACGTCCGTGGAACGGGCGATGGAACAGTTTCGATCTTCGAACGTGACTCTTTCCACGGTGAAGCCTCCGTCGTGGGTGCGGTTGAGCGGTTATCGAGAAAGCGATTGACAGGTTTCATGATAGCACCTAGTTTTCCGCTCAATGGTTCTGTAATAGAACCTTACGGAAATCTTCCCTTCGAGGTCTATCCATGATCAAGCAACTCCTGGGCGCGACGACCCTCCTCGTCGTCGCGGCCGCACAGGCCGCCCCCCAAGACACCTGCGTCACCAATGAACTGGACGAGAGCGTGATCACCGCAGAACTGGCACTGGCGGTGGGCAATTGCCATATGGCCCGTGCCACACAGGACGGCAGCGTAGCGGCGCTGGAATACGCCCACAGCTGGTTCCAGCAGGCTCGGAAGCTCGGCGCAAGTGAGGCCCAGCAGCACCTGGACGCTGCCGAACGGCAGCTGGAGCAAGCGGGGCAGGCAAATGACTAAGCCACGCGTGCTCTCCGCCATGATGGCCACAATGGCACTGGCGGCCAGCTTCACCGCTGCCGCCGAAGCGCTCACACCGCTGGGTGCCGAGGCGGCCGGCAACGCCGACGGGTCCATCCCCGCATGGACCGGCGGGTTCAGCCGCGGCATCACCTGGAGCGACATCCCGAAGCAGTTCGTCGACCCCTTTGCCGGCGATCCGGTGAAGTTCTCCATCGACGCCAGCAACTATGAAACCTACCGGGACAACCTGACGCCCGGGCAAATCGAACAGTTGCGCCGCAACCCGGACGGCTACCGGCTGAACGTCTACGAAACCCGGCGTACCGCCCGGTATCCCGAGCATGTCTACGAGGCAGCACGCAAGAACGCGCAGACAGCCAGGCTGGCCCCCGGCGGCAACGGGGTGCTCGACTACGAGGGCTACGTGCCGTTCAGCCACCCCAAGAGCGGCGTGGAAGTGTTGTGGAATCACTTCATGCGATACCGCGGCGGCAGTCTGTTCCGCGAACACACCCAGGTGATCACCCAGCCCAGCGGCGCGTTCAGTGAGGTCCGGCTCGAAGACCGCGCCGCCTGGCCGGAAAACCTGACCGGCTTCGACCCGGTGCGCGATGCCAACATCATGATTTTCTCGACCCAGAAAGTGACGGCCCCGGCGCGCCTGGCGGGCAACATCCTGCTGGTGCACGAAACCGTCGACCAGGTTGCACAACCACGCCTCGCCTGGCTCTACAACTCCGGGCAACGGCGCGTCAGGCGTGCCCCGCAAGTGGCCTACGACGGCCCCGGCACCGCGGCGGACGGCCTGCGGACCTCCGACAACTACGACATGTACACGGGGTCGCCCGATCGCTACGAGTGGGTGCTCGAAGGCAAGCAGGAACTCTATATCCCCTACAACAACTACCGGCTGACCAGCCACGAGCTCACCTCGGCCAAGCTGATCGAGAAGGGGCACCTCGCACCGGAATACCTGCGCTATGAAAAACACCGGGTGTGGAAAGTGGTCGGCACGCTGAAGCCGGGGATGCGCCACATATATGCCAAGCGCGTGTTCTATATCGACGAGGACACCTGGCAGATCGCCCTGGCGGAGCACTACGACAGCCGTGGCGAACTGTGGCGCTTCTCCGAGGGCTTCCACGTGCAGTACGACTACGCCGACACCCCCTGGTACGCCGGCGAGGCGATCTATGATTTCAGCAGTAACCGCTACCTGGTGTTCGGGCTGATCTACAACAGCGCGCAACCCATCATCTTCGGTTTCAAGGCGAACAAATCGGAGTTCACACCCGCCGCCCTGAGAGCACAGGGCATCCGCTGAACCCGCATCTCGACATTCAACCATCGAGCCGCGCGCAGGCCGATCGCGCCCGCGCGGCTGAACAGGTGATACCCATGAAAGCCTTCGTCATCGAACGTTATGGAAAGCAGGAGCGCCTGAAACCGGCGGACGTGCCGGAGCCCACGCTCGGCGAGCACGATGTGCGGGTGCAGGTCCACGCCGCGAGCATCAATCCGCTGGACATCAAGCTGAAGAGTGGCGCTCTCAAACGGGTCGTGCCCCTGCGCATGCCGCTGGTCCTGGGCAACGACCTGGCCGGCGTGGTGAGCCAGGTCGGCGCCAAGGTCACGGCCTTCAAGCCAGGCGATGAGGTCTATGCACGCACCGACACCGCGCGCATCGGCGCCTTCGCCGAATACATCGCCGTGGCCGAGGCCAACGTCGCCCCGAAACCGGCCGGCCTGAGCATGGAGCAGGCGGCCTCCCTCCCCCTGGTCGCCCTGACCGCCTGGCAGGCGCTGGTGGAGAAGGCCAACCTGCAGAAAGGCCAGAAGGTTTTCGTGCATGCGGGGTCAGGCGGGGTCGGGAGCATCGCGATCCAATTGGCCAGGCACCTGGGCGCCAGCGTGGCGACCACCACCAGCACGGCCAATGTCGCGCTGGTGAAAAGCCTTGGCGCCGACATCGTCATCGACTACCGCAAGGACGACTTCGAGAAGACCCTGCGTGGCTACGATGTGGTCCTGCACAGCCTGGGCACGGATGAGCTGGAAAAATCCTTGGGCGTGCTCAAGCCAGGTGGCCTGCTGATCTCCATCTCGGGCCCGCCGGACCCGGACTTCGCCAGGAACGCCGGCATGCCCAAGCTGGTGCAACTGGTCATCCGCCTGATCAGCCGGAAGATCCGCAAGCAGGCCAGGCGGCACCAGGTCCGCTACTCGTTCCTGTTCATGCAGCCCAGCGGCAGGCAATTGCGCGAGCTCGGCGAGATCATCGGCGACGGCGCGATCCGGCCGGTGATCGACAAGGTCTTTGCGTTCGAGGAGACGGACGACGCCCTGGCCTACGTCGAGACGGGCCGCGCCAGGGGAAAGGTCGTGGTCAGGGTCCGGCAGCCCGTGCACGTCGCCACACCGGCCCCCATCGCCCTCTGACGAGGCCGCCGCCCGTGCGATGGCACGGGCGGCGTGCCCGGGTGCAGCTATCGCAGCGGCGCCTCCGCCTCGCGCAGGTGCTCGCTCAGGCCGTCGCAACTGGCCGACCAGTCCTGCAGCCACCCTGGCAACGCCGGCGATTCGTCCACGCCCAGTTCACGCGCGAACTCAGCAGGCGCCACGGTGCCCTTTGGGCCGCGGAACAACCCCCGCATCACCACCACCGCGATCACCCGCTGGTCCTTGACGAAGCGGTGCTCCATGAAGCTCCACTTCTCGTCCCAGCCCAGCATCCGCGAGTGGATCTCGAAGCGCTCGAACAGCTTAAGCTCGCGGCGGAACTTGCCCCACACATCCCCCACGATGGGCAGCGCACGATGCCGCAACGCCACGCGATAGGCGCCGCTGCGCAGTACGTAATCCATCCGCCCGATGTCGGCCAGGGTGAAATAGCGGCCATTGGTGACATGCCGGTTGAGGTCCAGGTCCAGTGGCCATACGCGCAGCCGCACTACGGTGGTGGCGAGCCCGTGTACGGGTTTGCGCCAGGGGCGGCGCAGCAGCATCAACAGAAGGCGAAACCATAGGTTCATCTAGCGAACACCTGTTTGAACGACGAGTGCCGCACTCTAGAGCGCGCGGTTGCGATAAGGTAGGTGCACAAATGACTAATACCATGCGACTTGCGCAAGAGAATCCCCATGCACGTCACGCTCCTGCTCGCCCAGTACAGCTCGCACGCCAGCGCCGCCCTGGCGCTGGAGATACTGGATGCGGCCAATCGCTTCGCCGCCCCCGCCCCCGCGCCATTCACCCTGAGCGTGGCTTCGCTGGACGGGCAGCCGGTGGCCAACGCCTCGGGACGGACCATGGCGGTGGACGCCGCACTCGATGACGTGGCGCGAACCGACCTGGTGCTGATTCCCGGCTTCCTCTTCAGCCTGCGCGAGGCCCTGCCGGCTTTCGAACGGTATCGCGCCTGGCTGCGCCGCCAGCACGGACAGGGGGCGGTCATCGCATCGATGTGCACGGCAAGCTTCATGCTCGCCGACACCGGGCTGCTCGACGGCGTCGAGGCCACCACCCACTGGGCCTTCGCCGACCTGTTGCGCCGTCGCTACCCGGAGGTCCGGCTGGACGAGCGGCGCATCATCTGCGAGGACGGCCGCCTCATCAGCAGCGCCGGCGCGAGCGCGGCCATGGACCTGCTGCTGCACCTGATCCGCCGCTTCGCCTCGCGCGAGCTGGCCCAGCAGTGCAGCCGCTACCTGCTGATCGACGGCACGCGCAGCGAGCAATCCGTCTATGTCAGCTGGTCGATGCCGCGTGGCCATGGCGACGAGGCGGTGCTGCGCGTGCAGGACTGGATGGAGGCCCACTTCGCTGCCCCGCTGGGCATCGACGAACTCGCCGCGCGCTTCGGTTTCGGCGTGCGCAACTTCAAGCGGCGCTTCAAGGACGCCACCGGCTCCACGCCGCTGGCCTACCTCCAGGCCTTGCGCCTGGAGAAGGCCAAGCAGTTGCTGGAGACCACGCGCCTGGGCTTCGACGAGATCACCAGCCGCGTGGGCTACGAGGACAGCAACTCCTTCCGCCGCCTGTTCGGCCAGCGTGTCGGCATTTCCCCGGCAGCCTTCCGCAAGCGCTTTTCGCGGGCCGCATGACCGCGCCCCGGCGTTCCGGGGGTTGACTTCCGTCGGGCGGACGGCTTCCATGCCGTCCCCCTGAAAGGAAGGCATCACTCGCCGCCCGGCGTAAACTGCCCGCCTGGCCACACCGCCCTCCTTCATCGCTCGACTCCTTACGCCGGTATCCCGCATGGAAATCAAGGTCAATTTTCTCGACAACCTCCGCCTCGAAGCCAAGTTCGACGACTTCACGGTGATCGCCGACCAGCCGATCCGCTACAAGGGCGACGGCTCGGCGCCGGGGCCGTTCGACTACTTCCTGGCCTCCTCGGCCCTGTGCGCGGCGTACTTCGTCAAGCTGTACTGCCAGACCCGCGACATCCCCACCGACAACATCCGCCTGTCGCAGAACAACATCGTCGACCCGGAGAACCGCTACGCGCAGATCTTCAAGATCCAGGTGGAGCTGCCGGCCGACATTTCCGAGAAGGACCGCCTGGGCATCCTCCGCTCCATCGACCGCTGCACGGTGAAGAAGGTGGTGCAGCAGGGCCCCGAGTTCATCATCGAAGAGGTGGAGAACCTCGACGCCGACGCCCAGGCGCTGCTGATCCCCACCAGTAGCGGCCAGCGCACCTGCATCCCCGGCAAGGACCTGCCGCTGGAAGAGACCATCGCCAACCTCTCCGGCCTGCTCGCCGGGCTGGGCATGAAGATCGAGATCGCCTCCTGGCGCAACATCGTGCCCAACGTCTGGTCGCTGCACATCCGCGACGCCAGCTCGCCGATGTGCTTCACCAACGGCAAGGGCTCGACCAAGGAAAGCGCCCTGGCCTCGGCCCTGGGCGAGTTCATCGAGCGGCTGAACTGCAACTTCTTCTACAACGACCAGTTCTGGGGCGAGGACATCGCCAACGCCGACTTCGTCCACTACCCGAACGAGCGCTGGTTCAAGCCCGGCCCGAAGGACGCCCTGCCGGCCGAGATCCTCGACGAGCACTGCCTGGCGATCTACAACCCGGACGGCGAGCTGCGCGGCTCGCACCTGTACGACACCAACTCCGGCAACACCGCGCGCGGCATCTGCTCCCTGCCCTTCGTGCGCCAGTCCGACGGCGAGACGGTGTACTTCCCGTCCAACCTGATCGAGAACCTCTACCTCAGCAACGGCATGAGCGCCGGCAACACCCTGGCCGAAGCCCAGGTGCAGTGCCTGTCGGAGATCTTCGAGCGGGCGGTCAAGCGCGAGATCCTCGAAGGCGAGCTGTCGCTGCCGGACGTGCCCCAGGCCGTGCTGGCCAAGTACCCCGGCATCCTCGCCGGCATCCAGGGCCTGGAGGAGCAGGGCTTCCCCGTGCTGGTCAAGGACGCCTCCCTGGGCGGTGAATTCCCGGTGATGTGCGTGACCCTGATGAACCCGCGCACCGGCGGCGTATTCGCCTCCTTCGGCGCCCACCCGAGCTTCGAAGTGGCGCTGGAGCGCAGCCTCACCGAACTGCTCCAGGGGCGCAGCTTCGAGGGCCTCAACGACCTGCCGCAGCCGACCTTCGAAAGCCACGCGCTGACCGAGCCGAACAACTTCGTCGAGCACTTCATCGACTCCAGCGGCGTGGTGTCCTGGCGCTTCTTCAGCGCCAGGGCCGACTACGAATTCGTCGAATGGGACTTCTCCGGCCAGGGCGAGGACGGCAACGCCGAGGAGGCCGCCACCCTGTTCGGCATCCTCGAAGACATGGGCAAGGAGGTGTACATGGCGGTCTACGACGACCTCGGCGCCAACGCCTGCCGCATCCTCGTGCCCGGCTACTCGGAGATCTACCCGGTGGAGGACCTGATCTGGGACAACACCAACAAGGCCCTGCTGTTTCGCGCCGACATCCTCAACCTGCACCGCCTGAGCGACCGCGAGCTGAAGTCGCTGCTGCGCAACCTGAACAACACCGAGGTCGACGACTACACCGACATCACCACGCTGATCGGCATCGAGTTCGACGACAACACCGTGTGGGGCCAGCTGACCATCCTGGAGCTGAAGCTGCTGATCCACCTGGCGCTGAAGAAATTCGAAGACGCCAAGGAACTGGTGGAGGCCTTCCTCCAGTACAACGACAACACCGTCGAGCGCGGCCTGTTCTACCAGGCCCTGAACGCGGCGCTGGAAGTGACCCTGGACGACGACCTGGACATGGCCGACTACGAGGCCAACTTCCGCCGCATGTTCGGCAACGAGCGCATGGACGCGGTGCTGGGCTCGCTGGAGGGCAGCGTGCGCTTCCACGGCCTGACGCCGACCAGCCTGAAGCTGGAAGGGCTGGACCGGCACCAGCGCCTGGTCGACAGCTACAAGAAGCTGCATGCGGCACGGGCCAGGGCAGCGGCTGCCAACTGACCGGACGGCCGCCATCCGCGAGCCTCGGCTTGCGAGAGGTGGGTTCAGTGGCCCCCGCGTTCGCGGGGGTGACGCGCGGCCGAGGCGCGTCGCCCCGGACCCCGGCGCCGCTCACTCAGGGCGCGGGTGCCTCGCCCCGGAAGCGCAGCAGCTCTTCGCGGGTCACCTTGCGGTCACCGTCCGAGTCCGCCAGCAGCATCAGGGCGACCGAGGCGTCCTCGTACTCCGGCCCGGTCACCTTGCCGTCGTGGTCGGCATCCCAGTACTCCAGCGTCTTCTGCGCCACCGAATTCAGCACCGGTGCCGGCCAGGCCATGTCCGGGCCGCTCTCGGCGACCATGTGCGCGGCGATCTCGTCCACGCCCACCACCCCGTCGCCGTTGCGATCGATGGCCGCGAAGGCCGCCGGCGCCGAGGCCCGCGCCTCCGCCACGGAGATCGCGCCATCACCGTCGGTGTCCTGCGAGCGGAAGATCGCCTCGACGTCGGCCGCCATCCCCTGGGTGGTGACCAGCAGCAGGGCGAACAACGGATGCACGAGGGAAGAACGCATGGCGGGCCCATCCTTTGCCGAGGTGGCAGCCGGGCGCCACAGGCACCCCGCTGGTGAGCGCTGGAATCTAGAAGCGCCATGGGCGGGGGTCAATTAGCACACTCGCACTAGCCCAGGGCCGCGCGGAGCCGCCCCGGGTGAAGGGGTGCCTTCATCCCCTGCCCCATGACCTCCAATGGGGCCGTTCGGGTCAGGAGCCGTTATCGGGCAACCGGCTCTTGCCCATCGCCTCTGACGGCCTGTACGCCATGCCCACCGAGCGCGGCGCGGTATGGACGAACCCGAACTGCGCATACAGGTCCTGCGCCTGGCCGTCTGCTATCAGGCTGACATAACCGCTCACCGGAACATGGGCTTGGATGTACTTGAGGATCTCGCCCATGATCCGTTTCCCCAGGCCCTTGCCCTGGTGCTCCCTGAGGACGGCGATGTCCACGACCTGGAAGAAACAGCCGCCATCACCGATGACCCGCCCCATCCCCACGGGCTGTTCCCCATGCAGGACCTGGACGGCGAAGAGCGTATTGGGCAGCCCTCGAGCCGCGGCCTCATCGGTCTTGCCGCTAAGGCCGGCGCCCAGGCGCAGGGCCTGGTAGACCTGGACCGATGGGGTTTTCAGCAGGCAGGCATAGTCAGTCAATCGAGTCACCGTATTCGAGTTTGATAGGGCCGGTCCCGGCGCCGGCCAGATGCGGCTCATGTCCTTGGATATCGCCCTGAGCCAGCGCCGAGATTACGTAACCGATGGCCGTCTGAACATGCCTTCAGGCGTCCGCGTGGCGACTAGCGCCGGGCCTGCCTGTCCACCGCCCGGAGAAACTCGGCCGCCAGGTGATGCGCCCACGAGCGCGCGGTGAACCCGGCGAGGTAGGCGCAGTGACTGCCCCGCCGGGTGACCGCCAGCACGGTCCTGGGCATGCGTGCCATGGCGTGCTGGTGGTCGCGCACGTTGTCCACCACGCACACCGGATCATCCTCGGCGTTGAGCACCAGCAGCGGGATGCTCACCGTCTCCATCACGGTGATCGGGTTGCAGCTCTCCAGGTAGGCCTGCTGGCTGGGGTAGCCCGCGCACTCGTACAGGTGCCGGTGGAATTCATCCAGGCTCTGCGCGCCCTCCAGGGCGGCGAGGCTGGGCAGGTGCGCCAGCGCTTCGCGGTTGGGGGCGACGAACTGGCGAACCAGCTTGCGCGCCATCAGTCGGGTGTAGGGCGCGCGCGAACGGGCGAAGGCCACGCGGATGTCGTAGCCCGGGCAGTAGGCGAAGGCGCCACGCAACGGCGTCGCCTCGCCCTCCTCGCCCAGGTAGCGGATCAGCAGTCCCGTGCCGGCGGAAATGCCCGCGGCGTAGAGCGGCGAGCGGGGGTAGCGCTCGCCGATCACGCACAGCTGCTCGCGCAGGTCCGCCGTATCGCCCATGGTGTTGAAGCGCGGGCTGGTCAGCGGCAGCCGGCCGTGGCCACGGCGCTCGCAGAACACCACGCGCCAGCCGGTGAGCCGCTGCAGGTCCCGCACGAAGCCGCGCATGCTGTGGGGCGAGCCGGTGATGGTGTGCAGCACCACCAGGGTCGGCACCTCCGCCGGCAGCTCGGCGCCGAGCCAGTGCAGCGCCGTGGTGCCGCCATCGGCCATGCGCAGGGTGTCGACCCGGTCGTAGGCCAGGCGCGGGGCGAAGGCCTTCTTCAGGCCCAGGCCGAGCAGTTGCAGGTGGCCGTTGAACAGCCAGGGCGTCGCCCAGAAGCGCCGGGTGAGGCGCGGCACCTGGGCGATCAGCGCCTGGTTCTCCGGGTTGGCCTGGTAGACCAGCTCCGGCTTGCGCGCCGCCGTGCGCAGGTAGTGGGCGCCGAGCCCGACCGCCAGCACGGGCAAGGCGGTGATCCAGATCGACATCGGAACTCCTCAATCAGACAGAAACCTGCCCCGGCAGGGGCCCATGCCCGCTCAGGTGCGCAGCTGAGCCCGGAGTATCTTGCCGATGGGCGACTTGGGCAATTGCGCGCGGAACTCGATGCGCTTGGGCACCTTGTACGCGGTCAGCCGCTCGCGGCAATGGTTGATCACAGCGCCTGCGTCGAGCCCCGGCCGGTGCAGCGCGACGAAGGCACAGAGCGCCTCCCCCGTGGCCTCGTCCGGCACGCCGATCACCGCCACTTCGCTGACGTCCGGGTGCTCGGCGATCACCGCCTCCACCTCGTTGGGGTACACGTTGAAGCCGGAGACCAGGACCATGTCCTTCTTGCGGTCGACGATGCGGATGTAGCCGTCCTCGTCCATCACCGCGATGTCGCCGGTGCGGAACCAGCCCTCGACGAAGGCCTCGCGGGTTTCCTCCGGGCGGTCGAGGTAGCGCTCGATGATGTGCGGGCCGCGCACCAGCAGCTCGCCGGGCGTGCCGGGCGCCAGTTCGCCCCCTTCGGCATCGGCGATGCGCACATCGCAGCCGGGCAGCGGCAGGCCGACGGTGCCCGGGCGCTCCTTGGGCCCCGGCGGGTTGAAGGCGACGAAGCAACAGCTCTCGGTCAGGCCGTAGCCTTCGAGGATCTGCCCCACCACCGCCCGCCAGCGCTCGCCGGTGACCGGCCGCAGCGAGGTGCCGCCGGAGACCGCGAGCTTCAGATCCGGCGGGTTGGCCTGGAACCAGGGCTCGGCCAGCAACCCGGCGTAGAGGGTGTCCACCCCGGTCATCCAGCGCACCGGGAAGCGTTCGAAGGCCGGCTGCGCATTGGCCAGCGGGCGCGGGTTGGGCACCAGCAGGTTGCGCGCGCCACGGCGGAAGAACAGCAGGAAATTAAAGTTGAAGGCGAAGATGTGGTAGAGCGGCGGCAGGGTGACGATGGCCTCGCCCGGCTCGACCCGCGCGCCGAAGCCGGCGAGGTAGTCCTCGGCCATGCGCAGTACCGCCTGCAGGTTGGCGTGGGTCAGCACCGCGCCCTTGCTCCTGCCCGTGGTGCCGCCGGTGTACTGGTACAGGGCGACGGGGTGCTGCCGCAGCGCCACGTCCGCGGATTGCCCGAGCTCCAGCGCCTGGCTGAAATGCTGGAACGCCACCTGTGGCGTCAGGCCGCCGCCGGCCTGCGCTTCGAGCGCGTGCTGGATGGCGCGGGCCTGGGGCTCGGGGAAGAAGTCGCTGAGGCGGGTCAGCACCAGGGCGATGCCGCGTTGCTCGACCACCGGCTGCGCGCGCTGGGCGAACAGGTCGCAGGCCACCAGCAGCTTGGCGCCGCTGTCGGCCAGTTGCGCGTCCAGCTCGCGCTCGGTGTACAGCGGGTTGACGTTGGTGACGATCAGCCCGGCCTTCCAGGCGCCCAGCACCGCGATGGGATAGTGCAGGCTGTTGGGCAGTTGCAGCGCCACCACATCGCCAACCTGCAGGCCCTGCTCGCGCACCAGGTAGGCGGCGAAGGCGCTGGACAGGCGCTCGGTCTCGCTGAAGGAGAGATCGGCGTGCAGGCCATTGGGCAGCACCAGGGTGAACGCCGGAGCCTCGGCGAAGCGCTGCGCCGCGTCCCGGGCGAACGCCGCGAGGTTGCCCGCGAGCGCCCCGGGGTCGAGGCGGTAGCCCTGCAGGTGCGGTGGATAGTGTTTTTCCCAACGGCGGGTGGTCATCCTCATGCTCCTTTTGTTGTTCTTGTCGGGGTGGGTTGCCGGCGAGCGGCCCGCGATGACGAGCCGCCCGCGCCGCGTTACAGCAGGATTTCGATGTCCCCGGTGGGGAACGCCACGCAGGCATAGATCCAGCCGAAGTCGCGGTCGGACTGGCGCAGGTGCGCCTCCTGCGGGTTGAACACGTTGCCTGCCACCAGCTTGACCCGGCACAGGCTGCACTCGCCCGAGCGGCAGGCGTTCTCCACGAAGTAGCCGTTGCGCTCCAGGGCATTGAGCAGGGGCTCGCCGACCCGGCTGCGGAAGCTGCCACGGCCGCGCACGGTGACCTGCACCTCATCCTCCAGCGCCACGCCCGCCGGCCAGCCGGCCTGCTCGTGGGGCGTCTTCGGCGCACCGTTGGCCTCGACCCGGATGCGCCGCCGGGCCACGCCCAGCTCGCCGAGCAGCGCCACGCAGCTGTCATTGAATGGCGTCGGGCCGCAGATGTAGTACATCCGCTCGCCGACCTCGCCCAACAGCGCCCGGAGCATTTCCAGGGTCAGGCGACCGCTGCGCCCGGCATAGCCTGCCGGCGGGCGCGAGATCACTTCGCTGAGGGTGAAGTTGGCATGGCGCGCGGCCAGTTCGCGCAGCTCCTCGGCGAAGATCACGTCGTCCACATGGCTGTTCACGTAGACCATGTGCAAGCGCTGCGGCAGCTGGCGGTCGAGGATGTTCAGCAGGATGCTGCGGGCCGGCGCCGCGCCCGAGCCACCGGCGAGGAACACCAGGTCGTCGCCATGGAACAGCGGGTTGTGGTGGAAGGTGCCCATCGGCCCGGAGCTGGTCAGGCGCTGCCCCACGCTCACGCCATCGAGCAGGTAGTGGGAGACGAAGCCGCCCTGGGCCCGCTTCACCGTCAGGTCGTAGTGCATGCGCTGCAGCGGCGAGGAGGACATGGCGTAGGGCCGGGCCGTGTGCACGCCGTCGATCTCGACGAACAGGTTGACGTACTGCCCCGCCTGGAACGGCGGCAGCGGCTGGCCGTCGGCCGCCACCAGGCGCAGGGTGCGGGTGCTCGGGGTCTCGTCGATGATCTCGGCCACCTCCAGCGCCAGGCGCTTGGGGTGCAACTGCACCACGGTGCTGCCCACCTCGCCGCGCACTTCCTGGAAGTCGCTGCCCCCCTCCTCCAGCGCCAGCTTGGCGGCGAAGGCCTCGGCGTAGCCGGCGATCGCGTTCAACGGATTGTGCTCAGGCATGGGCCACCTCTTTCTTCGCCTTCAGGTGCTTGAGTACGGCGCGGGCGGTGGATTCGCCGGCCATGTAGGTGGGCTGGAAACCGCCCATGGAGGTCCAGGCGCCGGCCATGTACAGGCCCGGCACCGCGTCCAGGCGCTCGCGCAGCAGCGCCGAGTCCTGCGCGCTCTGCTGGAAGCCGTAGATGGCGCCGCCGGGCGTGTTGAGGTAGCGCATCATGGTCAGCGGCGTGGCCACCTCGACCTCTTCGATGTACTGGCGCACCTTCGGGTAGACCTTCTCGATCACCGCGATGAGCTTCTCGGCGAAGGCGTACTTGGTCTGCGCGTAGTCTTGCGGCTTCACCGACTTCCACACATCGCCGTATTGCAGGCAGACCAGCACCACCTGGCTCTTGCCCTCGGGCGCGGCGCTCGGGTCCTCCAGGTTGTAGCAGGTGAGCATGCCGCCCAGCGGCGGCTCCAGGCTGCCCATGCGCGCGTGGATCTGCTCCTCGTCGAGGGTCTCGTAGATGAAGCTGGAAGCGGTGGTCACCCCCAGCTCCTGCGGCGTGCAGTCCAGGCCGAGGTAGATCACGAAGGCCGAGGTGCCCATGCGCCGCGACTTGAAGTCCTGCCGCACCTTCGACGGCGGCTGCGGCAGGTCGAGCAGCTCGTTGAAGGTGATCAGCGGGCTGGCGTTGGACACCACCGCGTCGCAACCGACCCGCTCGCCGTCTTCCAGGGTGACACCGCAGATGCGCCCGTCCTCGGTGTGGATCCGCTCCACGGCGCAGTTGAAGCGCACCTCGCCACCCGCTTCGAGGAAGGACCCCACCAGCGCGTTGGACATGGCCTGGGAGCCGCCCTTGATGTGCCAGGGTTTGAACACCGCATAGGCGTAGAGCATGGTCGCCAGGTCGGCGAAGGGCAGCATGCTCGGCGGCACGCCGAGGTAGAGCCAGTAGGTGGCGAGGATGTTCTTCAGCTTGGCGTCTGCGAAGAACTCGTCCAGCACCTCCCGCGCCGGGCGGAAGCCGTACTGCACGTAGTACGGGCACAGCGACCTGAGCATCGCCTCGCTGTTGCCGCGGCTGGCCTGCGGCAGGGTCATGAAGCTTTCCAGGGTGACCTTCTCGCACACCAGCATGAAGCGCTCGATGGCCTCGCTTTCGGCGGGGTACATGCCCTGCAGCAGGCGGCGGATGCCCGACCAGCTGGCCGGCAGGGTGACGTCCAGCTCACCGGGCACCGCCAGGCGGTACAGGGCGTGCTCCTGGATGAACTCGACCTTGTCCAGCACCCCGAGCTTGTCGAAGAATTTCCGCATCACGAACGGCTTGTCCTCGGTGCCCAGGCCGCTGAGCTGGTGCAGCGCCACCTCGAACTCGAAGTTGCCGCGCACGAAGGAGGTCGCGCAGCCCCCGGGAATGTTGTGGCGCTCCACCAGCAGGGTGCGGCTGCCGCCCCGCTGCAGCGCAGTGGCGGCGGTCAGCCCGGCGTTGCCGGCGCCGATCACCACGGCGTCGTAATGCGTCATCGATCACCTCGAACTTATCAACGATAAGATTGGGTTGAAAAAAAGGCCTCAGAAGGTTTCCTGCAGTTCGAGAAGGTCGGGGAACTGCGCCGGCGTCCCCGTCGCCCGCGCGCCCACCGAGCGCAGGATGTCCTGCCCGCTGAGGATGGCGCTCTGCAGCAGGACGGTGTGTTGCAGGGATTCGTAGACGCCGTGGTCACGGCTGTAGAGCATCGCGCGCTTGATCCCGTTGATCGCCACCGGCGGGCGCTCGGCGATCCTGCGCGCGGCGGCGAAGGCCCCCTCCAGCAGCGCCTCGGGCGTGGCGAAGAGCTTGGCCAGCAGGCCCAGGCGGTAGGCTTCGGCAGCGCCCAGGGTGTCCCCGGTCAACGCCAGGTAGCGCGCCACGCCGGCCGGGATCAGCCGTGGCAGGCGCTGCAGCACGCCCAGGTCGGCCATCATGCCGACGTTGGTTTCCTCGATGCGGAAGGTGGCCGCCTCGCTGGCGAAGCACAGGTCGCAGGCGGCGATCAGGTCGAAGCCACCGCCGATGCAGGCGCCCTGCACCGCCGCGATCACCGGGAAGCGCGCCTGCTCCAGGGCATTCAGCGCCCCCTGCATGCGCTCCAGGTTGACCTGCAGCAGCTCCCGCTCCTGCGGGCTGCTGGCATGGAACTCCTTAGCCGTGGAGAACATCTGCATGTCCAGGCCGCCACAGAACGTCTTGCCCTGCGCCGAAATGACCAGCGCCCGCACCTGGCCGGAACGGCTCAGGCGCCCTACCGCTTCCGGCAGTTCGCTCCAGAAGGCCCGCGTCAGGCTGTTGGCCTTGTCGGGGCGGTTGAGTTGCAGGTGGGCGACGCCGCTGTCGACGCTGAGCGCGAAACACGCGTAGCTTGAATCCATGGGATGCACCTCTGGGCTGAATGTTAGCGATGCTAAGATTTAAATCTTAGCACCGTCAAGATACTTCCCGATGCTAAGATCGCCCCGCCCCGAAGCCCCCGGAACAAAGGCCCCGCCCCGCATGAGCAAGACACCCCAGCGTGCCCGCGACACCTACCACGTCGGCAACCTCGCCCCGCAGCTGCTGCAGGCCGCGCGGGAGATGCTCGAGGAAGTGGGGCCGACCAAGCTGTCGCTGCGCGCGGTCTCGGAGCGGGTCGGCGTCAGCTCCACGGCCGCCTACCACCACTACGCCAACCGCGCCGAACTGGTGGGCCAACTGGCCGCCCAGGGCTTTCGCGAACTGGGCATCGCGCTGCGCCGGGAAGACAAGGGCAATGCCGGCCTGCAGAAGCTGCGCGACGCCAGCCTGGCCTACTTCAGCTTCGCCCGCGCCAACCCCGCGCTGTACCAGCTGATGTTCGGCCCGGAGCTGGGTGGTGATGACCTGTCCGTGGACTACCGCGAGGCCCGCGACGACGCCTTCGGCGAACTCAAGCGCATCATCGCCGAGATACTCGGACAAGGACTGGACAGCGCCGAAGTCCGCCGCGCCGCCCTGGCGGGCTGGTCCTACACCCACGGCCTGGCCTCCCTGGTCATCCACGGCGTGCTGCAACTGCCCGACTCCACCAGCGACGCCCGCTTCGTCGACAGCACCCTCAAGGGCTTCGAGCACCTGTTCCAGGTCGGGGGATAGGTCGCTGCGGAGTCGAGCGGCACGCAACGAACGGAACACCACTGCACGAAAACAAAGCCGCCGAGTTGGATGCGCTCGGCTGTTTTCCGGCCGTGCCTGTGCTAAAAAAGCCGCCCGGACTATCTGGCCGATCAGCGCTGACAAAGGAGCGACAAGCATGGGCAACTACTCACGGAGCGGAATCGCGTTGGCGCTGCTGCTGGCTGCGGGCACCGCATTCGCCGAAGAGCCGGCGGAGAGCACCAGCACCCTCAAGGAGTCGGCCAAGGCCGCGGTCTCGACCGCTATCTCCGCCGGCAAGAACCTGCTGGGCGGCGCTTCGGAAGGCGTCACGGAAGGCCGTGAGTCCGCCCAGGGCGCTGACGGCGCCCTCGTCATCTCCCAGCTCGACCAGCTGGAGGGCAAGGTCGAGGTCAAGCTGCTGAAGGTCGAAGCCGTCGACGACAACCTCAGCGTCCTGTTCGGCTTCAAGAACCTCACCGACAAGCCGGTGCGCCTGATCAACCTCACCCACAACGGCGCCCTGCTGGCCATCGACCAGGACGACTACTCCACCAACCTGGTGCCGATGGAAAACGTCGATGAAGTCACCGTGCCGCCGAAGACCGGCGTACGCCAGAAGTTCCTGTTCCAGGGCCCGGTGGAAGGGCCGAAGTCGGTGCGCCTGTGGGGGCGGAACTACAGCACCCAGTAAGCCCGTACCGGCCCTGCGACTCGCGGCCTGGACTCCGACGCGACAACCCGCAGATCGGCGTGGGCAGATGCAGTCATCGCCAGGGGCACCGGCGGAGTCGGTGCCCCTTTGTTCCGGACGTCCCTACCCCAGTCCCTCGGCGCCCCTCGCCCTGCGGTGACCCCTGCAGGCCTCGATGCAGGCCCTGGAACCGTTCAGGAAATTGCCTTCCCGGCATACATGTGACTACGATTCGCAATATCAAATCGCCACGACTAACGGCGTGAAAGCGCTCGTGCACGCCAGCATGAGCGCTTCCGTCGTTTCACGGTGCCAGGCTCCTGCCGCTCTCCTCCCATGTACGCGAACTCCATGGTCACCACCGTCATCCTCGGCATGCTCTGCGTGCACCTGCTCTGCTTCTGCGTCATGTTCCTGCTGATCAGCGCCCGGCTGAACGGCAAGAAGATGGGCATGGAGGTCTTCGCGCTGGGCAACCTGCTGCTCGGGCTCGCCTACATCCTGCAGTTGCTGGGTGGGCCCGCAGGCTGGGGATTGATGAGTGTCGTCAACCACACGCTGACCCTGTGCGCCCCCGTCGCCTATGTCCTGGGCGCGCTGCGCTTCTTCGATCGCCCGACTCCCGTATTGCGTCCGCTGCTGGCGCTGGCGGCCGGCTACACGGCGGCTCAGGCGGTGGTACAGGCGACGCTCGGCGACGAAGCGCGTCACGCCCTGCTGGCGGGTTCCTGTACCGCGCTGTTCCTGGCCATGATGGTGGCCGTGCTCCGTGCCGGGTGGACCGTCGCCAGGGACCTGCGCGTGGAAATGGTGGTGTTCGCCGTGCTGATCGGCGGCATCTGCGCCCTCAATGCCGCGAAGCTGGTGATGATCCTCTCCGGCGGCATGGCGACGCTGGACCTGAACACCGGCTTCCAGAAGACCTTCTACCTCTACATGTCGTTCCTCGGCACCGTGCTGCCGCCCTGCGCGGTCTGGCTGGTGCTGCGCCGCCTCACCGACGAGCTGCGCACCATGGCCGCCCACGACCCGCTCACCCGGCTGCTGAACCGGCGAGGCCTGATGGATGGGCTGGAGGCGCACTTCCGCATACGCGGCGCCGGGCCGGCGCACCTGCTGATCGTGGATATCGACCACTTCAAGCGCATCAACGACACCCATGGCCACAAGGTGGGGGACCTCGTCCTCTGCCGCGTCGCCGAGGTCCTCAAGGCCACCGCTCGCCAGGACGATCTGGTCTGCCGGCTGGGTGGCGAGGAGTTCGTGCTCATCAGCCTCGGTACTGACAGGGCCGGCGCCCTCCAGTTGGCCGAACGCACGCGGGCGGCGATCGAACGCAGCGAGGTGCCCGGCATCGAGCAGGGACAGCCGATCCGCTGCACGGCCACCATCGGCGTCTCGGATGACTTCACCCACCCCCAGGCGCTCGATGGCTCCCTGCAGCAGGCGGATGCCGCGCTCTACCGGGGCAAGGAGTCGGGGCGCAATCGCGTCGAGCCGGCCCTGGCACAACAGCCTGCCACCTAGGCCAGCCGCCACCATCGCCTGGGCGGCGCCCTGCCCTACAGGTACCAACGGTATTCGTTCGCTCCGATGTCCTGCATGAAGGCCAGGTGGTCCTGGCGCTTGTTCTCGCAGTAGACATCGACGAACTCCGCCCCCAGCCCTTCGCGCAGTTCCGGACGGTGCTGCATGGCGTGAACCGCCTCGATCATTTCCTGGGGGAACACGAGGCCGCCGACCGGGTTTTCCTCCGGCTCGCACTGGCGCTCCAACCCGGCCTCCATTCCGCAGAGGATGGTCGCCAGCACCAGATAGGGATTGGCATCGGCACCGGCCAGTCGGTGCTCGATGCGCAGGTTGTGCCGGTCCGATTCGGGAATTCGCAGGCAGGCGTTGCGGTCCTCGAAGCCCCAGCCAGCCCACACAGCACCGCGGTAACGGCGCAGCGCGTTGTGGTTCGGCGCGAAGACGGGCATGCAATGGGGCAGCAGCTCCAGGCAACCGGCTACCGCATGCCGCAATGCCAGCTGCCGTCCGACCGCCAGCAGGTTGTCACCCGCTTCGTCGTAGAGGCTGACATGTACGTGCATGCCGCTGCCCGCGTGCTGCAGGTAGGGCTTGGCCATGAAACTGGCGCGGTAGCCATGCTTGAGCGCCACGCCTCTGGTGCTGCGACAGAACAGGGCCGCCCAGTCGGCTGCCCGCAGGGCGTTGGCGAGGTGGCCGAAATTGATCTCGAACTGGCCGGGTCCACGTTCGGCGGTGATGGTCGTGGCGTCGATACCCTGCGCGCGAGCCGTTTCGACCATCTCATCGAGCACCACGGAAAAACGCGACACGCGCTCAATGTGCATGTTCGGCTGGTCGTCCGCATCGCCCGTCAGCGGATCGCGAGGAAACTGCGGCAGGCCTTCGCTCAATTGAGCGGCGAACAGATAGAACTCCAGTTCGAAAGCCACCACCGGATGGATGCCCTTGCCCCGCAGGCGCGCCAGCACCCGCGCCAGGACCTCACGAGGCTCGAAGACGATGGGTGCCTCGGTGCCCTCCGAGGTGATCAGCATCTGCCCCAGCGGCTGCGCCTCCCAGCCGACCGGCTTCAAGGTGCCAGGGACCAGGCGACGCCGGGCATCCGGGTCGCCATCGTTGAAGCAGTACCGGCCGATCTCGAACATCCCACCCTGCGCCCCCAGTAACACGCAGTTCTGTGGCAGCCTGAAGGTACTTCCCGCCGCCACCTTCTCGAGCAGCTCAACGGGATAGCGCTTGCCGTAGAAATGCCCCGGGATGTCCAGGGAGATCAGGTCGACATGGCGCACCTGCGGGTGCTGCGCACGGAAGGCGCGCACCTCGGCCAGCAGGTCGGAGCAGAGGGAATCCACGTTTGCTTCTCCTACGATCCGCATCAGGGTGACCGGACAGGGCCCTGGGTCACCGGGTCCATTGCGCGCTGCGGTGTTCAGTATGACGGTGCGTCGCCCGCCCTCGGGACAGACAGGGCGAATGGCGCGACGGGCGCCAGTCCAGCCCCCATCACAGGGCACGGACTGACGACCTGGACCACAGCAAGGTTCATCGGCTCACCAGGGGCCGCTGCCTTGCCACGCGGTTCGTACCAGGGGTTCTGGATGTCAGGGCCGGACGGACCCTGCCCAGCGCTGCGCGGGTGTGGGTAGGCGTCGACGGGCGTAGTCACCGCCGCCAGGGCGAAAGCGAGGCCCGTGAGCAGGCTTCGAGGCATGGTGTTCAACATGGGATCACATCTTCTCTAGGTGGCCGGGCAGGCTTGCGCAAGGTGCGAGGCTGGCCCGCTGGGTCGCATCGAGAATCCGCTGCTACTGCGTTACGAAGCTAGATGGCCAAGGCGGCGGGTCATAAAGAATCCGTAGAAACAGCCGCGCGGGAACGACCGGCCAGCCCCCGAGCCCATACATCAAGTTGCTCGGGAAGCGGCTCCGGGCAGCTCGCCCTGGGCACGCAGGTACTCCGAGGGCGCCACGCCTTCCCATTGCCTGAACGCCCGCCGGAAGTTGGCCACGTCGCTATAGCCGAGCACCTGGGCGATCTCCTCCACCGAGAGCCGCCCGGCCCTGATGTGCTCCAGGGCGAGCGCATGGCGGACTTCCTTGAGTACCTGCTTGTAGCTGGTGCCCTCGGCCAGCAGGCGGCGGTGCAGCGTGCGCGGTGTCATGCACAGGAGTCGCGCAGTGACGACCAGGCTCGGGAAAGCGTTCTGCCGCTCCAGGATGAGCCGACGGACCCGGCCCCCCAGGGAGCTCGTTTCCCCCAGTTTCCTCAGCTCGCGCTGGCAGATCAGCTCCGCCTCCCGGAAGGCGGCCGGGTCGGCCATGCGCAGCGGGGTATCGAGCAGCGCCGTGGTGAGGGTGAAGGCGGCCCGGGGTTGCGCGTAGCACACGGTGCAGCCGTACATCTGGCTGGCCAGCTCGGCGTAGGCCGGTTCGGGGAACGGGAGGCTGATCCGGCTGATCGCCCCGCCGCCCGGGGTGATGGCGTCGAAGATGTTCTTCACCGCCAGCATCACCGCCTCGATCACCGTGTGCTCGATCGCCCCGAGCGGATGGGTGGGCACGAACCGCAAGTGCTCCTGCTGCGCCGCCTCATCCTGTTCGAGCTGCACCCGCACCAGGGTGATGCGCACGGCGAGGTAGCGCTCCAGCAGCTCGACGACCTGGCGCAACGAGCCGCCCTGCAGGGCGGCGAAACCCAGCGCGCCATGGGTGCCGACGCCCAGCCGCTCGCCGATCAGCAGCCCCAGCGCCGGCTGCTCGCTCAAGCGCAACGCCTGCTGGATGAGTTCGCCGAACAGCTCGACCCGGGGCTGGTAGTGCGGGTCATCCAGCTGTTCGAGCCCAACGCCGCAATGGCCGAGCCACTCGGCGGGCGCCACGCCCATCACCCGCAGTTGCTCGGCGATCTGTCGCAGGTACTGCACGGGAAGCAGGAAGTCAGGCATCGGCGTCTGTATTTCGCGGGGGTGGGCAGGGAAAAAGTGTCAATTAATGACCCCTACAATGTCAATTGAGGCCCTCTCCGGGCAGCACGCAACGCCCCTAGGATTCAGCCGTCCCGACCTAACAATCACAACAGGAGGACGCATGTTTGCATTCCTTTCCAGGCATCGCCCGAGCACCGTGCGGGTCAACGATGTCGAGATCAGGGCGAACCCCAGGGAGACCCTGCTGCACGCCGCGTTGCGCCACGGTATCGACTTCCCCCACAGCTGCCGGGTCGGCGGTTGCGCCACCTGCAAGTGCCGGCTGGTAGCGGGCCGCGTGCGCGAGCTGACCGAGGCCAGCTACATCCTCGACGACGAGGCGCTCGACCAGGGCTACATCCTCGCCTGCCAGAGCGTGCCGCTGGGGGACCTGCGCATCGAGGTCGACCTCACACGCCACACGGCCATGCGCCGGGTGCGTGGCAAGGTCGTCGGCCAGGCGAGACTCACCCACGACATCACCCGGCTGGTCGTGCAGTTGCAGGAAGCGTTGCCCTACAAGGCGGGCCAGTATGCGGCGCTGACGCTCGATGCCTTGCCCGGCCAGCCGCGCCTGTTCTCCTTCGCAACGCCCCCGCGCCCGGATGGCCAGGTGGCCTTCTTCATCCGCAAGGTGCCCGGCGGATCGTTCACCGGCCTGGTCGACGAGCGCTCGCTGCTCGGCCAGGGCCTGAGCCTGGAGGGGCCGCAGGGCGAGTTCCACCTGCGTCCTTCGGCAGCACCGCTGCTGATGGTGGGCGGTGGCAGCGGCCTCGCACCCTTGCTGGCGCTCCTGCAGGGCGCCCTGGCCGGCAACCCCGGGCGCCCCGCCACGCTGCTGTTCGGCGCGCGCCAGGAGCACGACCTCTACGCCCTGGACGAAATCGCCAGCCTCGCCGCGCAGTGGCCCGCCCCCTTCCGCTTCGTCCCGGTGCTGTCGGAGAGCACACCAGATACGCGCTGGAGCGGCGCACGCGGCCTGGTCACCGAGCACATCCCGGCGCTGTTGGAGACGGGTGCGCACGCCTACCTGTGCGGCCCGCCCGGGATGATCGACAGCGCCACCGCCCTGCTCCGCGAGCTGGGGCTGCCACCCGGCGCCCTCCACGCCGACCGCTTCACCACGGCCCCGCACCCGGCGACCGTTGGCGCCTGAACCCTACAACAAGAGAAACCGCCATGAATCCGTTGCACTACCTCAAATTCTTCCTGTTCCACTTCGTCGGGCTGCTCGCCGTGTTGTCGCTGCTCGCCGGCGGCCCCTGGACGACCGGTGGGCTGCTGGCCGTCCTGGCCTTCTACCTGATCGGCGATGCGTTCGCGGGGGACGACACCAGCACCCCACGCTTCAAGTACCCTGCCATCCTCACCGCCCAGCTCTGGCTGGCCCTGCCATTGCTGGGCCTGATCGTCTTCACGGCGCTCTGGAGCGTCAGCGAGGGCGACCCGCTGGGCTTCGGCGCCGCCCTGGGCCGCCTGAGCGGGCATGACCTGCTCGCCGCCCGCGACGCCACCACCTTCGGCCACCACCTCTCCGCCTGGCTGCTCACCGGGCTGATGATCGGCATGATCGGCACCATCACCGCCCATGAACTCACCCATCGCACCTGGGACCCGGTCTCCATGCTGATCGGGCGCTGGCTGCTGGCCTTCAGCTTCGACACGGTGTTCTCCATCGAGCACGTCTATGGCCATCACCGCTACGTCTCCACCACCGAAGACCCGGCCACGGCACCCCGTGGGCGCAACGTCTATGTCCATGTGCTCGCCTCGACGCTCAAGGGCAACCTGAGCGCCTGGCGCATCGAAAGGCGCCGACTCGCCCGCAAGGGGCAGAGCCTGTTCGGCTGGCACAACGCCGTGCTGCGCGGGCATGGCATGAGCCTGCTGCTGGTGGCGGTCGCCTTCGGCATCGGCGGCTGGCCGGCGGCGCTGTTCTTCGTGGCCTGCGCGCTGTGGGGGAAGGCATTGCTGGAGATCGTCAACTACATGGAGCACTACGGCATGGTCCGCAACCCGGCCACCCCGGTGCAGCCTCGCCACTCCTGGAACACCAACCGGCGCATCAGCTCCTGGGCCATGTTCAACCTGACCCGCCACTCCCATCACCATGCCCAGGGCGAAGTGCCCTACCAGGAGCTGCGCCCCTTCCCGGACGCACCGATGATGATCGGCGGCTACCTGACCACCATCCTGGTGGCGATGATCCCGCCGCTGTGGCACCGCCTGATGACGCCCAAGGTGCTGGCCTGGGACCGTGACTTCGCCAGCGAGGAAGAACTCCGGCTGGCGAACGAGGCGAACCGGCGCAGCAGGATTCCCGCGATGGTGGCGATGGCGAACGAGGCCTGATCGAAGGGTTGTCGGATGCAACGAGCGGCGCCGCCTGCCCCGGTGACCGCTCGGACACCTTCGTTCAGATGGCCCGCGTGTGCAGGGGCTTGAGAAAGCCGTGCCGCGCCAACCCTTGCGCCAGCGCACGGGGTATCACCGCGTACGAGGGCTCGCCAGGGCGCGTGTGGAAGATGAAGTCCCACGCCTCGCTCTCCGAGGCCATGTCGTGCAGCAGCCGCAGGAACGGCTTGGGAAAGGTGTTCTCGGAGAACTTGAACGACGCGCTGTAGGGCCTGCCTTCGAAACGGCAGCTCAGTGTGAAGCTGCCCTGGGTGCCCGGCTTGCTCTGGTACTGGATGTCCTCCAGCGGCAGCCCCGAGTAGGTCGCGATCCGCGCCAGCGCATGCCCATAACCCTTCTCGTCGGCCTCGAAGAGGTAAGGCGCGTAGCTGGTGATCTTCGTGTTGTGGTCGCGGAACAGGTGGGAGATGTCCCATGCCGTCTTCGGGTCCAGCGGGCCACGCAATTCGGCCGGGATGTCCCGCGCATGCCGATACGCCTCGAACTTCGCGGCCACGCCCGGATACCACTCCCGCGCGCTTTCGAGCTGCGCCTGATAGTAGTGCTCGTTGAGGTAGCCGCACCCACGCAGCACGGCGAGCAGGTCGTCGAGCACCTCGCCGGGCAGCGAGACGACCGGGGCGTCCTTGTCCGGGAAGCAATACTGGTAGGCGATGACGGGGCTGCCTTGCGACTCCGGCGGAGGCGCCTCGGGATCGACCGAAAGCGTCTCGCCACCTGCCAGCACATCCAGCAGCTCGTCCTCGTCCATGGTCCTGACGCCAAGGGCTTCGGCCTTGCCGGTCTTGTCGACCCCCGGCTTGCTGCCCATCACCAGCAGCGTGGTCTTGCCGTTGACGGACTTCTGGATGATGCCGCCCTTCTGGGCGATCAGCGCCTCCAGTTGCGGCCGGGTGTAGTCCCTGAATGCACCGGTGACCACCACGTGCCGGCCGACGAAGCCGGAGGCCGGCGAAGGCAGCCAGCGCCAGGGCCGCGCGGCATGGTCGTCGAAGTACTCGCACGCGTCATCCATGTAGAAGGTTTCCGCGGTGCTTGAGTCGAAGGCGCTGATCTCGATCTCGGTCGCGCCCAGGAAATGGAAGAACGCCACCAGCACCTCGACCTCCAGGGAGCTGGCCGACTCGAATTCCAGGTGGAAGAGCCCCTCCCTCTCGCGCAGGGTGATGGCCGCCGCGAAGATGTCGTCGACGTCGTAGAGCGTCTCCTCGACGTCCATCGCCTCCACCGCCGCGTAGTCCTGCGCGTTCACGTGGCGCACGAAGGTGCGGATGGCTTGCTGCGCGGCGGCGCCGTCCGTTTTCATGTACAGGTTCAGAGAGAGCGATGACATGGGGTTCTTCCGTGAAGTGTCGGCTTGGTGATGGACGGCGAGCGTGCGGCAAAGCGCGGGAAAATTCCGTGAGGCAGCCGCGCAAATCACACCGAACTCCGCGTGCTATCGCAGCTGGCGCTCATCGCCACCCTGTCCTGGATCTCTTCGCTCGCCTCACAACGTCAGCAACCCGCTGTACAGGCCATAGGCCGCCGCCCCGGCGCCAAGGATCACGCAGGCGAAGATGCCCTTCTCGATCGGCGTGAACAGCGGTTCGCCCTGCTCGTACTTGGCCTTGGCGAACAGCAGCACCCCGGGCGCGTAGAGCAGGGCCGAAAGCAGCAGGTACTTCACGCCGCCGGCGTACAGCAGCCACACCGCATAGCTCAGCGCGATGCCGCTGACGAACATGTCGCGGACGCGCGCTCCGGCAGCTTCCTCGTAGGTCTCGCCGCGCTGGCTCAGCAGCAGCGCATAGGCGGCGGACCACAGGTACGGCACCAGGATCATCGATGACGCGAGGTAGATCAGGCTGGTGTAGGTGCCGGCGGAGAACAGCGTGATCAGCAGGAACAGCTGGATCATCCCATTGGTCAGCCACAGGGCGTTGACCGGCACGTGCTGGGCGTTCTCCCGGCTGAGGAATGCCGGCATGGTCCGGTCCTTGGCCGTGGCGTAGAGGATCTCCGCGCAGAGCAGCGCCCACGACAGCAAGGCCCCGAGCAGGGAGATGGCCAGCCCGACGCTGATCAGCAACGCACCCCAGGGGCCGACGATGCGCTCCAGCACCGCCGCCAGCGAGGGATTCTGCAACTGCGCGAGCTCAGGCTGGCTCATGATGCCGAGCGACAGCAGGTTCACCAGCACCAGCAGTGCCAGCACCCCGAGAAAACCGATGACGGTGGCACGCCCCACGTCGGCGCGCTTCTCGGCCCTCGCCGAATACACGCTGGCCCCCTCGATGCCGATGAAGACGAACACCGTCACCAGCATCATGTTGCGTACCTGCTCCATCACGCTGCCGAACTTCGGGTTGCTGCTGCCCCAGATGTCACGGGTGAAGATATCGGCCTTGAAGGCGACGGCGGCGATGACGATGAACATCACCAGCGGTACCACCTTGGCCACGGTGGTCAGTTGGTTGATGAACGCCGCTTCCTTGATACCGCGCATCACCAAAAAGTGTACGCACCACAGCAGAAGCGAGGCACAACCGATCGCGATCGGCGTATTGCCCTGGCCGAAGACCGGGAAGAAATAGCCGAGCGTGCTGAACAGCAGGACGAAGTAGCCGACGTTGCCGAGCCAGGCGCTGATCCAGTAGCCCCAGGCCGAAGAGAACCCCATGTAGTCGCCGAACCCGGCCTTGGCGTACGCATAGACGCCGGAGTTCAATTCCGGCTTGCGATTGGCGAGGCTCTGGAACACGAAGGCCAGCGTCAGCATGCCCACCGCTGTGATCGACCAGCCGATCAGGATCGCGCCGGCATCGGCCCGCTCGGCCATGTTCTGCGGCAGGGAAAAGATCCCGCCGCCGATCATCGACCCCACGACCAGGGCGATCAGTGCACTCAAGCGAAGCTTCTGTGTCGGTTGCGACATGTTCGTGGCTCCCCTGCCAGAAGGGCCTCATTGCGAGGCCGCCACCCAGTGATTCAAACAAGCACAAAAAGTACGGTTTCGCTCGCCGGCGAATGCCAACGGGCAGGCAACTCCGCCTGCACGCCCCGTCGGGAAGCCCGCTTTACAAAGCCCGAAGACAAACTAGCGTTCAAGGACCAACGCCCCGCCCGCTCCGGCGAAACCCGGCCACAACCGGCAACCCGGCACCTTAAGGAGGAGTACACCATGGCCACGTTCGAACCCGGCCGCCTGCACATCGAGCGCCACGCCCTGAACGAGCACGACGTCAGCTACAACCTGTGCGTCGACTACGAAGTCTCCCAGGACCCGAAGGAAGGCAAGGGCATGCTCTTCACCCTGCACGGCAGCATCATGGGCAAGGAGCTCAAGGAGACCTTCTTCCTGCCCAAGGACCTGGCCTACAACTTCGCCAGCAACGTGACCAAGATCGCCGAAAAATATGGCATTCCCAAGGCCATGAGCAGCATCGGCTCGATGCACAAGCACTACGATGCGATGTTCGCGGATGTACGGGAGCAACTGAACGCACAATACGGTGAACCAGTGAAGCCCGAGCACCTGGAGTAGCTCGTCTCTGGCCGTGCCATACCGTCCCAGGCGGCACGAGCAGCGTTTCTCGACGTTTTCCGGTGCATCCGGGGCGATCCTGCGGCTATGCTCGCCGCCAGTTCCATCCCTCGAACAGCCCCCAGTCCACCAGGCAGAACATGTGAAGTCGGTCCTTACTGCAGCGCTGCTCTGCCTGTTGCTCGGCACCACGGCCAGGGCCGGGCAATACCAGGTCGTCACGGAAGAATGGGCGCCCTACAACTACCTGGAAAACGGCCAGTTGACCGGCATGGCCACGGAGGTCGTGCGGACCATCATGGCGCGCACCGGGGACGATTTCGAGATCGCGGTAGTGCCCAGCATGCGCGCCGCCCATACACTGCAGACCCGCCCCAGAACCATCATGTACTCGATGTTCCGCACGCCTGACCGCGAACCGCTGTACAAGTGGGTCGGGCCTATCGTCGAAGAGTCCATCCATCCCTACCAGTTGTCCGATGCCCCCATCCCGGTGAATTCCCTGGAGCAGCTGATGCACGCACCGCGCCTCACCACCCGGCACGCCGGCCTGGTGCCCAGGGTGCTGGAGTCTCTCGGCTTCACCAACCTCGACAAGAGCGCAGCCGAGAGCCAGCAGCTCTATCGCATGCTGCTGGCCAGGCGCACCGAGTTGATCATCGGCGACACCGATGCGGGCGTGAACTACTACAGCCACCAGTTGGGCATCGCGCCGGGCACCCTGCGCCGGGTGCCCGTCGAGGTCTATCGCTCATCCCTGTACATCGCCTTCAGCCGCGATTGCGACGACGCGCTGATCGACGCCTGGGCCCGCGCGCTGGAGCAGCTGCGGCGCTCGGGCGAGCTGGAGCGCATCCGCCGCCGCTATGAATCGCCCGCCGAGCCGTAGTGGAACCCGAGTCAGTCCAGCACATCGTGCAGCACTTCCTGGATCACGCCCGTGGCGATGGCGATCAGCAACAGATCCGTACCGGCCTGCTGCCACTCGTAGCCCTCGTAATGGGGAAGCCTGTCGAGCAGCCGGCTATCGAGCTTCTTGGCAATCCCGGGCGGAAGCGGCTTGCCCCGCGCCAGGTTCTTCTGGATGCCCGGTGGCAGCGAGGGGCCCGGGCTCCAGTAGCCGCGGCTGTCATCGAGGATGATCCGCACGCCGCCGACATCGACCGTCGGACCACCTCGCCAGTCGTCACCCTGGCCCTGGTGCCCCTGGCTGCCATGCTGGCCGCCCTTGTCATGCTTGTTGCCCTTGCCGTTTCCCGGATCGGCCATCGCCGGTGCCGCGATGATCAGGACCGCTCCGAGAAGCGCCGACAGCAATGCGTTGAGCCTGGACATACGACCCCCTCCTGTAGAGACATGACCATCTGCCGAGTCTAGTCGTTGCGCGACGTCCCGCCGACGCTGGCAGCTACCAGCCTGTGCAGAGTAAGGCGAACTCCAAGGGAACCGGAGTCGCCAGAACCAAATGGACCGGTACCTTTGCAAAAGCACGGCGGCGAGCTGCTCGCGCAGCTAACTTGGTACTGGCCCCCACCCCTGCCTGCGCGGACAACGAGAGCGACGCCTATGGAACCCATCTGGATTGCGCTAGGGACATTCACCAGCCTGCTGGCAGCATCTCTGCTGATGATGCAGCTGTACCCCAAGCTCTCGGCCCGGCACCGCGACGAGGACACCAATACCGTGGTGCGGCTGGTCGCCAACATCTTCGTCGTCATGACGTCACTGGTGTTCGGCCTCATGATCAATTCGGCCAAGAACACATTCGAGGGCATCGACGCCAGCATGCACGGCTACGCCACCAGCCTGATCATTTTCGATCGCACGCTGAAAAACTTTGGCGATGATGCACAGAACACACGCAACCACCTGGCCGCGTATGTCGAGCGCGCCATCGCCAACCCCTACCGCGGCGACGAAGCCCTGCAGCACCGCACAAGCCCCGCCACACAATTTTTGGACGAGATCGGCGTGGCGCTCGCTGCCATCAAGCCCCACAACCGATACCAGGAAACCCAACTGAGCGATCTTCGCCAGCAATATCACTCGCTGGTCGAACAGCGCTGGAGAATCGTCGAACAGTCCGAGGGCACGATGCCCCTGCCCCTGATCGGCATGCTGGTCGCCTGGATGACCCTGATCTACGCAAGCTTCGGCTACCGGGCTCCGCGCAACCCGATGGTGGTCAGCATGTTCACCACCTCGGCGATGCTGATCGCGGCCTCGGTCTATCTGGTATTGGACATGGATATCCCCTTCCACGGCCCCATCCAGATTTCCGACGCACCGCTACGAAGAGCGTTGGCGGAAATCCAGATGTAGAGACCTGCCCGGTACTTGCCCGTCATGGAGTTGCAGCAGAAAGGCCTGCTCGCCCCCGACGGTCGCACTCATGCCGCCGCAGTTCTTGTCCGTCGCGATCAGGTAGCGGCCGATGCGAGTGAGTTCGACGACGCATGAGAAGGCGTCGTCCCGATGCGTGTCCCCTCCCGGCTCGAATGCATGTGCTTGAAAAACGCTCCGGCAGGGGCGGCGAACACGCGCTCCGGCGCTACAATGTCGCCCGCGCCGATTCCCCGGATCGGGCACGCCCGGAGCCCGCTTCACCATGTTCACCCTCGTACACCTGGACACACCGCCGCCCGAATCCCTGAAGAATCAGGTGCTGCAGATGGTGGTGGACTACTTCAGCGACATCAGCCCGGTGCCGCTGACGCCCAGCAACCCGCTCTACCAGCTGTACCAGTACGTGATCGGCTACGAGGTGCACCTTTACCTGCAGGCCATGGACGCCGCCCTGGCCAGCACCGCACGCCTGGTCCTGGCCCTGGACGATGAAGACCCGTCCCAGGTTCGCGGCTTCGCCCTGTACCTGCCGAGCCAGGACGATGCCGAGGCCGCCACGCTGGCCTATCTGGCCGTCCAGGCCAGCCACCGTCGGAACGGCATCGCCCGGGCCATGCTGCAGCGCATGATCGAGCAACGCCCCCATGTCGAGGTGGCCTGCGCGGCCGGCAAGGCGCCGGTCTTCGAGGCGATGGGCTTGCGGGTGCTGGCCGCGCAGGGGCCGCATGTCCTGCTGAACACACGCGCCCATCGCTCCAACGGCATGGTGGCGGTACAGAACCTCGCGCCGATATTCGAGTCCAGAGAAGTGCGGCAGATCCACGCCTACCTGGTTCAGCAGCACGGCAAGAAGGCCCTGAGCGAGGCCGAGAGCAAACGCGACCGCCTGCTCGACCAGATGGCCTACCAGGCCGAGATGCTGGTGAAGGAGCGCTTCCCCACGATTCACTGAAGGCCCCAGCCAACAGGCATGAAGCCCAGGCGCTCGACCCGGGCCGGATGAGCATTGCGCCAAACGAACACAGTCACACCCAATGAGGAGTCCACTCATGGCATCCGCCGACAAACAGCGAAAACGAGCCCAGCGAGCCAAAGCCAAGGCGAAACAGACCCGCTCGGGGAAACCCAGGACCACCGCCCTGCATCCTCTGCTGGCCGACCCGCTGATCAACGAGCCGTTTCACGGGGTGCTGATCGACCTGGACACCTTCGATTTCAAGGACATCGAAGAGAATGGTTTCAACCCGGCGGACTACGACGACCTGTTCCGGATGATGAGGTACGGCGAGCGCATCAGCCTGCTGGCGATGTGCGTGGTATTCCTCCAGTACCCGGTGCTGGAACGGGTGCTGGCGGAGCAGACGCCGGACTCGGCGATCAATTTCCTCATGGCGCTGCTGACGACCTACCGGGACCTCTTCCACGGTGAAGACCCGGAAACGGCCCTGGAATGGATGGAAGGCGACGCCTTCCAGACCGCCTATAACCAGGCCTCGGCCATCCTGCAGGAGAGGAATTCGCGCCGCTGAAGTACCATGCCGCGCCGACACTCCCTCGACCTCCTCTGGCCGCCTATGTCCTCCAACGCGCTGTACACCGACCTGTCCCACTACTACGACCTGATGTGCGCCGACATCGACTACCGCGCACAAAGCAACAGCGTGCGGCGGCTGCAGCAGTTGTTCGGCAACCCGGGTCGCAGGCACCTGGACCTCGCCTGCGGCACCGGCCCGCACGTGCGCCACTTCCTCGACTTCGGCTACCGCAGCGCCGGCCTGGACATCAACCAGCCGATGCTGGATATCGCCCAGGCGCGCTGTCCCGAGGCCGCGTTCAGCCGGCAGGACATGGCCAGCTTCCGGGTCGACGAACCCCAGGACCTGATCACCTGCTTCCTCTACTCCATCCACTACAACCCGGATCTGCAGCAGCTACGGGCGTGCCTGGCCAGCGTCCATGACGCGCTCGCGGAGGACGGCGTGTTCTGCTTCAACACGGTGGACAAGGGGCAGATCGACAACCGCTCCTTCGTGCGCCACAACGTGGAGCACGAGGGCAGCCTGTTCACCTTCGGCTCCGGCTGGCATTACCCGGGGGAAGGCGACCGCCAGGCACTGCGCCTCGGCATCGAGAAGACTACGGCGGGGGTCACCGAGAGCTGGCAGGACGAACACCCCATGGTCGCCCTGACCTTCGCCGAGTTGCAGGCGCTGTTGCAGCCGCAGTTCGAGGTGCACCTGTTCGAGCATGACTACGAACGTATCACCCCCTGGAACGGCACCTCCGGCAACGCCCTGTTCGTCTGCGTGAAGCGCTGAGCCTCGTCCGTCGTTTCAGGCAGCCGGACGACCAGTTGCCCGCCGCGATGCCCATCGCACACAGGGCTCTGCTTCGCCTTGCGAACATCGAGCGTCACGCCGCAGACACGCAGCCCCATCGTGGCTGGCCGAGCGGGCCACTGGCGAAGCCCCATCGGCGAATCGCCGCACCATTGGGCAGCGCCCGATATACAAGATAAAGGCACTTTGCCATGATGCCGCACCACCGCCTCGAACATCAGCACAGGGACGCGCCATGCTTGCGAATGCCTTCAAAACCACCAGCCGGCTTGCCATCGCGCTGTCTTTCGCAGGCCTGGCCGGCTGTGCCTCCGATGGTGGGTTGGGCGAGGCCGCCGCAGTCGGCGTCCTGCTCCTGCCCATGCCCGCCAATGTCGACCCCAGCCTGGTAAACGCCGCCGTCGGCGTGGCGGCCACCACCTATGTGGTCTCGTCGGTGGCGACCGCCGACGACGGCAGCGTCTCGGCCGTGCCCCCCGCTGACGTCACCGCGTCCCCAGCGCAACCGGGCACGGAGCTGCAAGCGCTGGTCACCCGGGAAACCCCGGATCGGTATCGCCCCAAATCGTGCGAGTACATCGAGATAGCGCTCGGTGAAGTGCCGACGTACCAGGCGAGCCCCGAGCCGCTGGTTCGGCAGATCGGCGTCCTGCGCAATGCTGCAGCCGGACAGGTATGGGCGGAGAAAGGCTGCAAGACCTCCAACCTGCCTCAGGGCAGGATCGGCGCCAAGCTGGAAACCATCGATCCGCACCGCGCCCTGGCCCTGTCGGCTCCCTCGGCTGGCGTAGTGGTGCTGGGCATCCTGCCGGGCAGCACCGCCGAGCAAGCGGGCCTGTTGCCCCAGGACGTGGTGGTCGCGGTCGACAGCCAGCCGGTGGCCGACCCGATCGACGTCCGGGTGGAAATCTCCAAGGTCGCCATCGGCTCGCAAGTGAAGCTGATGGTCTGGCGCGACCGCGCATTCAGCGTCATTCCCGTCACCGTGGGGCCCGCTACGCCGCAGGTGGCAACCGCGCCCCTGGCCCCCGTTGCCGCGCCTGCCGCGGCAGTAGCGCAGCCGGTGCAGGCCGGCGCCCTGTACTGCCACGCCGTGGTCGCCACCCAGCACACCTACGGCGCCACCGTAAGCCCGGTCACCTTGGTCCCGGGAGCCGCCAGCGGCATGCAGCCGTCCCTGGAGCGCTACATCGCAAAGGTGAAACAGGCGCAGCCCGGCAAGTGGGGGACCTTCACCTTCAAACCCGGCCTCTGCGCACCGGGTGCCGTGGTGTGCATGGCCGAAGCCAAGGGGCCCTCGGGCAAGACCCAGAACGCCTTCGAGTTCTGCCACCCGACACAAGCCCTGGCCGAAGCCGAGGTCAACTCCATGCGCCCGGGTGACCCACAGGCCGTAACGGTCGAGTGGCCCTGATCGCACAGGCGAACCACGGAGTAACGACGGACTGAGGACATCGCGGCGAGCCCTGCAGGAAGCGCATCGCCCTTCGTGTCATCACACTGAGGGCACCCGCCCGTCAGCCCAACCGCTTCTGGAAAAAGAAACGCCGGTGCCCTGGCGGGAAGTCCTCGACCTGCCCGAACGCGGTATAGCCGTGGCGCTTGTAGAACTCCGGCGCCTGGAAGTCGAAGGTGTCCAGCCAGATGCCGACGCAGCCACGCTCGCGAGCCGCGCGTTCGGCCATCTCCATCAATTGCGACCCCGTGCCCTGCCCCCGCGCGTGCTCGGGGATGGCCAGCAGCTCGATGTACAGCCAGCGGTAGAAGATTTCCCCGTAGAGCCCGCCGATCACCTCGTCGGTCCGCTCGTCACGCACCAGCAGCGCCAGCGTTTCGCGCTGCGGGTCACCGGCCTTGGCCCGGTTTTGGGCCCGCAGGGGCACGAGGATGGCCGCGCGGTCCTCCTCGCTCGGGGTCGTCGTCACGTCGATACGGGTATTCATGCGCCAGTCCTTAGACATTGAGATGGGTGGAAACAGACCGGCCCTTCCTCGAAGCGGCAGGCCACTATGTCGATGCCGGGCGCACGAGTAAATATCCGGATTCGCGGAAAACCAATGGGGCGCTTGCGCGCCATCCACGCGGGTTGCACCCGCCCTACAGTCGATCGGCTCCACGCGCAGGGCGGCACGGATCCGTAGGTTGGCGCCGAGCGCAGCGAGGCCCAACACAGCGATATCTCGGCCCCGTCACATCAATATCCACGCGCCGTTCCAGCGCTCTTGTGGGAGCGAATTCATTCGCGATTACTCCCAGCCGACCACCGCAGGCCCCTTCGCCCACCTTCGCGCATGCCGCCCATGTAGGGTGGACAACGCTTCACCCGTCCACCCTGCGCGGTTCCACCGTGGCACGGCACAGCATGGGTTTCGCACAGCTCTACCCATCCTACGGAGAGCACACCCGCGCAGTGGCTCGGCGGGCCGCACTGGTGAGATGGGATGGGCCGGAGCTTTTGCGTGCGCCCCCACGCAGGTGTAAAAAGACGCTCCTTCCATGCGGATAACGCCAACATGCCCGTTGCGGCCATCTACCTCTACGACCAGTGCTACGCCTCCAGCGTCAGCGGTTTCGCCGATGTCATGCAGGTGGCCAATGCACACCTCGCCGCACAGGGCTCGGCGGAGCAGTACAGCTGGTCGTTCATCTCCGCTGCGCGGCAGGTCACGGCGAGCAACGGGTTGCCGCTGAAGTCACGGCGGGCCGAGGCGGACGAGCGTTTCGACATCGTCTACATCCCCGCCTGCCACTACCCGGGCTACCACGGCTTCCGCGCCCTGCTCGACCGGCAACGCCCGCAGTGGCTGGTGCGCCAGTGGGAGATGGGCGCCGAGCTGATCGCCACCTGCACCGGCACCTTCCTGCTGGCCGACACCGGCCTGCTCGATGGCCGGGTCGCGACCACCACCTGGTGGCTGGAGGAGCAGTTCCGCTCCTGGTTCCCGGCGGTGGACCTGCAGATGTCGCCCATCCTCACCCAGGCCGACCGGCTGTTCTGCGCCGGGGCGCTGTCGTCCTACCACCTGCAGTCGATCCAGACCGTCGAGCGCCACTCCGGGGCGGCCCTGGCAGCGCGCTGCGCCAAGAGCCTGCTGATCGATGTCAGCCAGACACTGCAGACCCCCTTCCTGCCGCTTCTCGCGCACCGCTCCCACGAGGACGCGCTGGTGCGCCAGGCCCAGGACCACCTGGAGCGGCACCTGGCCGAGCCCATCCGCCTGGCGGACCTGGCGCGACGCCTGGCGGTGAGCGAGCGCACGTTGATTCGGCGCTTCCAGCAGGCCGTGGAGACGACGCCCCTGGCCTACCTGCAGAACCTGCGCATCGAGGCCGCCAGGGCGCTGCTGGAAACCGGCAACCAGCGCGTGGAAGACATCGCCCAGGCCGTGGGCTACCAGGACGGCAGCTCGTTCGTGCGCCTGTTCCGCGAGCGCATCGGCCTGACGCCGGCGGCCTATCGGCGCAAATTCCGTTTCGACTGACCGGTACCCCTTGTCGGCATCTGCATATCCAGCGTCATTTTTGCCTCTGTGACAGCGGCGCCCGGCCCCCTACCCTGGCGCCCAGTCCAACCGAGGTGCCTTATGAACGTCCTGATCGTGCACGCCCATCCCGAACCCGCGTCCTTCTGCTCGGCGCTCTGCCAGGCGGCGGCCGAGCACTTCCGTGGCCTCGGCGCCAGCGTGGAAGTCTCCGACCTCCATGCCATGGGCTTCGACCCGGTGGCGAGCGAGCGGGACTTCATCGAACGGGCCGATGCCAACTACCTGGTCTATGCCCTGGAACAGCGCAACGCGGTGAAGCACGGCCTTCTGCAACCGGACATCCAGGCGGAGATCGACAAGGTCCGCCGCTGCGACCTGCTGATCCTCAGCTTCCCGGTCTACTGGTATTCCATGCCCGCCCTCCTCAAGGGCTGGATCGACCGCGTGTTCGTCTCCGGCCTGTTCTACGGCGGGCGGCGGATCTTCGACCAGGGCGGCATGCGCGGCAAGCGAGCGCTGGTCTGCGCCACCCTGGGCGGGCGCGAGCGGATGTTCTCCGCCGAAGGCATCCACGACGATCTGCGCGAGCTCTTCCGCCCGCTGCTCAAGGGCACCCTGGGCTACACCGGCTTCGATGTGCTGGCTCCCTTCTTCGCCTACCACGTGCCCTACCTGGACGATGCGGCGCGCGGCGCCATTCTCGGCGACTGGCGTCAACGGCTGGCCGGCATCGACGGGCAGGCGCCGCTGGAGATGCCCTTCACAGGCGACTACGACGCCCACTTCGAAGCACGCATCCGCTGAGGCACCGATTTCGGGGCCCGCGGCTTTCTGCACCCTCGCGCTCGCATTCGGGATTCCTTGATCCACACTTCTGTCGGTGTCGTTTTGCTTTGACGCTGTTCGTACTCCCCCAGGACGCGAGCAGCACGGCTTCGGTACTCGATAGAGAGGCGTATGGCGAATCGCGACGAGTTGATCATCTGCGAGCACTGCGACTGCGTGTTCGAGAAGCTCACGCTGGCCCGGCACCAGACGGCGCACTGCTCGCGGTGCGGCGGCGTGCTGCAGCGCTACAACGGCCTGAGCATCGAGCAGCGCCTGGCGCTGAGCCTCACCGCCCTGGTGCTCTGGGTGTTCGCCAACTTCTACCCGGTCATGAGCATCAGCCTGAAGGGCCTCAAGAGCAGCGCCACGCTGTGGGATTCGGTGCTGGCACTGAGCCTGGGGCCCATCACCTTCATCGCCCTGGTGGCGGCCATCTCCATCATCATCGCGCCGCTTTTCCAGTTGCTGCTGCTGTGCTGGGTGCTCGCCTTCGGCTTGCGCCAGCGCCGCGCGCCGGGCTTTTGCCTGTGCATGCGCTGGCTGGAATCCCTGCGCCCCTGGAGCATGCTCGAGGTCTGCCTGCTGGGCGCGCTGGTGGCGGTGTTCAAGCTGGCCGGCATGCTCGAGGTCATCCCCCACACCGGCCTGTTCGCCCTGGCCGTGCTCGCCCTGCTGCTGATCCGCATCGCCGGGCGCGACGTGCGCGAACTCTGGGGGCTGCCATGAGCACGCCGCCGCTGGCCAGCGAGCTCGCCCTGTGCCTCTGCCACAGCTGCGGCAAGGCCTGCGACATCAGCCACCACGCGCACCGGTGCGAGCGCTGCGGTGCGCTACTGCATGCGCGCAAGACCAATTCCCTGGGCCGCACCTGGGCATTCCTGCTCGCCTCGCTGGTGTTCTACGTCCCCGCCAACCTGCTCCCGGTGATGAACACCAGCCTGTTCGGCAACGGCTCCGACAGCACCATCATGAGCGGCGTGCTGGAGTTCTGGCAGCACGGCGCCTGGGACATCGCCCTGATCATCTTCATCGCCAGCATCGCGGTGCCGGGGCTCAAGTTCGTGGTGCTCACGCTGCTGCTGGTCACCGTCCAGCGCCGCTCCTCCTGGGCGCGCCGGGAGCGCTCCGGCCTGTACCGCTTCGTCGAACTGATCGGCTACTGGTCGATGCTCGACGTGATCGTGGTCGCCCTGGTGGCGGCGCTGGTGAAGTTCCAGTCCCTGGGCGAGATCGAACCGCGCGCGGGGATTCTTTTCTTCGGCCTGGTGGTGGTGTTCACGATGCTCGCCGCGATGAGCTTCGACCCCCGGCTGATCTGGGATACGCCCGATGACGAGGAGGTCAGGGATGAGCGCGGAAACCCGTGATGCAGGCCCCGGCCGCCCCCTGGTGAAGACCCGCCGCTTCAGTGTTTCACTGGTCTGGATCGTGCCCATGGTCGCGGTGCTGGTGGGCCTGTCGCTGGTGGTGCACAGCTGGATGCAGCGCGGCCCGACCATCACCGTCACCTTCAAGACCGGCAGCGGCCTCACGGCCAACAAGACAGAGGTCAAGTACCGCAACGTGGTGATCGGCCACGTCTCCGAAGTGGCGCTGAGCAAGGACCAGAAAAGCGTCGACGCCACCCTCGAACTGGCCAAGGAAGCGGAAAGCTTCACCCGCGAGGACTCGCAGTTCTGGGTGGTGCGGCCACGCATCGGCGCGGGCGGCGTATCGGGCATCGACACCCTGCTCTCCGGCGACTACATCGGCGCCGACACCGGCCAGGCCACCCGCCGCGCCAAATCCTTCGTCGGCCTGGAGAACCCGCCGCCGATCACCTATGGCGAACCCGGCCGGCGCTTCACCCTGCACGCCCCGGACCTGGGCTCGCTGGACATCGGCTCGCCCCTGTACTTCCGCAAGATCCCCGTCGGCCAGGTGGTGGCCTACAACCTCGACGAAGACGGCAAGGGAGTGAGCATCGAAGTGTTCGTGCATGCGCCCAACGATCGGTTCGTCACCGAGAACACGCGCTTCTGGAACGCCAGCGGCATCGACGTGAACCTCGGCGCCAACGGCGTCGCGGTGAAGACCGAATCGCTGTCGTCGCTGCTGGTCGGCGGCATCGCCTTCCGCGCCCCCGAATACAGCCCCAACGACCAGCCCGCTGCCGAGAACAGGGCCTACGAACTGTTCGACGACCAGCAGGCCGCCCTCGCCCCGCCCAGCGGCAAGGCGCAATACCTGCGCCTGCGCTTCGACCAGTCCCTGCGCGGCCTGAAGGTGGGTGCCCCGGTGGAATTCCTCGGCGTCGAGATCGGCAAGGTGGTCACGGTCAACCTGGACTACGACGCGCAGAAGCACAGCTTCCCGGTGGACGTCGGCATCGTCATCTACCCGCAGTTGCTCGGCCAGGCGCACATCAAGCTGCTCCAGGCGATGCAGCACGACCCCAGCGACGAGGCCGGCGGCGCCCGCCTCATGGGCACCTTCATCGACAAGGGGCTACGCGCCCAGGCCCGCACCGGCAACCTGCTGACCGGGCAGCTGTACATCTCCCTCGACTTCTATCCCAAGGCCCCGAAGGTGGCCTTCGACCCCAGCGCCCGCCCCGTGAGCATCCCCACCATCCCCGGCAGCTTCGAGAAGGTGCAGGAGCAGTTGCAGGCCGTGGTCGACAAGCTCAGCAAGCTGCCGGTGGACCGGATCGCCAACAACCTCGACAACAACCTGGTGGAGCTGCGCAAGGTGCTCTCGCAGTTCAACGGCAAGACGCTGCCCGGCGTGCAGACCACCCTCGAAGACGTCAGCAAGACGCTGCAGTCGGCCAGCTCCACGCTCGCCGAGGACTCGCCGCAGCGCGAGCAACTGACGCAGACCCTCGACGAGCTGGAGCGCATGTCGCGCTCGCTGCGCGAACTCTCCGACTACCTGGGACGGCATCCGGAATCGCTGATCCGCGGGCGGCCCGAGAACGCCACCCCCGGTGGCCTGGTGGCACCGCCGGGCCAATGAACACAGGAGTGACACCCATGGCCGTCCCGATCAAGCTCGTGCTCAGCGCCGCCCTGCTGCTACTCGCCGCCTGCCGCAGCGACCCGATCAACTTTCACACCCTGACACCGCTCCAGGCCGGCGATGGCCGGCCGGCAGGGGCGGACATCCAGATCGAAGGCATCAGCGTGCCACCGCAGGTGGACCGCCCGCAGATCGTCATCCGCCAGGGCGACAGTGGCCTGGTGATCCTGGAGACCGAATGGTGGGGGGCGAGCCTGGTGGACGAGCTGAGCAGCGCCCTGGAGAACCAGCTCGCCAACAGCAGCCTGCCGCGTCGGGCCTCGGTGCGCCTGGACGTGCAGCGCTTCGACTCCGTGCCCGGCCGCTACGCGCTGCTCGACGTGCGCTGGCGGCTACGCCCCACCGACGCCGGCGACAAGGCCCTGTTGAGCTGCCGCAGCACCCTGCAGACGCCTGCCGGCGCCAGCATCGACGCCCTCGTCATCGCCCACCAGAAGAACATCGAGCGCCTGGCCGAAGCCATCGTCCGGACGGCCGGCAGCGACCAGGGGCAGTGCCCGTAGAAGACCCTGGCAAGGGCAGGCAGAAGCCGGTTCCAGGCCCTGGCGAGTCTGTTCTATTCTTGGCGCTGGCTCAGCGATTCCACGCGATTGAGGAAGGAGAAACGTCATGGCGACATTCGAACCCGGCCACCTGCACATCGAGCGTCACGCGCTGAACGAGCACGACGTCAGCTACAACCTGTGCATCGACTACGAAGTCTCCCAGGACCCGAAGGAAGGCAAGGGCATGCTCTTCACCCTGCACGGCAGCATCATGGGCAAGGACCTGAAGGAGACCTTCTTCCTGCCCAAGGACCTGGCCTACAACTTCGCCAGCAACGTGACCAAGATCGCCGAGAAATACGGCATACCCAAGGCCATGAGCGGCATCGGCTCCATGCACAAGCACTACGACGCCATGTTCGAGGACGTGCGCGCGCAACTGAACATGAAATCCGGCGACCCGGTGAACCCCGAGCATCTGGAATGACCCGTCGGTAGCCCGGGCTGCGGTGCCGAAGACTGCGCTCATGTAGGGTGTGCCGCCGCGCGGTATTCCAGGCCACCTGGAACGCCCACAGCATGGGTTTCGCTTCGCTCTACGCCATCCTACGAAAGCACGTCCGTAGCTTGGACTTCAGTCCGGGAACAACTCCGTGCCATCCCCGGGCTGAAGCCCGGACTACGGTGCCAGGGGTTGGGCTCTTGTAGGGTGTGCCGCGCGCACCGCCGCTCGGTTTTTCAGGCAAGGCATGGAACGCCTGGAACGCCCACAGCATGGGTTTCGCTTCGCTCTACGCCATCCTACAGGGGTGGAAATCGCCGCGCGGCAAGGCCTCGACCCCCGCCATGAGCACCAACGCCCGAGGCGACATACGGGCCAAGCGCCGCTCCGTTTTGCCTGCTAGCGTCCTTGTTGCACATACGTGCCAAGGAGGCCGGCATGCTCGACTACGTCGCGCTGGGGATGCTCATTTTCGTGGGTATCGTGCTGTTCTACGGTGTCATCGCGATTCACGACATCCCCTACGAAATCGCGGTACACCGCAAGCATCCACAACAGGATGCCATCCATGTCGCAGGCTGGATCAGCCTGTTCACCCTCCACGCCATCTGGCCGTTCCTGTGGATCTGGGCAACGCTTTACCGCGAAGACCGCGGCTGGGGCTTCGCCACCACGAAAGCGGCGCCCATCGATGACAGGCGCCTACAGGAGCTGGAACATGAACTGGGCGAACTGAAGCTGCGCCTCGCAGCACTGGAAACGCCTCCTGCTCCGACACCCGACACACTCGTGGAACTGCCACGGCAGGAAGGCTGAGCCATGGACCTGTTGCTCATCCTCACCTACGCCGCGATCTGCGTGGCGATTTTCAAGCTGTTCCGCATCCCGCTGAACAAGTGGACCGTGCCGACGGCGGTGCTGGGCGGCATCGTCCTCATCGGTGCGCTGATCTTCCTGATGAACTACAACCACCCTTACTCCGAAGTCTCGCGCAGCTACTTCGTCAGCACCCCGATCGTGCCCGCCGTGAGCGGCCAGGTGATCGAGGTGCCGGTGCAGGGCAACCGCATCCTGGAGAAGGGCGACGTGCTGTTCCGCATCGACCCGACGCCCTTCGAGTACCGGGTCAGGTCGCTCAAGGCGCAGCTCGTCTCGGCCAAGGCCGACCAGTTCCGCGCCAGCGAACTGGCACGGCGCAATGTCGGCAACCTGCGCGACGTCGACACCACCCGGGCGCGCGTGGACGACCTGCAGGCCCAGCTCAACATCGCCCAGTTCGAACTGGACAACACCACCGTGCGCGCGCCGAGCAAGGGCTACGTCACCCAGGTGTCGCTTCGCCCGGGCATCTATGCGGTGAAGATGCCGCTGCGCCCGGCCATGGTCTTCGTCCCCCTGGAGGACCACGCCTACATAGCCTGGATGCGGCAGAACAGCCAGCTGCGCCTGAGCCTGGGCGACGAGGCGGAAATCGCCTTCGACGGCATCCCCGGCGAGGTCTTCGAGGCGCGCGTGAAGATGGTCATGCCGGTGATCGCCGAAGGGCAGGTGCAGCCCAGCGGCAACCTGATCGGCTTCACCGGCTCGCCCCCGGCGGGCCGCGTGCCGGTGGTGCTGGAGGTGACCGACCCCGACTTCGAGCAGTACCGCAGCCTGATGCCGGGGGGCGCCTACGGGCAGGCGGCGCTGTACTCCGAGCATTTCCACCACGTCGCCATCATGCGCAAGATCCTCCTGCGCATGGCCGCGTGGATGAACTACATCTTCCCCTTCCACTGATGGAGCACGGGACATGGCCAGGAAGAAACAGCAGGCTGCCGAGAAGCTGGAGCGCAAGGTCTACGAGAAGAAACTGAAGCGCCTGCACATCGAGCTGGTCAAGCTGCAGCAGTGGGTGGTGGCCAAGGGGCTGAAGGTCTGCGTGATCTTCGAAGGCCGTGATGGCGCCGGCAAGGGCGGCACCATCAAGGCGATCACCGAGCGGGTCAGCCCACGGGTGTTCCGCGTGGTGGCGCTGCCGGCACCCTCCGAGCGCGAGAAGACCCAGATGTACGGCCAGCGCTACCTGCACCACATGCCCGCGGCCGGTGAAGTGGTGATCTTCGACCGCAGCTGGTACAACCGCGCCGGCGTCGAGCGGGTCATGGGCTTCTGCACCGAGGAGCAGGCCGTCAAGTTCCTCTCCGTGGTGCCGCTGTTCGAGAGGATGATCGTCGAGTCCGGCATCCTCCTCATCAAGTACTGGCTGGAAGTCAGCGCCGAGGAGCAGCAACAGCGCCTGGAGGAGCGCATCCACGATGGCCGCAAGATCTGGAAGCTCTCGCCCATGGACATCAAGTCCTTCCGCCGCTGGGACGACTACACCCGCGCCCGTGACGAGATGTTCGCCGCCACCGACTCCTCCTGGGCGCCCTGGTACATGGCGCGCTCCGAAGACAAGCGGCGCGTGCGCCTGAACATCATCAGCCACCTGCTGGCGCAAGTGCCCTACCAGGACATCACCAGGGAGCAGAAGGTCGAGCTGCCCAAGCGCGGCAAGATCGGCCGCTACAAGCCCGTGCCCTACCCCTTCCGCATGGTGGACGAGCGCTTCTGATCCAGGGCGGGCCGGGGTCATTAATGAGCGGGACGTGCGCCATGAAAAGCGCCGCGCCTTCTTGTAGGAGCGAATTCAGTCGCGAAATGCCCTGCATGCAGTTGGACGGCGCTCCACCCGCCCTTCGCAGCCCGGCACGGCACCGCTGGTGGAGGTAAGAAGCGACCTCCACCCTACGCAGCGGTCATGTCCAACGGCCGCACGGCGCTTCGTGTAGGGGTGACTTCAGTCGCCAAAGGCAACGCAGTTGCCCCAGCCCCAACGAATTGGTCGCCACACGCCGCACGTGGTACCTCGGCTGCCATGCCGTAGCGGAGGGATGCGGTTTTCGGCGGAGCACCGTCGACCTCAACGCAACCAGGCGATCGATGCGATTGCACTCTTCACACGACTTCCTGAAACAGTATTAGCGTAGAGTTCACCCCCCCACTGCGCATTCAGCCCCGTATGGACAATCGGCTATCCGTGCACATCGCCTTGCCTGAAGCCAATGCCACGCAACCGAAGCACGGGCGGCGCGCGTGCGCGGCCGGGGCTGCACGAACCGTTCCCGATGACGATCATCTGCTGACAGCTGCCTGCACGTTCGCTCGGCTGCTGGCACCTGCAAAAAACGAGAGCGCCAATGGATGAGACCACCCTGCCCCCGGCAGTACAGGATCTACCCCGCACCGAGCCCGTCAGCCTGCTCCAGGCCTTCCTGTTCTGGCTCAAGCTCGGTTTCATCAGCTTCGGTGGCCCCGCCGGGCAGATTTCGATCATGCACCAGGAGCTGGTGGAGCGCCGGCGGTGGATCTCCGAGGGCCGCTTCCTGCATGCCTTGAACTACTGCATGGTGCTGCCCGGCCCGGAAGCCCAGCAGTTGGCGACCTACATCGGCTGGCTGATGCACCGCACCTGGGGCGGTGTGATCGCGGGGTCGCTCTTCGTGCTGCCCTCGCTGTTCATCCTGATCGCGCTCTCGTGGGTCTACATCGCCTTCGGCGACGTTCCGGTGGTGGCCGGGCTGTTCTACGGGATCAAGCCCGCCGTCACCGCGATCGTGGTCCAGGCCGCTCACCGCATCGGCTCCCGCGCACTGAAGAACAACTGGCTGTGGGCGATAGCAGCCGCCTCGTTCGTGGCGATATTCGCCCTCAGCCTGCCGTTCCCGCTGATCGTGCTGGGGGCCGCCGTCATCGGCTACTTCGGTGGGCGCCTCGCCCCGGGGATCTTCAGCGTCGGCGGTGGCCACGGAGCGGCCCGGCAGTCTAGCGGGCCGGCGCTGATCGATGACGACACCCCAACGCCGGAGCATGCGCGCTTCCGCTGGTCACGCCTGGCCTCGCTGGCGGCGACAGGTGCGGCGCTGTGGGTGTTGCCCATGGGGCTGCTGACTGCGCTGTTCGGCTGGGACGGCACGCTGACGCAAATGGGCTGGTTCTTCACCAAGGCGGCGCTGCTGACCTTTGGCGGCGCCTATGCCGTGCTGCCCTATGTCTACCAGGGCGCGGTCGGCCATTACGGCTGGCTCACCCCCACGCAGATGATCGATGGCCTGGCCCTGGGTGAAACGACGCCAGGCCCCCTGATAATGGTGGTGGCGTTCGTCGGCTTCGTGGGGGGCTACGTGCAGCAGGTGTTCGGCGCCGAGCATGCCTTCCTCGCCGGTGCGGTCGCCGCCAGCCTGGTCACCTGGTTCACCTTCCTGCCCTCCTTCCTGTTCATTCTCGCGGGTGGGCCCCTGGTGGAATCGACTCACAACGAGCTGAAGTTCACGGCGCCCCTCACGGCCATCACGGCCGCCGTGGTCGGGGTGATCCTCAACCTGGCGCTGTTCTTCGGTTATCACGTGCTGTGGCCGCAGGGTTTCGCGGGGCATTTCGACTGGCCCTCGGCGCTGATCGCGCTGGCCGCCGCCGTCGCCCTGTTCCATTTCAAGCGCGGCGTCATCCAGGTGCTGCTGGCCTGTGCGCTGGTCGGATTGACGGTGTATCTGCTGCAAGGATCGCCAGCATCGGCCGCCTGACCGGCCCTGGCAGAGGCGAGGCGTAATCATGCGCATCCCGTGCCGCCGGGGCCGCACCGGTACGGTTTCGCCGCGCAATCCCTGCAACTTTCCGCCCCGCGCCGGTCTGTTGTTCATCCGTTACCGCATGGCGCCCCGGGCTGTCTTGCGCAGACTCCCCAGCATTTTCTCCGCGCTCACATAAACTGAAATGGCCTGGGCCGCGCCGTGCCGCGTGGCTCTCCAGCAGTGAGGACTTGATGATAGACGTAAACCCGCGCACGGACAGGCCATCACCCAACCGCTCCAGCGTGGCGTTGACGCGGGCGTCTCTCTTGAAGTTCTTCGGGCTGCTCACCAGCGCCTTCCTGCTCGCTGCCTATCTGCTCATCTACCTGGCGCATGACCTGGACAAGACCGAGGAGATAGAGAGCGCGTTCTACACCGAGAAGGCCATTCAATCGCTGGAGAAGTCGCTGCGTTCGACACTCCGGGACTACGCGTTCTGGGGGGATGCCTATCGCAACCTGCACCAGCAGGTGAACTCCGAATGGGCTTATGCCCGGCAGAACCTGGGGCCGACCCTGTACGACGACTTCGGGCTGCAAGGGGTGTTCGTCGTGGATGGCGCCGGTCACACCCTGTACTCCGTGATCAATGGCCGGCTGCAACACACGGACGCCTCGCTTTGGTTCAAGCGCTCCCTGGAGCCGCTCCTCGACCAGGCCCGCCTTGGAGCGGAGTCGGAAACCCCCGTCACGGCATTCGTGGATATCGACGGGCAGCCTGCCGTGGTCGCGGCGGCAGCCATCACGCCGGGATCGGACCCGTCCATACGGCCGGATACCGGGCCGTCCTCGGTATTGATCTTCGTCCGCATCCTGGACCCGGCGTCCCTGGAGCAACTGGGCAAGGAATACGGCGTCGAGGGGCTGCGCCGAGCGACTCCCGCTGACCTCAACGACAAGACGATTCTCGCCCTGGGCGAACAGGGGGCTGCCAGCAGCCTCCACTGGGAACCGGAAAAACCCGGCCGGCGCCTGCTGGCGCTGGGCTTCCCGCTGCTGGGCGTCATCGCGTTGCTGGTGTGCCTGATGGCCTGGGCGTTGTTGCGCCGGACCACGGTCGGCGCCATGGCGCTGGATGCGAGCTATGCCTCCCTGCAGCGCAGCCAGGACGCCCTGGCGATTAGCGAGGCGCGCTTTCGCGACATCGTGGAAACCAGCTCCGACTGGGTATGGGAAATCGACGGCCAGGGGCGCTTCACCTTCCTTTCCGAGCGCTTCGAGGCGGTCACCGGGCTGGATCGGGATGCCTGGATCGGCCAACCGATCGACGAGCTGCTGTCTCCCGAGAGCGGCACCCTGTCCCAGTGGCTGAGCCGCACCGGCCTCCCTGCCGACAACAGCATCCTCTGCCGCTTCATCGGCTGCGGCGGCCAGGAGCGGGTCACCCGCATTTCGGCACGAGCCATCGATGACCGGGGCTTTCGCGGCACCGCGACCGATGTGACCGGGGAGATCGAAGCGCGGCGCAGAATCGAGTTCCTGTCCCGCCATGACGCGCTCACGGGGCTCGCCAACCGTGCGCGGCTCAGGGAGTTCCTCGACGGCAAGCTGAAAGCCAGGCCGACGCGCGAGCAGCCGCTGGTGCTGCTTTTCGTCGGGCTGGACCGCTTCAAGTCGGTCAACGACCTGCTCGGCCACGCGGCGGGGGACCAGGTGCTCAACGAGATTTCGGATCGCCTGGCCGACTGCGTCCGGCACAAGGACCTGGTCGCCAGGATCGGGGGCGACGAATTCGTCCTGCTGCTCTCGCATATCGGTTCGCAGGCCAACGTCGAAGCCCTGTGCCAGCGCGTGCTCGACTCCATCAAGCGGCCCATCAGCATCAACCAGCAGCCCACCTACGTGAGCGCCAGCATCGGCATCGCCATGGCGCCCAACGATGCGGCCGAGGCCAGCGAGCTGCTGCGCTATGCGGACATCGCCCTGTACGAAGCCAAGGCGGCGGGCCGTGGCACCTGGCGGTTCTACTCGGGCGAGATGAACGCCAGGATCATCGAGCGCCGGCGCCTGGAAACCGACCTGCGCAACGCCATCACGCAGGGAGAGCTGAGGCTGCACTTCCAACCGCGCTACCGCCTCGCCGACGGGCAGATGAAGGGGGCGGAGGCCCTGGTCCGCTGGCAGCACCCCGAGCTCGGGCTGGTCCCGCCGAGCACCTTCATCCCCATTGCGGAGCAGACCGGGCTGATCATTGCCTTGAGTGACTGGGTGATCGCCACCGCCTGCCACCAGGCAGCGCAATGGCCGGCCCACCTGTTCCTGTCACTGAACCTCTCGCCCCTCGAATTCAAGGGCGACGGCCTCGCCGAACGGATCGGCAAGGCGCTCGCCGACTCGGGCATCGGCCCCTCCCGGCTCGAACTGGAAATCACCGAAAGCGTCATGCTCGACGATGCCGGAGGAGCGCTGGAGCTGATGCACAGGCTCAAGGGACTCGGCGTGCGCCTGGCGATGGACGACTTCGGAACAGGGTATTCGTCCCTGAGCTACCTGCGCAGCTTCCCCTTCGATGGCCTGAAGATCGACCGGAGCTTCCTCAACCGCACGCACGTCAGCGAGGAGGACAAGGCGATCATCCGGGCGATCGTGGAGCTGGGGCACGCCTTGTCGCTGACCGTGACCGCGGAGGGGATCGAGACCGCCGAGCATCTGGACATGCTCAAGGCGATGTCATGCGAGGAAGGCCAGGGCTATTTCCTCAGCAGGCCACTGGATATCGATGGCTTCAATGCGTTGCTGGGCAAGGCGACCACGAAGGAGTGAGCAACCCACGCTGCCTCTGGGAGGCGATCACCTGCGCACACGCCTCGGCCGGCTGAACATCCGCGCCCCCATCAGCTCGCGCACGAACAGCCCGAACAGCTCCGCCTGGGTGCCGATCTCCAGCTTGTCGTAGAGGTTGCGCCGGTGGACCTTCACCGTGCCCCGGGTGATGCGCAGCTGCTGGGCGATCTCGCTGCTGGAATAGCCCTGCAACAGCAGCTGCACCACCTTGCACTCGCGCGGCGTCAGCAGCTCCCGCGCAAACAGGCTGAACACCTCGCGCACATGGTCGCTGGGCTGCAGCGCATCCACCGGCGGCTGGCCCCGCGCCTCACAGGCTAGGCGCACCACCTCCTGCACCACCGGCGCCGCGATGCCCAGGAGCTCCAGCTCCTCCTCGCTGAACACCGCCCCGCCCTGCCCGCGCATCAACGACAACACCGCGCGGCAACCCGGCGCCGGCGTGGTGAAGAAGCCCAGCTCCTCGCTCAATTCCAGGCGGTGGTAGTAGAGCTGGAAGTAGTGGTTGTCCCGAAAGCTCCCCGGCGCCAGCGTGCGCATGCTGTAGAGGCCATCCGGCCGCTCGAAGGTGCAGGCGAGGAAGAACGGATCGAACAGGTACGCGCCGCCCCGGTAGTCGTCGATGAAGGTGGCCTGCAGCTCGGCGGGCAAGGTGTGGAACAGCGGCAAGGGCGCATCGCTGCCTTCGAAGAGGAACAGCGCGAAGTGATCGACCGGGGCGAAGCGCTGCAGCCAGTCGGTCAGCGCCTGCAGCTGGGGTTGGGCGGGGGGTTGGGTGAGGATGGTGGTGATGTCCTGGGTCCATGTTTTCAGGTCGCTGTGCATTCCCGGCAGTCCTTTCTTCAAGACGTAATGGGTCATAAATACCGTGGCCCTATAGACATCCTAGCCAGCAGATTCTCGCCATGGCAAGAATCTCCGCAGATCACGATAAAGAAGGCAGTCTCCTACGACTGGGCGAAGCCGTGCGCACTCGCAGGAAGACGCTCAACCTCTCACAAGAAGCGCTCGCCGATGCCGCCGGCATCGACCGCTCGCACATGGGCAAGATCGAACGTGGCGAACGCAACGTTACATTCCTGAACATCGTCCGAATCGCCGGTGCGATGGACTGCAATCCGTCCGACCTGCTCGTCGAGGCGGGTCTCTGAGCAAGGCTATACAGCAGACATGGAACTCAAGCTCGCACTTGGGCAAGCCATCAGGAACCTGAGGGTCAGCAAGAAGCTTTCACAGGAAACGATAGGCGCTAGCCAGGCCTACATCAGCGATCTGGAGCGCGGTATCAAGAGCCCCTCAGTGATCAAGCTGGTTGAGTTTGCCGAGAACATGGGCGTGCATCCGCTGACGATCCTCGCCAAGAGCCATCTGCTGGCAAATCCCGAGCTGAGCATTGACCAGTTGCTTGAGCGAGTGCGCAGGGAGCTTGAGGAAGGATGAAAGCCCGCCCCTGGCGAGCCTGGCAGCGATAAGGATCGTTATGCGGCACAGCCCCGAATCCACCCCACCACGCCGCCAGCCCACGCTCCCACTTGCCCATCGCCTGAAAATCCCGATCGCAGCGCTGCTGCTTCTCACCGCCCTTCCCGCCCTGTGCGGCCCGGAGCCCTCCTTCACCGGGCACTGGTACCTGGACCTGCGCACAGCGGAACAGAGAGAAGCAAAGGCCGAATGCGGCAGCACAGGCTTCGACCTGGTCCAACAGGGCAACGCCATAACCGGCACCCACTACTTCGCCACGGTCGACTGCGGTCGGGTCAATGAAGGTGGGGAAGTCAAAGGAGTGGTAGCCGGATCGTAAGCCATTCTTCACGTCACCAGCGGCAGGAATGGAGCGGTCACAAAAGGCAGGGCCGCCCTTAAAGACAGAGTCGTTTTCACTGCCCTGAACCTCCTCTTATGGCCGACTGTGGCCGACGAGCAGCAACAGTCGCCCCACAGCAATCAGTGGCATCTTTGAACGGCCAGCCCTTGCCATCAAAGCAGGTAGCCCGCTATCCCAGATCCAGCGATCAGACCTGGGCCATCCCGCCGTCGACAAAGAGCTCGATGCCGTTGATGAAACTCGCCGACTCGGAGGCGAGGAAGGCCACCGCCTTGCCGATCTCCCCGGGCTCGCCCAACCGGCCCAGCGGTACCTGGCTGGCCAGGGCATCGAACAGGCCTTGGCGCGCTTCATCGGGCACCAGTTCGCCAAGGCCGGGAGTACGGACCGGGCCGGGGCTGACGACGTTGACTCTGATGCCGCGGTCCTTCAGGTCCAGCGCCCAGGAGCGGGCGAAGTTGCGGACGGCGGCCTTGCTGGCGCTGTACACACTGAAATTGGCGGTGCCCTGGATCGAGGTGGTGGATGAGGTCAGGATCACCGACGCACCATCAGTCAGCAGCGGTAGCGCCTTCTGCACGGTAAATAGGACGCCGCGCACATTCGTGCCGAAGATGCGATCGAAGTGTTCCTCGGTGATGGCGCCCAACGGCAGCATGTCTCCGCCGCCGGCATTGGCGAAGAGGATGTCCAGTCGGCCAGCGGTTCTGGCGATCTGCGCATAGACCGCGTCCAGGTCGTCGAGCACCGAGGCGTCGGCGCGGATCGCCGTGGCGGACGGGCCGATGGCCTCGACAGCTGCGTCCAGTTCGGCCTGGCGGCGCCCGGTGATGAACACCCGTGCGCCTTGTGAGGCGAGTTCCTGTGCGGCGCCGAGGCCGATGCCGCTGCTGCCTCCGGTAACCAGGGCTACTTTTCCGGTAAATGGCTTGTTCATGGTTATCTCCGATCAAGGGTCGATTTCAGGTCTGGATGCACTGCCTCTGGCCCGCTACCGGCGCGGTATTCAGGCGAGGCATGGCGCTACTCTAGAGATCGTCGATTGATGGAAAAAGCGGATGCAATGGAATGACTATCCATAGCCATGGATAATCCATGCACCCCCATCGAGGATTTTTCATGGACCAGCTCCAGGCCATCCGTGCCTTTGCCCGCGTGGTAGAAGCCGGCAACTTCACCCGTGCCGCCGACTCGCTGAACATGCCCAACGCCACCCTGAGCAAACTGGTGCAGGAACTGGAAGCGCACCTGGGCGTGCGCCTGCTGCAGCGCACCACGCGGCGTGTCACGGTGACACCGGAGGGCCAGGATTACTACGGCAAGGCCACCCGTGTATTGCGAGACCTGGAAGACATCGACTCCTCCTTCAACATCGCCCGCAGCAAGCCACGTGGCCACCTTCGCATCGACGTCGGAGGCTCCACCGCACGGGACGTATTGGTGCCGCTGCTGCCTGACTTTCTGGCGCGCTATCCGGATATCCGCATCGACCTTGGAGTGTCCGATCGTTCGGTCGACCTGATTGGCGACAATGTCGACTGCGTGATCCGCGGCGGTGCGCTGGATTCCTCGTCGCTGGTGGCGCGCGGCCTTGGCCAGGCGACCATGGTCACCTGCGCTTCACCCGAGTACCTCCGCCATAACGGTGTCCCTGCCTACCCGGAGGAACTGCGCAATGGCCACCGGCTGGTGAGCTATTTGTCACCACAGAATGGTCGGGCGGTGCCCTTGCGCTTCGAACGCGACGGGGAACGTCACGAGCTGACACTCGAACACCGTATCGGCATCAACGAAAGCAACGCACACCTAGCCGCTTGCGTGACGGGCCTCGGCATCATTCAGACCTTCACCTACGCAGCGGGCGCCGCCCTTCGCGATGGCTCTCTGGTGGAGATTCTCGAAGACTGGCGCCCTGCCCCCTATCCATTCCACGTGGCGTACCCACAGAACCGCTACGTTACCCACCGTCTCCGGGTGTTCATCGATTGGCTCGTGGAGCGCATTCCGGAAAAGATCGCTGGCTGAGCGACTGAAAGTGTTCACCGCCCCATTGCTCCCGGCCGGCTGCAGCCCTTACCGGGCGGTGGTTGCCAGTCCGCTATCGGCCGATGCCTGCTTTCCACAGGCGCCCGCTACCGCTGCTCGCTCGAAATCGAACCTCACGCAACCTGAAGCGATGACTGCTGGCTGCGCTGCCAGCGCTTGGGGGAGATGCCGGTCAGCTTGCGAAATGTCCGGGTGAAATGGGACTGGTCGGAGAATCCGCACTCGAAGGCGACTTCGCACATGGACATCGAGCCTCCGGCGATCAGGAGCTGGGCACGTTCGATACGTGACTTGAGCGTCCACTCCTGCGGCGACATGCCGGTGGTTTTCTTGAAGGCGCGGGAAAAATGACTTCTGGACATGGAGCATTGCGAGGCGACTTCGGCGATGGACAGCTTGTCCTGGCACGTGGACGCCAGGATCCGCTTGGCCTTGCGCTCCTGCCAGGGCGCCAGCGCGACCCTGTCCCGACTGTCCGCCACGTGATCCTCGTAGCGGACGACCAGGTGCTGGCAAAGACGCATGCCCAGTTGGTGCAGGGACTGGGGTTCAGGCCGCGCACTGTCTTGCAGCGCTGCCTGGAACGCCATGGCGAGTTGGTAGGTTTCCTGATCGAGCACGGCCATGTTCATCGCTATCTCCTGGTAACGCGCGCAGCCGTGCCCACCACCGAGAGGGTATCGGCTTGCGTCTGAATCATTCGGTTGGAAGGGTCGCCCCCGAGAACCGGGGGCGCCCAGGCTTAGAGGGGAGCGGCAACCGGGGCCAGGGTCGGACCGTGCGCAACGCGCTCAGGCGCCTTGTGGACCATGGTGTAGGCGTAGTCGACGCCCATGCCGTATGCGCCGGAGTGTTCCTTGACCAGGTTCATGACGGCGTCGTAGGTGTCGCGATTCTTCCAGTCGCGCTGCCATTCCAGCAGCACCTGCTGCCAGGTCATGGGCACCACGCCAGCCTGGATCATGCGCTGCATGGCGTAGTCGTGGGCTTCCTTAGTGGTGCCGCCGGAAGCGTCGGCGACCATGTAGATCTCGTAGTCGGCATCGTGCATGGCCGAGAGTGCGAAGGTGGTGTTGCACACCTCGGTCCAGAGGCCGGCGACGATGATTTTCTTGCGCCCGTTCTTCTTCAAGGCATCACGGACCTTCTGGTCGTCCCAGGAATTCATCGAGGTGCGCTCGAGCAGCGGCGCATCGGGAAACACCGCGAGCAGCTCGGGGTAGGTATGGCCGGAGAAGCTCTCGGTCTCCACCGTGGTGATGGTGGTGGGGACGTCGAAGATCTTCGCAGCCTTGGCCAGGGCCACCGTGTTGTTCTTCAGGGTTTGCCGGTCGATGCTCTGGACACCGAAGGCCATCTGGGGCTGGTGGTCGATGAAGATCAGTTGGCTGTTCTGGGGCGTCAGGACTTCGGTTTTCGGATTGTTCATTGTCGTTACCTGTCGATGGTGTGGAGGGTCTTGGTGAGGTTTTCGGCGGCTGCATTGGCGTCGTGATCACCTGGGGATCCAGGAGGCTTTCGGAGCGGCTGCGGCCTGAACACGAATCCAAGTTAGCCGATCGACCGGCACTTCGTTTGTGCATTTTTGCGCTTTTGCTGGCGCAAAAATGCGCCATCGAGTGCGCGTTGGCGCTGCTAGCATCCGCCCTCCACCCACCGAACCGACGCAATCCAGGCGTCCGATCCGAGCAAGGAGAATGCAATGGCAGCTTCACGACCCGATGGCCAGAAAACCGCGTACTGGGGTGTCCCCTGGGAAGAGGGATATGGCTACCCCCAGGCGCGGCAGGTGGGGAACGAGGTCTATGTATCCGGCCAGTTCAACCACGATGAAGACGGCAACCTGGTTGCCCCTGCACCGCTGGATAGCAAGGGCAAGCCCCGTGATTTCTCCGCGATGGGAGAACAGATGCGCACTGCCTATGCCAACATCGCCAAGCTGCTCGCCCTCTATGGCGCCACGCTTGAGGACGTAGTCGAAGAGACGCTGTACGTACTGGACATGGACGCGGCATTCGCCGTGGTGGGCAGTGTTCGCAAGGCTGCCTATGGCACCGAACGCCCGCAGTGCGCGAGCAATATCATTGGCGTGTCCCGGTTGGCGCAGCGCCCGCAACTGGTCGAAATCGCTTGCAAGGCCGTTATCGGCGCGCAGGCCGATCAAGCGAGATAACCGACCGGAACTACTCTGCCGGGTGAGCGAGTTGCCCCTCGATGAGGGGCTTCTGGTTCGCCACTGCGGCGGCGCAGAAGGTCATGAACGCCTTGACTCGCCAGGACTTCCGGATGTCCTGGTGGGTGAGCAGCCAGAGTTCGTCATTGAGCTCGGGCACCACGGAGCCGACGCGCCTCAACCCCGGCGTGATATCGCCCAGCATGCAGGGCAGGAACCCCAGGCCGAGCCCCGCCGCGATCGCCGCGCTCGCTGCGGCGACGGAGTCGGTGCGGTAGGAGATGCAGTGCGCATCCACTCGGTTGTCGACGTAGCTGGTGGCCTTCAGGCCGCTAAGGCCACCGGAATACGACACCCATGACTGGCCTTCGGCGAAAAGCGCAGGGGCAGGCGCGTTTCTGAGGGTGCCGTACGGTGCCCAGGCGATCGTCGCGAGTTTGCGCCCCACCAGGCTTTCCGAGGGTTTCTTGGTCGCTCTCACTGCGATGTCCGACTCGTCCCGGGCCAGGCTCAGCGTTTGGTTACCCACTAGGACCTCGATCGTTATCCCTTCGTTGACCGCCCTGAAGTCCGCAATGATCGGGGTGAGGAAGTACAGGAGCAACGAGTCGCTGGTGGTGATCCGCAGCTTGCCCAGGAGCCCGTGCTCCGCGCGTGATATGCGCCGGGCGACGCTGACGATATCGAGCTCGACGCGTTCGGCCAGGGCTCGCAATTCGGCACCTTCCGTGGTGAGCATGTAACCCGAGCGGCGGTGATCGAACAGAGCAATCCCCAGTGTTTTCTCGAGCTGGGCCACCCGGCGTGAGACGGTGGATACGTTGATCCCGAGCTTCTTGGCGGTGACGGCGCGATTGCCGCATTCGCTGAGCGTCTTGATGATCCGAAGATCGTCCCACGAAAGCTGGTTTACAGCTTCGCTCAGGTCCCATTTGGCACTGCCCTGCGTACCCTGCCCCGATGAAACGCCTCTAGGTGATTTCACGCCAAACCTTCCAGATCTCGTGTGCGCGCATCATACGAAAAGGGTTATGGGAGAACCATCGTGAGGCTGCCGCGGTACCGCTGGCCGTCATAAGCGCCCTCCGCCCTAAACCGTTGCATCGAGGTCCCCCTGTTCGGTTCACGCCTTCGCGCTGAATGGCAGGCCTACGAGCATCGCGTCCAGGACATCGACCAGAGCCAGACACTTAACCAGGTGCTCCGAAATGCAGTACCTGACCATCCACAGGTATCAACAGCCGATGGGCAACACCGGCAGCGATCGCCGCACGCGTCAGCTCCCGGCGCGTAACGGGGCAATGGTTGATCGCTTCCAGATGGTTCGCGATGACAGTCCCCCTGCCAAGACGCGTGAAGTCGAGCACATCGTCCAGCCCCATGATGATGTCGCCACCCACGTCGAAGCGCGCCCCACCGGCAGGCACCACGCTCACCTGCGGCTGATGCCGCTGCACGAAGTCACGTACGCCAGGGGTCAGAATCGTATCGCCTGCCAGGTAAAGGCTGGGCTCGCCGGGCAGCTCAATCAGATAGCCGACGCCGTGCTCCATCAACCGTCCAACCAGGCCCTCACCATGCGTGCAGCGCACCGTGCGGATCACGCCTTCCAGGAAGGGCTTTGGCTCCTCATGGCCATCCGGCAGGGGCTGCACGTTCAAGCCCACCCTTGCCAGGTAGGCCGCATCATGCAATGTGCATATGACCGGGACCTGCCGCTCTCTCAACCAACGCGAGCCGGCCCTGTCCAGGTGATCGAAATGGCCCTTCTGGCAATGGGTGATCAGGCAATGAGTCACCGATTCCAGAACCTCCGAAGTCCCCTCCGGCAAATCGACAATCGGGTTCCTCTGCCGCCCCGCGAAAACGCGCAGGGAAGGCAGCGCGCCCTTAGGTGCCAGCATGGGATCGACCAGGACACGATAGTCGCCCAGTTCGAGAATGATCGTAGCGTTACGGATCTGTCTGATTTTCATCACGAACCCTCCTCAAGGTGTGGGCTCATGGTGCCGGGCTCATGCATCGCCCATAATGGCGGAACCTGACATAAACGATTCATTATCCGCCATGACCACTTTGCGAATCGGCCTCCTGCTCTTCCCCGGCTGTATGCCCGCTGGGCTTCTGGCCTTCGCCGACATGCTGCACGCCGCCAACCGGAGGATAGGACACGCGCTCTTCGAAACGCACTTGGTTGCCGAGCGAAGCGGACCGGTCGATTGCGCCCACGGCCTGCAGTTGACGGCCAGCTACGGTGTGTCAGAAATGGCACTGGACGCGGTCCTGATTCCTGGTTTCTGGGCGGAGTCGCCACAGCAGGTCGAGTCCAGCCTGGAGGGCAATGCCTCGCTGCTGGCTGGTCTGGCGAGACTTGGCAAGCGGTGCCGAGTTTGGAGCTACTGCACCGGAGTCTGCCTGGCGGCCGCCAGTGGACGCCTGGACGGGCAACCCGCCACGGCGACTTGGTGGCTGGCAGATGCGTTGCTGCAGCGCTACCCCAGGGTGCGGTGGCAGTACGAGCAGAACTGCGTCTTCACAGAACACACGGGTACCGCCAGTGGAGTCAACGGCTACTTGCCCCTGGCCCAGGCGCTGATCGAGCGACATGTCAATGCAACAGCCTTCGAGGACCTCAATCGGCTGATGGTGCTGCCGCGTCCAACCCGATCTCACGGTGCCTTCAAGACCCTGAGCCTCATCGAACAACCCAGCCAGCTGCTGCGCAGGCTGCATGCACTGGTGCAGGAGATGCCTGCCGAACGGATCACCATCCAGGCCCTGGCGCATGAGTTGGGAATGAGCGAGCGAACCCTGGCGCGCAAGGTCAGTGATGAAACAGGCACCGCAGTGGCCAGCTACGCTCGCCGCATCAAGTTGAGCCAGGTAAGCGAGCGCCTGACACTGACCTCTGCCCCACTCAAGACCATCAGTGGCGAACTCGGCTTCAGCAGCGATTCGAATCTTCGAAGAATGTCCAAGGAGCTGACTGGCTTGACCCCAGCGCAATACCGGCAACGATTCGGTCGCGTCTAGCGCAGCAGGCGTCCAGGATGCGGCCCCCTAGCCTCGGGGTGCTCGTGAGAGTTGATGCTGCTCCGCATGGGTGACCCAATGGCAGCGACTCCAAGACATCGGGCACGCCCCATGACCTGCCCCTATGGCAGCTCAACGCCTCAGAGATTCCCCGGAACCAGGAGCCCCTTGCATCGATACGCCCCGATATCGATGCCGAAGGCCCCGCTGCTATGCACTTCCCGCACTCGACAGGTCCTGCCGACAGCGACATCGGCGAGGTCCAGTATTCTTTCCTTGCACGGTTCTTTCTCAGCGTTGCGGACGATCAGAACCCTTGGCTTGAGCTTGTTGCCTGCGGCGCAGCCGATGATGATGCCAACCTCCCCGGTGCTTAGCTCGGCGATCTCCCCCGGGGGGTAGATGCCGACCATGCGTATGAAACACCCGACAATCGCTTCATCGAAGTGGCTGTTGGCCGCCTCGAGCAGGATGCGCAGTGTTTCCAGGCTGGATTTGCCCTTGCTGTAGACACGATCACTGTTGATGGCGTCGTAGCTGTCGGCCACCGCGACGATCTTGGCGAAGTAGGGAATCCTGGCGGCATCCAGTCCACGCGGGTAGCCTTTTCCGTCAATCCGCTCATGGTGCGAGTAGGCGACATCAACGGTCGCAGGGGTGATCTGCTGATTGCTCATCAGGAGCTTCCGTCCTTCGGACGCATGGCTCTGCATGATCCGCAGCTCTTCGGCAGTCAGCGCCCCGGGCTTGTTGAGTATTTCGTTCGGCACCTTCAACTTGCCCACGTCATGGAGCATGCCGCAAACACCGATCTGCTCCAGCTGGTAGGCCGGCATACCAAGTTCACGCCCCAATGCGATCGACAGGATGGAAACTCTCAGCGAATGCTCGGCCGTGTAATCGTCGCTGTTCTTGATACGCGCCAGCCACAGCATCGCTGCAGGATTTCGCAGAATACTTTCTACGCATTCCTTGATCACAGCCTTGACTGCGACGACATCCAACTCCGCCCCCAATTTCACTGCATTGAGGATACGTAACGACTCCTCACGCGCCGCATCCCAAACGGGCGACGCGCGCTCCAGTTCCTGGGAAAAGTCGACCTTGCCGATGGTGGGCAAGAGGGGAGTTGCAAGGTTCTCCGCGAGCTGCACATGTACACCCAGCGAACGCCGGGCGTCGACCCATACGTAATCGCAAACCTCCTGCAACAAGCGGATTTCCTGTTGCTGACGGATTCGAAACCCTTGAAATAGAAAATTGGTATCCGTCCAGGGGCGATCCAGCTCCGTCACATACATGCCAATAGCCAGCTGTGCGGCTTCGACTTTTATGCGGTCGTTCGTCGCGCTATCAGCCATGAGGGGCACTCCAAAGACTGCAATGAGCAATATCAATTAGCCATCAAACATGCCGCTCAGAGCCAATTATTTTTGGCTATGGCGCGACTTCACCAGATAAGTGTCAGCGAGGGGCACGGGACTTCATCGAGCCGAAAAAGCCCGAGACCCACGCAGAGGCACAGCAGGGAGCAGATGCTGGCGGCCAGCCAGGGCAGGCCATCCAGGACCGGATGCGAACCAGCAGCGGACCATGGCCAACCTGGACGACGCTAAGCGACGGGTAGCTTATGGGCCCACTGCAGCCACTCACAGGTTCCTCCGGCACTCATCGGCCCCCGACTGCCCGGGCTGCCTCCACGGCGCGAATTTCATCGCAGGCCTCACCCTTGATGGCCTTCGGACGATATTCTGCAAAGAATAGTCCTCCGCCCCTCAACCGCTGCATCGAGGTCCCCATGTTCGGTTCACACCTTCGCAATGAATTGCAGGCCTACAAGAATCGCTTCCAGAACATCGACCAGAAACTGGCGGCGATACGCAGCAGCATGGCGATGATCGATTTCACACCGGCCGGCGAGATCCTGGACGCGAACCAGGCGTTCCTGAACGTGGTGGGTTATCGCCTCGAGGAGGTGGTAGGCCAGCACCACCGGCTGTTCTGCCCCGCGAGCCTGGCGAACAGCCCGGAGTACCGGCAGTTCTGGAGCCGACTCTCGAAGGGCGAGAGCTTCAGCGACCGTTTCATGCGGCTGACCAAGGATGGCCACGAGATCTGGCTCGAAGCCACCTATATGCCCGTCCACAACGGCGAGGGCCAGGTGGTGAGCGTCATCAAGATTGCAGCCGATATCACCCGGCAGATCCAGGCGGAGAACAAGCAGACCAGCATGCTCACCGCCCTCGACCGTTCGATGGCCGTGATCGAGTTCAACCTGAACGGGGAAGTGCTGGAAGCAAACGAAAACTTCCTGGCCACCATGGGTTATCGATCGGAAGAAATCCGTGGCAAGCACCACCGCATGTTTTGCGAGCCTGCCGAGGTCAACAGCGATGATTACCGCCGTTTCTGGCAGCGCTTGAATCAAGGCGAATACATCCACGAAGTCTTCAAGCGCGTTGCCAAAAATGGCCGTGTCGTTTGGCTCAGAGCCACCTACAACCCGCTCTATGATGCGGCCGGCAAACTCTACGGGGTCGTCAAGTTCGCCAGCGACATCACCGCGCAGGTCGAGCGCCGGAACGCCGAGTCGGCCGCAGCGCAACTGGCCTATGAGATCGCCCAGAAAACCGACGGGAGCTCGGTGAAGGGCGCGGCCACGGTGGATGAGACCAGGCAGGTCGTTCGCGGCATTTCCGAGGAACTGGACCGGGTCTCCGAGCAGATCGGCGCACTCAACACCCAATCGGAGCGCATCGGCAGCATCGTCCAGGTCATCAGGGGCATCGCCGACCAGACCAACCTGCTCGCCCTCAATGCTGCGATCGAGGCTGCACGGGCAGGTGAACTCGGGCGAGGCTTTGCGGTGGTGGCGGACGAGGTTCGCAACCTGGCGTCGCGCACCAGCCAGGCGACCCTGGAAATCAACGAGGTCGTGCAGCTGAACCAAAACCTGACCCAGAGCGTCGTGGCGAGCATGCTGGGCAGCCAGGAAAAAGTGAGGAAAGGTGTCGCCCTCGCAGGAGAGGCCGGAGAGGTCATGCTGGAGATCCGCGCAGAGGCGCAACGGGTGGTGAGCGCGGTCGGCCAGCTACGAGAAACGGTTCAGAACTAGACCTCAGACCCTGGCACCGGACGACCGTCAGCTTGCGCTCGGCAGCGCCCCTCCTCCACCCAGATGCGCCCTCCCCCCCGCAACTGCCCGCGCACGCAGCCCACGCCCTCATTTCACGTCGTGCGCCCTCGGCCCGCCGAACATCTCGTCGAGGATATTGAGGTTGAACTGGCGCTGCAGCGTGACGGCGTAGAACCGTTCGGCGATGTCGGGGACTTCGGCGTACAGCTCCAGCGCACCGCTGCGCAGTTCGTCCTGCACCACCACGGCAGGCAGCAACGCAATATCGCCGGAGTCCCGCGCCAGCAGGCGCAGCATGGCCATGTCGTCGACCTCCGCGCAGATGTCCGGCTGCACGCCGTGGCTGTTGCAGTAGACCTCGAACTGGCTGCGCACATCGCTGCTGCGGCCGGGCACGATCAGGCGGGCCTGCTGCAGGTCGCGGCGCAGGTCGAAGGGGTGGGCATCCTCGCGCGGCGGGCCGATCAGGCACACGGCCTGGCGATCGAGCAGGCGGCACTGCCAGGTGCGCTGGCTATCGGCGCTGACCGCCTTGTTGGTCAGCACCACATCCAGCTTGTGCAGGGCCAGGCGCTCCAGCAGCTCATCCACGCTGCCTGACTCCAGCGTGATGCGCAGGCCTTCACGGCCGAGGAAGGGGCGCAGCAGGTTCTCCTGGAAGTTCCTCGACAAGGTGGCGACAGCGCCGATGCGCAGCGTCTGGCTGGCCTGCCGGCTGTTCTGCAGGGTGGTCTGCAGTTCGCTGCCGAGGGCGAAGATGGTGTCGGCATAGTCCAGCACCAGCTGCCCCGCCTCGGTGAGCCGCAGGCTGCGGCCGGAGCGGATGAAGAGGACATGGCCGAGCTGGTCCTCCAGCACGCGGATCTGCGTGGACAGGGCTGATTGCGATACGTGCAGCGCGTCGGCGGCCCGGGTCAGGTTGCCTTCCTTGGCCACGGCCCAGAAGTAATGCAGGTGATGGAAATTCAGTCGGCGCATTTTTCGTTCTTCCAAAGTGAACGATCAGTTCTTATCAATCTATTTTTAATAGTTCAAGCACTCTCCGACACTGGCGCCATCCAGTGTTCGCGGAGCGTGCGCCATGCCCACCCTGTCTCTTTCCCTGGCCCAGCTGTTGCCCTGGGTCTACGCCCTGGCCCTGCTGCCGGCGGCCTGCATCGGCTCGCCACGCCGGCTCTGGTGGCCGGCCCGCACCGCCGGCTACCTGGGGCTGGCCGTCGTCGCTGCCGCCTGGCTGCAGGCCGCCCTGGACGGGCAGGACAACGACCGGCTCGGTCTTGCGATGGCCGGCCTGGTCGCCCTGCTGGCCATGGTGATCACCGACTACTCGCACCGCTACCTGGATGGCGAGCCGGGGCAGCGCCGTTATGTGCTGGCCTTGCTCGGCACCCTGGCCGCCGTGGCGACGGTGGTGACCAGCGCTGACCTGTTCCTGCTGGTCGGCGCCTGGATCCTGTCCAGCCTGTGCCTGCACCCCTTGCTCACCTTCTACCGCGACCGCCCCCAGGCCGTCGTGGTGGCCCACAAGAAATTCCTCGCCAGCCGGCTGGCCGATGTCTGCCTGCTGCTGGCCACGGTGCTGCTGGTGCGTGCGAGTGGTGACAGCCAGATCGCCGCCATCCTGGAAGTGGTCGACGCACGCCTGCAGGCCAGCGGCCAGCTCGGCTGGGATCTGCACCTCGCAGCCCTGCTGCTGGCCCTGGCGGTGATTCTCAAGTCCGCCCAGCTGCCGGTCCACGGCTGGCTGATCCAGGTGATGGAGGCGCCGACACCGGTCTCGGCGTTGCTGCATGCCGGGCTGGTCAACCTGGGGGGATTCCTGCTGCTGCGCTTCGCCCCGCTGCTGTCCGCTGCCACTCCGGCGCAAAGCCTCCTGGTGCTGGTCGGCGGTCTCACGGCGGTGATCGCCGCCCTGGTGATGATGACTCGCATCAGCATCAAGGTCCGCCTGGCCTGGTCGACCTGTGCGCAGATGGGGCTGATGCTCCTGGAATGCGGCCTTGGCCTGTACGAACTGGCCCTGGTGCACCTGCTGGCCCACTCGCTGTACAAGGCCCATGCCTTCCTGGCTGCCGGCGAGACCGTGGCCCAGGCCCGCCACCAGGCGCTGCACCCACAGGCGCCCGCGCCCGGGTTGGGCAGCCTGGTGCTCGCCCTGCTGCTGGCGGGCGTGGCGCTGGCCCTGCTGCACAGGCTCTGGACGTGGGCGTTGCCCGGCTACGCGCTGCCGCTGGTGGCCCTGACGCTCCTGGCAATCGGCCTGGCGCCCTGGTGCCTGCGCCGAGGCCAGCTGGCATATGGATCGGCGATGTTCGCCCTGCTGCTGGGCGCGTACCTGGCCTGGCACCAGGCGGCCGGATGGATCCTCCACCAGCAGCTCGCCGAAGCGCCGATGCCGCTGAGCGGGCTGGCCGTGCTGCTGTTCCTCGGCCTCTATCTACTGCAGGCCGTGATTCTCGCCCACCCCCACGGCGCCCTGGCGCGACGCCTCTACCCCCTGGCCTTCGCCGGCTTCTACCTGGACGAGCACTTCACCCGCCTGACCTTCCGCCTGTGGCCCGTGCGTCCGCCGCAGCACGCTCTTTCACCCCACGGAGACCGCCCATGACCGCGCTCGAACCCATCACCGGCCTCGAGCCGGACGCCCTGCACGAGGTCGCTCGCCAGGCCTGCGACCGGGTCGCGCCAACCTGGCCACTGGATCGGATGATCGCCGTCAGCCCGCTATGGGAACGCCGCGACCAGGACTGGCAGACCGTCGCCAGGCAGCTCTGGCAGCGCGCCGGCATCCGCTTGACCCTTGGCGCCGCCGACTATCGCCAGGCGTGGCGGGACGGGGGGATCGCCACGCGCCATCTGCACCAGGCACTGGCCGAGCACGGCGCGGCGGGAACGACCGCACAGCTGCTGCAGGCACTGGACGCTGCCGAGGAGCCCAGTCCGGGATTGCCGCTTCTGGAGGACCTGACCGAGCCGGGCATCCCGCTGCCCGGCTGGCCCGTGCTGATCACCCAGCAGATCGGTCAATGCTGCGCCGCCTGGTTCGACCACGAGCAGGCGGACTGGCGTCCAGGCGAGGGCACCGGGCTCTACCAGGCCTGGCGCAGCAGCATGCTGGCAGATAAGGGCTTGAGCGTGCTAAGCGCGTGTCGCGACCTGCACCAGCGCATCGTCGAGCTGCCGGAACACCCCCAGGCAGCCCTGGAGATGGCGGTGCGGCGGCTCGGCTTGACGCCGGACGACTGGGCACCCTGGTTCGACTGCCTGCTGCTGCGCTCCCTGGGGTGGGCGTCCTGGTGTGCCTACCGCCGCTGGCAGGCCAATCTGCGGGGCGAAGACGACCAGACGATGCTCGAGCTGCTCGCCATCCGGGCGGCCTGGGAGTCGCTGGTGGATGACCGTCGGCGTGACGGTGACAGCCGCTGGCAGCGTTGGCGTTCGGCCTGGCAGGAGCACCTGCTGCAGCCGTCGTCGGCCACCTGGCAGGCGCTGCAGGTGTGGCAGCGGGCCGACGAGCTGGCGTGGCAGGAGCGACTGCAGCAGACACTGTGCCGCGCCACACCCGCCGAACGGCCGCAGCAATCGCTGGCCAAGCTGTTCTTCTGCATCGACGTACGCTCCGAACCGCTGCGACGCGCGCTCGAACACACCTGCCCGGAGCTGGAAACCGGCGGCTTCGCCGGCTTCTTCGGACTGCCGATCGCCTACACCCCGCTGGGTACCCAGGCCACGCGCCCGCAACTGCCAGGCCTGCTCGCCCCACAGCTGCAGGTCAGTGACGGCAGTGGCGACGCCATCCGGGACCGGCAACTGGCGCGGAGGCGCCGGGGTCGCCTGGCGCGCCAGGGACACTGGCGCCTGTTCGAGCGGCTGCCGGCATCAACCTTCACGCTGGTCGAGAGCCTGGGCCTGGGCTACGCCGGCGCGCTGCTGGGCCGGACCTACGGCCTGGCCGGCGGCGCAGCCCAGCCGGAGCGCAGCGCCTGGCGCCGCGTCGAATGGCAATGCCTGGAGCCACGCTTGCTGGAGGTGACGCTGCAACAGAAGGTCGAGCTGGCCGAGCGCATCCTCAAGGCCCTGGGCCTCGACGGTCCCGTGCCGCCGCTGCTGGTGCTGCTCGGCCACGGCAGCCAGAGCGCCAACAACCCCCAGGCGGCCGGGCTCGACTGCGGCGCATGCTGCGGCCAGAGCGGCGAGATCAACGCGCGCCTGCTTGCCACCCTGCTCAACGACACCGAGGTCCGGGAGGGCCTGCGCGAGCGCGGGCTCGACCTGCCGGCGCACTGCCATGTCCTGGCCGGCCTGCACAACACCACGACCGATGAGGTGCAGGTGTTCGGGGTCGAGACGCTTGCGCAGGCCCTGCAGCCCAGCTGGCTGCGCCTGCGCGCGGCGCTGGACAGCGCCGCCATGGAAGTACGCCGGCAACGGGCCATGAAACTGGGGCTGGCCCCGTTGCGCGAGCAGCCTGGCAAGCTGCTCGGACGGCTGCGCCGGCGCGCCCGCGACTGGGCGCAGACCCGCCCCGAGTGGGGCCTGGCCGGCAATGCCGCGTTCATCGCCGCGCCCCGTTCGCGCACCCGTGGCGTGGACCTGCAGGGCCGCGCCTTCCTGCACGACTATGACTGGCGGCGGGACGAGGACGGCCGGATGCTGGAGCTGATCATGACCGCGCCCATGGTGGTGGCGCACTGGATCAACCTGCAGTACTTCACCTCGACCACCGACAACCTGCGACTGGGTAGCGGCAACAAGCTGCTGCACAACGTGGTCGGCGGGCAGATCGGCGTATTCGAGGGCAACGGCGGCGACCTGCGCATCGGCCTGGCCCGCCAGTCGCTGCACGATGGCCAGCGATGGATGCATCGTCCGCTGCGCCTGCACGTGGTGATCGAGGCGCCGCAGGGCATGATCGACCGGGTCATCGCGAACCATGCAGTGGTGCGCGACCTGGTGCAGCACGGCTGGCTGCACCTGCTGCGCATCGATGGCCAGCCCGCGTGCCTGGAGCGACGTACATCCGCAGGCTGGCAGGCGCTACCGATGGACTGAGCGACCCGCCACAGCCGCCGCCCGAACCTTCAGGCGGCGGCTGTGGCGATCGATCTAGTTCTCGGCATCCCGCGGAAAGACAGCCTGTGCCAGCCGTGCGATTTCGGGCCGGGCGAAGAGGTAGCCTTGCATGAGCTCGATGCCGAGAGTGAGCAGCGCATCGCACTCCTCGCGCGTTTCGATGCCCTCGGCCACGACCACGATGTTCAGGCGTTTGGCGACCAACACGATGCCTTCGACTATCGCGGCCCTCACCGGGTCCCGATCGATATTCCGGGTGAGCGCCATATCGATCTTCAGCACCTGCGGCTGGAACATCGCCAGTAGGTTCAACCCGGAGTAACCCGAGCCGAAATCGTCTATGGATGTGGTGAAGCCGCGGCGCTCATACTCCTCGAAAATCGACTTCAGGTGCAGCGGGTCGTCGACACGCTCACCTTCGGTCACTTCGAACATCAACCGCTCCGGCGGGAACTCGAACAGCCTGGCCGCCTCCAGGGTGGCTCGGATGCAGGTCTCGGCCCGGTACACGGCCTTTGGCAGGAAATTGATGCTGAGCTTGCAGTCCGGAATGCCCAGCAGCCCCAGCGCCGTCGCCCTCTCGATGGCCTTGACCCGGCAGGCCTGGTCAAAGCGGTACCGGTTGGCATCATCGACCCGGTCCAGGATGCTTGCCGCAGACTCGCCGTTCACGCCGCGAACCAGGGCTTCGTATGCGAAGGGCTTGCGGGTTCTGACGTTGACGATCGGCTGGAACGCCATCGTGAAGTCGAACCCCAGCCCTTCCAGATTCCGGCACTCTGCGCAGCCGATCGATTCGAATCGCGCGATATCCTGGGGCATGACTGATCCTCGAAATTTTCAACGAACGCCAAGTGCAACCGTAGCGCCTCGACAGATTGATAGAGCTGCATGGACGTTAGCAGTACGCCCAATGCGTATTTTGGAAAGTGCCCGATAGCGTCATGCTGCGCAGGCACATCCAGGATCGCAGCCAGTTCCGACACATCGGTGCCCCCGGAACGAGAGCATATTATTTCACCCCCTTCAAACCCCCGCATCTTGGCGATTGCATTGGCTTGCGACAGGCACCTGCCGGCCATCGAGGGTGTCGATGGAGCCTATCCTGCATCGACCCGTTTCGTTGACCGCAACGCTTCGAGCACGAGAGCGAAAGCAGGCGAAGGCTGCCTGCGGCTGGGATAGTAGAGGTGATAGCCGGAGAAGGGCTCGCACCAATCCTCCAGCACACGAATCAGCCGGCCCTCTTCAAGGTGCGGGGCGAACTCGTCTTCGGGTAGATAGGCGATTCCCAGGCCGCCGACGGCTGCATCCGCGATATGGGTAGTGGTATTGAACACCAGTTGCCCTTCGACCCTCACCCTCAGCTTCTTACCTTTGCGCTCGAACTCCCAGGCATCCACACCGCCATAGGTTGGAAAGCGGATATCGATGCAGCGATGGGCAGCCAGATCATTGGGGTGTGTGGGGATGGGGTGCTGGGCGAAATAGCGGGGGGCCGCCACTGCTGCCATGCGCAGCTCGCCACCGATGGGCACCGCGATCATGTCCTGAGCCACCGTCCCGCTGAAGCGCACGCCAGCATCCAAACGCTCGGCCACGATGTCACGGAAGCCGTAGTTGATATCGAATTCGAGCCTGATATCGGGATAGGACTCCAGGACGGGTATCAGCTTGGGCAGCAAGGTCGTCTTGATGATGTTGTCGCCACAGGTGATACGCACCGTGCCCGCCGGTTTGTCGCGCAGCTCGGTCAGGGCATCCAGCTCGGCCTCGATTTCATCGAAGCGGTGGCCGATAGCCTCCATCAACCGTTCACCAGCAGCCGTCAGCGAAACACTGCGGGTGGTGCGGGTGAGCAGGCGAATCTGCAACCGCGCCTCTAGCCCTGACACCACCTGACTGACGGCCGACTGGGTGACCCCCAGGTGCGCGGCTGCACGAGTGAAGCTGCCTTCGCGAGCCACTGTCACGAATGCCTGGAGGTCGTTGAAATTATGCCGAGGCATGTGCCCACCCTCTGATTAAGTAGCAGAGGTTATAGCGGCTTTAAGCATTCATAAGCTAATCAACGCCTATCTCTTTCACGACAATGCCGCTTGCCCCCCTTTCGCCTTCTCCTGCGAGCGGGGTCAGGCAATCGCCAGATCCCGCTGGGCGATTGATCTTCAATCCGTGAAGAGGACGCCCCATGAACAGACTTCTTGCAGCCCTGGGCCTTCTGCTCGGCTCATTCACAGCCTTAGGAGCCGACATGTCCAACGGTGCAGACAATTTCTACCAGAGCGACAAGGTGACCCATGAGAAGGTCAGGTTCAACAACCAGTACCAGATGGCGGTGGCAGGCAACCTGTTCATTCCCAAGCGCCTGGGTAAGTCCGCACGCAGCCCGGCTATCGTCGTGGGCCATCCGATGGGCGCGGTTAAGGAGCAGAGTTCCAACCTCTATGCGCAGAAACTGGCGGAGCAAGGCTTCGTTACCCTGGCGCTGGACCTGTCGTTCTGGGGCGAGAGCGAGGGCAGCCCGCGCAACGCCGTGCTCCCCGACCTGTACGCGGAAGGCTTCAGTGCGGCTGTGGATTATCTCGGCACCCAGGCGTTCGTGGATCGGCAGCGCATCGGTGTACTGGGCATCTGTGGCAGTGGTAGCTTCGTGATCAGTGCCGCCAAGATCGACCCGCGCATGAAGGCAATTGCAACGGTCAGCATGTACGACATGGGGGCGGCCAACCGCAACGGCCTCAAGCATTCGCAAACCCTGGAGCAGCGCAAGCAGGCAATCGCCGCAGCAGCCGAGCAGCGCTACCTGGAGTTCACCGGCGGCCAGACTCGGTACACCAGCGGCACCGTGCATGAGCTGGGGGACGATACCCACCCGGTCCAGCGTGAGTTCTTCGACTTCTACCGCACTGCACGAGGCGAGTTCACTCCGGCGGGCTCCAGTCCGGGGCTGACCACCCACCCGACGCTGACCAGCAGTATCAAGTTCATGAACTTCTATCCGTTCTCGGATATCGAGACGATTTCCCCGCGCCCGATGCTCTTTATCGCCGGCGAGAATGCTCACTCGCGCGAGTTCAGTGAAGAGGCCTTCCGCCTGGCGGGCCAACCCAAGGAGCTTTTCATCGTCCCCAACACCGGGCACGTCGACCTGTATGACCGAGTGAACCTGATTCCTTTCGACAAGCTCACCCGGTTCTTCCAGAGCGCCCTGAAGTGATCGACCAGGCAGACACCATGATGAGCCAACCTACCGACCAGCCATGTGCCATCACCGCCGGCCAGCCGTCGTCCCGCTCCGGTCACTGGGGTGGGGTCCTGGCGATGACGCTCTGCGTCTTTGCTCTGATCGCCTCGGAGTTCATGCCCATCAGTCTGCTGACGCCACTGGCAACGGACCTCCATGTCAGCGAGGGCGCTGCGGGACAGGGAATAGCGATCTCCGGTGCGTTCGCCGTACTGACCAGCCTTTCGATCACCTGGCTGGCAGGCAGCATCGATCGCAAGGCGCTTCTGCTCGTCCTCACGGGCCTGATGGCGATCTCCGGCGCCGTGGTAGCGCTCGCGCCGAGCTTCACCCTCTATATGGTGGGTCGGGCGTTGCTCGGTGTGGTCATCGGTGACATCTGGTCGATGTCGGCGGCCACGGCCATGCGCCTGGTACCCGATGATCAGGTGCCCGAGGCGCTGGCCATGTTCAACGGTGGTAACGCCTTGGCAACGGTTATCGCGGCGCCGCTGGGCAGCTACCTGGACTCGGTAGTCGGTTGGCGGGGGACGTTCTTCTGCCTGGTGCCTTTGGCTGTCATCGCACTGGCCTGGCAGTGGCTCGCCCTGCCGAGCATGAAGGCCCCGGTGCGAAAGAGCCCTGCACCCAGTACTTTCGGGCTGCTCGGCACTCGCCCGGTGGCGTTCGGCATGGCGGCTTGCGGTGCCTTCTTCATGGGGCAGTTCGCTCTGTTCACCTATCTTCGCCCCTTCCTCGAAACGGTGACCCTGGTCGATGCCACAACCCTGTCATTGATCCTGCTGGTTATCGGTGCAGCCGGCTTGAGTGGAACCCTGTTGATCGGCGCACTGCTGAAAAAGGGCCTGTACCGCACCCTGATCACAATTGCAGTGTTGATGGCCATGATTGCCCTCGCGCTGATCCCTGTCGGCCGCTGGGTCGTTCCAGTGGGCATATTGCTGGGGCTGTGGGGGCTGATGGCCACGGCGGCACCTGTCGGCTGGTGGAACTGGATTGCCCAAGCGATGCCCAATGATGCCGAGGCAGGTGGTGGGCTGATGGTGGCAGTGGTGCAGTTGGCGATTGCCTCGGGCTCGGCCCTGGGCGGCTGGTTGTTCGACCGCAGCGGCTACCAGAGCACCATCACTGCAAGTGCAGCCATTCTGTTGCTTGGCGCGGCCCTCGCCGTTCTGGCCATGCGTGCGCAGCGGGGTCGGCCCGGTCGAGGTGGGCGTCCTCAGGATGAATGAGCCCAGCCAGCTCCTCTGCCTTCCGGGCATCCGGCCATGCCTGCTGTTCTTGCTGAGTGGATGCGCATTCGCGGAGACAACTCTGAAGGAGGACCGTATGTGGATGACCGTTGGCGAACAGCGCTTCGCTATCACCCTGGTGGGCGATAGCGAGACCTCACGGGCACTCGAGCAGCTATTGCCACTTAGCCTGGACATGAGCGAACTCAATGCAAACGAGAAATACGCGAGCCTGCCGAGGCGGCTGCCAGTCCGCGCAGTAAGGCCCGGCACGATCCGCGCTGGCGATCTGATGCTGTACGGCGCGGATACGCTGGTGATTTTCTACCGGACGTTCGAGTCGACCTACTCCTACACCCGAGTTGGCCATGTCGATTGCCCCGAGTCGCTAGCCGAAGCGCTAGGTCGAGGTGATGTGACAATTCGCCTCTCGGTGGAGTAGGAGAAGCACGGAGCCTGATCGGTGAGCGTCCGCTTATGGCCGATTGCTGCCGGGGACGAGGGGCGGCAACCAGCCACTAGCCCTCCCCTGCAAACAGCGTCAGGCCATCCCTTCGCCAACGGCCAGACAGGCAATCTCCATCGTTCACCGTGGCACATAGACTCATGGAAGATTCCGCTCAGGAGGTTTCCATGAAAACGTCATCGCCCACCCCCTCGTCACTGTCGTCCGATTTAGCCCACGACGATCATTTGCGCTTCCATCGCCCCCACGATCACCTCACCCCGACCTTCGGCAGCGACCGGTTCGCCTTGAAGGCCGAAGCCTTCGCCCGCTTCTTCGGCACGCCACTGTTCCTGGGAGCGCAGACCCTGATCGTGATGACCTGGATCGGTACCAACGTAGCCGGTCTTTTTGATTTCGACACCTATCCGTTCATCCTGCTCAACCTGGCGTTCAGCCTCCAGGCGGCCTATGCGGCACCCCTGATCCTGCTGGCTCAGACCCGCCAGGCCGCGCGCGACAAGGCCAACGCGGAAGCGGACGCCAGGCACCGCGAAGCACTGGCTATCGCCAATGAGCGTCGGCAGGCCATTGCCGCACACAACAGTGCGCAACTCCTGGAGCTGCTGCAGCAGAACACGCAACTTACAGGGCTCACCAAAGTACTGACCGAGCGTATCGAGGCACTGACCGTCGAAGTGCACGCGCACCTGCTCAAGCCAGGCTAGGCCGCGCCGCGCCTAATCGATCGGACCCGTCACGCTGTTCATGTCGGTAGCGGGCATTACGGGCCTATAGTAGGCCTCTTGGCGAGGGGACCCCACTCCAAGGGGGCTACATGTCCGAAGCACCCATACCGCAACAGAACAATTTGCTGGCTGCACTCTCCGGTGACGTTCAGCAACGCCTGTTCAGCAATCTCGAGCGTGTGGCCCTGCCGCTCGGCAAGGTGCTCTACGAGTCTGGCGATACCATGCGCCATGTCTACTTCCCCACCGACTCGATCATCTCGTTGCTCTACGTGATGGAAAGCGGCGCCTCGGCGGAAATATCGGTGGTCGGCAACGAGGGGCTGGTCGGCATTGCTCTGTTCATGGGCGGAGAGAGCACGCCCAGCCGCGCCATTGTGCAGAGCGGCGGCCACGCGTATCGGCTCAGCGGGCAGCTAGTCAAGGATGAATTCAACCGCCATGGCGAGTTACTGGTGCTGGTGTTGCGTTATACCCAGGCGCTGATCACCCAAATGTCACAAACCGCCGTGTGCAACCGCCATCACTCGATCGACCAGCAACTCTGCCGCTGGCTGCTGTTATCGCTGGATCGCCTGCCAGGCAACCAGCTGACCATGACCCAGGAACTGATCGCCAACATGCTCGGCGTACGCCGCGAAGGGGTCACCGAAGCGGCCGGCAAGCTGCAGCGTCAAGGGGTGATCGAGTACAGCCGCGGGCATATCACCGTGCTCGACCGGAAAAAGCTCGAACAGTTGAGCTGTGAATGCTATGCGGTGGTGAAGAAGGAAACCGATCGCTTGCTGCCCTACCCTCCGATACACCAGGGCCACTGACCCCAAACGCGTAAATCTCTCCAGCGTGTCGTAGCGAACAGAGCGCCGGCACTGCGTCGAGCAGACTAGGCCGACGGGTCTGCCAAGCACCCTTCCCGCGCCCCCCCAGGCTTGATCCGTGCTGCAGGACATTTCCATGTCAGCCGCCACCACGCCACCTATCGTCAATCTGCTGCTCGACGACCTGACACGCAAGGAACGCAATCGCCTGAGCGCGAATTGTGAAACCGTGAAACTGGCATTCGGCACCATTCTCTGTGAACCCGAACAAGCCTTCCGGTACCTGTATTTCCCGCTCGACAGCTTCATTTCCATGGTCACGACCCTGGGCCAACATCGGCCCTTGGAGTTGGGCCTGATTGGCAACGAAGGCATGCTCGGCGCCACGATTGCCCTAGGCGTCGATGTCGCGCCCAGCCGTGCCGTGGTTCAGGGCAGCGGCAGCGCCCTGCGCATCAGGGTCTCGCACTTCCGCCAGGTATTGCGTGAGTGCCCGGGCCTGGTGCACATCCTCAAACGCTACCTCTATGTGATGCTCACGCAACTGACCCAGAACGCCGCCTGTGGCCACTTCCATGAAGTGGAGCCCCGTCTAGCACGGTGGTTACTGATGACCCATGACCGAGCACACTCGGATCGCTTCTACCTGACCCACAGCTACCTGGCCGATATGCTCGGGGTCAGGCGTAGCGGCGTCACCGTCGCCGCCGGTGCGCTGCAGTTGCGTCAGTTGATCCACTACAGCCGAGGGCAAATCACCATTGTTGATCGTGGCGGACTGGAAACTGCTGCCTGCGAGTGCTATGAAGCCCTTCGCGCGGGTTATGCCCGTCTACTGAAGGCCCCACCCTTACCCTGACCCGGCTGGTTCCTCGCAAGCACCTGGCACCAGGTACGGCTGGATCTTCAACATCGCGGCCAACTGGTTACCCAGCAGACCGGGACTGAATAGGTGGCCCTGCCCTTCATGGCACTGCCCACCGAGCAGGAAGGCCAGCTGGGCCTGGTTTTCCACCCCTTCGGCGACCACCTGGTAGTGAAGCTTGGCCCCCAAGGCAATCACCGCGTCGACGATGATGCCATTCCCTGAGCCGGCACTGATCGCATGCACAAAGGATTGATCAATCTTCAGCACATCGATGGGGAACCTCAGCAGGTAGCTGAGGCTGGAGTAGCCCGTACCGAAATCATCGACGGCCAGTTGCACACCGATGGCCTTGAGCTGATTGAGGATCTCGATACTGGCCTCGGCATCGTGCATCAGCACGCTTTCGGTAATTTCCAGTTGCAGGCAACGCGGTGGAAGCCCGGTATCGGCGAGTGCAGCGCGTACCCCGACAACGAAGTCAGCATGGCGAAACTCCGGTGAACTGATATTCACGGCTATCGAATCCAGCCCCAAGCCTTGCTGCCGCCACCGTAGTGCCTGGGAGCAGGCCTCGCGCAACACCCAGCGCCCCAAAGGCAAAATCAACCCGCACTCCTCGGCTACCGGCACGAAACGCTCTGGCAATGTGATACCCCATTGTGGGTGCTGCCAGCGCAAGAGCACCTCACAACCGGTGATGACACCGCTCTTCAGATTGACTTTCGGCTGGTAGTGGAGAACGAACTCCTGCCGCTCCAGAGCCTGCCACAGGCTGCTTTCTATGACCTGCCGCTGCACCGCGCGCACATTCATCTCGTGTTTGAAAAACTGGTAGTTGTTCCGCCCAACCGCCTTGGCGTGATACATCGCCGTATCCGCATTCTTCAGCAGTACCGGTGCGCTGTCGGCATCGGTGGGATACACGCTGATACCGATGCTGCAGGTCACGTGAAGTTCGTGCTGATCGACGATGTAGGGCATCGCCAGGGATGCGATGATTTTCTGCGCGGTGACGCTGGCATCCTGCATATCGCGGCCCTCCGCCAGCAGCACCACGAATTCGTCGCCACCATTGCGACTCACCGTGTCGGAGCTACGCACGCAAGCCGACAAGCGCCGTGCCACGGCCTGTAGCAACTGGTCGCCGACGGCATGACCGAGGGAGTCGTTGATGCACTTGAAGTGATCCAGGTCGAGAAACATCAGTGCGATGGCTTTGCCGCTGCGCTCCGCCAGGCTGATGGCCTGGGCTATGCGGTCGTCAAGCAGCACGCGATTGGGCAGATGGGTAAGGAAATCGTGCTGGGCCAGGTACGCCATGCGCATGGCCATGGCCCGTGACTCGGATACATCATGGAACACCACCACGACTCCAGTGATCTGGCCTCCACGGTCGACAATCGGCGCGGCGGAGTCCTCGATCGCCACATTGCTGCCGTCGCGGCGTACCAAGACGGTGCCCGCGGTCATCCCCATCGACTGGTTCTGCTGCAGCACCAGACCAACCGGATTGACCGCCACCGCGGCCGTTTCGCCGTCGATCAGCGGCATGACCTGGTCGATGGGCTGGCCACGGGCTTCATCTCGCTGCCAGCCGGTCATGTGTTCCGCCGCGAGATTCAGGTAGTCGACGTTGCCCTGCAGGTCGGTGCCTATCACTGCATCGCTGATCGAATTGAGGGTGATCTCGGCACGGGCACGCTCCAGGCCCAGATGCGCCTCCAATGCCCTGCACTGGATGATATGGCGCAGCGATTGGGCCACGAGATAGCTGGCGAGAGCCCCCTTCAACAGATAACCCTGGGCGCCGCACTCCTGTGCCTGCAAGGCCAGCGCCTCGTCCTCCGGCTGGCACAGGGTGATGATCGGCACCCAAGGAGCCACTGCGAACAGCCGCCTGAAAGTATCGATCCCCTGGCTGTCGGGTAGCGACAGCTCAAGCAGCACCGCATCGATGCCGCCACCTTGCATGCGCATCAGGGCGGCCGCCAGGGATCCGACCGGCTCACTGTCGAAAGGGCCACCCGGGGCCTCGCCGAGCATACTCTGCAGGCCGCTGCAGTCGTCGGCATCAGCGGTGACAATCAGTATTCGATGGGTCATCGCATCACCTGACGTGCACGAGGCACAACCCGTTTCAGTACTGAGCGTTGGATGTGGTGCGGATGATCACTTCCACCCGAGGGTCCGTCTGCCGGGCGCAAGCCGAGTCATTGCCGGCCACAGGTGACGCCTCCCCCTTGCCGGAGGCGCCCAACCGGCTGGCGGAGATAGCCTGCCCTTGCAGGTAGGACATCACCGAATCGGCCCTGCGCTGCGACGATCTCAGATTGGCCGACGTGCTTCCGACATCGCCGTCATGCCCTTCGATCAGCACATCGCGATCGGGGTGCGGCTGGAGAAACATCGCCAGCTTATCCGGTTTTTTGGCTGTATCAGTCCTGAGCTCGGAGCGGCCATTGGAGAACAGCAGGTCGCCAAGGGTCATCACCAGGCCAGGCTCGGTCTGCTTGGCATTCAGCTCATCGAGCTGCTGTTGCAACTGGAAGCTCTCACGTTGCACCTGAGCCGTGGCGATTTCCGCACTCAACACCACCACGCTACGGGCTTTCTGCTTGATCGGATTCATGCTGTGTTCCTCATGGGCAACATCGCTGCACTCGGCCTGGGCGACCTTGCGGGAAGTTTGTCGATGCCGCACTGCTCTACCGGCCTACGCATCCTGGTCCAGGAGTGAACCAGGGTGCGGGCAGCTCAGGGTTCAGAAACTGAGCCCCCTGGGCTGTTCACGTTGGCTGCCGGCCACTCCTGCGTGCAGTTCGGTGACGGGCAGACATTCCTCCATATGGCCCTCTCCGCGGGCCGTGCAACAGGAGGTCCGGCGGGTGTGCAGCAGCAGCACATTGTGCTGCTGCGCCAAGGCGTAGTTTTTCCAGACCTGGGTTTGCTGGCTAGCCTGCTCCATGCCCCGTGACAGGCTCAGTGCGATCACCAGATTGCACACCACCAGCATCGCCAAGGCGGTGCCGGATATGAGTAGCAACGAGCGGGAGAAGGATTTCATCTGGGCTCTCCAACTGAAATGAACGCAGTGGCGGTGCTCTGCACCCTGTAGAAACGCGGCGATAAAACTCAGCTCATCCAGCCGCGACTACAGCTTGCAGGCAGCCTGGCGCATGCCAGCGTTTGCAAGAGGAACTCATCCACCTGCTGGTCGGCCAACGCCTGAAGCGGGCCAGACAGGCGCTGGGCCTGGACTGGTCACGCAGCCGCCCGTTCGCCGTCAGCAGGCGGCACCGTTGTTGTGCTTCCAGAGCCCAGGGCATACGACCGGCCTCGAGAAGCTCATGCCTTGCCCGGCTGATCGGAGCCTTCGTCACTGAGCACGGCGCCCAGCGGACCGCCCTGCATGGGCCACCCGGGCGGCTTGCCAACCCCAGGTTGCACGCAGGTTGGCTGTTCATGGGGCGCGCCAGGCCGCGGCAGACGCTTGGAGCGAGTATCCGTGTGGTTGACGGCAGTAACCGGAGCAACGGGTTCGACAGGCGTGTTCATACGCACCTCCAGTGCACCCCATTCCGCGTAAATAGCGTGGTTCGGGAGAACGACAATGGCAGCTGCCCTGCAGCCTGTCCGTACGCTGCCGCGCATAAGCGATGAGATTCGCCGGAACGGTAACCAGCGTTCGCTGGCGCACAGACAGAGAAACCGTTGTCGCCCAGGGTAGGCACTCATCGCGTCAGCCGGCATCGCCAATCGGGCGGTCGGCCTTGCGCAACAGCCATACCCGGACAGGAGCCCACCATGCCCAACCCGACCTCCAAGGCGGAAAGCGCCATCAATGGCCAAGGAAGCGGAGCATCCGCGATAGCCAGAGCTGGGAACGTCGTCTCGTCATCGGCGATTTCTCGCGAATTCCATAACTTCCTCGGCGACATCGAGGAGCTGATCAAGGAAACCAGCTCGCTGACCGGCGACGAACTGGCCCAGGCCAAAATCAAACTCGATGCCCGGGTAGCCGCCGCCAGGAAATCCGCCGAGGAAATGGGCGAAAGCATCGCCGTGCGCGCCCGGCAAACCGCCAGTGTGACCAACGACTATGTCCACGGGCATCCCTGGAAGGTGCTCGGTGCCGCCACTGCGGTTGCCTTCCTGTTCGGACTCCTCATATCCCGACGCTAGTCCGCCCTGGATGACGCACACGCCCCCGCACGACCCGCCGCACGACGCAGGGGCATCCGCTACTGAAAAACCGCACGGAACCCGCCGACCTCGACCAGCCCGCCCTCCCTCGCCCGCTGCGTTCGGCGGGCCGGGCACAGGCCACTTGGGCGCAACAAAGGACCGTCTGCCCCGGGTACCGCTGATCACACCGCCCGGCTCTGCTGGCTGGGTCTGGCGGGGCGCTGGCGTCGAGCTCAGCCCCTCCTGCCGCATCCCGACGCTCCCACCCCTTCCGCATATCCACGGCCCGCCCTGCTCCGCTCGCCCGGCGCCGTCTGCGTGCCCGGCCCAAGGATGGCGTGGCCATGCGCACCCTGCTCCGCCATCCAGCCGCGGCCACGCCCGTTCCATTGCCTGGGACCGCTCTAGTGCTCGTCGTGTCAGATTCGCCCGAGCACCAGCAAGATGACGATGACCAGCACGACCAGCCCCAACCCGCCACTGGGGAAATAACCCCAGTTGCGGCTGTGTGGCCATGCGGGAATGGCGCCGATCAGCAACAGGATCAGTACGATCAGCAAGATGGTGCCTAAGCTCATGATATTCCCCTTCGAACCTGCCCTGGATCTGTGATGCAGTGGCGCTGCTGCCGTGCCACGCAGCATCGGGCGAAGGCTGATCGGCGGCGCGCCATGTCTAGAAACCACGGTTGTGCGCCACTATCGTCTCGCCTGGCCTTGGCATCGCGAGATGCAGGGCGATGTCCTCTAGCTTGAATGGATGGGTGGGTTTAGCAGGCGCTGAATCGGTGCGCTACATGCCAGCAGCATGGGCGCAACCGCTACCGCTCATCTGTACGCCGTCGCACACAGGGCGCCTTGTTTCACCGCCCCACTACCCCAGCTCCCAGGAAACCGGACCTCCTCATGCACAGGCTCAAAGAGACCGCACGCTGGAGCGTGAAACGTCGCCATCGACGGTGCCCGGTCGCAAAGCAGCGTCACGCCATGGCGGTCGATGCACGGCAGGTGCGGAAGCTGCCCCGCTCATCCAGAACCATCGCGTGCTGCTGGATAGGCGGCAGTCACGGGTGCCCATCGGCCCGTTGCCGCCCCAAACCTACCCGCAGATACCCGGGCTCGTCGACGTCCGGCGCATGGTTGATCGCGAACGGCCAGGCATGGGACCAGGGCTGATCATGGCCAGGTCCGGGAAGAAGGTATTGATCGGTGCACCACTCTTGCAGCAACCCGACGTTGGCTTGGCCACGCTCGATCGACAGCGGCCCGTGTGGCGCCTCCGGGGCTGCACGCAGAGGGTCGTGAATCCGGGGCACCAAGGAGCGGCAGGACGCTGCATCCCGCCAGTGGGGCCCGGCAGAGCAGCGCGAGCAACAGCAGCAGCTGTCGACCAACAGGAGGGGACATGAAAACCCCTCCGGAAAAGGGAGGGGTAGGGAGTTAGAATCGGCCGGGCAATGGACAGCCAGCGACTGGCAGGAGCCTCACCGCAATGCGCCCTGATGGATCGCCACGCCGACGGCTCCGCCGGCGACGTGAAGATCCTGCAGCGGTCAGCGCTGGGTCAGAACACCAGTTCCTTGGCCTGCACGCTCTTGACCCCTCGAACGTTCTGCGCCAACTCGATGGCCAGGTCATGCTCGGCGCCGTTGTTGACCTTGCCACTGAGGCTGACCACCCCCTTGTTGGTGGTCACATCGATGGCCGTACCGGGCACATTGCTGGAGTAGAGCAGGGTCGACTTGACCTTGGTGGTGATCCAACTGTCGGAGATATCGGCGCTGGCCTCATCGCTCATGCTCTTGCCGCTTTCGGCAAGGGTGGGCTTGGAGGCACTGACCTTGATCTGGTTGTCCACGGCGGCCACGCCATGGGTATTCATCGCGATGCGCCCTGCCAGGTCACGCTCGGCAGCGCTATGAGCCGTGCCACGCAGCGTTACACGACCGTACTTGGTATCCACATGGGTGGACATGCCATCGGTGCTCTTGCCCCATATGAGTTTCGACTTGATCGTCGCGGTGATGCTGGCGTCATCGATGGCATCGCCAAAGCTGCGTTCGCTGCCCTGCTTGACCGGCTGGTAATCGGCATTGACGACGATCTGGTTGTCGACCGCGGTGATCCCTTTGACGCCCAAGGCGATCTCCTTGGCCAGGTCCTTGTTGACATCTTCGGCGACGATGCCGGTCAGGGTGGCCTTGCCATTGTCCACCGAGACCTTGAGGTCATTGGCACGCAGGTAGGGGCTCAGCGCGTAAGTGGTCCATATCTGGGTTTCCTGGCGGGCATCGGTGACATCCTGCTCGGCCGTAGCGGCAAAGACTCCAGCGCTAACGGTGGTGAGTGCGAGAGCGAAGACACGAGCGAGGTACAGGGTACAGGGTTGTTTGTTCATGGCATTTCTCCACTCGGGAAAAGACGTGATGCCTCAGAGGACAGTCAAGGGACCGTTCCCGATGAGGCCCGCAGCTGACCGCCTCGCTTCGGCGAAGCGGCGCCACGCTCGACATCAGCTTTTGCATTTCTTGATGAAGTCCTTGACCTGCTTGTCGGCCTCGCCACGCGTGATGGCGTATCGTTCCTGAACCAGCCCGGCAAGCTTTTCCTCACGACCTTCGGACTTGAGCAACTCGTCCTCGGTCAGTTTTCCCCAGGCGATCTTGGCGGCGCCGACCTGCTGCTTCCATTTGCCCTTGAGCTCGTCTGCGTTAGGAAGACTCATGATTTTTTCGGCCCCTGGCTCATCAAGTCATCGTCACCCCTGGCGGCACGCAGCTGAGGCTTGGCAGCACCCTTGGCAGGTTTCTGCGCGGCCTGGCGGACATCCTTGGCATGCCCCCCTGCGCCATCCTCCCTGGTGTCCGGGTTGGGTTTATGATCCGACTGGCTACTTCTACCACCGGGCTGCTGTTCACCCGTCTTGGTAGGGCTGCGGGGGTGACGCGGTTCGCTAGGCTTGCTCATGGTGACCTCTGTGAAATTCCCGTAACCCGCGGTATTGCGGGGTTCCAGGCAGAGGACAATGGCAGCCACGGCACGCCCCGTCGGTGCGCTAGCGAGCTTAGAGACGGCGACGATCACTCGGTGAGTGTCAGCAGAATGTCGGCATACCGGGTGCAGTTCAGGCCGAGTGCCTAATCCTGCTTACGATCACGGCTACCCAGATCGTGGCGGGCCGGATGCATTCCGAGCAGCACCCAGGGCAAGGCGCCCTGCGCAACCGCCTGCATCACCATCGATGCAGCACGGGTAACGCGATGGGCCCGCGCATCGGTAAGGAAGTGACCCGGCTCCTGGAAGCGCAACCCGAAAGACGATGCCAGCACGGCGTGTCGCACCACAGGCACGCTGTGCAGGGCGTCGTGCCGACCTCGATCAACTCGGCAGGTTGATGCAGGTGTCGGGGATTGAACGCGTGATGAACCATCATCGCGGGCAACGCCGATCGCCGGATCTCGATCACCGCTACATCGACTTCCCCTCGGCGGCCCCTGCCCTGGCGCCAGAGGCTCAGGCCATTGCGGTACAAGGGGATGGAAATGGCGCTGGACGCCGCCACATTGCCTGCACAGCCTTCTTTGGTCGCTCGCCCCGGGGACGCCCTCACCCGACGGGAACCTGCTCCGAAGTGAATACGGCACCAAGGTGCGAGGCAGGTATCCAGCCCGGTTGGCTGGTCAGGCTGCCAACTGCCGGTTTGAGCGAGAAAACGTGGGCCGTCGAGGGCGATCAGCCAGTCGACGGCACTCGCATATCGGGGCGTATTTCAAGCGATGACGGGGTTCGCTCCGGCCTACGCCGTCGGCACCGTACCGCCATCGATCACGAACTCGGTGCCCGTGATCGACGCCGCACGTGGCGACGCCAGAAAGGCAATCAGCTCGGCCACCTCGACGGGCTTGGCCGGACGGCCCAGGGGGATGCCGCCCAATGAATCCATGATCAGTTGCTTGCCGCCTTCATAGTCGGTGCCGGCTTCCTGCGCCAGCCGTTCGGCCATTGCCACCGATGCCTCAGTCTCGACCCAGCCGGGCGACACCCGAACCACTCGCACGCCCTTGGGCGACACCTCCTTGGACAGGCTCTTGCTGTAGGTGGATAGCGCTGCCTTGGCCGCTGCATACGCCGTGGTGGCCTCGGGTAGCGGCAGACGGTTCTGGATGGACGTGACGTGGATGATCACGCCGGCATTGCGCTGCAGCATGTCCGGCAGCAACGCGCGGTCCAGCCGCACGGCCGGAAACAGATTCAGGTCCAGTTCGTTCCGCCACTCGTCCTCGCCCAACACGGCAAATCCGCCGACGGGAGCGGAGGAGCCGCCGAGCACATGGACGATGACATCGACGCCGCCCAGGCGCTCCCGGGTGGCCGCCACCAACGCGTCACACCCTTGTGTGGTCGTCAGGTCCGCCGCGAAAAACACCTCTCGTGGCGTGTCCTCCGCAGCCTGCCGCGCCGAAGTCAGCACCTTGGCGCCCTCCTCCAGCAGCAGTCTTACGACGGCGCTGCCTACGCCTTTGGTGCCGCCGGTGACCAGGATTCGTTTGCCGCTCAGGTCAAGGTTCATGGCCTGTGTCCTCTCGTTTGGAAGGTGGATGGAACGAGAGCCATCTTGCTGCGCCCTGGATTGTTTGCTCAACTGGGACAACGATTAACGAGTCATCCCATATTTCTGGACAATCATATGTCGGACCCCCGCATCGGCCTCCACGAACTGGAAGCGGTCATGGCCGTGGCACGCCGGGCATCGTTCCGCCAGGCGGCGGTCGATCTCGATATCTCGACCACCGCGCTCAGCCACACCATCGCCAAGCTGGAAGCGAGCCTGGAAACGCGGCTTTTCAACCGCACCACGCGCAGCGTGTCGCTGACCGAGGCCGGCGAGATGTTCCTCGAACAGGTGGGGCCGGCCTTGCAGGATGTGCGTTCGGGGCTGGACGCGGTGCGTTCGCACAACGCCGGGCCGGCGGGCGTGCTGCGCATCAACGCATTCGCCAGCGCCGCCCGCGCGGTGCTGCTGCCACTGGTGCTGGAGTTCTTGCAGCGCCATCCCCAGGTGCATGTCGATCTGGTGACGGAGGAGCGCCTGGTCGACATCGTTGCCGACGGGTTCGACCTCGGCTTGCGAGCGGCGAGCCTGGTGCCCAGCGACATGATCGTGATCCCCCTGGGCCAGCCGCAACGCTACGCCGTGGTGGGCACCCCCGCCTACCTTGCCGCGCATGGCCGGCCACTCAATCCGACGGACCTGGTCCGGCATGCCTGCTTGCGTATCCGTTTACCCAACGGGGCGATCTTCCCCTGGCAGTTCGAGCGCGATGGCGAAGTCATCCGCCTGGATGTGCACGGCCCGCTCACCCTGGACGAGCCCGGCGTGGCGAAGGCAGCGGTGCAGGCCGGCATCGGGCTCGGCTTTTTCATGGAGCAGGACGTCAGGGAGGAAATCGAATCGGGCCAGTTCGAACAGGTGCTGCACGCCTGGACGCCACCGCGCGACAAGTTGTGCCTGTACTACGCCAACAGGCGCAATCCGTCGGCGGCACTCAAGGCCTTCATCGCCCTGGCCCGCGCCGCCGTCTAGTCCACCGCGGCCTTCAGGCGATCAACCCCAGCGTCAGCCCTTTCAGCGTCGCCGCCGCCCGGGTGGAGCATCCCAGCTTGCGGAAGATGCTTTCCATGTGCGTGCGCACGGTACTCGGGCTGATGGCCAGGTTGCGCGCCACCTCCTTGTTGCTGGCGCCCTGGCTGATCTCGAGAAGAATCCGGCATTCACGCGGAGTCAGCAGCGCGCCTCTAGGCTGGGTGAAAGTGCGTTCGCCACGGGCGGCGGCGATCACTGCATCGCAGATTTCCTCATCGAACAGGCCACGGCGGGCATCCTGCTTGAGCAGCCTGGCGGCATCGGCCTCGCCGTGCGCGGTGCGCCAGGGCCTGGTACCGCGCAATGCCACCCATGCGACGGCAGTGGCCAGTAGGCGGTTCTCGACACACAGCGCTTCCGCCCGTGCCCCCCGGTAGTAGCCGCTGCCGTCGAGACGTTCGTAGGCATGGGCAGCGATCTCGCCCGGCGTGTTCAGTTCGCGGATGGACCGGGTCGCCTTTTGCGTCCAGTACGGCACCAGGTGCACACGCTCGGCAGCGCCGTAAGGCAACGGCCCGGTGGTATTCCAGACGTGGTTGGAAACGGCCGCTCGGCCCAGGCCATGGATAAGCGCGGCCTTGCCGATCTCCGCCCGCCCGGGCTCGGCCACCCCCCACAAGCGGGCGGCCTCCGTGGCGACATGCGCCACCTGCCGCGAATGCCCTGCCAGCCACGGCAGCTTGAGATCGATCACGTCGCCCACCAGGCTCAGGCACACGGGGCGTTCGCTGTCGGCATCACCCGGCTCATCGGCCGCGCCGTCCAGCCCGGCCAACCATTGCCTGGCATCCTTCACCAGCAACGTTGCGAGGTCGGCGGGGTAGCGTCGATCGGCCTGCTCGCCGATCCACGTCAGCGCCGCCTCCACGCCGTGGGCGCGGCTGAGAATATCCAGGTCCCCGGCGAGCACCACCAGGTAGGCCGCCTCCGGGATGTGTTCGTGGGTCAGCCCCATCGGCCTGCCGCTGCCATCGAAGGTTTCGAAGACCCGGCTCAGCGCGGTCTGCACGGCGGCGCCCAGCTCCAGCGTTCTGGCGATTTCGCTGGCCACTTCGCAATGCACCACGGCGAGCGGTGCCGCCTTGTGCACGGCGTTCATGTCGTCGGCGTTCAGCGTGCCGTCCAGCATCGCGCGGCGGCCATCCACATCGTCACCCAGAAGGTGGGCAAACCCGTCGGCGTTGGCCGTGCAGCCCGACCAGCGCAGCAAGGCCACCTGCTCGACCACCTTCACCTGCCCGGGGTCGGCCCGCCTCGCCTGCGCCAGCTGCCCGGCCAGTCGCGCCACGCGCAGGGAGTGCCCCAGCGGCTGGCCCATGCTGAGGTCACCGACCTGGGCGATGGCCGCCAGTGCTGCGTTCAGGGAAACCTCGTATCGCGGCGCGCTATCCATGAAAACTCCCCGGCTCGGATAAATGACCGATATCGGCCTTGCAGGCCCATCAGCAAACTGAAGCTCCCTACACAGGAGCCACCCCCATGAAAACAATCAACACTCGCATCGCCACCCTCGCCCTCGCCATGGCCACCACCCTGGGTACGAGCATCAGCCACGCCGAGAGTACCCCGCCTTCGGTGGTGATCGTACACGGCGCCTTCGCCGACGGTTCGGACTGGGCCAAGGTGGTTCCGCTGCTACAGGCCAAGGGCATCGCGGTGACGGTCGTGCAAAACCCCCTCACCTCCCTGGCCGATGACGTCGCCGCCACTCAACGCGCACTGCGCAACCAGCCGGGCAAGGTGGTACTGGTCGGCCATTCGTGGGGCGGTACCGTGATCAGCGAAGCGGGTGACCAGAACAATGTCGGGGCACTGGTGTACGTGGCCGCGTTCGCACCCGACGCCGGGCAGATCAGCGGCGAACAGGGCAAGGGCGCACCGACCCCGCCCGGCATCAGCCAGATCAAGCCCGATGCCAACGGCTTTCTCTACCTGACGCCGGAGGGCATGGCCAAGGACTTCGCCCAGGACCTGCCGGCTGAGCAGACGGCCGTGATGACCGCGACACAAGGGCCGATTCGCGCTTCCGCATTCGAGGAAAAGACCACGGTCGCGGCCTGGAAGACCAAGCCCTCCTGGTACGTACTGGCCAGCGAAGACCGCATGATCCACCCCGATGTACAGCGCTCGTCCGCCAAGCGCATCGGCGCCCGGCTGACCGAGCTGCACAGCAGCCATGTGCCGCAACAGTCGCAACCGGCCGATGTCGCCGCGGTCATTCTCAAGGCGGTGGACAGCGTCGCCAGCCAGTGATCGGCGCCGCCGGAACCTGGGCGCCAATACGGGCGAAGGGGGCCTATCGGGCTGCGGGAACGCAGCCCGGTTACCCGACCCGAATGCCTGGACACGGGGCCACCCCACTAGAATTCGGCGATGTAGAACGGCGCCTCCCCCATGTACGCGTTCAGGTCGATGCGCCCCCGCTCATTCCTGGCTTGGCGCCACATCGTGCCGAGCGGCTCGAGCAATGGCCCGGCGTCCAGCAGCTGCCGAATCTCGGCACAGTAGGCAGCACGCTCGGCGTCGACGCCTGACTCCGGATACCGCGCCACCAGAACCAGGAAGCAGTTCAAGTAGAACTGAATCGACTCCTGCTCCCGGATTTCGCCCATATGGGCTTCGTCCATGCTCATGAACCAGCGCGAACCCAAGTAGTTATAGAGGCTGTAGGTGTTGCTAGGCAGGGTGCCATCCAGCCATTTGCAACGGTCGTAGTAATAGATATGGCCGAAGTGGAAGCGAGGATCGAATAGTTTCTTGCCGTCGTAATGCAGGTGTTCAGTGCCGGGTGTTTGCCCGCTGAGGAAGTGATAGAGCTTCTTCTCAAGGCCGCCCATGAACCCCAGCGGCGGAACGACATCGGAACCGGCAAAGGGCTCGCTACCGTCGAAGTGGCTGGCCCCGGCCTTCTGGACCAGGATCTGATACGAGTCGGCAAGACTCCTCGCGATGATATGCCCGCCCAGATTGCCCCTGCTGGCTTCAGCCCAGGACTCGCCATCACCGGTCGGCTCGATGCTTACGTCGGTTCTCCAGGCGCTGGGGCCCGCGAGAAAGCGCTCGGTAATCCTCAACCATCCTTCAAGGCTTTGATCCTGAGCCAGCCAAAGGCGGTAGACCAGGGGCATCGGATCCTCTTCATAGGGGCGCAAGACCGGCTCTTTGCCCTTCATGAAATAGGCTTCGAAGGTTTTCAGAGGAACTCGGCACTGGGCGTACTGCAGGCGAAATTTTATGTCGGCCCAGGCGGCCTTGCGCTCTTCGAGTTGTTGGCGTTTCAGATCGTCCATGAAGGGTCCTTCGGGATTCGGTGGGATGAGCGGCGCGACGTAGTGTCGTGGGGCGCTTGATGCAAAGCAACCGGCGCCAGCGTCTACGCGAAATGGAATTTCCGAAGGGCAGTCGCTGCGAGGCTTTTCAGGGGCACCTCCTTGCCAAACCCATGCCCTTCACAGAACTCGAAGCGTCCTCGGCTCTTTCTGCAACGCGTCCCTGAACGGCGCTCCCGAGGCAGTGGGACCTCTTCGCGCTGTCGCAATCGAGCAGCCGAACAGGCATTGCACGAGAGCCCCCTGGGCGGCTCTCGTGCCGGAGGATCAGTTGGGAAGCATGTCCACCAGGAGTCGCAGGTAGGACGTCATGGTCTGGCCACCCAGGGTGCCCTTGTAGCCCTGGCTGTCGAACTGGGTGCTCTTGACCAGGTTGACGCGGTAGCGTGGGCTGGTTTCATAGGTGCGCCCCAGCGTGCTGGTCGAACGGCTGTTGAAGAGATCGGCGCTGACGGTGACGAACTCGCGCGGCTTGCGCCGGCCGTTGGCGCCACTGTTGTTGGGGCTGCTGAAGATGTCGCCGGTGGCCGTCATCGCGCTGCTGTACTGCTCGCGACCGCGCAGGCTGGTCTTGCCGCTGGCGATCACGTACTGGCCTGTCTGCGGGCGGTACTTGTCGCCGCTGGTCAGGTAGCTGGCCAGCACATCGTACAGGGCCCAGCTGCTGCCACCGCCGAGTTCGGCATTGCGCAGGTCGAAGACGAATACGCCCCCGGTCCCGATGACCTCCATCTCCACCTGGCCGAGGCTGGCGTTGTTCTGCACCAGCAGGCCGGTGTTCTCGTCGACGCCGAAGGCGAAGGGTACGCCGGTGTAGTCGGCCAGGCGCACGATGCGGCCCTGGCGGCCACGTTCGCTGAAATGGGTATCGAGCAGGCCGTAGTCGAAGAAGCCGAAGCCGCCGTCCGGGTCATAGGAGAGGTCATCGCCGGACGGGGTCGTATAGGGGCCGTAGCGCAGCGCTTCATAGCTCTCCCCGCCCGTGACCATCGGGCCGTCGACCATGATCGCCGTGCCGGCACTGGTGCCGGCCAGCACGGCACCGGCGGCATAGCGGCTGCGGATGGCCGCCAGTGCCGGCGAATCACCGCGACTGGCCGTCTGCAGGGTCTGGACCAGGCGCGACTGGTCGCCACCGCCGAAGAAGAAGCCGGTCATGCCGTTGATCTGGCTGATCACGGTCGGGTTGGCGTTGTTGGCGATAGTGTCCAGGTCGATGGGAATCCACTCCGCCTTCACGGCGCCATAGCTCTTCAGCAGATTGGCGTAGTAGAGGCCGTTCGCCTTGGCGTTGGCGGCATTCGCCGTCCCGGCATCCGGGTCCTGGCTTTCCGGGATGGAGGCGGCGGTGATGACGCCGATCCTGGCCTGGCCACTGCCGCCGGCCAGCTGGATGAAGCGTTGGTAGATGGCGCTGTTGTCGTCCTTGAGGCCTCCGCCGACCAGCAGCAGCGCGCCGGCCGCATGACCCAGCCCTGGAACCAGCGCGACCAGCAGGACGACGTGGCGACACAATTTACTCAGTCTCATCTTCAGTTCTCCGTGGCTGCAGTCAGCTGCAGCGTCGTTGTGGATGTTGTGCAACGGGTACTGCGAAAACGGCGGATCGATGGGCGCAGAAGCCTGGGAAGCGCGGGTGCCCGAGGCCGCATGCGGGCCCGACCGCAGGCAGGGCATTCCCATGAGCGACGCCCCGTGGAAAAAAAGGCGCCGGGCAGGCGCCCCAAGGCCAAAGGAGCAATCGAGCGGACCTTGCAATCGAAGCGGCCGGCATCCGTGCCCGAGGGACGGCGGCCTGCGCCCTGGAAACGGCCCGTGCGCGGGCCACAGCGTCAGAGGATGCTCAGCGGGTAGTCGACGATCACGCGGAACTCATGCAGATCCCCCTCGCCCTGGTCCTCGTTGGCGTAGTGGAAGGCCTGGCGCAGGCGCACCGAAAGATCCTTGGCCGGCCCGTCCTGGACGACGTACTTGATGTCGATGTCGGTCTCGCTGTGCTCGCCGTCCTCGCCGTAGAAGCCGGCGTAGCCGCCGTTCGCATCCGCATCGGTGCCGTCGATGTCGGTGCCCTTGACGTAGGTGACCTTGGTGGTCAGGCCGGGCACGCCGAGGCCGGCCCAGTCGTAGCCGTAGCCGATGCGCCAGGACCGCTCGTTGGGCGCGTTGAAATCGGAGAACTGCATGGAGTTGGAGAGGAAGATCGAATCGCCTCCCACATAGTCGAACGGGGTGTCGCCGTCGACGCGCTGGTAGGCCAGCAGGATGGAGTGCGAACCCAGCGCGTAGGTGGCCGCCAGGCTGTACGTGGTGTTGCTGATGTCGCCCTGCAGGGCATCGCCCGTATCGCCGGTGCGGTACAGGTTGAAATCGACGTTCAGGCTCTGCCCTTCGCTGAGGCCCAGGGTGTAGTTGAGGTTGCCGTAGTACTGGTTCCAGGTGTCTTCGAAGCGCGAGGCATACAGCCCCACGGACAGGTCATCGCTGACGGCGTAGGAGCCGCCGGCGAAGTCGATGGTCTTGCCGACCTCACCACTGCCGTAGTTGAGGTACAGCGCTTCGTCGCTGTTGGTCGAGTTGCGGTTGTTGTAGGCGGTGAAGTGACCGGCCTCCAGGGCCAGGCCCTCGATCTCGCCGCTGGCGATATGGAAACCCGTCGCGGTTTCCGGCAGCAGGCGGCTGTGCGCCGTGGCGAACACCGGCGCCTCGGTGCGCATCTGGCCGTATTTGAGGGTCGTCTTGGAGATCCGCAGCTTCGCCGCCCCGCCGGCCTCGCCGTACTCATCCTGCGCGCGCCCCTCGTCGCTGATCGGCAGCAGGCCCGTGCCGGCCCGACCACGGCCGCTGTCGAGCTTGATCCCCAGGTAGCCATAGGCATCGACCCCGAAGCCGACGGGGCCCTGGGTGAAGCCCGAGGCGAACTCGGCCATCACGCCATGGGCCCACTCCTCGCGGTAGCTCTGGCTACCGGGCTGGTTCTTGAAATCGCGGTTGAAGTAGTAGTTGCGATTGAGCAGCTTCAGCGCGCTGTCGTCGACGAAGCCCTTGGACTCGGCCTGGCCGGCAACGGCCAGCTGACTCCCGGCCGCAGCGACCGCCAGTGCGAGACAACTCAGTTTCACGAGGTTCATGCCTTACTCCGTTCTGGGTGTTGTTGGGGTGGCTGGGCCCTCGGGCCCTTTCTGGTTTTGCCCGGTCAGGCGAAGAGCTCCGCCGTCAGCACGTCCGGGCGCCGGCCCTGGCTGATCACCGCCTCCAGGCACAGGGTCGACTCGCCATCGGGCCAGCAGACGAAGTAACCCGCGGCCTTCCTCGGGCTCTTCAGCTTGAATTTCCACTCGCGTTCGGAGAGCTCGCCGACATCCCGCAGGCGTTGCTGCAGCTCGATCACCGCGAAGAAACCGTCACGGGTCTCGACACGCTCCAGCACGCGGGCCCCGGCGTCGTGGAGGACCTGGTCGGCGATCTCGTGGTCGTGCAGCAGCTTGTCCAGGGCGAAGAGCTCCAGGCTGTTCAATTGCATCGGTGCCTCTCGTTTGGGGTTTCGCGGGCAAAGGCTGCCCGTCCGCCCCGTCACGACGGGGCGAAGCAGGTTTCGGAACAGGGGGGTCAGGAGGGTGTGGCGAGCCCTATCAGGCGGGCCAGGGTGCGGGCAGCCTCTTCGCGGCTGACCGTCGCCTGCGGGCGGAACCGGCCGGACTCGGCGGCCATCCAGCCCTCGCCCACCAGCAGCTCGGCAGCCTCGGCGACGGCAGGATCGACTCCGCCCAGGTCCTTCAGCGGCGAGCGGCTTCGCAGGCGGGTCCCGGCGAAGCCCTCGACCAGCGCCTTGCAGGCCAGGGCCCACTCCGCGCGGGTCACCTCGCGTTCGCCCTCGAAGCGTTCCCCGGCCGGCAACCAGCCGTTGGACACCACCACCTCGATCTGCTCGCGAAGCGGATGGTTGCGCTTGACGTCGGCGAGCGTCGGCAGCCTGTCCGGGACGGGCTCGGCGGCCAGCGTCATCTGCAAGGCGTTGGCCAGCTCGAAGCGGGTCAGCGCGCGCTTGGGTTCGAAGTGATTCGTCGCATCGCTGGTCATCAGGCCGCGGAAGCTCACCGCGCGTACCGCATCCGGCCAACGGCTGGTGACGGCATCCTGCGGGCTGCTGCGCGCCGGGTCGCCGAGGAAGGCATCCACCGGGGCGATGTCCAGGCGCACGTTCTGCACCGTGTAGCGGGTCAGCGAATCCTGGAAGCCGCTGTGGGCCAGGAAGCCCGGGGCCTCGCTGAACTCGAAGCGATAGCCGTAGTGGTAGCCGTTGGCCGGGTTGTAGCGGGTCATCAACCCCACCTGGCGGGTGGCGGTGTTGTCGGCCAGGCCGTAGAGCACCGCTCGCGACATGGCGGAAACCGCGGAAAGGTCCGTGATCAGCTGGTTGCCCACCAGGTATTCGTTGCCCGCCACTATGGCTTCCTGGCCCTCGGCCGGCTGCACCTTGCCGGTCGCCAGGTCGTAGCGGTCGCCGTTGCCGAGCATGGCCAGCCGCACGTTCTGCAAGCGCGTGCCGTACAGGCCGAACTCCTTGCGCGCCTGGCTGGCGTCCATCACCGTGAGGTAGCCCTCGCCCAGCACCTGCAACTCGCCGCCGGGCTGCACCCAGATGGCGGTATTGGTATCCAGGCCGAACCCCCTGGCCGGCTGCTGGCCGACCAGGTAGCTGGCCATGCGCGCGGCGCGCCCGGTGCTGGTCTCTTCGATGCGGTCGAAGTGCTGGTCGATGATGCCGGCCTTGAACAGCCCTGCTCCCTTGAGCAGCGCGGTGCCGCGCTGGTCGGCCCTGGCTGCCACGCCGAAATCCAGCGTGTCCATGACCACACCGTAGGCGGTCGGCATGGTGCTGCCGAGAATGCTCGCCCCGGCGCTGGTGCCGGCCACCACGCCGCCCTTGTCGAACACGCCACGCACCGCCTTGAGCGTCAGCGACTCGCTGCCATCGGCGTTGTACAGCGCACGGGCGATACGCGCCTGATCACCACCGACGAACCAGACGGCGCTGGCTTCGCCCAGGGGCTCGAGCACCGCCGGGTCGTTCATGGTCCTCTGGTAGTTCTGCTTGTCGATACCCACGATGGTGACGCGTTCGGCCGGTACCCCGAGCGCCTGCAACTCGGCCTGGAAGCGTTTGCTGGAGCCCAGGCTGCCGCTGGCCGTGGGCATGATCGCTATGCGTGCCCGCTCGACACCGCCGGCCAGCTCGATGAGCTTCTGGTAAACCGCGGTGTTGCTGGCACGCAACATGCCGCCTACCGCCAGCAGGTGGCCTTCGGCACGGGTCGGCGCGCAATGGCCGGCGAGGATCAGGGCGGCAAGCAGCACGCCCGGCTTGGTCAGCATTCTCATTTCTTGTTGCTCTTCTGAGGATAGGTGCGGACCTTTCGGATGAATCAAACAAATTCACCGAAAGCAATTTGTGAAATGTTTTATATCAACAAATAGCCCGCCACAACCCCTCTCATCGCTCTCGATTCCGTCCAAAAGGCCAGCTTTAATGGCAGTAAAGCCCCTGGAAAGCGCCTTTCAGGGAAATTGCGCTGATGAAATTATTTTTTTCATCAAAATCACACATTGACACGGATAATTCTTCTAATTAGCTTTGCTGACACAAAACGTGTCACGCCTCGCAAGCACCACGCAGCGAGCTGGGCCACCTCGCCGAGGGGCGCCAGGTCCACCCCAGCCAGGGCCGGGCTCCGGCGCTCGTCGCACGCGAAGCCTCAATCCCGCCGCACTGGCGGGCCCCAACCATCCGCAACTGGAGTCATAAGATGAACAAGATCGCTCTGCTCGGCGCCCTGGCGCTCTCCGCCTGCGCAACCCTGGCGAACGCCCAGGACACCCTGCGCATCGGTATCGAGGCCGCCTACCCGCCTTTCGCCTTCAAGACACCGGACGGCCAGATCAGCGGATTCGACTACGACATCGGCAATGCCCTGTGTGCCGAAATGCAGGTCAAGTGCGAGTGGGTCGAGCAGGCCTTCGACGGCCTCATCCCTTCGCTCAAGGTGCGCAAGGTCGACGCCGTGCTGTCCTCCATGTCGATCACCCCGGACCGCCTGAAGGCCGTGGACTTCACCAAAAAGTACTACCACACCCCCGGCAAGCTGGTGATGAAGGCGGGCACCGAGGTCAAGGACCCGCTGGTGGACCTGAAGGGCAAGCGGGTCGGCGTGCAGCGCGCGTCGACCTACGATCGCTATGCGAGCGACAAATTCGCGGACGCGGGCATCGAAGTGGTGCGCTACGGCTCGCAGAACGAAGCCTTCCTCGACCTGGCCTCCGGTCGCATCGATGCCTCCCTGGCCGACGTGGTGAACATCGGCGAGGGCTTCCTCAAGACGCCGGAAGGCAAGGATTTCGCCCTGGTTGGCCCCGACTTCAACGATCCCAAGTATTTCGGCAACGGTGCCGGCATCGCCGTGCGCAAGGGCGATAAGGCCACGGCCGAGAAGTTCAGCAACGCCATCGCCGCCCTCCGCGAGAACGGCAAGTACAAAGAGGTCCAGGACAAGTACTTCGCCTACGACATCTACGGCCAGTAAGAGCCGGCTCCGCAGGGGTGTCCGGCACGACCGGGTGCCCCTTTTTTCTGCCCAGCCATCAGGTTTCCTATGCATCGGATCGAGCATTCACTTCCCTGGAGCACACCCGGAACGGAGCGCCGCCTGACCCTCTTCGCGTTCGGCCAGGGCCCGCGCAAGGCGTACATCCAGGCGGCGCTGCATGCCGACGAACTGCCCGGCATGCGGGTCGCGGCGGAGCTGCGCTGGCGCCTTGCCGAACTCGAAGAGGCCGGGCGACTGCTGGGCCGCGTGGAGCTGGTCCCCGTGGCCAACCCGATCGGGCTGGCCCAGGTCATACAGGGCACCCACCAGGGGCGCTTCGACTTCGCCAGCGGGCGCAACTTCAACCGCGACTTCCCCGACCTGGCTTCGCTCGTCATCCCCACCATCGAGCGGCACCTCGGCCAGGACGCCGACCACAATGCCCGGCTGCTGCGTGAAGCCATGGTCGATGCGCTCGTGCAGCTTCCACCGCCCGCGTCCCCCCTGGAGGGCCTGCAGCGCCTGCTGCTTCGCCACGCCTGCACGGCCGACCTGGTGCTCGACCTGCACTGCGACTTCGAGTCGGTGCTCCTGCTGTACGCCCTACCCCAGGTGTGGCCCGCGCTGCGCGGCCTGGCGGCGCACCTGCGCGCCCGGGTCGCGCTGCTGGCAGAAGACTCCGGCGGTTTCTCGTTCGACGAAGCGTGCGCCGGCCCCTGGCTGAAACTGGCGGCCGCCCTTCCCGGACACCCGATTCCCCAGGCGTGCGTTGCCGCGACACTGGAGCTGGGCGGCATGGCCGATACCGAGCCTGATCGCGCCAGGCACAGCGCCGAGGCCATCCTGGCCTTCCTGGCCCGGGAGGGCTTCATCGAGGGTGAATGGCCCGACGAGCCCGAGCTGGACTGCCCCGCCCTGCCCTTCGCCGGCGCCGAATACGCCTATGCCCCGCACACCGGCGTCGTCAGCTACCTGCAACCGCTGGGAGCACGGGTATCCCCGGGTGACCCGCTGTTCGAAGTCATCGACCCCCTTTCCGGCCAGCGAAGCGTGGTACGGGCGAGCACCACCGGCATCCTCTACGCGCGGGAACGCCTGCGCTTCGCCCAGCCCGGGCTCTGGCTGGCCAAGGTGGCCGGCTCGTCCCCCATCCGCAGCGGCCGCCTGCTGAGCGACTAGGGCTGCCTGGGATCCGCCGCCATCGGATACACTCGCCCACCCGCCCTCCAGACCGAATTCAGCGACCGCCATGACTCCAGCTCCGAACGATCTGACTGTCTACACCTCGCCGATGATGCGAAAACTGGCATCGGCCTCGCCGGACCTGCAGCCGTCGCTGCGCAAGGTGGCGGACTTCATCCTTCGCCACCCGCTCAAGGCGGCGACGCTGACCATCGAGGAGCTGGCGCAGGAAACCTCGACCTCGGCGGCGGCAGTCAATCGCCTGGCCCGCGCACTCAAGCTGCCCGGCTTCACCGCCCTGAAGGCCGCCCTGGTGAGCACGCTGCAGGACCTGGTTTCCCCCGTGGACAAGTTGCGCAACGAGCTGGCACAGCGCCCGGACGGCGCCTTCGGCCTGCATGAGCAGATCCAGGTCGCCAGCGGCAACCTGGGATCGGCGGCGAGCAGCAACAGCCCCAGCACCTTCGAGGCCTTCGTCGACTGCCTGACCCAGGCCCGTCGCATCTACATCCTCGGGTTCGGCAACAGCGCCTACATGGCCGGCCTGGCTGCGGCGAACCTGATGCCCTATTGCGCCGACGCGGTGGCCATCAGCATGGAAGGCGGCAACGAAAATGCGGCCTACCGCCTCGCGGCGATCACCGAGCACGACGTGCTGCTGGCCATCTCGCTGCCGCGCTATTCGCTGGACACCATCCACCTCGCGCGCTTCGCCAACGAGCGAGGAGCGCGGGTACTGGCCATCACCGACTCACCGGCCTCCCCCCTGGTACGACTGGCCGAGCAGGTGCTCTTCGCGCCCGCCGATCACCCGGTGCTGATCAGCTCCAACACCGTGGTGCTGGCCCTGATCGAAAGCCTCGTCGCCGCCGTCATGACCCGCAACAAGGAGGCGGTGAAGCTCGCCGCCGAGCTCACCGAGAGCGTGCTGTCCTACCTGCACGTGCAGGCCGAGCAACCCCGCCCGCGCAGAGCCATCCGCAAGCGCAAGGAGTGATCGCGGCGCCCCGCGACCGGACGGCCATCGCAGGGTTCATCTGGCGCTCCCCATGGAACCGGGGTTTCCAATACATATGAATTTCCGTATATTCGAAAATCCATATATAACAGGAAGCCGCCGTGCTCACCCCGCCCGAGCTGTTCAAGTGCCTGGCCGACGAAACCCGTGCGCGCGCCACATTGCTGATCGTCGAGCACGGAGAGCTGTGCGTCTGCGAGCTGATGTGCGCGCTGGAGGAAAGCCAGCCCAAGGTATCCCGTCACCTGGCCCTGCTGCGTAGCGCCGGCCTGCTGCTCGACCGCCGCCAGGGGCAATGGGTCTATTACCGGCTCAACCCGGAGCTGCCGACCTGGGCCGCCGAGGTACTCGAGACCACCCTGAAAGCCAATGCCGACTGGCTGGGCACCAACACCGCCCGCCTTTGCGACATGGATGGACGCCCTGTCCGCACCTGCTGCTGACCCCTGCCTGGAAGAGCCCGCCATGCTGATTGCCGCTGCCGTTTTTCTTCTCACCCTGGTCCTGGTCATCTGGCAACCCAGGGGCCTTGGCGTTGGCTGGAGCGCTGCGCTGGGCGCCCTCCTCGCGTTCGTCGTCGGGGCTGTGTCGCTGCAGGACATTCCCACCGTCTGGGCCATCGTCTGGAACGCCACCGCGACCTTCATCGCGGTCATCATCATCAGCCTGTTGCTCGACGAGGCCGGGTTCTTCGAGTGGGCCGCGCTGCACGTGGCCCGCCGGGCGGGAGGCAGCGGCCACCGCCTGTTCGCTTTCTGCGTATTGCTGGGCGCCGCCGTATCCGCGCTGTTCGCCAACGACGGGGCCGCGCTGATCCTCACCCCCATCGTCATATCGATGCTGCTGGCGCTGCGCTTCTCCGCCGCGACGACGCTGGCCTTCGTCATGGCGGCCGGGTTCATCGCCGATACCGCCAGCCTCCCACTGGTGGTGTCGAACCTGGTGAACATCGTCTCGGCGGACTACTTCGACCTGGGCTTCGCCGAGTACGCCTCGGTGATGGTGCCGGTCAACCTGGTCAGCGTCGCGGCGACACTGCTGGTCCTCTACCTGTTTTACCGCCGAGACATCCCGGAACGCTTCGCCACCGAGGCCCTGCGGGCACCCGTCGAGGCGATCCGCGACCGTCCGACCTTCGTCGTCGGCTGGTGGGTGCTGCTGTTGCTGCTGGTCGGCCTGTTCGCCCTGGAGCCACTGGGCATCCCCATCAGCGTGGTAGCGGCCATCTGCGCGGCCATCCTCTTCGCCGTGGCGGCCAGGGGACATGTCATTTCCACGCGCCGGGTGCTGCGGGAAGCCCCCTGGCAGGTCGTGGTCTTCTCGCTGGGCATGTACCTGGTGGTCTACGGCCTGAAGAATGCCGGCCTGACCGACGCCCTCACCCAGGCCCTGAACCGCCTCGCCGAGCAGGGCCCATGGGCCGCGGCCCTGGGTACCGGGCTGCTGTCGGCGGCCCTGTCATCGGTCATGAACAACATGCCCAGCGTGCTGATCGGCGCCCTCTCCATCCAGGCCAGCGAAGCCAGCGGCATCGTGCGCGAGGCGATGATCTACGCGAACGTCATCGGCTGCGACCTGGGCCCGAAGATCACCCCCATCGGCAGCCTGGCCACCCTGCTCTGGCTGCACGTACTGGAGCGCAAGGGCATCCGCATCACCTGGGGGTACTACTTCAAGGTCGGCATCCTGCTGACCTTGCCGGTCCTGTTGATCACTCTCTCGGCCCTGGCACTGCGCCTGGCCATCTGACCGAACGGAGCACAGCATGCGAGTCCTCTTCATGTGCACGGCCAACAGCTGCCGCAGCATCCTTTCCGAAGCCCTGTTCAACCACCTGGCGCCCGAGGGTTTCGAAGCCGTCAGCGCCGGGAGCTTTCCCAAGGGCCAGGTGCTGCCACGCAGCCTCACGACCCTCCAGCAGGCCGGCATCGCCATCGACGGGCTGAGCAGCAAGGGCAACGATGCCTTCGAGAACGATCCGCCAGACATCGTCATCACCGTCTGCGACAAGGCGGCGGGTGAAGCCTGCCCGGTGTACTTCGGCCCGGCGCTGAAAACCCATTGGGGCCTGGAAGACCCCTCCGAGGTTCAAGGTGACGAAGAGCACGTGGAGGCGGCCTTCCACGCCACGCTGGCACGCATCGACGTGCGCTGCCGCGCCTTCTTCGCCTTGCCCTTCGGGCAACTGGGGCGCGAGGCGCTCAAGCGTGAACTGGACAGGATCGGCACCCTGTAAGCGAGCGCGAACGATGACAGACCCCCTACCGAATCTCGATCCGACCCTGTTCGACGCAACACCCGCAGCCCATGAAGCCAGCCAGCACAAGCCGCGCATCCTGCTGCTCTATGGCTCGACGAGGGAACGCTCCTTCAGCCGCCTGCTGACGGAAGAAGCGGCGCGACTGCTGGAACACTTCGGCGCGGAGACCCGCCTGTTCAATCCCTCCGGCCTGCCGCTACCGGACGATGCGCCGGTGGAGCACCCCAAGGTCCAGGAGCTGCGTGACCTGATCCTCTGGTCGGAGGGCCAGGTCTGGTGTTCGCCTGAGCGTCACGGCGCGGTATCGGCCGTGTTCAAGGCCCAGATCGACTGGGTTCCCCTGGCCCTGGGTGCCATTCGCCCCACACAGGGCAAGACGCTGGCGGTGATGCAGGTCTGCGGCGGCTCGCAGTCGTTCAATGCCGTCAACCAGCTGCGTATCCTGGGTCGCTGGATGCGCATGTTCACCATCCCCAACCAGTCCTCGGTGCCGAAGGCCTACATGGAGTTCGACGACGCAGGCCGCATGAAACCCTCCGCCTACTACGATCGGGTCGTCGATGTGATGGAGGAGCTGGTGCGGTTCACGCGGCTGCTGAGGGATCACCCCGAACTGGTGGATCGCTATTCGGAGCGCAAGGAGGCCGCACAAGCGCTATCCGAACGGGTCAACCTGGGTTCGATCTGATTCCGCTGCCGGCGGCTCGAACCACTCCACCCCCTCCATCCGGATCCCCCGCAGGCCCGCCGTCTGCAGATGCGACGCACGCAGCGCTTCGGCGTAGTAGGCGATGAGGAGGGAGCGGCGGCGCGTGCCGAGCAGGTTCAGGCTGCCCGCATGCACCAGGTCGACATCGAACGCGAGGACGTCACCCGCCGAACCGGAAAGCTGCACGGCGCGGGACTCGTCGCTGAAGTCGAACGGCGGCTCGCCCGGCGCCGGCCGGTGGCTGGCGGGCACGATGCGGGTGGCGCCGTTGCCGGGGCCATAGTCGTCGAGGAAGACCAGGGCGTTGGCGATGTCGCCCGGGCGGTACGTTGAGAGGTCACGGTGCAACTGCTGGTGGCCGCCGCCCGCCAGCGGCTCACGGCCTTCCGCCTGGGCGAGGAAGAAGCGCTCGCCGATCAGCTCGCCCACCACCGCGAGCAGCGAGGGCAGGCGGCACACCGCCCGCACCCTCGGATCATGATCCAGCAGCGAGTGGCGCCAGTCCCTGCCACGCGGCACGGGCCACTGGTCCGAGGGCTTCACGCCGGCATCGAAGGTGGCGCGCAGCTCTTCCAGCCACTGGGCGGGGACCGCCTGGCGCAGCAGTGCATAGCCGTCGCGATGGAGTTGTTCCGGGTTGCTCATGGTGCTGTCGATTTCCTTATCGTGGGTCCATCCTGCAGCCCTGTGATCAGGCGCCCTGGGCGCGCGGGCGCAACTTGACGAAGACCAGCTCGGGGTCGCCTTCGTCCAGGTTGTCGATATGGCCGCTGGGAACGAAGCCCTGCCTGGCGAGCAGGCCGCGCATCGGCGCGTTGGAGCTGTTGGTGGAGGTGAACAGCTTGGCGCCGGTGCCCTGCCCCTCCAGCACGCCGATCAGGGCGGTGGCGATGCCGCGACGCCGCGCCGACTCCCTCACCACCAGCAGCGGGATGAAGTCCTGCTCGAAGAAGGCGTCGTTGATCACCCCGTAGCCGAGCAGCGCCGATGCATCGTCCGCCTCGGTAGCGACCCAGCACTGGCCGGCGGCCACGGCGCTGGCGATGAAGTGCCTGCGGCCCTGTTGCAGACGGGCGATGGGGTCCAGCGCGCAGAGGGCGTCGATGTCCCCATCCCGGGCAGGTCGTATGTGCGGTTGGGTAGCCATGTGTCGGGCGGGTACCGTGGTTGCGGAGCCGCCAGTGTAAGCGCCGGCTCGCTCTGTTCGCAGCAGTTGAATTCGTTTCTCCAGCAATGCCTGCCGTCATCACCTCGGCGCCGGTCTTCTTCGGACCATGTCAAACCGCACAGGGGGCCGGCGCGCAGCCGATTCCCCGGTCCACAACGCCGCACGCGTCTATGTTCGCTACCGAACAGACGGCACGGACGCCGTCCGATAGGCTCGTCAACCTTCAAAATTGCCCTCGGGCAACACGCCGCTTCATCGAGCCGTCTACCCAGGCTCACCGCCAACACCCCCGCCTGCGCTCGAGAGGCGGGCGTGTCGTGCAAGGGACCCATATGGACAGCATTCGTACCCGCGCCTGGCTGGCGCGCCTGCATTTTCGCTACGCACAGTGGCGTACCTCACGACGCAAATTCGAGTATGAGCCCATCCTGCGCGCGGAACTGTTCAACAGCGAGCAGATGGCCGCATACGGAGCCTGGCTGGCCCAGCACCATCATGTGGGCCGGCATCCGGTGCGCGATACGCTGCTGGCACGCCTGGCGCAGAATGAAACCACCCTGGCCAGCAGCTGCCTGGCCCTCAACAGCGCGCCCGGGCCCAACCATCACGTCACACCGGCAGCGGAATGGCTGCTGGACAACTTCTACCTGGTCGAGGAACACATCCGCACCGCCAAGAGCCATCTGCCGCGTGGCTATAGTCGTGAGCTGCCACGCCTGGACAGCGGCCCTTCGGCGGGCCTGCCCAGGGTCTACGACATCGCACTGGAAACCATTTCCCACGGGGATGGCAGGGTCGACGGCGAAAGCTTGAGCCGCTTTGTCGCGGCCTACCAGAGCGTCACGCCCCTGACCCTGGGTGAGCTGTGGGCGATTCCCATAATGTTGCGCCTGGCGCTGATCGAGAACCTGCGGCGCGTCGCGTCGCGGGTCATGGTCAACTGGGACGAACACAACCTGGCCAACGACTGGGCCGATCGCCTTATCGAGACCGCCGAGCGGGACGCCAAGAGCGTGGTGCTGACAGTCGCGGACATGGCGCGCTCCGCGCCTCCGCTCACTGCGTCCTTCGTCGCCGAACTGACACGACGCCTGCAGGGGCAGAGCGCGGCGCTGGTCCTGCCCATGACCTGGTTCGAGCAGGCACTCGCCGAAAAAGGCCTAAGCATCGAGCGCCTGGTGCGTCTTGACGCCCAGCAACAGGCAGCCGAGCAGGTCTCCATCGGCAACAGCATCGGCAGCCTGCGCCTGCTCTCGGCAACCGATTGGCGCGAATTCGTCGAAAACCTGAGCCAGGTCGAACAGGTGCTGCGCGCCGATCCGGCAGGCATCTACCCACTCATGGACTTCGCCAGCCGAGATCGGTATCGACACGAGGTCGAGCGCCTGGCCAGGAACTGCGCCCGCAGCGAAGAGCAAGTCGCCGAGGCGGCTCGCCTGCTCAGCGTCGCCAACCCGGAAGCGGCCCCGGCAGGGCACGTGGGCTACTACCTGATCGACCATGGCCTCACGGAGCTGGAACGCAGCATCGGGGCGCGCATCCCCATGACTCAGCGCTGGCGGCGACTGCTGCGAAGCGCTCCCCTGGCGTTCTTCCTGACACCCGCCCTGCTGCTCACGCTGGCGCTTGCCTGGCCATTCATCGAGGCCTCGCGGCGCGACGGCACCCCTGTCTACCTGCTGATACCACTCGCCATCGGCGCGCTGCTGATGACCAGTCGACTGGCCATCGGCCTGGTGAACTGGCTGGTGACCCTGACCGTGGTACCCACTCCCTTGCCGCGCCTGGATTTCAGCAAGGGCATTCCAATGGATGCCTGCACCCTGGTTGCAGTCCCTACGCTGATCGCCAACGCCGACGACGTCGAGGAACTGGCCGAAAGCCTGGAAGTCCGCTATCTCGCGAACCGGGACAACAACCTGTACTTCGCGCTGCTCACCGACTTCCTGGACGCCCCAAGCGAGGTGACAGACGCGGATGCAGGCCTGCTGAGCCTGGCGCGTCGGCAGATCGAAGCACTCAACGCGAAGTACCCGGACAGCGAGGGAGATCGCTTCTTCCTCCTGCATCGGCCACGGCAGTGGAACCCGGCCGAGCGGACCTGGATGGGGTACGAGCGAAAGCGCGGCAAGCTCGCCGAACTCAATGCGCTGCTCCGCGGGCGCGGTCGGGAGCGCTTCGCGCTGATCGTAGGCGACATCGATGCGCTGCCTCCGATCCGCTATGTGATCACCCTGGATACCGATACCCAGTTGCCACGCGACGTCGCCCGCCAGCTCGTCGGCGCCATGGAGCATCCGCTCAACCGCGCGACCTTCGACCCGAGCCTGGGGCCGGTCGGCGGCGGCTACGCCATTCTCCAGCCCCGCATCGGCATCAGCCTGCCGAGCACGGCAAGATCCGCCTTTGCCCGCCTGTTCGGCAGCGATGCCGGCGTGGACCCCTATACGCGGGTCGTGTCGGACGTCTACCAGGACCTGTTCCGGCAGGGCTCCTTCATCGGCAAAGGCATCTACTCCATCGATGCGTTCGAGCAGGCCCTGGAAGGCTGCTTCCCGGAGAACCGCATCCTCAGCCACGACCTGATCGAAGGCTGCTACGCACGCTCAGGCCTGCTCAGCGACGTGCAGCTCTACGAAGAGCACCCCGCCCGCTACAGCGCCGACGTCAAGCGCCGACACCGCTGGATCCGCGGTGATTGGCAACTGCTGCCCTGGCTACTGCCCTGGACGCCCCGCCTCGATGGCGGCGCCGAACGCAACCGACTGAGTGCCCTCGCACGCTGGAAGATCCTCGACAACCTGCGGCGCAGCCTGGAGCCAGCGGCGTTGCTGGGCATGCTCGCCTGGGGCTGGCTGATGTCCTCACAGCCCTACCTCTGGACCTCCGCGCTGGTACTGGTGGTGCTCGTCCAACCGCTGCTGAACACGCTCCTGGAACTGCTGCGCAAGGCGCCCGAGATTCCGCTTCGCGAGCATGTGTCGGCAGCCCTTCGATCCTCCGGCATGCACTTCACCCGCGCGCTACTGAACCTGGCGTGGCTGCCCCACGAGGTGTTCTACAGTCTCGACGCGATCATCCGGACCCTGTGGCGCATGGCGGTCAGCAGGAGAAGCCTGCTGCAGTGGAATTCCTCCAGGGAGGTGGAGCGCACCACCGGCAACGACATCCTCGGCCTGTATCGCAGCCTGTGGATCGCGCCACTGCTGGCGCTGTCACTGCTGGCTCTGCTGCTGCCCGACCCCGACGTGCTGGCACTGGCCAGCCCTTTCCTGGCGACCTGGCTGGCCAGCCCCGCCCTGGCCTGGTGGCTCAGCCGCCCCGCGGCGATCGCCCATTTCTCCTGCTCCACCGACGACCTGCGCTTCCTGCATGTACTGGCGCGCAAGACCTGGGCCTTCTTCGAACAATACGTCGGCCCGGAGGACAACTGGCTGCCACCGGACAACATCCAGGAGCAGCCACGTGCCGCCATCGCTCATCGGACCTCGCCCACCAACATGGGCATGGCGCTGCTATCCCACCTGGCCGCCCATGACTTCGGCTACCTGAGCGGTGGCCGCCTGCTGGACCGCCTGGAACGGATGCTCGCCAGCATGGCCGGCCTGGAGCGACATCGCCGCCACTTCTACAACTGGTACGACACCCGTACCCTCCAGCCCCTGCCCCCGCGCTACGTTTCCAGCGTCGACAGCGGCAACCTTGCCGGCGTGCTGCTGACCCTTTGCCCCGGCCTCATGGCACTGGCCGACGAGCGACTGCTGGATAGGCGCGTGGCCGCTGGCCTGATGGACGGCATCGACGCGGTGCGGGACGTGCTGCTCGCAACCGACCTCGACGCCCGGGAACTGGCCGACCTGCGCGCAGAAGCCGAGGCGATGAGCATGGAGAGCGAGCCTGCGGACATTCCCCGGATGATCGGACTGCTGCAGAGAACGGCGGACACCACCCGCCTCCTGTCGCCCGGGGACACTACGGACGCAGCATTCTGGCTCGACCAACTGTATGGCCAGTGCATGGACCTGCAGCTGGAGCTGCAACGCTTCCAGCTGCCGGAGCCCCTTCAGGCGGGCCACGCGGAACAGGCCACCTGGCGCCAGATGGCACAGCTGGATACCCGCCTCTGGGCCCCCGAACACCAGGACAGGGTGCAGGCGGTACGTGAGCTCGCCGCCGTGCGCGTGCAGGCGCTGGAGCGGCTGGTACAAATGGCAGTCACGCTGGCGGACATGGATTTCACCTTCCTCTACGACACCCGCCGAGACCTTTTCGTGATCGGCTACAACGTCGATGAGCGGCGACTCGACGCTGCCTTCTACGACCTGCTCGCTTCGGAGATGCGCCTGACCAACTTCGTGGTCATCGCCCAGGGCCAGTTGCCCCAGGAGGGTTGGTTCACCCTCGGCCGGCTGCTGACCAGCAATGGCGGAGTGCCGGTGCTTCTGTCCTGGTCCGGGTCTATGTTCGAGTACCTGATGCCGCTGCTGGTGATGCCCGGCTACGAAGGCACGCTGCTCGACCAGACGTGCCGCGCGGCGGTGGCCAGGCAGATCGAGCACGGCAACCAGAACGGCATTCCCTGGGGGGTTTCCGAATCGGGCTACAACACCCTAGACGCACAGTTCAACTACCAATACCGCGCCTTCGGCGTACCGGGGCTTGGTCTCAAGCGCGGCCTCGGCGCGGACAGGGTGGTGGCGCCCTACGCCAGCGTCCTGGGCCTGATGGTTGCCCCCGAAGCAGCCTGCAGAAATCTCCAGCGTCTCGCATCGCTGGGTCTCGCGGGCCGCTTCGGCCTCTATGAGGCGGTGGACTTCACGGAAGCGCGCCTGCCCCGTGGGCAGTCCTCTGCCATCGTCCGCTCCTTCATGGCCCACCATCAGGGCATGAGCCTGCTGGCACTCACCTGCCTGCTGCTGGACCGCCCGATGCAACGTCGTTTCGAATCCGTACCACAGTTCCAGGCCACCCTGCTCCTGCTGCAGGAACGTGTCCCCAAGACCGCGGCCCAGTACATCCACGCCACCAACGCGCCGGCCGACGAAGCCACGCGCCTCAACGACACCAAGCTGCGCGTCTACACCGATCCAGGCCGCAAGCGCCCCGCCGTGCAGTTGCTCTCCAATGGCCGCTACCACGTGATGCTGAGCAATGCCGGCGGCGGCTACAGCAGACGCCGGGATCTGGCGATCACCCGCTGGCAGGAAGACTTCACCCGTGATGGCCACGGCATGTTCTGCTACCTGAGGGACGTCGCCAGTGGCGCCTACTGGTCGGCCGCGCACCAGCCGACCCTGCGTCGCCCCGAATTCCATGAGGCCATCTTCACCGACGCCCGAGCCGAATTCCGCATTCGCGAATGCGACTTCGACAGCCACATGGAGATCGTCGTATCCCCGGAGGACGACATCGAACTGAGGCGCCTGCATCTCACAAACCGGGGCCGTACGCGGCGGAGCCTGGAGCTGACCAGCTATGCCGAAGTGGTGCTGGCTTCCGCCCTGAGCGACGCGATGCACCCGGCTTTCAGCAACCTCTTCGTGCAGACCGAGTTGCTGCGCCCGCTCCAGGCCATCGTCTGCACCCGCCGGCCCCGCGCCAGCGACGAGGCAGTGCCCTGGATGTGTCACCTCCTTGCGGCGCACGGCGTGGACATCGACAGCATCTCCTACGAGACGGACCGTGCCCGCTTCATCGGCAGGGGGCGCACCGTGGTCGCTCCAGCTGCACTGGCCGAAGGCATGGACCAGCTCTCCGGTACTGCCGGCCCGGTACTGGACCCCATCGTGGCCATCCGCTGCCGGATCACCCTGGACCCCAACCAGACTGCCACCATCGATCTCGCGACCGGTATCGCGGACAGCCGCGAAGACTGCCTGCACCTGATCGAGAAATACCGCGACCGCCATCTGGCCGACCGCGTCTTCGACCTCGCCTGGACCCACAGCCAGGTGCTGCTGCGCCAGCTCAACGCGACGATGGCAGATGCCCGCCTGTTCGAGCAGATGGCAGCCGGCATCCTCTATGCCAACGCCGCGCAGCGCACCGACCAGGCGACACTGATGGCCAACCGGCGCAACCAGTCAGGTCTATGGGGCCAGGGCATATCCGGCGACCTGCCCATCGTTCTGGTGCAGATCGCCGCTCCCGCCAGCATCGAACTGGTCAGGCAGATGGTGCAGGCCCATACCTACTGGCGGCAGAAGGGCCTGGAGGTGGACCTCGTGATCTGGAACGAGGACCAGGCCGGCTATCGCCAGCATCTTCAGGACCTGATCATGGGACTGGTCACCTCAGGCAGCGAAGCCAATCTGGTGGACCGCCCCGGCGGCATCTTCGTGCGCCCCGCGCAACAGCTTTCGGGCGAGGACCGAACCCTGATCCTCGCGGTGGCCCGCCTGGTGATCAACGACAGCAAGGGTAGCCTCGCCGAGCAGGTCCAGAGGCGCCGGGCCGAGCCTTCGCTGGGCCGATTCGAACCCTCCGTCGCGCCCCCACAGCCACGTGCGCTGCCGCAAGACCCGCCCCGCCCCCTGCAGCGGATGCTGACCAACGCCTATGGCGGCTTCAGTGCCGACGGCTGCGAGTACATCATCGAGGTGCAACGCGATCACCCCACCCCGGCGCCCTGGGTCAATGTGCTGGCCAACCCGCAGCTCGGCAGCGTCGTCTCCGAAAGCGGCAGCGCCTACACCTGGGGCGAGAACGCCCATGAGTACCGACTCACGCCCTGGCACAACGACCCGGTCAGCGACCCTAGCGGCGAGGCCCTCTACCTGCGCGACGAAGACAGCGGTCACTACTGGTCGCCCACGCCCCTGCCCTGCCCGGGTCGCGGTACGTATCGCATCCGCCATGGCTTCGGCTACAGCGTCTTCGAGCACGAGGAGAACGGAATCCATACCGAGCTATGGGTCTACGTGGCCCTGGAGGCGCCCATCAAGTTCTCCCGGCTCAGGGTGCGCAACAGCTCCGGCCGCCCCCGCCGGCTGAGCATCACCAGCTACGTGGAGTGGGTGCTCGGCGACCTGCGCAGCAGATCGGCCATGCACCTGGTCACCGAGGCCGACCCCTTCAGCGGTGCGCTGCTCGCGCGCAACGCCTACTCGATCGACTTTTCCAGCCGAGTGGCATTCCTCGATGCCGATACGGAGAACCCGGGATTCACCGGCGACCGCACCGAGTTCATCGGACGCAACGGCAACCTGGCATCTCCGGCCGCAATGGAGCGCGCACGCCTGTCCGGTCGCACCGGCGCGGGCATGGACCCTTGCGGCGCGCTCCAGGTACCGCTGGTGCTGGCCGAGGGTGAAAGCCGCGAAATCGTCTTTCGTCTGGGTTTCGAGAACGACGCCAAGGCCGCCAACCTTCTACTGCTCAAGCACCGAGGCACACTGGCCGCCATCAGCGAACTGGACAAGGTGCGCAAGCACTGGCGCGACACCCTGGGTGCCATCCGCATCGAGACACCCGACCCATCCATCGACTTCATGGCCAACGGCTGGCTGATGTACCAGGTCATCGCCAGCCGCTTCCTGGCGCGCAGCGGCTATTACCAGTCCGGCGGCGCCATCGGCTTCCGCGACCAGTTGCAGGACTGCATGGCGATGATCCATGCCGACCCTGTCTCCGTGCGCCGCCACCTGCTGCTCTGCGCCGCGCACCAGTTTCCCGAGGGCGACGTACAGCACTGGTGGCACCCCCCGCGGAACAGGGGCGTGCGCACGGGTTGTTCGGACGATTTCCTCTGGCTGCCGCTGGCCACGAGCCGCTACGTCCAGGTCACCGGGGACAGCGGCGTTCTGCATGAGAAGGTCGGCTATATCGATGGCCGTCGGCTCAACGCGGGCGAGGAGTCCTACTATGACCTGCCGGGCCACTCGCCTCTGGAGGAAAGCCTGTACCAGCACTGCGTGCGTGCCATCGAGAACAGCCTGCCGCGCGGTGAACGCGGTCTACCACTGATGGGTTGCGGTGACTGGAACGACGGCATGAACCGGGTGGGCGAACAGGGACGGGGAGAAAGCGTCTGGCTGGGCTTCTTCGGCCACGAGGTCCTGCTGCGATTTGCCGAGATGGCCCGACTGCTAGGCGACACCGCGTTCGCCCAGCGTTGCACCGAGCAGGCGCAACGGCTGGGCGCCAGCCTGGAAGAACACGGCTGGGACGGGGACTGGTATCGACGCGCCTACTTCGACGATGGCCAGGCGTTGGGGTCGTTCCGCAACGAAGAGTGCCGGATCGACTCCATCGCCCAGAGCTGGGCGGTATTGTCCGGCGTCGCGTCGGACGACCGCGCACGCCGCGCCATGGCCGCGCTGGATGAGCATCTGGTTCGCCGCGAAATCGGCGTCGTGCTGCTGCTGGACCCGCCCTTCGACCGCAGCTCGCTGGACCCAGGCTACATCAAGGGCTACGTGCCAGGTGTCAGGGAGAACGGCGGCCAGTACTCCCACGCCGCAGTCTGGGCAAGCATGGCGTTCGCCCGACTCGGCGACCGCGATCGGGCCTGGGAACTGCTGCACATGATCAACCCCGCCGGCCAACACGGTACGACGCGGATCGAAACCTACAAGGTGGAACCCTACGTGATGGCGGCGGACGTCTACGGCGCCGCGCCCCATGCAGGCCGTGGCGGCTGGAGCTGGTACACGGGTTCGGCCGGGTGGATGTACCGCTTGATCATCGAATCCTTGCTGGGCCTGCAGCGCAGTGGCACCAGGATGCGCGTCCAGCCGCTGCTGCCTGCGCATTGGCCGGGCTACACCCTGCACTACCGATTCGGAGAAACGCGCTATCGGATCGAGGTCCGCCCCGCCGTCAGCGGTGGCGGCTCGCTGAGCCTGAACGGACAGGTACAGGCCGACGCGACCCTGGAATTGCAGGACGACGGCGGGGAGCACCAGGTCCTGGTGCTGTACCACGCGCCCTCTACAAGCCTGGAGAGGGCCTGACGGGGCGCGCTCAGGGTGCGGGGGGGCCCACGAAGGGCGCGGCGCCAGGCGCGGGCTGGGGATGCGGGGCGACTGCCGGCGGATCGCTTGGATCAGGGAAGGAATAGCGCTCGGAGCGCGAATAGATGGGCCGCTGCGGAGCCCGCCCCGTCGTGTTCTCAGGACGTGAGCAGTTGATATGGAGCGTGCTGTCGCTGTGGCTTGACGTCTTCATGGTGCCCTCGAAGGCAGCCCGGCTCTGCTGGAATGTGACGCACCGGGACCTTGAGCTTAGCGAGACCCGCATGCGGCTTCGGTGCGTTGGCACGCTTAACGGGCAACCGGGTAGCGCAGACAGGCACTATCGAAATCTTCCAGGACACGGGAAGCGTGGATCAGGTCCATACCGGACGCGTACAACGTCGCATGGCGGCGCTGCCCCAGGCACGGGGCCAGCAGGTGAATGACGGTCGGGGTGTCCTCCGGGGCGTGCTCGCGCCGTATCAACCGGATCACATTGCCGCTTTCCCGGGCAATGACGAAGTAGAAGGAAGCCGCGTGCCCTGCCCCCCTCCGGCCGCTCATGGCTGTGGCCCCTGGTGTAGCGGCTCGCCGGCGGGCCCAGGGATATCCTTCTCGTCGGCTTCCAGGCTACGCCTGAGCAACAACTGCCCTGCGGTGACCTGAAGCGGGAAGCGCCTTGCCACAGGCTTGCCGGGCCGACGGACCAGATTTGGATCGGAATGTCTGTTCATCTCTACCTCACAAGGCTTCGCAGGTGCGACGCTCCTGGCGAGCATCGCAGATGCTGCCGCCGGCCTCGGTGCGTCAGGGCGCTTAGGGCCGATATAAGTGCTCCAACGCACCGACACCCCCGGGCGAAGTCTGCAATCGTACGGACGACCTCAACCCAGACCCGAGAAGCACCATGACCGTTTCGATTGCAAGTGCCACCCCCCCACCGGGCCACATACCCGAAACCGCGCACGAACGAGCGATGCGTGAACGACGGACCCGCGAGCTAGAGCAGTTCCTGATCGCCGTCGACGCCATCATCAGAAAACGCAGCGAGCTTTCCCCGGAAGAACGCAGCAGCGCTGCGAGTGATCTGCAAGCCCGTTACGAAGCGGCACGCAACGCCATGGATGCGTTGCAGGCATCACTCGCCCGCCGCGCCATCCGTAGCCTGCAGCCGGAAGCCTGCCAGACGACCGGTGCCGAGCTCCTGAAGGCCTGCAGGCTGGAACGACGCTACGAGTAGAGTCCCACGCCCACGGTAATCACCTGCCTCGCGTCATCCGGATCGTTTCCCAGTCCAAATGAACGCTCCGCCACCACGGAGGACGGAGGGACTCATGCACAAGCCAGAGGAAGACCGCATGGACGCGCTCGAACCGAGCCCCGACGATCCGCCGGAACGGCGCAAATCGACACAGGACAAACGCCTGCTCCTTGAAGCACTGCGCGCCGAAATCGCCCTCTACGACAGGCAGCTGTCCTTGCCCCTGGACACTCCCGGCAAGCCCGACAGGCGCTAGCGTGTCGCCCCCTCATCGAGGCCTTGCCATGAAAGGTTTCTTGCTAAGGCGCAGCGGCATGCCGCTGTAAGTCGGCAACTCGCCGGACCAGTGGCCATCCCTAGCCAGCCAGAGCTCGCCCCCTTCCCTGAGCTTGAGTTCCAGCTGGATCTGCATGACCAGCGCGTGAAGCTGGTCAGGATCGGTCATTGCACCGGCGGCAACCACTCTCAGGCAGCGATTGCCCTCCCGCTCCAGGCACACCACCAGGCTACCGCCCGGTCGTGCGCTCAGGGTCACGCTGTAGTCGGGAAAAAGTCTGGCGATATAAGTAGTGAGAGGTTTCATGGTGGCCCCTGGGAGCGTCGGATCGGTCAGCTGTCCTGCAGGCTGCACGAGCCAGAACCTGGCGTCTGTACGGCAGCGCACCCAGGGAGAGCGGCAAGACTCCGTACGCAGAGCCACAGGAGGAGTAGTCTGAAGCGTCCGGGACCTTCACTTCCCCAAGGCGACCATCATGACGCTTTCACCCGAACCACAGCGCAACCACCTCCTGTCCGCATTGCCGGACGACGCGCGCAAGCGCCTGCAGCCCTACCTCGAGCTCGTCGAGTTCCCGCTGGGCAAGGTGCTCTACGAATCCGGCGGTGCCATGCGCCACGTGTATTTTCCCATCGACGCCATCGTTTCCCTGCTCTACGTCATGGAGAACGGCGCGTCGGCGGAAATCTCGGTGGTGGGCAACGAAGGAATGATCGGTATCGCGGTGTTCATGGGCGGCGAAAGCACGCCCAGTCGCGCCATCGTGCAGAGCGCAGGCTACGCCTATCGGTTACCGGGGCAGCGCTTGAAGGACGAGTTCAACCGCCATGGAGAGATGCTGCAATTGATGCTGCGCTACACCCAGGCGCTGATCACCCAGATGGCGCAGACCGCCGTCTGCAACCGCCACCACTCCATCGACCAGCAGTTGTGCCGCTGGCTGCTGCTGTCGCTGGACCGGCTGTCGGGGAACTCGCTGAACATGACCCAGGAACTGATCGCCAATATGCTCGGGGTCCGTCGTGAAGGCGTTACCGATGCTGCTGGAAATCTGCAACGCCAGGGCGTGATCGAGTACAGCCGGGGCCACATCCGGGTGCTGGACAGGGCCAGGCTCGAAGCATTGAGCTGCGAATGCTACGCGGTGGTGCGCAAAGAGACCGAGCGCCTCCTGCCCTACCTGCCGTCCCAGGCCACTGCCTGAACGGCAGTGATCCAGTCTCGCCCCCACCGCCTACCGGAGCCCCGGCTCGATCAGCAATGTGAGGCCCGTAACATCGATAGAGAGGGGGCGCAGGTTAATCTGCGCCATGCACAACCCGAGCGGTGCAACGCCCCGTTTTCCAGGCACCGCAGAACCGAACAGGGACGAAATGAGATTCTCCGATGAAGTCGCAGCCGCCTTTCCGGCCGCCAATCCGCTGCCCAGCCTGTTGCGCCAGGCCATCGAACTGATGGAAGCGCGCGGCTGCGTCCGCACGCTCCCAAGCGGGGCCCGCTACATGACCCTGCACCCCGAGCCCGAGTTCAGCGACATCTCCACCACCTCCATCCACGTACCGGACCCAACCGACACCCGCGCCTGGACCAACAGCGAAGCCCCCGCGGTGAACGAGCGGCTGGTGATCTTCCTCAGGACCGGCGGTGACGGCTCCTGGGCGGGCCTCTGGCTGGACGACGCAGGCCAGCAGCGCATCGTCCACCTGGGCTCGGGCTCCGGCTCGGTGATGCTCTGCGTGCTGACGCAGACCATCGAAGACCTGCTGCGCCTGCTCGCCATCGGCTACGACGAACTCTGCTGGCCGGAGCAGTTCGGTGTGACACCCCGGCAGATCAAGGACGCCGACTACGAAGACGCCGACTACCCACCGCCCCCACGCCTGTTCCGCGAGCATGTCGAGCGCACGCTGGGGCTGAGCATCCCGCCGCGCGCGAAGGAAATCATCCACAGCACCGCGAGCATGGACGACGAGGAATCGAGCGATCCGTTCTGGAACTGGCTGAAGCGGGTTCGAGGGGATTGATGGTGCCGGGCGCGCCGCTCTGATCCGCTCAGCGCGGCACACCCGCTTTGGGCTCTTGGAGGAGCGTTACCAGCCACCGCACACTCCGGATGTAGGGTGTGCTGCGCGCACCTGGGGCTCACCGAAAGCACCGAGCGGAGGTGCGTACAGCACACCCCATGGCACGAACCCTCGAGTACAGGACGACCGCTGAAACGCCCTGTCGATGGAGGCCAGGCCGGAGCGAATTTCAAAGTCCCGCCTTCCCCGACCTGGCCCGCCAAAGCGGGCCAGGCCTCCCCCTCAGAAGGTCAACGATCCCAGCCCCATGCCCGGATCACTGAAGCCCGCGCGGCCGTCTTCCATGCGCCCGCTGAAGCGGCGCAGGAAGCCTTCCACGCCTTGCGCGCGGACGCTGAAGTCGTACCAGTTGCCGCTGCTGCGCAGCGAGAAGCGCACTTCCCTGCGCTGGCCCGGCGGGACGGTGAGGGTCTGGCTTTCGCCCCGGTAGTAGACGTTGTCCTTGAGGGTCAGCTTCAGCGGCTGGCGGCCACGGTTGATCAGTTGCACCTGCAGCCTGCCGAGCGTGGGCTGGTAGTCGACGCGCACTTCCGGCAGCGGCGCCTTTCGGTCCGAGGCGTCGCGCCGCAGGTTGCCGCGGAACACCCGCAGGAAGCCGTTCGGGCCGTGCACTTCCAGGTGGTAGTCGCCGCTGGCGTCGCCCGGGAAGCTGTCATGCAGGCGTCGGTGCGCGCCCACCGTGTAGCGCTTCGGCGCGCTGACGCTGTCCAGCAGGTTGAACACCTGGAACACCGCACCGGCCTTGCCGGTGTTGGCGAAGGTCAGGCTCAGCGCCGCCTCGCCACTGCGGTAGCGCGCGTGCACGCCCAGTTCATAGGGCAGCGCCCGGGCACGGCGGATGCCCATCTCCTGCACGGGCATGGCGGCCACCGCCGGCGGCCTGGGTTTCGGCAGCTTGATCTGGCTGGCGACGATGGCGTCGGCCTGGCTGGTGTCCGGCAGCCCCGGGAACGACCCGTTGGGATGGGCGAAGTCGAAGGCCGAGGTCAGGTCGCCACACACGGCGCGGCGCCAGGGGCTGATGTTGGGCTCCATGACGCCGAAGCGCTGTTCGAGCAGGCGAATCACCGAGGTGTGGTCGAACACCTGGGAGTTGACCCAGCCGCCCTTGCTCCACGGCGAGATCACGTACATGGGCACGCGGGGGCCGAGGCCGTAGGGCTGGTTGCGGTAGCGGGTGTCGCCCAGGGTGTGCCATTCGAGGGTAGCGTCGGCGGTGGTCTTGCCGTGCAGCGTGCCGTCGGCGTTCAGGCTCGGCGCGGCAGGGGGTGCCATGTGGTCGAAGAAGCCGTCGTTCTCGTCGAACATCACCAGCAGCGCGGTCTTGCTCCACACCTCGGGGTTGGCGGTCAGCGCATCCAGCACCCAGGCGGTGTACTCGGCGCCCCAGATCGGGCTCGACGGGCCGGGGTGCTCGGAGTACTTGGCCGGCGCCACGATCCAGGACACCTGCGGCAGCGTATTGGCCAGCACGTCGCGCTTCAGCGCGTCCAGCTTCCAGGTGCTCAGGCCATTGACGATCAGCGGCGAGTCCGGCCCGGCCGCGCGGTACTGGCGGAAGCCGATCAGCGGGTTGTCGGAGAAGTTGTCCGCCATGTCCTGGTACACGCGCCAGCTGATGCCGGCGGCCTGCAGCCGTTCCGGATAGGTGGTCCAGGTGTAGCCCTCTTCCACCGGGCCTTCGCTGTCGTGGTCGTTGGTGGTCACCGGCCCGCCGTGCTGGCCGAGCGGGTCGTTGGTGCCGGTCCAGAGGAACAGGCGGTTGGGGTTGGTGCCGCCCTGGAACGAGCAGTGGTAGGCATCGCAGACGGTGAAGGCATTGGCCAGGGCGAACTGGAAGGCGATGTCCTGCTCCTTGTAGTAGCCCATGGAGCGCTCGGTCTTGGCCGGCAGCCACTTGTCCATGCGCCCCCCGTTCCAGGCCTGCTGGGCGTCGGGCCAGGTGTGCGGGGTGCCATCCACGCGCTGGGCGCTGGTGGTACGGGTGTCGAAGTGGTACGGCAGGATCTCGCCCTTGCTGCCCTTCTGGTGCCATACGCGCTGGCCGTCGGGCAGCGGGATCGCCATGCGGTCGCCGAAGCCGCGCACGCCCTTGAGCGTGCCGAAGTAATGATCGAACGAACGGTTCTCCTGCATCAGGATCACCACGTGCTCGATGTCCTTGAGGTTGCCGTGGCGGCGGTGCGCGGGGATCGCCAGCGCCGCCTGGATGCTGGCCGGCAGCATGCTGCTGGCGACGGTGGCACCCACCGTGCCGGCCGCCAGGCGGATGAAGCTTCTTCTGCTTTTCGAAATCATCGGGGAACTCACCAGGTCGTATGAGTGGCAAAAGGCTGCTGAGCGCTTCCATGACGCTGGCAGCGAGATGTTCGAACACAGGCGACGCTAGTAATGGAAAAAGACGCTTTGGTTTCAACACGCCTTGCAACAGCGATTCATGCCAACCCGATCACGTTTACAGGCCATGTTTTTGGTCTAGGCCAGCTTTCGCTTGACAGGTTCGGCCGATTGGAAAAGCCCAGGATAGAGCGGTTCCTGACATCGCCGTGCCAGTACGCAGCGCCGATTCCGAGTGGTACAGACCAACCTCGGAAAAGCGCATGACAGCCGCTCGGTGTGGCGGCGGTTGCAGGGTGGATGACGCGCCGCCCATCCATCATCGGAGCGCCACCCAGCACCGAGGGGTGGAGGTAAAAAGCGACCTCCACCCTACGCAAGAACCAGCCTCGCGCATCACATGGCACCGTTGGGCCCCGGGTGCACCGTGCAACGCAAAACGGGACGCATGGCGTCCCGTTGGTTGGCTGCGCGCCTGGGCTCAGGCCAGTTCGCGGCGCAGTTGCCGTGCCGCCGCCACCATGTTGACCAGGGCCGCTTCGGTCTCCGGCCAGGCTCGGGTCTTGAGGCCGCAGTCCGGGTTGACCCAGAGCCGCTCGACCGGCACGCGCCGGGCGGCCTTGCGCAGCAGCTTGATGATTTCGTCCGTGGTGGGCACGCGCGGCGAGTGGATGTCGTAGACGCCCGGGCCGATCTCGTTCGGGTAAGCGAATGCCTCGAAGGCCTCCAGCAGTTCCATGTCCGAGCGCGAGGTCTCGATGGTGATCACGTCCGCGTCCATGGCGGCGATGGATTCGATCACGTCGTTGAACTCGCTGTAACACATGTGGGTGTGGATCTGCGTCTCGTCGCGCACGCCGCTGGCGGTGAGGCGGAAGGCCTCGGTCGCCCAGTCCAGGTAAGGCTGCCACTGCGCCTTGCGCAGCGGCAAGCCCTCGCGGAAAGCGGCTTCGTCGATCTGCACCACCTTGATGCCGGCGGCCTCCAGGTCGACCACCTCGTCGCGGATCGCCAGGGCCAGTTGGCGGGCCTGCACCTCGCGGCTCACGTCCTCGCGGGGGAAGGACCACATCAGCATGGTCACCGGGCCGGTCAGCATGCCCTTCATGACCTTCTGCGTCAGGCCCTGGGCGTAGCGGATCCACTCCACGGTCATGGGCTTCGGACGGCTGAGGTCACCGACTATCACCGCCGGCTTCACGCAGCGGGAACCGTAGCTCTGCACCCAGCCGAAGCGGGTGAAGGCGTAGCCGTCCAGCTGCTCGGCGAAGTACTCGACCATGTCGTTGCGCTCGGCCTCGCCGTGCACCAGCACGTCCAGCCCCAGCTTCTCCTGTACGTCCACCGCATGGCGGATCTCACTGTGCATGGCCTCCGTGTACTCGGCCAGCGACAGCTTGCCCTGCCTGTACGACTGGCGCGCCAGGCGGATGGCGGAGGTCTGCGGGAAGGAGCCGATGGTGGTGGTCGGGAACGCCGGCAGATCCAGCAGCGTGCGCTGCTGGGCGATGCGCTTGGCGAAGCGCGAGGCACGCCGGGCGTCTTCCGGACGCAGGGCGGCGACGCGGGCCTGTACGGCGGGCTTGTGGATACGCGGCGAGGCGGCGCGGCTGGCCTGCACGGTACGGCTGGCTTCGCGGGCGGCGAGCACCTCGGGGTCTTCCGGCTCATCCAGGGCACGGGCCAGCACGGCCACTTCGGCGCATTTCTGCACGGCGAAGGCCAGCCAGCTCTTCAGCTCGGCATCCAGCTTGTCCTCACGCTCCAGGTCCACCGGGCTGTGCAGCAGCGAGCAGGACGGCGCGACCCAGAGACGATCGCCCAGGCGCTCGTGGGCATGCTGCAGCACCTCCAGGGCCTTCTCCAGGTCGCAGCGCCAGACGTTGCGGCCGTTGACCACGCCCAGGGAGAGGATCTTGTACGCCGGCAGCCGGTCGAGGATGGTCGGGTACTGCTCGGGAGCGCGCACCAGGTCGATGTGCAGGCCATCCACCGGCAGGCCGGCGGCCAGGCCGAGGTTGTCTTCCAGGCCGCCGAAATAGGTGGCGACCAGCTTTTTCAGCGGCTCGCGCTGCAGCAGGTTGTAGACGCGCTCGAAGGCGTTCTTCCAATCCTGGGGCAGGTCCAGCACCAGGATCGGCTCGTCGATCTGCACCCACTCCACGCCCTTGGCGGCAAGGCGCTGGAAGATCTGGCCGTACAGCGGCAGCAGGCGCTCGACCAGCTCCAGCTTGTCGAAATCACCGCCCTTGGCCTTGCCCAGCCACAGGTAGCTCAGCGGGCCGATCACCACGGGCTTGACCTCGTGGCCCAGCGCCCTGGCTTCGTCCACTTCCTCGAACAGCTGCTCCCAGCTCAGCTCGAACTGCTGGTCGGCAGCGAATTCTGGGACCAGGTAGTGGTAGTTGGTGTCGAACCACTTGGTCATCTCCTGCGCATGGGCGCCGCCGCAGCAGCTGTCGCTGTGGCCGGTCGCCACGGAGCCACGCGCCATGGCGAACAGAGTCTGCAGGGTGGGCTTGGCGTTGCCGTGACGGAAACGCTCGGGGATGACGCCGAAGGTCAGCGAGTGGGTCAGCACCTGGTCATACCAGGCGAAGTCGCCCACCGGCAGCAGTGCGATGCCGGCGTCCTTCTGCAGCTGCCAGTGCGCCGCGCGCAGCTCGCGGCCAACGGCGCGCAGGCCGGCCTCATCCAGTTCGCCCTTCCAGAAGGCTTCCTGGGCTTTCTTCAGCTCGCGGTCACGACCGATCCGTGGGAAGCCAAGCGTGTGTGCCAAGGCCATGGGTGTTCCTCCATCGAAAATGTATGGGGAATTCTCGGCGCCCGGAACACATGAGACAAACTCAATTAATTCTTCATCAACTCAAGTTTCTCTCATGTTTGCGCGTATCGGAAAACCCTGCTCACCCAGGGAAACGAATGTGCGGGGCGTCGCAATGCCGGGCCGGCGCTGCATCGCCGTCCCTCGCAACGCGGTATGTTCGGGCCAGCCCAAACGGCACGGGAATGGAGAGGAAACCATGAAGGAACTGGAAAGCTGCCCACGGTGCTCGGCACTCTTCCCGGCGCGCAAGGCGCTGGTTTCCAGCGGCGTGGGCGTCAGCCAGAACGCATTCGCCTCGCGGATGCAGGTGCGCTGCCCCGAGTGCTGGCACATCTTCACGGCACGCACGCTGCGCCTGTTCGGGTTCCTGCCACCCAGCGGCCTGCGCTGGGTGGTGCTGGGCCTGCTGGTGGCGTGCGTGGTGCTGGCGAAGGTATTGCCTTGCTGAACGTTCAGCGATTGACGCGTTGGATCATCCGATTGGCGTGGTCGGTCATGTCGCCTCCCCTGTCCTTGGGCACACTCGGGGTCACGGATTCTCGCCTAGGCTGAATCACCCGACCCCGCAGGAGAGCACGATGTCCAGAGGCGCCCCCATTCCCCGCAACCCCGAGAACGACTACACCCGCGAGCAGGCCACGTTGCGTCGTGACTTCATCAAGGAGCAGACCGGCGCCGCGCTGGACACGGTCGGCCAGTACGCCATCGACCCGGCCGTCACCCGCGGCAATATCGAGAACTTCATCGGCGTGGTGCAGATGCCCCTGGGGCTGGCCGGCCCGCTGCGCATAGAAGGCGAGCACGCGCGCGGCGATTTCTACATCCCCATGGCCACCACCGAAGGCACGCTGCTGGCCAGCTACAGCCGGGGCATGCGCGCCATCAGTGCCTCCGGCGGGGTGAAGACCACGGTGGTCAAGCACTCCATGCAGCGGGCCCCGGTGTTCTTCTTCGAGGATGCGCTGCAGGCCCGCGAGTTCGGCGTCTGGCTGGTGCGCGAGTTCGAGGCGATCAAGGCGGCGAGCGAAACCACCACCCGCAGCGGCAAGCTGTTCGAGATCGAGCAGTACCCGGTGGCCAACATGCTCTACACCCGCTTCTGCTACACCACGGGCGATGCCGCCGGGCAGAACATGACCAGCAAGGCCACCTACGCGGCCTGCGAATGGATCAAGGCCAACCACCCGTTGCAGCCGCGCTACATCCTTTCCGGCGCCATCGACACCGACAAGAAGCACTCGGCCATGAACATGATCCAGACCCGCGGCAAGCGGGTGATCGCCGAGTTCACCCTCAAGCGCGAGGTGGCCCACGAGCTGCTGCGCGTCGACCCCGCCAACCTCTACCGCTACCGGCAGATCGCCGCCGTGGGCGCCTTCCAGGCCGGCTCCGCGTACAGCGGCGCGCACTCGGCCAACGGGCTGGCGGCGATGTACATCGCCACCGGGCAGGATGCGGCCAACGTGGCCGAATCCCATGGCGGCATCACCTACGGGCAACTGCTGGAGAACGGCGACTACTACTGGTCGGTGACTCTGCCCGCCGTGATCTGCGCCACCCATGGCGGCGGCACCAACCTGCCGACCCAGCGGGAATGCCTGGAGCTGCTGGGCTGCCATGGCGCAGGCAAGGCGGACAAGCTGGCGGAGATCATCGCGGCCGTGGTGCTGGCGGGGGACGTATCCCTGACCTCGGCGATCCTGGCCGGCGACTGGGTCAGCAGTCACGAGGCGCTGGGGCGCAACCGCTGAAGATGCAGGCCCGGCGGACCGGCCGGGCCCGTCTCTGCCACGGGCTCAGGGATAGGCCCGCTCGAAGGCGCCGAGATCGCAGTTGACCACACCGTCGCCATTGCCATCACGCTGCCGGTCGAGGCCACGCTGGTCATGGCTGGCGCAGTTGCCGACACCGGCGTCGATGGCGGCGCTGTTGCGCCTCAGCGGGTGCACCAGGGCGCCGTTGTTGTCCTGCAGCGGGAACAGGTGGCGGGTGAAGGTCGTCTCGTCGGCGATATAGGTTTGCGCGACGCAGTTGCCGCCGTCCGTACCAAGCAGCAGGCCACGCACCCGCAAGTCCACGGCGCCCGGCTGGTTGCGGCAGTTGCGTACGTCCTCGAACTCGCTGGAGCGGTTGCCGGCGATCAGGCTGTTGCGCAGCAGCACATCGCCCCGGTTGGTCAGCCCCCAGCCGTCGTTGCCGGCGATGGTGACGTGGACCAGCTCGGCGCGTGACTGCGCGGACAGCTCCGTGAGCCAGGGGTGGCCATTCTCGAAGGCGCCACGCTCGATGCTGCGGTTGCCGGAGAGGGTGCTGTTGGCCAGGCGCATCCACCCGGCGTTGGCGATGGCCGAACCAAAGCCGCTGCGCAGCACCTGGTTGCCCTGGAAGCTGGTGCGGGCGATGTCCGCCGTGCCCTGGTTGTAGAGCGCGCCGCCCATGCCCATCTCGCTGTAGTCCGATGCCCAGTTGGCGCTGAACAGGCTGTCGCGCACGGTGATCGCGCCCTCGTTGTAGAGTGCTCCGCCCAGGCCCGCGCCCTGGGCCTCCTCGCCCGCGTTGCGGTTGTCGCGGAAGGTCGTGCGCTGCACCTCGAGCACGCCGAAGTTGGCGATGGCCCCGCCGTTGCCGGCCAGCGCAGCGGGATAGGGCATGTAGACGGCGACGCGGTTGCCGACCAGCTCCACCTGGTACAGGTGCAACTGGCCACGATTGAGCACGGCGCCCCCGTCGTAGATCTGGCGGCCACCGGTGAGGGTCAGCCCGCGCAACTGCACCTGCGCGCCGGCGTGCACATGGAACAGCCGGTCCAGGCCCTGCCCGTCGAGGCGGGTCACGCCCACGCCCTTGCCGATCAGGCTCACCCGGCCATGGACATCGAAGTCGCCGATGGCGTTGGCATCTTCCTCCACCGGCCAGTTCAGGCCCGGGTCGGGGTTGGCCTTCTGCAACAGGTAGTTGCCGGCCTCCAGGCGGATGACGCTCTCCCCCGGCGCGGCGTTGGCGGCCGAGACGGCCTCGCGCAGCGAGCAGTGGGCGGGCGTGCACTGGCCATCGTCCTCGTCGGCGAAGGTGCTGACCCGCAGGTCCAGCGCATCGGCGACCAGGGGCGAGGCCAGGGAAAAGGTGAGCAGCAGGGTTCGGTGGCAATGGCCTGGCATGGGAAATTCCTCGTTCAGGAATCAGCGCTCGACAGCCCGGCTGAGGCCAACATCACTGTGGATTCAGGAGTACTGCGGTGGGTGCCGCTAGCAACAGACCTGCCGAACCCACGGAAGATTCCTGAAGACTGTCCCGCGCCCGCCGAACGCCCTGCTCAATGCGCCTGCAATCGCTCCAGCAGGTTCTGCAGCTCCGCCTCCGCCGCCTTGAGGGAGGCGTCCATGGCGATCTCCCAGGGGCGGCGCAAGGGTTCGAGGTCGCGCTCGGCGTCGACCTTCAGGCACCACTGGAAGTGGTCGTGCCAATCTCCCAGGGCGCCTTGCACGGCCTTGAGAGAGGCCGCGGCCTTGGGCGAAATCGGCGACAGGCTCGGGTAGGCCTCGTGGGCGTAGCGCATCCGCTTGACCAGGATGCGCAGTGCGTGGCGGTCGTAGCCAGGGTCCTGCAGGGCGGCGACCAGCAGGTCGCGCTGCTTCTTCAGGCGCTTGCGGATGAAGTCGCGCAGGGCCCGCAACTCGCCCGCCCGCTGGGCATCGCGGAACGACTCCGGCCAGTCGTCCAGACAGGCCATCAACCGGCGCACGGTGGGGCTGTCCTCGACCATCCGGTAGCCCTGCTCCAGGCGCTGGCGACGTGGTTGCGCCAGGTCGGGCAGCCCCTGTCGCTGCAGCTCGATGATCATCACCTCCAGATCGCGGACCGGCGTGGTCAGCCGCCCCACTTCGGCTGCCGCGGCGTCCAGCTCGCGCACCGAATCCAGGTTGCGGATGGGCCGCAGCAGGCTGCGCAGCCGTCGCAGGCCGATGCGCATGTCATGCAGCGCCTCGTCATCCGTGCGACAGAGCAGGCGCACGCAGCTGTGGTGGATCCCCAGTTCTATTCGAAGCACTTGCTCAACGATCGAGTCGACGAAGGACATCGGGCACTCCAGGGTGAGTCGTCAGTGGCCGGGCGTGGAGCCGGGCCTAGCATAAGAGCGCTGGTGCAGCGCCAGGAACATGGGATCGTCACGGCATTTTTCATCCCGGCGCAGGCATGCTGCGCCCCATGCATGACGGTCATGCCTTCACGTGCAATATCCTGGCACCGAGCAGCACCAGCGGCAGGTGCCCCAGCGGCTCATCGCAGCTTTTCTTCCCGCTGGACATCCGGGCCCATCACCGGTTCGATGCCCCAGTCGCCCTGCTCGTGCCAACCCTCCCCGAAGGTCTCGACGGGGTGCATCGTGCGGTCGGCGCCATTGCCGCACGCCAGGTCGCTCGCCGCGCAGTAGCGGTCACACCCCCAGCAGATGCGCTCGGGGTGCCTGGGATTCACGGGAAAGGGCTTGGCCATGTGGACGCTCGGGCCTGGTCTGGGAAGGCCTCACGTTACCGCGCACGCACCGCAGCGCCTTGATCGCGATCAACGTCCCCACCCAGCGAAAACAGGCAGCCCGAACAACCGCTCGAGGCAGGTCCGCTGCGCAGGGTGGAGGTCGCTTTTCACCTCCACCAGCGGTGCCGCCTCGGGCTCCGAAGGGTGGACGGATGGAGCGTCGTCCACCCGTCCCACTCGCGACGATGCCCGCGCAAATCAGGCAGGCTGCGAGCGCCTCAGCGCGCAAGCATCCTCTGCAACCCCAGCGCCACCAGGGCCGCGCCGGCGCTGCCGTTGATGCCCCGCTCCATACGCAGGTAGGACGCACGCAAGGCTGCAGAACCGAACACCTGGGCAAGCCCGATGTGCCAGCCGAGCGACAGCGCGCCGATGAGCAGGACGGTGACCGGGTAGAACCAGAGCGGCGCGGCAATCGGGAAGATGGCCGCGAAAGCGCTGGTCCAGAAGGCCGCGCCCTTGGGGTTGGTCACGCAGGTGAAGAGGCCCGTGCGAAAGGCCGCCACACCCGAGCCGTCAGGTTCGGGCTGCCGTACGCTCACCCGCCGCTGCGAAGGCCGGATGGCCGACCACAGCAGGCGGCCGCCGTACCAGACCAGGTAGGCCGCGCCCAGCAGGCGCACGCCGGACTCCAGCCAGGGATGTCGCGACAGCAGCGTCGCCACTCCGGCGACGGACACCACCACCCAGAACACCGAGCCGGTGGCGATGCCATAGGCGACATGGCGAGCATCGCGGTGGCGCTGGCTCAGGGCCATCTGGCTGAGGATGAAGAAGTTCGGCCCGGGGCTGGCGAGCACCGCCAGGTAGATGCCGCTGATCAGCAACAGGGAATAGGCGTAGGTCATGGTCTGGCAGGGCTTCTGGGGGACAGGGCGTGCTCGAACACTACCAACGGCCCCCTCGGCCCGATAGATACAGACGGGCATGATTTGCGGGATACAGGGCCAGGTGGCCGCGTACAAACGGCGCCACCCGCGATCAGCCCGCCGCGTGCCGGTCGAGGAAGCACTCGAAGCCCTTCTTCCACACCTTGAAGCGCACCCGGATGCCCTCGTGCAGCCAATGCAGCGTGTAGACGTTGGGATGATCGTCCCGGTAGGTCGCCGCCACATCGAGCCTGTTCAGGTGCTTGCGAGCGGCTTCGAGGTCGAGTTCCGCATCGCCCACGGTGTAGATCTCGAACGCCTCGCGGCTGCCGTCCGAGAGCGATACGTAGTGACCGAAGCCGTCGAAGGAATAGGCGTCGATGCCCTTGAGCAGCGCGAACAGCTCCGTCAGCTCCACATCCAGCAACGAGGTGGCGCTCAACCGTTGCACGAAGGCATCCGGCTTGCCCTCCAGATCCTGCAGGTAGCGGCTGACGAGCGGCGCGAACGGCCCCTCCATGAAAGCCTTGTTGCGACCACTGAACCTGACCTTGCGGGCCTTGGTCGGGGCGATGCTGCCGAGCTGGATCTTGCTCGGCCGGCGGGCGAAGGCCACCGTCTCGCCCTCGTACTCGCCCAGCTCGAAGGTGGCGGAGAAGGTGCAGGTCTTCTCGTGATCGTCGGCGGTCATCGCCGTCAGCCCGGACGCGCCCTTGTAGAGGAACAGGCGCCCGTCCTCGGCCTGCATGCGCATCACGCAGAATCGCTCGAACAGCGATTCCTTCCACTCGTGGCCGAGCAGCGTGGCCTTCACAGTCACCCGCCCCTCGGGCAGGAACAGCTCGGCGCCCGCCTTCAGGGGCGGCTTGGGCATGAGCGCGGCACTGGCCTCGAAAGCCTTCTGCGACACCTTCTTCGGCCCGATGAAGTAATGCCTCTGGCCGCCTTCGTCACGCGACTCGCTCAGCACCGTGCGGGTCGCGCCGAGGTGGACCAGGCCCGGGACCAGCCAGAGCGGCGGGTCGATGCGCCCGGCGTAGCCCGCCACGACCAGCGTCGAATCCTCGCGCCCAAGGCGTTCGATATCGATGCCCTGCTGCGGATCGTGGTCGCCGACGGGCGCCAGCGCAGCAAGGCTGGCGGCCAGCTCGTGGCCATGGGCTTCGGCGGCGTGACTGATGGCTTCAAGCACTTGTTGTGCCTGTGCCTCATCGCTGAACTGCACGCGCAGGTTGATGGTGGTTTCGGACATGAACGGCACTGCCTCCTTGCGACCCCGGGCGGAAGTTGCCCGCGAAGGCACCTACGATAGCGCCTCGCCCTATCGCCCGGCTCGCCCGCACTGGCACATTGCCAACCCCAGCACAGAAAACCCGGCCAACCCCACCACCCGCCGGTCCTTCAGGCCACCGCCTTCTCCGCCCGCCTCTCCTCCTCCAGCTCACGCACCAGCGGCAGCACGTGCTGGCCGAAATACTCCACCTCCTCCTGGAAGTGCAGGAAGCCGGAGAGGATCAGGTCCACGCCCACCGACTTGAGCGCGACGATGCGTTCGGCGATCTGCCGGGGCGTACCGATAAGGTTGGTCTTGAAGCCGTCGTTGTACTGCACCAGGTCCTCGAAGCTGGACTTGGCCCAGTTGCCCTCGCGCTCGGGGCTGGCGGCGCCGGCGTTCTTCACCTCCGCACCGAAGGCGTTGACCGCCTCGGGGTTGGCCTTGTCGATGATTTCCTGCAACACCGCGCGTGCTTCTTCCTCGGTGTCGCGGGCGATGATGAAGGCGTTCACGCCGACCTTCACCGAGTGCCCGTTGGCCGCGGCCTTGGCGCGGATGTCGTCGACCTGGGCCTTGATGCCCTCGACGCTGTTGCCATTGGTGAAGTACCAGTCCGACACGCGCGAGGCCATGTCGCGGGCGGCTCGCGAGCTGCCGCCCTGGAATATCTCCGGGTGCGGTTGCTGCAGGGGCTTGGGCTTGAGGCTGTAGTTGCGGAAACGGTAGAAGTCGCCGTTGAAGGTGAAGTCGTCCTGGGTCCAGATGCCCTTCAGGGCGCGGATGAACTCCTCCGAGCGGCGGTAGCGCTCGTCGTGGTCCAGCCAGGGCTCGCCGATGGCGTGGAACTCGCCACGGAACCAGCCCGACACCACGTTGATGGCGATGCGGCCGCCGGTGAGGTGGTCGATGGTAGCCAGCTGCTTGGCCGCCAGCACGGGGTTCCAGGGGCCGGGCAGGATGGCGGCGATCACCTTGAGCCGCTCGGTGGCGGCCAGCAATGCGTGGCTGATGGCCACCGACTCGTGCTGGAACTCGGCGCCATAGCCGGCGGTGAAGCGGATCTGCGACAGGGCGTAGTCGAAGCCCGAGCGCTCGGCGATCTGCGCCAGCTTGCGGTTGTAGTCCACGTCCCAGCTGGTGCGCTGCTCGATGTTGCTGACCACCAGGCCGCCACTGACGTTGGGCACCCAGTAGGCGAAGCGGATCGGTTGTTGGCTCATCTCGGTGACTCCTCGGGTCCAGGGATTCAGGCGGCGTGCGCCGCGGCGCCGCAGAAGAAGGCGACGACGGGGTCCAGCGCGCGCTCGATGCGTTCGAGCTGGGCAGGGTCGGCGAGGCGGTGTTCGGTGAAGGCATCGACCGTGGCGTAGAGGCCGTAGGGCAAGGTGTGTGCCTGGAAGAAGGCGAACAGCGGGCGCAGCTGGTGGTCGATCACCAGGGCGTGGCGCTCGCCGCCGCCGGTGGCGGCCAGCAGCACCGGAACGCCCTTTAGCGCCTGGTAGTCCACGAGGTCGAAGAGGTGCTTGAACAGGCCGGTGTAGGAGGCGCGATAGACCGGGCTGCCGGCGATGATCAGGTCGGCCGTCTCGATGGCCTGCAGGTGCGGCAGCAGCGCCGGCGAGGCGGTGTCGCGCTCCAGCGAACCGGCGAGGGAACCCGCCAGGTCGGCGATGCGGACCCAGTGCAGCTCGACGTCCAGGCGCGCCTGCAAGCGCTCCGCCAGCGCCTCCAGCAGCCCATGGGTGCGCGATGGATTGCGCAGGCTGCCCGACACCACCACCACTTTTATCGTCCGACTCATTCCGACCTCTCGCCACGGCGAAGTGCATGTACACAGGTCAGAGCAGCAGTCGTGCCAACACGGAAATCACACGGAGATCAATCAGATAGGAAAAAACACCAACAGCTGCGCTGTTGGGTGGCTGGCAGGGATGCTGAACAGCTGTTGCACGGGCAACAGTTGTCGAGCGGCAAAGAAGTATCCCGAGCGTAGGGTCGAGGTCACTTTTACCTCCACCAGCGGGGCCACGCCGGACTCCGCATGGTGGACGGATGAAGCGTCGTCCACCCTATCCGTCACCATCCGCACCGGCGCATCCGGAGGCGTAGGGTGGAGGTCGTTTTTCACCTCCACCAGCGGGGCCGCTCCGGGCCGTGAATGGTGGGTGGACGGTCATGCCGTGGGGCCGGCGTCTTCCTCGCGACGATGCACCCAGCGGTACAGCGCCGGCAGCACCAGCAGGGTCAGCGCGGTGGACGAGAGGATGCCGCCGATCACCACCGTCGCCAGCGGGCGCTGCACCTCGGCACCGGTTCCGGTGGCCAGGGCCATGGGCACGAAGCCGAGGGAAGCCACCAGCGCGGTCATCAGTACCGGGCGCAGGCGCGTCAGCGCCCCTTCGATCACGGCGTCGTGCAGCGAGCGGCCTTCCTCGCGCAGGCTGCGGATGAAGGCGATCATCACCAGCCCGTTGAGCACCGCCACGCCGGACAGGGCGATGAAACCGACCCCCGCCGAGATCGACAGCGGGATGTCGCGCAGCCACAGCGCCAGCACGCCGCCAGTGAGCGCGAAGGGAATCCCGGTGAACACCAGCAGCCCGTCACGCAGGTTGTTGAACATCATGAACAGCAGGGCGAAGACCAGCAGCAGCGCCACCGGCACCACGATCTGCAAGCGCCTGGCCGCCGACTGCAGCTGCTCGAACTGGCCGCCCCAGGTGGTCCAGTAGCCGGCGGGCACCTTCACGTCCCGAGCCAGGCGCTCGGTGGCCTCCGCCACGAAGGAGCCGATATCGCGCCCTCGCACGTTGGCGCTGACCACCACCAGGCGCTTGCCGTTCTCGCGGCTGACCTGGTTGGGGCCGAGCACCAGTTCGAGGCGGGCGACGTCGGCCAGGGTGATGAAGGCGATGCGCTCCGAGGCGCCGCCCGGCAGTGGCGGCACGGGTATGAGCAGGCGCGAGAGCCCGTCGATATCGGTTCGCAACGAATCGGAAAGGCGCACCACCATGTCGAAGCGGCGGTCGCCCTCGAACACTGTCCCCGCCCGCTGGCCGCCCACCGCCACGGCGATGGTGTCCTGCACATCGCCAACGTTGAGGCCGTAGCGCGCGGCCTTGTCACGGTCGATGTCGATGGTCAGCACCGGCAGGCCCGAGGTCTGCTCCACCTTGACCTCGGAGGCGCCGTCGACGCCTTCCAGGGCCTCGGCTATCTCGCCGGCGGTGCGGTTGAGCACCGCCATGTCGTCGCCGAACACCTTCACCGCCACGTCGCTGCGCACCCCGGAGATCAGCTCGTTGAAGCGCAGCTGGATGGGCTGCGACAGCTCGTAGGCACTGCCCGGCACGGCCGCGCTGATGCGCTGCAGGTCGGCGATGAGCGCCTCGCGGCTCTTGCCCGGGTCGGGCCATTGCTCCTTCGGCTTGAGCATCACGTAGGCGTCGGAGATGTTCGGCGGCATCGGGTCGGAGGCGATCTCAGCCGTGCCGGTGCGGGCGAATACCCGCTCGACCTCCGGCATCTGCTCGACCAGCGCCTTCTCCAGGCGCGCCTGCATGTCCACCGACTGCGTCAGGCTGGTGCCCGGCACCCGCAGCGCCTGCAGGGCGAAGTCGCCCTCGCTGAGGCTGGGCACGAACTCGCTGCCCATGCGAGCAGCCAACAGGCCGGACATCAGCACCAGCACCAGGGCGCAGCCGAACACCAGCGCGCGATGACCCATGACCCAGCCCAGCACCGGCTCGTAACCCCGGCGCGCCAGGCGCATGACGAGGTTCTCCTCCTCCCTGACCTTGCCGGTGACGAACAGCGCGATGGCCGCCGGCACGAAGGTCACCGAGAGAATCATCGCCCCCAGCAGGGCGGTGACCACGGTAAAAGCCATGGGGTGGAACATTTTCCCCTCCACCCCGGTGAGGGCGAAGATCGGCAGGTACACGACCATGATGATCAGTTGCCCGAAGATCAGCGCCCGACGCGCCTCCCTGGACGCGGCGAACACCTCGTGCAGGCGTTCGGAGCGGGTGAGCATGCGCCCATGGTGCTGCTGGGCATGGGCCAGGCGGCGGATGGCGTTCTCGACGATCACCACGGCGCCGTCGACGATGATGCCGAAGTCCAGCGCGCCCAGGCTCATGAGGTTGGCACTGACCTTGTTGGTGAACATGCCGGTGAAGGTGAACAGCATCGACAGCGGGATCACCATCGCGGTGATCAGCGCCGCGCGGATGTTGCCGAGGAACAGGAAGAGGATGGTCACCACCAGGATGGCGCCCTCGATGAGGTTCTTCTTCACCGTGGCGATGGCCTTGTCCACCAGCTGGGTGCGGTCGTACACCGGCACCGCGACCACGCCCTCGGGCAGCGAGCGGTTGATCTCCTCCAGGCGCGCCGCCACTGCGCGGGCCACGCCGCGGCTGTTCTCGCCGATGAGCATGAACACGGTGCCCAGCACCACCTCGCGGCCGTTCTCGGTGGCCGCGCCGGTGCGCAGCTCGCGCCCGATGCCCACCTCGGCGACATGGCTGATGCGGATGGGCGTGCCGTCGACGTTGGCGATGACGATGTTGGCGATGTCGCGGGCATCGCCCACCTGCCCCGGCGCACGCACCAGCAACTGCTCGCCGTTGCGCTCGATGAAGCCGGCGCCGACGTTGGCGTTGTTGCGCTCCATGGCGGTGATCAGGTCCACCAGGGTCAGCCCATAGGCGGCCAGGCGCTTGGGGTCGGGCGCCACCTGGAACTCCTTGGCGTAGCCGCCGATGGTATTGATCTCCGCCACGCCGGGCACGTTGCGCAGCTGCGGCTTGATGATCCAGTCCTGGATCACCCGCAGGTCCGTCGGCGTGTAGGCCGTGCCGTCTTCCTTCAGCGCGCCGGCCTCGGCCTCCACCGTCCACAGGAAGATCTCGCCGAGGCCGGTGGAGATCGGCCCCATAACCGCTTCGGCGCCCTCGGGCAACTGCTCACGCGCCACCTGCAGGCGCTCGTTGACCAGTTGCCGGGCGAAGTACAGGTCGGTGCCGTCCGCGAAGATCACGGTGACCTGGGAAAAGCCCGAACGGGACAGCGAACGGGTCTGCTTCAGGTGCGGCAGGCCGGCCATGGCCGTCTCGATGGGAAAGGTGATGCGCTGCTCGGTCTCCAGCGGCGAGAAACCGGCGGCGCCAGTGTTGATCTGCACCTGCACGTTGGTGATGTCGGGCACCGCGTCTATGGGTAGTTTCTGGTAGCTGGCGACGCCGAGGCCGGCCATCGCCAGGACCATCAGCAGCACGATGATGCGCTGCTCGATGGCGAACTGGATGATGCGTTCGAACATGTCGTGGTCTCGTCGTGGTGGTCAGTGGGCGTGGTCGGCGGAGCCCTTGCCGAGCTCGGACTTGAGGATGAAGCTGCCCTCGGCGGCCACCGCGATACCGGCGGCCAGGCCCTGCGTCACCTCGACGACGCCGTCGCTGCTGGCGCCGAGGGTCACGGGTTGCGGGACGAAGCCTTCGTCGACCCGCACGAACACGGTGGGTTTGTCCTCGACGCTCTGCACCGCCTGCTGCGGGACGGTGACGGCCGCCTGGCGCGACTCGGTGGCCAGCTCCACGGCGACGAACAGCCCCGGTCGCCAGGCGCCCTCGGGGTTCTTCAACACGGCGCGCGCCGTGGCGGTGCGGGTCTGCTCGCCCAGCAGGTTGCCGATGTAGGAGACCTGGCCGAGCACCTCGCTGCCGAGCTCCGGCGAGATGACCTTCACCGCGCGTCCCACCCGCGCGTCCTTCAGGTCGCCAGCGGACAGGCTGAAGGTGGCCCACACCTGGGTGAGGTCCGACAGGGTGAAGGCGTTGCTCGCCTCGCTCACCACCTCGCCGGGCACCAGGTGCTTCTCCACCACCGTGCCGTCGAAAGGTGCGCGCAGCTCATAGCGATTGCCCCGCGCCTGGCGTCCCGCCCCGCCCAGCGCCTCCAGCTTCTGCCGCGCGTTGCCCAGGGCGATCTCCGCCTCCTGCAGCGCCTGGCGCGCCTGGAGGAAATCCTGCTCGGCGGAGATGCCCTCCTTCCACAATTGCCGCTCGCGCTGGAGGGTGGTGCGGGCAAGCTCTTCGCGACGCTCGGCCGCCGCCAGTTCGCTGCGCTGCTCGGAGACCTGCGAACTGGCTATCACCGCCAGCAACTGGCCCTTCTTCACACGCTCGCCGAGGCTCACCGCCACGCGCTCAACCACCCCCGAGATGCGCGGCACCACGTGAGCGGTGCGGTCCTCGTCGAAGCGGATCTCGCCCGGCAGCTTGACCCGGTTTTCCAGGCTCCACGCCTGCGCCGTGGCCAGGCGGATGCCGGCGGCCGCGACCTGCTCATCGCCCAGCTCCAGCACCCCCTCCTCCCTGGCATAGTCGACACGGGTCGTGCGGCCGTCGTGGCGGACCTGCAACGTAGCGGCGAAGTGATGCGGCTCGGCGATGCCCGAAGAGCTGACGAAGGCGCCGTCACGCGGGATGAACATCAGGGTGTCCACCTCCCCCGACACCCGCCGCACCTCCAGGCTGGCCTGGATTCGCGAGTCGGCAGCGATGGGCCGTCCGGCTCGGGACAGGTAGAGGGACATCGGCACGCTGCCGTCCGCGCTTTCCGGCGCCACCAGTTCGACGTCGAGGTCGTCCAGGCTGAACAGCTGGCCGCCATTGGGGCCGCGCAGGGAGGGCCCCGACTCCGCGCGCCCCTCCTCGCCATGCCTTTCTCCTGCGTGGCCGACAGGCGCGTTGCCGGGCTCCTCGGCCTCGCTGCCGGGCATGAAGACGACTGCGCCGGCAGACACACCGATACCTGTGGCGAAGGCGATCGCCAGGGCCAATTTCCTGCTCATGGATACTCCCGAAATGAAGGGCTGGTGCCCGCGCTCAGCGGTACGGGCAAGGGATTGGTTGGGGGCGTGGGCGATCAGGTGCCCGGGCGGTCGATGCGCGAGACATCCCCGTAGATTCGTTCCAGGCTCACCCAGGCTGCGGTCGCCGACGCCAGTGCCTGCACGTAGCCGCTGCGTGCCTGGATCAGCGTGCGTTGCGCGTCGAGCACATCGAGGAAGGCGAACTTGCCCATCTCGAAGCCGCGCGCAGTGCTGTCCACCGCGCGGCTGGCCGCGGGCAGGAGGGCGCTCTGGAAGGCCTCGACCTCGGCGCTGGCGGCCTGCCACTGGCCCAGCGCCTGCTGCACCGCGCCACGCAGGCGCAGTTCGGCGGCGTTGCGCTGGTCACGCGCCTGGTCGGCCCGGCGCGCGGCCGCCAGTACATTGCCCTGATTGCGGTCGAACAGCGGGATGGGCATCGACAGCCCCACCACGTTCACCCGCTCGCGATCCTCCGCGCTGTACTGGCTGCCCAGGCTGATGTTCAGGTCGGGTATGCGCCGGCGCTTCTCCAGGCTGAAGGCGGCGTCCTGCTGATCGATCAACCGCTGCGCCAGACGCAGTTCGGCGCTGCCCGGCAGCGCGCCCATCAGGCCGGAGGCGTCCGGCATGCGCGGGAGCTCGGCGGCGTCCCCCACTGGCTTCAAGGCTGCGCTCGCATCGCCGCCAAGGGCCACCTGCAGTTGCACCTGGGCGCTGGCGCGCTCCTGGGTGGCACGGCGCAGTTCGAGGCCGACTTCGGCGAGTTGCACCTGGGCGCGGGTCAGTTCGATGGGCGACACCTTGCCAGCCCGCACCCGCCCCTCGGCGATGACCACGCCACGCTTGGCCAGGGCCTGCGATTGCTCGGCCAGAGAAACCCGCATATCCGCCTGCAAGGCGCCATAGAAGGCCTGGATGACCTCGGCGCGGAGTTCGTTGCGCGCGCGCTCGACTTCGACACCGGCGGCGTCGATGCCCCGCTCGGCCAGCGCGGTCCGGGCGCCGCGCTTGCCGCCTAGCTCGATGGGCTGGCTGATCTGCACGGTGGTGGTGCGAGTGTCACTGCGCGTGTCTTCCATCTCCCATGAGAGTTCCGGGTTGGGCAGCAGCGACGCCTGCTCGCGCTCGCCCCGGGCGATGTCGACCGACCACCCGGCGGCTGCCAGCGCAGGGTTGTTCGCCCGCGCCCGCTCCAATGCCTCGGCCAGGGTCAGCGCAGGGGGCGAGGCCAGCGCCTCCCCCAGGGAAAGGCCCAGTGTGATGACGAGAACCGTTGCGGATCGCCGGAGTCCGGCCAGTGGTTGATCGATGAATGACACGAGTCGCTCCCGCTAGTACGACATGAAATGACGCCAGCCTCATTCACCAGGAAATGAAGTCCGGACCGGCAATGAGCGGGAAATCTAGTGGGCCACCCTTATCGTCAAGGTGACTGCAGAATTACAAATATGTAATCAACGCACGCTTAGCGGTATACCTGAATTAACATGCCGCCGGCCCCAATAAGTAACCTTGAACTCGACAAGGTTCGTAACAAATGAAGTTGAAACTTTCCGAGCATCGCAGCCTGAAGATCCAGCGCAACTCCCTCGGCACCGCGACAGCTTGTCGCACCCATGCCGGCCGCACCAGGCGGGCATTGACCCTGTAGCCGCTACAGGCTTTAACCTCCGCGAAAAATTAATCGAGCCGGCGCATCGCCAGGCATCGGACTTCATACAAGCCACGTGCTTGAAACTATTCAATGCCTAACTTCCAGGTAACTTGACCATGCGAATCCTGATTATCGAGGACGAGCCGAAAACAGCCGAATATCTTCATCAGGGACTCAGTGAAAGTGGCTATGTAACGGATAAGGCCGCCACCGGTATCGATGGCCTGCACCTGGTCCGGCAACATGCCTACGACCTGGTGATACTGGATGTGAACCTGCCCGAAATCGACGGCTGGGGCGTGCTGGAAAACATCCGCCGCACCAGCAGCACCCGCGTCATGATGCTCACTGCCCGGGGCCGCCTGGCGGACAAGGTCCGGGGCCTCGACCTGGGCGCCGACGACTACCTGGTCAAGCCATTCGAGTTCCCCGAGCTGCTGGCCCGGGTCCGCTCGCTGCTGCGTAGGGCGGAGCAGGTGCCGATCCCGGACACCCTCAGGGTTTCCGACCTGGAGCTGGACCCCGGCCGGCACCGCGCCTTCCGTGGCGATCAGCGCATCGACCTGACCACCAAGGAGTTCGCCCTTTTGCACCTGCTGATGCGCCGCTCGGGCGAGGTGCTGTCGCGCACACAGATCATCTCGCTGGTCTGGGACATGAACTTCGACTGCGACACCAATGTGGTGGAGGTGTCGATCCGCCGCCTGCGGGCGAAGATCGACGACCCCTTCGACAACAAGCTGATCCACACCCTGCGCGGCGTCGGCTATGTGCTCGAGGAGCGCCCATGAAGCCCGCCAGCCTGTCGCTGCGCCTGGGCATCTCGGTGGCGATCATGGGAGCCGCGCTGGTGATCCTGCTGGCGGCGCTGGCCTATTTCGCGCTGCTCCACGAACTGTCGTCCCTCGCCCGCGAGGGCCTGCGGGACAAGCTCCAGCAGATCGAGCATCGCCTCGACGAAGACGCCATCACCCCCACCGACCTGCTCGGCAAGCCCCACGGCCTGCTCGACCTGGTGCTCGGCCACGACAACCTGCAACTGGCCATCTACCAGGCCGGTAGCAACGGCCGCCTGCTGCTGGACATCAGCAGCCGCGCCCGGCCCATCGGCCCGCTGGACGCGATGCCGGAGCGCATCAGCTACCACGAGAGCCGCGACGACTTCGGCCACGACACCCTGACCGCAGCCACCCGGCTGCGCCTGGAAGACGGCACGCCGGCCATCGTCCAGCTGACCATGGACCGCACCGCCGACGCGGTGCTGCTCACCGCCTACCTGCGCTCGACACTCTATGCCCTGCCCTTGCTGCTGCTGGTGATCGGCATGGGCGCCTGGTGGATCGTCCAGCGCGGGCTGCGGCCGCTGCAGCAGTTCCGCAAGGTCGCCTCGCTGGTCTCGACCCAGGACCTGACCCACCGCATCCCCGTCGAGCGGCTGCCCCAGGAGCTGGCTGACCTCGCCCAGGGCATCAACTTCATGCTGCACCGCCTCGACGGCGGCGTGCAGCAGCTCTCGCAGTTCTCCGACGACCTCGCCCACGAGCTGCGCTCGCCCATCACCAACCTGATGGCCCGGGCCCAGGTGACCCTCTCGCGGGAGCGGCCGCCGGAGGAATACAAGGAGGTGCTGGAGTGCTGTACCGAGGAGCTCACCCGGGTCACGCGCATCGTCACCGACATGCTGTTCCTGGCCAACGTCAGCCACCCTGCCGCGCTGGTGCCCTTCGAGACCATCCACCTGGAGGACGAGGCGCGGCGCGTGGCCGACCTGTTCGCCCACACGGCGGAAGAGCGGCGCGTCGAGATCGTCGTGGCCGGCAGCGGCACCACAGCCGGCGATCGGCTGATGATCCAGCGCGCGATATCCAACCTGCTGTCAAACGCCATCCGCCACAGCCCGGCGGGCAGCCAGGTCTCGGTGGTCATCGAGCGGCACCCGGACAAGGTCTCGCTGGCGGTGGGCAACCCCGGCATCGGCATCCCCGCCCAGCACCTGCCGCACCTCTTCGAACGCTTCTACCGGGTGGACACCGGCCGCTCACGCGCGGAAGGCGGCACCGGCCTCGGCCTGGCCATCGTGCGCTCGATCATGAGCCTGCACCACGGCAGCGTCGAAGCCAGCAGCCTGCCCGGCAGCTTCACATTGTTCCGCTTGGTGTTTCCCGCCTGAATCGATGGGCGCTCGAGGCCCGGCCCAACACTCCGCCGTTGGGCCTCTGCGCTCGGCACCAACCTGCGGCACAAGGTTTGTAGGATGGGTCGGACGGCGTTCCGCGAGCGGAGCGAAACCCATGCTGCCCGGTGCCACACCGCAACCCCGCATGGTGGAGGTAAAGAGCGACCTCCACCCTACACCCGGCCCATCTCCGTGCCCGCAATCCAGCACGGCACCGTAGGAGCGAGCTCTGCTCGCGAAGCTGTGGCTGGTGGCATCTGTGGGAGCGAATTCATTCGCGATGGAATACCCGGCCACTGGTAGCCATGTGCCGGCGGTGGGTCTTTCGCGGCTGGTGCCGCTCCCACAAGTAACATTCGGAGCGAGGCCGGACATCGCTGCGTTGGGCCTCGCTGCGCTCGGCGCCAACCTGCGGCGCCGCGCCAACAAAAGTCCCGTGCATAAAAAAGGCGCCCATCGGGGCGCCCAAGGATTCACCTCTTCCAAAGGAGCATCACTGCTTCAAAGGTGAATTGAGTGGAAGTATGCGAAAGCGAAAATGACGGGACCGTGGTCGGCGAATTACAAATTCGTCATCTTCGCCAAGACCGCTACAGCACGCTGAGCGGGTATTCGACGATGAGGCGGAATTCGTCCAGGTCCGACTCGAACTGGGTGGCGCGGGTGTTGGCCTGGCGGATGCGGAAGGACATGTCCTTGAGCGAGCCGCTCTGCACCACGTACTTCGCCTCGATATCACGCTCCCAGCGCTTCTGGTCAGTGAGCGGGTCACCGTTGGCGTCGCGGCGCATGTACACCGCGTTGGCGTTGGAATAATCGGCGTCGGTGCCCTTGCCGTAGCGGGTCATGAACGACAGCCCGGGGATGCCGTAGGCGGCCATGTCGAGGTCGTAGCGCACCATCCACGAACGTTCCTTCGGGGAGTTGAAGTCCGAGTACTGGATGGAGTTGTCGAGGTAGATGGAGTCCGACTGGCGCAGGTAGTCGAAGTCGTCGTTGCCGTTGTTGCGCTGGTGGGTCAGCGCGACGGTGTGGGCACCGAAACGCACGCCGACCTTGCCGCTCCAGATGGTGTTGTCGAACTCGCCGAGCTGCTTGCTGCCCTCGTCCACCGCCTTGTAGAGGTTCAAGCCGCCGATCAGCGCGAGCTCGTCGCTGAGCGGGTAGCTCAGCGAGGTGCCGACGTAGTACTGGTCCCAGACATCCTTGAGCCGGGCGCTGTAGGCGCTGAGGCTGACGTGGTCGTTGAGCACGTAGTCGCCGCCGAAGTAGCCGACCCAGGGCGAATCCACGCTACCGGCGTAGAAGGTGGCGAAGTTGTCGCGCATGTTGCTGGAGACCGGCTGGCTCATCGAATGCAGCCGGCCGCCCTGCAGGGTCAGGCCGTCGATGCTGGTGTTGGCGAGGGTGACGCCACGGAAGGATTCCGGCAGCAGGCGCGAATCGCCGTACTGCACCACCGGCGTGACGGGGAAGACGTCACCCACCCTGACCACGGTGTCGAAGGCCTGGACCTTGGCCGCCCCGCCCACCTTGGTGTACTCGTCCCGCGCGTCACCGGCGCTGTCCACGGACAGCACGTCGAAGGAGCTGCGCGCCCCGTTGCGGCCGCCACCGGTGTCCAGCTTCAGGCCGAGCATGGCGAAGGCGTCCACGCCGAAACCGACGGTGCCCCGGGTGAAACCGGACTCGAACCTGCCGATCACCGCGTGGGCCCAGGTTTCGGAGTAGCCCGCACCGCCGGCGCCATCCTCGCCGTTGCGGTTGTCGCGGTTGAAGTAGAAGTTGCGGTTGAGGACGCTGAGGCTGCTGCCCTCGATGAAGCCTTCCTTCTGCTCCTCGGCATGAGCGAGCGGGCTGACCCCGAGAACGGCGGAAACGACGGCAAGCGACAGCTTGGCTTTTCTGTTCATCTATTGCTCCTGGCCAATGGCAGTTCTTATTGATCTGGGCGGGCGCCTGGAATTGTTCGAATGAATGCGACCGCGCCATATCGTCACCGCCGGGAGCTAACGCCAGGATGATCGGAACATTACAATTCTGAAAGGCCGAGCCCCGCGCAGCCCTTCAAGACCGGGGCCTGCGCCGGGTGCCGCGAAGATTGCAGCAATGTAATTCGCGGCTCATGCCCCTGTTAGTTTCACCTCCGTAGCATCAGGCCCACTTCGCATCGCAACGCTCCCTCAACAGACATGCGAACCCAAAGAGGCCTGCCCATGAAGAAGACCCACTACGCACTCATCGCCCTGCTGGCATTCGGCAGCGCGCCCGCCTTCGCCAAGGGCGACGGGTACGACCGCTCCTACCAGTTCAACCAGAAGGTCCGCGAGGACCAGCAACGCCTCTGGGGCAAGAAGAACCCCGAGGTGGCGGACGCCGGCCAGCAACCGGCCAAGCGCAGCGAGCCGCCGGCAAGCGCCGACGAGAAGAAACGCAACGGCGGCTGATCCCTCTGCCCACAAAAAAGCGCCCCTCGGGGCGCTTTTTCGTGGCGTGGCGGCCCTGCTCAGAAGCGCGAGCCGGGCCGGCGCTTCGACAGCTCCTGGACCATCGCACTGGCGATCACCGCCGTGGGCAGCAGGGTCTGCGGGGCGCCGGGGCCCCTCAATCGATAGCCGCGAACCTCGGTGGAGCCGTCCTGCCGCACCGCGACCCACTGCACCACGCTGAACTCGCCCTTGGTGAAAACCGTTGCCCCTGAGTGTTCCATCATGCGTTCCGTTGCTGAAATCAGAACGGTCGAGCCTAGCCCCTGGAGCCCGCAGCGCAAGTCGGCGGTGATGGAACACCGGGTCGATGACGCTTGACCCTGGAGTCGCTACAGCCTTCATCCTCAGGCCCGAACACACCCCGAGGAACGATGATGGACCGTCTGGAAAAACGCATTCCCCCCGTGCTGGCCACCCTGGTCTGCGCCCTGCTCATGGCCCTGCTGGCGTACCTGCTGCCCCCGGTGGAGATTGCCTGGGCCTGGAGGCTCGGGGCCGCGCTGGCGTTGGCGGCGCTGGGCGCGGGCGTGTGCCTGGCCGGGGTGGCGTCCTTCCGGCGGGCCCATACCACGGTCAACCCACTGGTGCCGGAGCAGGCCTCGTCGCTGGTGCAGGCCGGCATCTACCGCCACACGCGCAACCCCATGTACCTGGGCTTCGCCATCCTGCTCGTCGCCTGGGCGGCACTGCTGGGCGCACCGCTGGCCCTGCTCGCGGTGGCGGGGTTCGTGCTGTACCTCGACCGTTTCCAGATCGTCCCCGAGGAACGGGCGCTGGCCGGGCTGTTCGGCGCCGACTACACCCGCTACCGGGAGCGGGTGCGGCGCTGGGTCTGAGCGGGGCTCAGGCCTTTTTCGTCGAAGGCAGGAGGATGGTGAGAATGCCCAGCAGCGGCAGGAAGGAGCAGAGGAAGAACACGTGCTCGATGCCGTGGATGTCCGCCAGGTGCCCCAGCAGCGCCCCGCCGATGCCGCCGAAGCCGAACATCAGGCCGAAGAACACGCCGGCGATCATGCCCACGTTGCCCGGCACCAGCTCCTGGGCGAAGACCACGATGGCGGAGAAGGCCGAGGCGAGGATGAAGCCGATGACCATGCTCAGCACGCCGGTCCAGAACAGGTCCACATGGGGCAGCGCCAGGGTGAAGGGCGCGACGCCGAGGATGGAGAACCAGATCACCTTCTTGCGCCCGATGCGGTCGCCGATGGGGCCACCGAAGAAGGTGCCGGCGGCGACGGAGCCGAGGAACAGGAAGAGGTAGATCTGCGAGGTGGCCACCGACAGGTCGAACTTCTCGATCAGGTAGAAGGTGAAGTAGCTGGTGAGGCTGGCCATGTAGAAGTACTTGGAGAACACCAGCAGCGCCAGGATCACCAGGGCGAAGGTCACCCGGCGCCTGGACAGGCCGTGGGTCGCGGCGCCGCCCTGCTTGAGTCGGAACAGGTTCAGGTGGTTGCGGTACCAGCGGCTGAGGCCGTAGAGCACCAGGATGGCGAAGGTGGCGAACAGACCGAACCAGGCCACGTGGCCCTGCCCGTAGGGGATGACGATGGCCGCCGCGAGCAGCGGGCCGAAGGCGCTGCCGGCGTTGCCGCCGACCTGGAAGGTGGATTGCGCCAGGCCGTAGCGCCCGCCCGAGGCCAGCCGGGCGATGCGCGAGGCTTCCGGGTGGAAGGTGGACGAGCCGATGCCCACCAGCGCCGAGGCCATGAGGATGGCCGGGAAGGAGCCGACGAAGGCCAGCAGCAGGATGCCCACCAGGGTGCACAGCGAGCCGGCCGGCAGCAGCCAGGGCTTGGGGTGGCGGTCGGTGTAGTAGCCGACCCAGGGCTGCAGCAGCGAGGCGGTGAGCTGGAAGGTCAGGGTGATCAGGCCGACCTGGGTGAAGCTCAGGCCGTAGTTGGCCTTGAGCATCGGGTAGATCGACGGCAGCACCGCCTGGATCAGGTCGTTGATCAGGTGGGCCAGCGCACAGGCACCGATCACGCGCATGACCAGCGGGCTGGCCGGGTTCGCCGCCGGAGTCGCGGCCAGGGGAGAAGCGGTGGTGCTGACGGACATGGTGGAACTTCCAGGCAGGAGCAGCGCACACCTCGGGCTGGACGACCGTGGCACGACGCTGCCGGAATTCAGGATCGGGCGCCATCCTATGCCGCGCCACCCTGGCTGTCTCACGCAATCCGGCCAACCACCATCGCAAAAGAGACATCCTGCGCCGCCACCCGGCTGCCGCTTTCGTAGGGTGGCGTAGAGCGCAGCGAAACCCACCGCCCGGCCGCTCGGCTCAGCAGCGCCAGTCCCCTTCCCCGCATTGCGCGCCAGCCTCCCGCCTCGGCAGGTCCAGCGGGAACAGCAGTTGCGACAGCAGGAAGCCGGCCTCGGTCTCCACGCACGCGGGCGTGCCGAGGCGGGATTGGGCGTCACGGTCGGGGGTGTCGTTCCAGCGGGGGATGCCGCTGGCCCAGGGGTTTTGCTGGATGGTCATGATGGCGAGCCTCCTCACAGGTCGAGCACCAGGGGTTGGGTGCCCTCTTCGCCCGCCGCCGGGACGGCGCAGCAGATCAGCACCATGTCGGCCTCGGGCATTTCCGCCGGCGGGTTGGGGTAATGCACCTCGCCGCTGATGCGGCGCGTGCGGCAGGTGCCGCAGGAGCCGCCCCGGCAGCTGAACTCGGGGGTCAGGCCGCGGCTTTCCGCCAGCTCCAGCAGGCTGCCGCTCTCCGGTGTCCAGCGCGCTTCCTTGGCCGAATGGGTGAAGTACACCGGCACCGGGCTCGTGGCCGCCGGTGGCTGGTCCCGCGCGGGCGCCTGCCCGTCGACCTGGCGCCGCAACGTCGAGGGGCCGAAGGCCTCGGCGTGGATACGCGAATCGGCGATGTTCAGCCCGCGCAGGCCGTCGTAGATCGACTGGGTGAAGGCCGCCGGCCCGCACAGGTAGAAGTCGTAGTCGTCGAACGGCAGGCTGGCCTGGATATGCGCCAGGTCGAGGCGGCCGTTCAGTTCGAAGTCATGCCCCAGCCGTGCCTCGGCTTCCGGGGCGCTCAGGGCGCGCACCCAGCGCAGCAGGCCACCCGATCGGCTCGACAGCGCCTGCAGTTCGGCCTGGAACGGCAGGTCGCGCAGCGCCCGCGCGCCCTGGAACAGATGGATGCGTCGGCCTTGCCGCTGCCGTTGGTTGAGCGCCACCAGCTCGCGGGCCATGGAGACCATCGGGGTGATGCCCACGCCCGCGCCGATCAGCACGACGGGGCGCTGGCTGTCGGTCTTCAGGGTGAAGCCGCCCAGGGGCGGGCGGGCTTCCAGCACATCGCCGACCCGCACCTGCTCGTGCAGGTGCCGCGAGCCCTTGCCCTGGGCCTTGACACTGATGCGCAGCTGACCGTCGCTCGGCGCGCTGGAGACGCTGTAGGTGCGCACCAGGGCTTCGCCATCGGCGGTGAGCAAGCGCAGGGGAATGTGCTGGCCGGGGGCGAAGTTCACCTCGCCACCCTCCTCGGGTGCCAGCACCAGCGAGCGGATGTCGCGGCTTTCCTGCTGCTGGCTCAGCACGCGCCAGCGCTGCCACTGGCGCCGCCGCTCGGTCTCGCGCAGGCGCTCGTCCGCCTCGGCCCAGGTGCCGGTGAGCAGGCTGGTGGGCGCGTATTCGTCGAAGTCCCAGCGCAGCGACACCGCGCTGGGGCGGAACACCACCTGCTCGATATCGAGGGTCCAGATGCGCTCGGCACCTTCGAAGGCGGCGATCAGCGGGCTGTCGAGGATCACCTCGGCACGGCCCTGTACCTGCAGCACGTTGCCCTGCTCGAAGTCGACGAACAGCAGGCCGGCGCGCGGGTTGCTCAGCAGGTTGCCCAGGGTGTTGAAGTGCAGGTTGCCGGCGTAGTCGGGGATGGTCAGGCGGTTGCCTTCCACCCGCACGAAGCCTGCGCGCCCGCCACGGTGGGAGACGTCCACGGAGCGGCCGCCGCCCTCGTGGTCGACGTAGCTGGCGACGAAGAAGGTGTCGGCGGCGCGGATCATCGCGCGGGTGCGCTCGTCCAGCTCGGCGGCGTCCTCGCGGACCGTGCCGCGCGGCTCGGGGGAGCTGCTCCATTCCCGTCGCTGGATGTACTGCGGGCAGTTGCCGAAGGAGTGCTCGACCTGCACCACCAACTGCTGTGCCGAGGCCCGGTCGATCGCGCCATTGAGGCGGTTGCGACGCCGCGTGTGCAGTTCGATGCCGAGCAGGCCGAGGGCGGCGCCGGCACCGAGGCCTGGGGTGGCCGGGTCCAGCGGGTCCAGCGGGCGGGCGGCCAGGTCGAAGACCAGGTGCCTGGGGTCGGGCGAGGTGACGAAGCCTTCGGGGCCCTCGATCAGGGTCGCCCAGGGGCGGCCGTCGCCATCCACCGCACCGGCGATCAGGAAGGGCAGTTGATGGAAGAAGGCACGGTGCTGGTCGGGCATGTGGTCGCGGATGACTTTCTGCCCGTGGGCTTCCATCCGCTCGGCCACGCCGACCGTTTCCTGCAGTTGCCGTTCACCGGCATGCCAGGGCGAGGGGCGCTGGCTGGGAGTCTGTTCCATGGTCTGCCCTCCGGAAAGGGGCTGCCGGGGCTCGGCAGCCCGGGGTGGCTCAGGCGGCGTTGAGGCCGGCGGCGGTACGCTGCATGGGCACGAAGCCCGGCAGCGCCTCGATGCGGGCCAGCCACGCACGCACGTTGGGATAGGCCTCCAGCGACACGTTGCCCTCCGGCGCATGGGCGATGTAGCTGTAGTTGGCTACGTCGGCGATGGTCGGCGTGTCGCCGGCAAGGAAGAGGGAGGCGTCCAGCTCGCCTTCCATCACCGCCAGCAGCACATGGGCCCGGTGGATCACTTCCTCGGCATTGAAGGAGGCGCCGAAGACGGTGATCAGGCGCGCGGCGGCAGGACCGTAGGCGACCTGCCCGGCGGCCACCGACAGCCAGCGCTGGATGCGCGCGGCGGCGACGGCTTCCTCGGCCAGCCAGCGCCCCTCGCCGTAGCGCTTGGCCAGGTAGACGAGGATGGCGTTGGAGTCGTTGACCACGGTGCCGGCGTCATCGATCACCGGCACCTGGCCGAAGGCGTTAAGGGCAAGGAAGTCGGGCTGCTTGTGCGCGCCCTTGGCCAGGTCGACGAAGACCAGCTCGGTGGGCAGTTGCAGCAGCGAGAGCATGAGTTCGACGCGATGGGCATGGCCGGACAGCGGGTGGCGGTACAGCTTGATGGCGGGACGAGACATGACGGTGGCTCCTTATCGGTTCGGGGGGTTCACCGTGAACCGCCCGGCTGGGCGTTCGCGACGATGGAGCCATGTTGAGCCCATGCAGCGATGAGCAGAATCACCACGGATGACAATCCACTCTTTCAGTTTATGAAATTGATTGGATCTTGATGCGGGGGCGTGTGCCACACGCGGCTCCGCCCGGTGGAGGTAAAAAGCGACCTCCACCCTACACAGGGCTCATGCCCGCGCGCTGGCTCGGCCTGCTTTCTGTAGGGGCGACCGATTCACCCCTCGAACGCGGGATGGGCTCGCAGCCGTGGCACGGCGAAGTCGAGGAAGCTGCGCACCCGCGCGGCGGCGCGGCGGCCTTCGCGGTAGACCAGGTGCACCGGCAGCGGCGCGGCGGCGAAGGGCTCCAGCACGGTTTCCAGCTGGCCGGCCTGCAGTTCCTGGTACACCTCGTGGCTCAGGCAACGGGTCAGCCCCAGCCCGGCGACGGCGGCGCGGATGGCGGCCTGCGGGGTGCTGCAGAGCAGCCGGGGCGTGACCTTCACCGCGCCGTCGGCGAAGCGCCACTCGCCGGCATGGCCGGTGGAGGTGGCGACTATGGTCGGCAGCCCGGGCAGCGCCTCGGGGCGGTCCGGCCGGCCGTGGCGCGCCAGGTAGCCGGGCGCCGCACAGACGAGGGGGCGGACCCGCCCCAGCGGCACGGCGAACCCCGAGGAGTCCGGCAACGGGCCGGTCACCAGGGCGACGTCGATCCCCTCCTCCAGCAACCGTGGCAGCCCCTCGCAGGCCCGGATGTCCAGGGTCATCCCGGGGAAGGCGTTCAGGTAGTCGAGGGCGATGGGGGTGAACACCTGGTGCGCCATCAGCAGCGGCATCGCCAGGTGCAGTGCACCAACCGGCTCGGCGTGCAGGCCGGTGACGGAGCGCTCCGCCTCCTCCACCCGCCCGAGGATGCGCTCGCAGCTTTCGGCGAAGCGCTCACCCTCCGGGCTCAGGCGGGCCCCGCGCGGGCCGCGCAGCAGCAAGGCGCTGCCCAGCCGCGCCTCCAGGGCGGCGAGGGTGCGCATCACGGTGGCCTGGGACAGTTGCAGGCGGCGCGCGCCCCCCGCCAGGCTGCCCGCGCGGGCCACGGCCAGGAAGACCTGCATCTCGCGGTGGCGGCTCATCGCGCGACCGGCGCCCCCGCCGCGCGCAAGGCGGCATCGGCGCGGAAGCGCGTGGCGCAGTGGTCGACGAAGGTACGCACCTTGGCCGACTCGCGCCGGCCCCCCTGCTGGATGATGTACACCGGCAGCGCGGGCATGGCGAAGGCGTCGAGCACCGCCTCCAGTTCGCCCTTGGCAATGGCCTCGGCCACCTGGTACGACAGCACGCGGGTGAAGCCCCAGCCCAGGCGCGCGGCCTTGATCGCCGCCTGGTTGGAGCTGACCAGCAGGCGTGGCGTCGGCGTGAACCCGAACGGGCCGTCCGGCCCCATGAACTGCCAGTGGGTGAGCAGCCCGCTGGCGGACGACATGACCACCTGGGCGTTCTCCAGGTCCTCGGGGCGGCTCGGCCTGCCGATGCGGTCGAGCAGTGACGGCGCGGCGCAGACCACCGGGCGTATCTGCCCGACCTGCAGCGCCAGGTGCTCGCCTTCGCGGAGCGAGCCGATGCGCACTGCGACGTCCACGCCCTCCTCGACCATGTTCACCACGCGGTCGACCAGCAGGGCGTTGATTTCCACCTCCGGGTACAGGTCGAGGTATTCGGCGATCAGCGGGATGAGGAACAGCTCGCCGAACATCACCGGCGCCGTCACCGTCAGCCGCCCACGCGGGCGCACGTTGCTGCCGGCGGCCAGCTCCTCGGCCTCCTCCAATTCCAGCAGGATGCGCCGGCAGTCCTCCACATAGCGCCGCCCCGCCTCGGTGAGGCGCAGGCTGCGCGTGCTGCGCGCCAGCAGCAGGGTGCCGAGGCGTGCCTCCAGCGCAGCGATGGCGCGCGTCACGCTGGGCGGCGAGAGGCCCATCAGCTTCGCGCCACCGGCGAAGCTCTCCGCCTCGGTCACCGCCAGCAGCACCTTCATTTCCTGGAACCTGTCCACCCTCACCGCCTGGCATCGCGCCCCTTTCCGAGTGGCCGACAGCTTAGCGTCCAGGCCGGGTCGAAGACGAGAGACGGTGCACCTCACCTTCTTGTGGGAGCGAATTCATTCGCGATTGGGCATCCGGCCAGTCGCAGCCCTGTGCCGGCGATGTGTCTTTCGCGGCTGAAGCCGCTCCCACAGGGGGTGTGTAGCGCGGCCAGGCGGTGCCCTACGAATCCCAATCCGAGGCACAAGCCGTAGGAGCGAGCTCTGCTCGCGAAGCTGTGGCTGGAGTCTGTGGGAGCGAATTCATTCGCGATGAAGCATCCGGCCATGCGCAGCCCGGTGCCGGCGGTGGGTCCTTCGCGGCTGAAGCCGCTCCCACAGGGGGTGTGTAGGTTGGGCTGAGGGACGAAGCCCAACCTCGCGTGGCCAGGCACCGTGCCTATGCCGGCCGTGCATGCACCCGGCCGCTGCTTTACCATGCCGCGCCGAACTGCCATCGAGGCCCCCATGAGCACGCCCACCTTCCGCAACGCCACCCTCCCCGACACCGACCGCTGCTACCAGATCGAGACCTCCGCCTATGAAGGCGACGAGGCCGCCACGCGGGAGAAGATCGCGACGCGCATCGGGCAGTACCCCGAGGGCTTCCTGATCCTGGAGCTGGACGGCGCAGTGGTCGGCTTCATCAACAGTGGCTGTGCCCACGAGGTGGTGATGTCCGACGAGGCGTTCAAGGAGCTGGTGGGCCACGACGCCGAGGCGCCGAACGTGGTGATCATGTCGGTGGTGATCGACCCGGCGTATCAAGGCAAGGGCCTGTCGTCGCTGCTGATGCGCACCTTCGTGCAACGCATGCGCGAGAAGGGCAAGGCGACCATCCACCTGATGTGCAAGGAGCGCCATGTCGAGTTGTACCGGCGCATGGGCTACCGCTATGTGCAGCCTTCCTCGTCCGACCACGGCGGTATGGCCTGGCACGAGATGGTGATGGACCTTCGCGTGGCGCCGTGACCGTTCGCGAGACCTGCCCTGCTGAGTCACGGCGCTGACGTTCGAGAAGATCACACCAGGCGTGCCCGGCCGGGGAACGGCCGGGCGCGTAATCAGCGGGTCAGCGGGTCAGCTCGTAGGCGCACATGTTGACCGTCGAGGCCAGGTTCAGCGATTCGATGGCACCGCTGCCGGGGATGGTGAAGGGCCGGGCGTCGAGTGCGGTGAGTTGCTCACGCGGCACACCGCGCGCCTCGTTACCGAACAGGTAGCAGTCGAAGGCCTTGAAGGCGGCGGACTGCACCGGCTCGCCGTGCATGTCCAGGCAGGCGATGCGCTCGAAGCGGCTTCCGAGGGACTCCAGCTCCACATCCAGCTCCATGGGCGCATGGAAGATGGCGCCCATGCTGGCGCGTACGACCTTGGGGTTGTACGGGTCGACACTGCCGGGGCTGAGCAGGCAGCGGAAGCCGCCGAACCACGCCAGGGTGCGCAGGATGGTGCCGAGGTTGCCCGGGTCCTGGATCTCGTGCAGGTAGATGGCGCGCTCGCCGGCGACCGGCGCCGGCGCGGACGCAGCCGGCATCGGCACCAGCGCGATGATGCCCTGGGGCGTCTTGGTATCGGCCACCTGCGCCATCTGCCGGTCGCTGATCAGGTGGGTCTCGAACGGGCTCTGCCAGTGCTCGTAGGCGGCGGTCACGTACAGCTGGCTGCGCAGCAGCTGCGGGTTGTGCTCGGCGGCCTTCTGCAATTCCAGCAGCAGGTGCTCGCCCTCCACCAGGAAGTGACCGAACTCGGCCCGGTACTTCTTCTGGTGGAGCTTCTTGATGTCGTCGAGTTTCATCGATGCACCGCTCAGTGGCTGTGTGCGGACAGCAGCGACCTGGCCAGCGCCTCGGCCACCTTGATGCCGTCCACCCCCGCCGAGAGGATGCCGCCGGCATAGCCGGCGCCCTCGCCGGCCGGGTACAGGCCCTTGAGGTTGAGGCTCTGCAGGGTCTCGTTGTCACGGGTGATGCGCACCGGGGACGAGGTGCGGGTCTCGATGCCGGTGAGCACCGCGTCGGCACGGTCGAAGCCACGGATCTGCTTGCCGAACGCCGGCAGCGCCTCGCGGATGGCCTCGATGGCGTAGTCCGGCAGCGAAGGCGCGAGATCGCCCAGGCGCACGCCGGGCTTGTAGGAAGGCTCCACCTCGCCGAACTCGGTGGAGGGCACGCCACGGATGAAGTCGCCCACCAACTGGCCGGGGGCGCAGTAGTCGCTGCCGCCCAGCTCGTAGGCACGGGATTCCAGGCGCTCCTGGAACTCCACGCCGGCCAGCGGGCCGCCGGGGAAATCCTGCTCCGGGTTGATGCCGACGACGATGCCCGAGTTGGCGTTGCGCTCGTTGCGCGAGTACTGGCTCATGCCGTTGGTGACCACGCGCCCCACCTCGGAGGTGGCCGCCACCACGGTGCCGCCCGGGCACATGCAGAAGCTGTAGACGGCGCGGCCGTTCCTGGCGTGGTGCACCACCTTGTAGTCGGCGGCGCCCAGCTCCGGGTGGCCGGCGTACTTGCCCAGGCGCGCCTCGTCGATCAGGCCCTGGGGGTGCTCGATGCGGAAGCCGATGGCGAAGGGCTTGGCCTCCAGGAACACGCCCTGGCGGTGCAGCATGCGGAAGGTGTCGCGGGAGCTGTGGCCCAGCGCCAGGACCACATGGCGGCTGTGCAGGGTCTCGCCATTGGCCAGTACCACGCCTTCGAGCTGGCCGTCGTCGATCAGCAGGTCGGTCACCTTGCTTTCGAAGCGCACCTCGCCGCCCAGGGCGATGATCTCCTCGCGCATGGTGGCGACCACGCCGGTGAGGCGGAAGGTGCCGATGTGCGGCTTGCTCACGTACATGATCTCTTCCGGCGCGCCGGCGCGGACGAACTCGTGCATCACCTTGCGGGCGTAGAACTTCGGGTCCTTGATCTGGCTGTAGAGCTTGCCGTCGGAGAACAGGCCGGCCCCACCCTCGCCGAACTGCACGTTGGACTCGGGGGTGAGGACCTTCTTGCGCCACAGTGCCCAGGTGTCCTTGGTGCGGCTGCGCACGTCCTTGCCGCGCTCCAGCACGATTGGCCTGAAGCCCATCTGCGCGAGCAGCAGCGCCGCGAACAGCCCGCAGGGGCCGAACCCCACCACCAGCGGACGCTCAGCCAGCCCGGCCGGTGCCTGGGCGACCGGGTAGTAGCGGGTGTCCGGGGCCGGGCGGATGTTGTGGTCGTCGGCGAAGCGCGCCAGGATCGCCGCCTCGTCGCGTGCCTCCAGGTCGATGATGTAGATGAACAGGATGACGCTGTTCTTCTTGCGGGCATCGTAGCTGCGCTTGAAGACGGTGAAGCCCAGCAGGTCGGCGTCGCCGATACCCAGGCGCTTGACGATGGCCTTGCGCAGTTCATCGGGGGAGTGGTCGAGGGGCAGGGACAGTTCGTTGATGCGAATCATGGCGGTAATCCTGGCCGGTCAACCCGGCAAAGGAAGCAACAGGGGAAGGGGTAAGGCGCGAATTGTACCCGCCGCCCCCGCCCCTGTCAGTGGCGGCCTGACGGTCGCGCAGCCGGGCACGGCACCCTCCCCGTCCGGCGAATTTAACCTGTGCGTCATTCTCGGCTTATAATCGCCGCCGCTTCGCACCCATGGCCTCCCCCTGCACCGCCCATGGGTTCGCTCCTCACCTTGATTTTCCGTGGTTGGCTCTAACATGAAACGATCCAAAAGCAGCCGCCGCTGGCTGGATGAACACGTCAACGACCCCTATGTGAAACGGGCCCAGAAGGATGGCTTGCGCTCGCGCTCCAGCTACAAGCTGATCGAGCTGAACGAGAAGGACAAGCTGATCCGCCCCGGCATGCTGGTCATGGACCTGGGCTCCGCGCCGGGCGGCTGGTCGCAGGTGGCCGGCAAGCTGGTGGGCGATACCGGGCGCGTCCTGGCCACCGACATCCTGCCGATGGACGGCCTGGACAACGTCGACTTCATCCAGGGCGACTTCACCGATGACGGCGTGTTCCAGCAACTCCTCGACAAGCTCGACGGCCGCAAACCCGACCTGATCGTCTCCGACATCGCCCCCAACATCAGTGGCGTCGCCGCCGCCGACCAGGCGTCCTCGATGTACCTGGTCGAACTCACCCTCGACATGGTCCGCCAGGTGCTCAAGCCCAACGGCAACTACGTGGTCAAGGTCTTCCAGGGCGAAGGCTCCGACGAGTTCCTCAAGGACGTGCGCACCTCGTTCGAAAAGGTCTTCATCCGCAAACCGGAAGCCTCGCGCCCGCGCTCGCGGGAGGTCTACCTGGTGGGCAAGGGCTTCAAGGGCTGAGCCCGCCTCTGCCCCCCTCGACGTTCGGCCAGCGCCCGGCCGTGCGTCGCTGAGCGGCGGCGCGACGCGGATCGCGGCGCCCCACACCGCGTCCCCCTCGCCAGGTCCCAACCTGTAGAATCGCCGCCCCTTTCAAGATGAGTGGACCATGCGCATCACCAACGGACGCAGTGCGACGGCCTGCGGGCTGGCGGCGATCCTCCTGTGGAGCACCGCCTCCGGCCTGATCCGCAGTGTCAGCGGCTTCTTCGGCCCCATCGGCGGGGCCGCGCTGATCTACACCCTGGGTGCCCTCCTCCTGGTCGCCCTCCTCGGCCGCCCGCGCCTGCGCGCGGGTTCGCGTTTCTACCTGGTCACCGGCTCGGCGCTGTTCGTCGCCTACGAGGTCTGCCTGTCGCTCGCCCTCGGTTTCGCCACAGACGGCACCCAGGCCATCCAGCTCGGCGTGGTCAACTACCTGTGGCCGAGCCTCACCGTGCTGCTGGCCATCCTGATGAACCGCCAGCCGGCCCGCTGGCTGGTACTGCCCGGCACGGCCATCGCACTGTTCGGCATCCTCTGGGTGGTCAGCACCGACGGCCTGTCGTTGCCCAGCATCATCGCCAACGTGCAATCCAACCCGCTGAGCTACAGCCTCGCGGCGACCTGCGCCATCACCTTCGCGCTCTACTGCAACGTCACCCGGCGCTACGCCCGGGGCGAGAACCACGTGGCGTTCTTCTTCATCCTCACGGCGGTGGTGCTCTGGGTGAAATTCGCCTTCGTCAGCGAGCCGCTGCCCGCCTTCACCCTGCGCGGCACCCTCGAACTGCTCGCCGCCGGCATCGCCATGGCCGGCGGCTACGCCCTGTGGAACATCGGCATCCTGCGCGGCAACCTCACCCTCCTGGCCACCGTCTCCTACTTCGCCCCGGTGCTCTCTTCCGCCTTCGCCGCGGCCTGGCTCGGTGCCAGCCTGACGCTGCAGTTCTGGCAGGGCGCGGTGCTGGTCACCGCCGGCTCGCTGGTCTGCTGGCAGGCGACGCGGGCGCGCAGCAGCGCGGGCTGATCGCGCTTCCAGTGGCAGATGGTTCGGCCCTAAGATGGCGCTCCACAACGCGCCAGGAGGCCACGATGAGCACCCAGGGAAAAGACCGCAAGATCGACAACATCGAGTTCAACGTCAGCGACATCGCTCGCAGCAAGGCCTTCTACGGCGAGGCCTTCGGCTGGAGCTTCACCGACTACGGCCCCACCTACACCGAGTTCAGCGACGGTCGCCTCACCGGCGGCTTCACCACGGGCGAGGCGGTGCGCCCGGGCGGCCCGCTGGTGATCCTATACGCCGACGACCTGGCACAGGCCCAGGCCAGGCTGGAGGCAGCCGGCGCCCGCATCAGCCGCGAGGTGTTCGCCTTCCCCGGCGGGCGCCGCTTCCACTTCATCGACCCGGACGGCTACGAGCTGGCGGTGTGGTCCGCCGCGTGAGCAGGGCGCCCGGGCCGATCACCGTGCGGCCGATCGAAACCGGAGAATGGCTTGCGCCCCGTCGGCGAGCCCGAGCCGCTGCGTGACGACACCGCTCTGCTGTGCCAGCCCATGGAACGGGAGCTCCCCGGCCTGGCAGGCCGAGCGCCAGGCCCAATGGAGGCTCACTTCGCCTTGAGCTTCAGGTAGCTCTGGTGCATGTCCTTCGCCCAGCCATCGATCACACCCGTGACATCCGCCGGCTTGAGCACCTGGGCGCTGTTCTCCAGCGGCGTGCCGGTGCCCTTGCGCACCACCTGGGCGATCACCTTGTTGCTGCCGCCGTCGAGGAACTGCGCCTCGGTGGCCAGCTCGGTCTCCTGGTCGCGGATGCCGCTGGCGGTGCTCACCGCCGCCGCCACCAGCGCCACGGGAACGATCTCGTAGGGCTTGAGCCCCTCGGTCTTGCTGCTCACCCCGGTGATCGCCGCACGCACGACGATGACGCCGGGCCCGGGCTTGGCGGCCAGCGACAGGCTGTTGCCGATTTCGCGCTTGAGCGCCATGTCGTAGTAGCGGGTGATGCCGTCCAGGGTGCTCTGCGGGATTTTCTCGGTGGCCTGGGGGCGCGGGTAGAACTGGGTGGGCTCGACGTAGACGGCGGTGTAGCGGCCGATGTCCACCTTGGGGTCGATCCAGCGCATCACCTCCGCGCCGGAGGGCGTGGTCGCCTTCTGCAGGCTGCCGTAACTGGAGAGGAACCCGGAATACTCATCCGGCTGGGTAACCGTACTCGAGCAGCCGACCAGCGCGGTGGAAAGCGCCAGCGCCACGCCCAACGCCAATGCATGTTTCATCGAAGACTCCTTGTCCGAGCAAGTGTGGGAAGGCAGGAAGCGTCGGCGACGCCCTCACGTCATCGCCGCACGGGTACGCCACCGAAGGTCTCGCACGGATGTGAGGAGTCGGCCCCGGCGTCTCGCGCCGCCCCGCTCGAGCGCGAGCCCGAACGAAACGGCGGATGCTGGATTGACGCTAGCAGACTCCCGCCAACTGCCAAGGCGGAGGAGCGCCGCGCAACGATTGCGTAAGGTTCGCCAGCGCCCCGTAAAGCCTGCGTAACGACGCGAGACAGGGCCGCGGCTTGCTGCTTAATTGAGGCGCACCACCTCTCAAGCGGGCCCGTGAAGATGTCTTCGGTTCAAGCCAGTCTCAGCAGCATCCCCCCCGACTCCATCCAGGCCGTCGGCCTCGCGCAGGGCCTCCTGCAGCGTCGCAACGGCGGCCAGGTGCTGATCATCGTCGAGCGCAAGGAGGACTGGTCCTCCTACATCCCCAGCGAGGAGATGCTCACCGCGCGGGAGTACCTCGAGCAGTCGCGAGGCGGCGAGCTCGACAAGAAGGTCCAGGTCATCAACCTGTGCCGCCACTACAAGTACCTCGGCCATGGCTACTACTGCTCGCTGCTGGCCGAGGCGCGCGGGCACAAGGTCATTCCCTCGGTGCGTACCATCAGCGAGCTGGCGCGCAAGTCGCTCTACGGCCTGGCCCTGGACGACCTGGAGAAATCCCTGGAGGTCGCCCTCGCCCAGCACCCCTGCGCCAACACCGAAGGCTTCACCCTCAGCCTGTACTTCGGCCGCACCGACTTCGAACCGCTGCAGGAGATCGCCCGCCAGCTGTTCGAGGCCTTCCCCTGCCCCATCCTGCTGGTGGACTTCCGCAAGGGCGAGACCTGGCGCATCGCCGGCCTGCGCACGGGCTCCCTGCACAAGCTGCGCGAGGACCAGGAAGACCTCTTCGCCAGCGCCCTCGACGGCTTCAACCGCAAGGTCTGGCGCCTGCCGCGCTCACGCCAGGTGGCGCGCTACGACCTGGCCATCCTGCACAACCCGGACGAGCCGCTGCCGCCGTCCAACGCCCAGGCCCTGGAGAACTTCGTGCGGGTCGGCAAGCGCCTGGGCATCGAGGTCGACCTGATCGAGAAGAAGGACTATTCGCGCCTGGCCGAGTACGACGCACTGCTGATCCGCGAGACCACCAGCGTCGACGACCACACCTACCGCTTCGCCAAGAAGGCCGAGAGCGAGGGGCTGATCGTGATGGACGACCCGGCCTCGATCCTGCGCTGCACCAACAAGGTCTTCCTCACCGACCTCTTGCGCAGCCACGGCCTGAGCATGCCGGCCACGGAGATCCTCTACCGCGACAACCCCCAGGAGCTGGAGAAGGTCGGCGAGCGCCTGGGCTTCCCGCTGGTGCTGAAGATCCCCGACGGCTGCTTCTCGCGCGGGGTGATCAAGGTGGAGAACCTGCAGCAGCTGCGCGAGGCCAGCGCCGGGCTGTTCGAGCACTCGGTGCTGCTGCTCGCCCAGGAATTCCTCTTCACCGAGTACGACTGGCGCATCGGCATCCTCAACCGCCGGCCGATCTTCGCCTGCCAGTACTTCATGTCCAAGGGGCACTGGCAGATCGTCAACCACAAGGCCCAGGGCGCCGAGGTCATCGGCGAATGCCGCACCCTACCGGTGGAGCGCGCGCCGAAGGCGGTCGTGGAACTGGCGCTCAAGACCGCCAACCTGATCGGCGACGGGCTCTATGGCGTCGACCTCAAGGAGGTGGACGGCAACGTCAAGGTCATCGAGGTGAACGACAACCCCAACCTCGACGCCGGCATCGAGGATGCCCACCTGCAGGACACCCTCTACAGCCTGGTGCTGGAGGACTTCGTCCGCCGCCTCGAACAAAAGCGCCGCGGCGGCGCCCACTGAAGGAGCACCGGCCCATGCGCCAGAGCTACAGGCTGATCGACGGCACCCTGCGCCCCTGCATGGACGAGGCGGCGCCGCTGCAACTGTGCATCGCCCCGGAGGCCGAGGAACTGGAATGGCTGCGCCAGCGCTACGGCCTCGATGCCCACGCCCTGGCCAGTGCCCTGGACCCGGACGAAGTCGCCCGCGTCGAGTTCCGCACGGGCTCGCTGTTCCTCATCTGGAAGCGCCCGGAGAACTACTCGGGCGACGAGCGCTTCGCCTTCGAGGTGTCCTCCTTCGGCATGCTGCTGGACGAGCGCCAGCTGGTGCTGATCTCCCACGCCGATTCGCTGCTCGAAGGCCTCGCCGGGCGCCACGACCTGCAGCAGCCGCTGGATGTGCTGCTGGCCATCCTGCTGGGCAACATCCACCACTACGAGGGCCACCTCAAGGTCATCAAGCTGGTCGCCCGCGAGCTGCAGCAGCGCTTCAACCAGAGCCTGCACAACCGCCACCTGCTGCAGATGTTCGGCCTCAGCGAGAGCCTGGTGTATTACCTCAACGCCATCCACGGCAACGGCGCGGTGCTGGCCCGCCTGCGCGGCCAGGGCGAGCGCCTGGGGTTCGCCCCGGCGAGCCTGGAGCTGCTCGACGACCTGATCATCGAGAACGAGCAGTGCATCAAGCAGGCGGAGATCTACTCCTCGGTGCTCGCCGGCCTGATGGAGGCGCGCGGCAACCTGCTGAACAACACCATGAACGAGATGCTGCGCAAGCTCACCCTGATCAACGTGGTGTTCCTGCCGCTGAACCTGATCGCCGGCATCGGCGGCATGTCCGAGTTCAGCATGATGACCGCCGCCGTCCCCTGGTGGGTCGCCTACCCGCTGTTCGTCCTCGCCCTCGCCGTGCTGGCGGGCCTCATGCTGCTGGCCCTGCGCCGGCTGGTGGCCGCCCGCGCATCGCCTCCGGCCAGCTGACGCAACGACCACCCCACTCGCAACAGCCGCCGGGCATCCCGCCCGCTGGCCTCACTCATCCAAAGGAAGCCCCATGGAACCCCTGCACATCGCCCTCAGCGTCCTGGTCGCCATCGTCGCCCTGAGCATCGCCATCAACTACGTGGACAGCCGCATGAAGCCCGGCGACCTGGCGCGACAGGCACGCGACAAGGCGTCGCGACGGACACCCCGCCGCTGAGCCCCTCGCGCCGGGCGCAACCGTGCCCGGCCCCTTGCCTGAGCCAGGAAGCGCCATGAACTTCAGCTTTCGCGATGCCCGCCCCGACGACCTCGACGCCCTGCTCCACCTGGAGAACCAGTGCTTCGAACTCGATCGCCTGTCGCCGCGCAGCTTCCAGTGGATGATCAGCCGCGCCCACGCCAGCCTGGCGGTGGCCGAGGCCGCAGGCCAGGTCATGGGCTACGCGCTGCTGCTGTTCCACCGCGGCACCTCGCTGGCGCGCCTCTACTCCATCGCCATCGCCCCCGGCGCCCGTGGCCACGGGCTCGGCAAGGCACTGCTGGCGGAGGCGGAGCGCCGCGCCCGCGACCACGACTGCGCCTACCTGCGCCTGGAGGTGCGCCCGGACAACCACCCCGCCATCGGCCTCTACGAGCGGTTCGGCTATCGCCGCTTCGCCTGCATCGACGACTACTACGAGGACCACGCCCAGGCGCTGCGCTACGAGAAACGCATCGTCCAGCGCCCGCTCGACGCCGCGCGGGCGGTGCCCTACTACCAGCAGAGCACCGAGTTCACCTGCGGCCCCGCCTGCTTGTTGATGGCCATGGCCGGCCTGCAACCGGGCCGCCCGCTCACGCGGCGCGAGGAAGTGCAGCTGTGGCGCGAGGCGACCACGGTATTCATGACCTCCGGCCATGGCGGCTGCAGCCCCCAGGGGCTGGCCCTGGCCGCCTGGCGCCGCGGCTTTCGCGTGCGCCTGCAGGTCAGTGTCGAAGGCCCCTTGTTCCTCAGCGGCGTGCGCAGCGAAGGCAAGCGCGAGGTCATGCGCCTGGTGCACGAGGCCTTCTGCGACGAGCTGCGCGAAAGCGACGTGGAGCAGGTGCCCGCCAGCCGCCAGGGCCTGCCCGCGCAGCTCGCCGAAGGCGGCCTGCCGCTGGTGCTGATCAGCAGCTACCAGCTGACCCGCACCAAGGCTCCGCACTGGGTGCTGGTCACCGGCTGCGACGAGGACTTCGTCTACCTCCACGACCCGGACATCGACCACAGCCGCCACCGCCAGGCGCTGGACTGCCAGCACATGCCGGTCAGCCATGCGCGCTTCCAGCGCATGCGCCTGTTCGGCGGCAACAAGCTGCGTGCGTCCGTCGTCCTCTACCCGCCCGGCGACCCTCACGCCGCCAGGCGCAGCGACAGTTCCACGTCCTCGGCGAAGGGCACGGAGAGGTAGCCGCTGCCCGCCTCGCGCACCCGCGCCAGGTACTCGGGGCTGTGGTCGGCGTTGTCGGCGATCACCAGCGCGCCTGGGCGCAGGCGGCTTTCCACGAGGGCGAGGATCTCCGGGTAGAGCGCCTTGGCACCGTCGAGCAACAGCAGGTCGATGGATTCGGGCAGGTCCTGGGCCAGGGTGCGCAGCGCATCGCCCACGCGGAACTCCACCAGGTCCTCCAGCCCGCCGGCGGCGAGGTTGCCTCGGGCCCGCGCCACCTTGGTGGGCTCGAACTCGCTGGTGATCAGCCGGCCGCCGCCGTTGTCGCGCAGCGCGGCGGCCAGGTGCAGCGTGGAGATGCCGAAGGAGGTGCCGAACTCGACGATGGTCCGCGCACCGCTGCTGCGCGCCAGCATGTACAGCAGGCGGCCGGTCTCGCGGGAGACGGGCAGCGCCACGTCCTTGAGGCAGCCGTAGAACTCGCGGTATTCGGTCTTGCTCTGCATCAGCCGCGCCACTTCGCCCTCGGCGAGGTCGGAAAGGCTCGGCCCCAATGCCTGCCAGGCCGTGTCGGCCTCGGCGAACAGGCGGTCCAGCAAGGCGGTGAGAGCGGGTTGGGTCAGGGTGTTCATGCAAGGTCTCCAGGCGTCGTTGAGCGCATCGTTGGCGCCGGAATAGAATGCGATCAATCCATCACATTTCACTATTCGCATTGCCAGGCCCCGCCATGACCGAACGCCAGAACCCGCGTATTTCCTCGCGCAAGCAACCCCAGCAGGCCCGCTCCAACGAGCTGGTCGCCACCATCCTGCAGGCCGCTGTTCAGGTTCTGGCCAAGGAAGGCGCCCAGCGCTTCACCACCGCCCGGGTGGCCGAGCGAGCCGGCGTCAGCGTCGGCTCGCTGTACCAGTACTTCCCCAACAAGGCGGCCATCCTGTTCCGCCTGCAGAGCGACGAGTGGCGCCAGACCAGCGAGCTGCTGCGCCGCATCCTCGAAGACCTCGCCACCCCGCCGCTGCAACGCCTGCGCACCCTGGTCCACGCCTTCCTCCACTCCGAATGCGAGGAGGCCGACATGCGCATCGCCCTCGACGACGCCGCCCCCCTCTACCGCGACGCCCCCGAGGCACGGGAAGCCAAGGCCGCGGCCGGGCGCATCTTCGAAACCTTCATGGAAGAGGTCCTGCCCCACGCCTCCGAAGCCGCCCGCACCCTGGCCAGCGAGCTGATCACCACCACCCTCGGCACCGTGGGCAAGCAATTCTCCGAACGCCCGCGCACGAAGGAGGAGATCGAACGCTACGCCGACGCCATGGCCGACATGTTCGGCGCCTACCTGGAAGCGGCCGCTGCGCGGGGATAGAGGGAGCGGAACACCGCAGTGCAGGGCCGGACATCGCCGCGTTGGGCCTCGCCGCGCTCGGTGGGCTGAAGCCCACCCTACGAAAGCGCCGTGCCACCGCGCGGGCATGACCACCTGTAGGGTGGATGGCGCTCTTTTCATCCACCAATCGAGGTCGGATCGGGGCACATCGTCAGGCCCCAAGCCCCGCATCATTGGGTTTCGCGGCGCACCATAGGTCGGGTGCAACCCGGCAATGTCGTGTATCCCGGGCGTTCATCGCGAATGAATTCGCTCCCACAGGGTGGCGGCGGATGAGCGGAGTCGGCCGGGGCACGCGTTTATGCCTGACGCGCCGCATCGATGGGTTTCCCGGGGCTCTACCCATCCTACGGGGATGTCGGCCCCATCGCGGCGGATGAACATGACCGGTGCGTAGGATGGATGGCGCTCTTTTCATCCACCAGGCGGGGTAGGTCCTGCACATCCGAATTAACCAATGAGCACCGGACGGTGGGCTGAAGTCCACTCTGCAAGAGCCGGACAGGCAACTTACGGCCGCCAACTGCCGCGCGCAGACATGCATCCGAAGTTGCCACTCTCGATGCGTTACTTGCTCAAATAACGTTGCCCCGACAACAACTTCCAGAGCGCCTATTCCATATCGATATGGCCTGCATCGTACTGTTGTATTGGTGGCGCAAGAGTTCGCTTGGATAGCATCGGCGCACTTTTCCTGCCGATGAGAACAATAAGGTGAATTTAGGAAAGATCATCAGCCGCAGCGCGCTGTACTGGCCCGACCACGAAGCGCTGATCGACAGCCGGCAACGCGTCACCTTCGCCCAGCTCGAACGCCGCACCAACCGCCTGGCCTCCGGCCTCCTGGCCCTCGGCCTGGCCGAGGGTGCGCACGTGGCGATCCTCGCGCTCAACCGCGTCGAGCTGGTGGAGGCCGAGGTGGCCTTCTACAAGGCCGGCATGGTCAAGGTGCCGATCAACGCCCGCCTCTCCCTGGACGAGATCATCCAGGTGCTCGACGACTCCCGCAGCCAGGCGGTGATCGCCGACGGGCGCTTCGCCGCCGCGCTGCATGCCCGCCGTGGCGAGCTGCCGCGCCTGCGCCTGATCGTTTCGCTGGACGACACCGCCGGCGACGCCGGCTACGACAGCGTGCTGGAACGCGGCAGCGAGACCCCGGTGCACTGCGACCCGGCCGACGATGCCCTGGCGGTGCTGCACTACACCTCCGGCAGCTCCGGCGTGCTCAAGGCCGCGATGCTCTCCTTCGGCAACCGCAAGGCGCTGATCCGCAAGAGCATCGCCAGCCCCACCCGCCGCGCCGCGCCGGGCGACGTGATGGCCCACGTCGGCCCCATCACCCATGCCAGCGGCATGCAGATCATGCCGCTGCTGGCGGTGGGCGCCTGCAACCTGCTGCTGGAGCGCTACGACGACCAGTTGCTGCTGGAGACCATCCAGCGCGAGCGGGTGACGCGCCTGTTCCTGGTGCCGGCGATGATCAACCGCCTGGTCAACGTCCCCGGCGTCGAGCGCTTCGACCTCTCCAGCCTGCGCCTGGTGATGTACGGCGCCGCGCCCATGGCTCCGGCCCTGGTCAAGCGCGCCATCGCCCTGTTCGGGCCGATCCTCGCCCAGGGCTACGGCGCCGGCGAGACCTGCTCGCTGGTCACGGTGCTGACCGAGCGCGACCACCTGATCGAGGGCGACGACCACAGCCGCCTGGCCTCCTGCGGGCGCTGCTACTTCGAGACCGACCTGCGCGTGGTCAACGAGGACTTCGAGGACGTGCGCCCCGGCGAGATCGGCGAGATCGTGGTCAAGGGCCCGGACATCATGCAGGGCTACTGGCAGGCGCCGGAGCTCACCGCCGAGGTGATGCGCGACGGCTACTACCTCACCGGCGATCTGGCCAGGGTGGATGAGCGCGGCTACGTCTTCATCGTCGACCGCAAGAAGGAAATGATCATTTCCGGCGGCTTCAACATCTACCCCACCGAAGTGGAGCAGGTGCTCTACACCCTACCCCAGGTGTTCGAGGCGGCGGTGGTCGGCGTGCCCGACGAGCAATGGGGCGAGGCGGTGCGTGCGGTCATCGTGCTCAAGCCCGGCGAGAGCCTCAGCGCCGAGCAGGTCATCGAGCACTGCGGACGCTCCCTGGCCGGCTTCAAGAAGCCGCGCGCGGTGGACTTCGTCCGGGAACTGCCGAAGAACCCCAACGGCAAGGTCGTGCGCCGCCTGATCCGCGAAGCGTACTGGCAGAACAGCGAACGACGGATCTGACGGGAGACACGCACATGATCGAACCAAGCGAAAAGGCCGCGCGCATCATCGCCGGCATCCAGGCCTTCGTCCGTGACGAGCTGGCCCCGCTCGCCGAGCGCGAAGGCATCCTCTGGGGCGAGCCGGTGCCCCGGCCGCTGCTGCGCGACATCTGGCGCCGCTCCTGCGAACTGGGCTTCTACAACGTGATGCTGCCCGAAGCCCTGGGCGGTGCCGGGCTCAGCGTCGCCGAGCTGTGCGCGGTGAAGGAAGCGGCGGTGCTCACCGGCTCGCCCCTGGCCCCGCACGTGCTGGGCGAACTCTCCGGGCCGCCGCGCATCGGCCACCTGTTCCGCGTGGCCAGCGAGCACCAGGTCGAGGCCTTCCTGCGCCCGGTCTGCCGCGCCGAGAAGGCGGTGTGCTTCGCCCTCACCGAGGCCGAGGCCGGCTCCGACGCTACCGCCATCACCACCGAGGCGCGCCTGGAGGGCGATCACTACGTGCTGCGCGGCGCCAAGCGCTACATCTCCGGTGCCTCCTATGCCGACCTCGCCGTGCTGCTCGCCGTCACCAGCCCCGGTCGCGGCCCGCAGGGCATCTCGGCGTTCTTCGTCGACCTCGCCGCGCCCGGTGTGCGCGTGGACAGCGACTATTCGGTGATGTCCGGCGGCGGCGCCCATGGCGACATCGTCCTGGAGGACGTGCGCGTGCCGGTGGCCAACCGCATCGGCGGCGAAGGCGAAGGCTTCAAGCTGGCCATGGGGCGCATCACCCTCAACCGCCTGCTGCACTGCCCCACCATGCTCGGCATGGCCGGCCTGGCCTTGCAGCTGTCGCTGGACCACGCCCGCACCCGCAAGCAGTTCGGCCAGCCCATCGCCATGTTCCAGGCGGTCAACCACATGCTCGCCGACATGGCCACCGAGCTCTATGCCGCGCGGGCCATGATGTACGCCACGGCGGCCAACAACGATGCCGGCGGCGACATCAAGGTGCAGGCGCCGATGTGCAAGCTGTACGCGTCGGAGACCGCCTTCCGCATCATCGACAAGGCCGTGCAGGTGCATGGCGGCGCGGGGCTGATCAAGGGGCATCCCGTCGAGTGGCTGTTCCGCGCGAGCCGTATGATGCGCATCCTCACCGGCACCAGCGAGATCCAGCGCAACACCATCGCCAAGGGCATCCTGATGCCGGGCTGAGCCCCGACGCGCACTCCCGGGGGCGCGCCGGCCACGAATCCGGCCGCCCCCGTGGGCTGCGCCCTTGCGCGTTTTCCGCCCTGCACGGCCCCGGGCCGTCGCAGCCCCGTCCGCCAGGGAAGCCGGACGGGCTTCCAGAACAAGAACAACGAGAGTCCCCATGACCCGAGAAGACACTGCCTTCCGCCCCGGCCCCGCCTGGACGATCGCCTTCCTGCTGGCCTTCATGATGCTGGTCAACTTCCTCGACAAGGTCGTCATCGGCCTGGTCGCCGTGCCCATGACCGAGGAGCTGGGCCTGTCGCCCACCGAGTTCGGCCTGATCGGCGGCGCCCTGCACTGGCTGTTCGCCGCTTCCGCCGTGGTCGGCGGCTTCCTCGCGAACCGCCGCCCGACCCGCACCCTGCTCCTTGGCATGGGCCTGTTCTGGGCCCTGATCCAGCTGCCCATGCTGCTGGCCAGCTCGCTGTGGATGATCGTCGCCTGCCGCGTGCTGCTCGGCATCGGCGAGGGCCCCGCGTCCCCCGTGGCCACCCACGCGCTGTACAAATGGTTCCCCGATGATCGCCGCAGCCTGCCGGTGGCCCTGCTGCACTCCGGCAGCGCCATGGGCCTCCTGGTGGCCGGCGCGATGATCCCCTGGGTCAGCCTGCACTACGGCTGGCGCACCAACTTCGCCGTGCTCGCCGTGATCGGCCTGGTGTGGTGCGGGCTGTGGCTGCTGCTGGGCCGCGAGGGCACGATCGATTCCCTGCGCCGCGGCCAGCTGGCGACGCCCGACGCCCACCGCCTGCCCTACCGCCGCCTGCTCGGCGACCCCAGCGTGCTGGGCAACTACCTCTGCCATTTCGCCGCCAACTGGTCGCTGGCCCTGACCCTGACCTGGGTGCCCAGCTACCTGCAGGTCGGCCTGGGCATGGACCCGCTGCGCACCGGGCACATGTTCGTGCTCTTCGTGGTGGTCACCACCCCGCTCAGCCTGTTCATGGCCTGGGTCTCCCAGCGCCTGCTGCGCCGCGGCCTGCCCTCGCGCCTGGCGCGTGGCGCCTTCGTCTCGCTCTGCCTGATCGCCGGCGGGCTGTTCTCCGCCTCGCTGATGCTGGAGCTGCCGGTCGCGGTGCGCATCGTCAACCTGACCCTCAGCGGCGGCCTGGCCCTGGTGATGTATTCGGTGGGGCCGGCGATGCTCGCCGAGTTTACTCCGGCCAGCCAGCGCGGCGGCATCCTCGCCATCGGCAACGCCGTGGCCTCGCTGGCGGGCCTCTCGGCGCCGGTGGTCACCGGCCTGCTGGTGAGCGGCGCCGGTGCCGCCCATCCGCAGGGCTACGCCCAGGGCTTCCTGGTCTGTGGCGCGGTGCTGGTGGTGGCGGGCCTGGTCGGCCTGGTGACCATGAACCCGCAGCGCTCGCGGGAGCGCCTGGCTCAGGAAGAGACGTCGGCCGCCTGCTCGCGGGCCTGATCGCCCTCGGCGCCGCGCTCGATCAGGGCGCCACGCCAACGCCCGCTGTTCACCGCCTCCACCAGCAGCGATCGCACCAGGTCACGCATGCAGGAGGCCGCGAAGGACAGCGGCCGGTGCACCGAATGGGCGATGGACACGGTGCGGGTGATGCGCGGCTCGACGATCAGCCGCGCGGTGGTCGGCTGGAACAGCTCCAGCAGCGGCGGCCAGTTGCTGATGGTCGCCGCCAGCCCGCTGCGCACCAGGCTGGCGATGCCCGGCGTCGACTGTTGCTCGTAGGCCACGTTCAGCACCACCCCCGCCTCCATCGCCGCCTGCTCGATGCGCCGCCGCAGGTGCAGCGCACGCGGCGCCATCACCAGGCGCGTGGCGCCCGCCTCGGCGAGGCTGATGGGCGTCTCCTCCCCCTCGCCGTGCCCGACCCAGTAGAGGTCCTCGACGAAGATCGGCTCGGCGGCCACATGCTGCAGTTCCTCGGCATTGGGCAGCACGCCGAAATCCACCTTGCCCAGTTCGATGGCCTGGCCGCCCTCGCGGGTCAGCCCGTCGCACACCGTCAGGGCGATGCTGGGGAATTTCTCCGCCGCCCGGGAGATGATCTCCGGCAGCAGCAGCGCCGAGGCCGTCGCCGGGATGGAGATGGACACATGGCCCTTGGGATCGCCCCGCGTGGAGGTCAGTTCGTCCTTCACCGAATCCAGCTTCTGCACCACCGAACGCGCCACCTCGTAGAGCTGGCGCCCCGCGTCGGTGAGCGCCACGCCGTCGTGCTGGCGCTCCAGCAACTGCAGTTCCAGTTCGCTTTCCAGCAGGCCGATCTGGCGGCTCAGCGCCGGCTGGGCGATGTAGGCCCGGCGTGCGGCAGCGGAGAAGCTCCCGGCTTCGGCGATGGCGATCAGGTAGCGCAGCTGTTTGAGGGTCATGCGGTTCTCACTGGGTATGCCGAAGCGTTATGGCAACTATCCGAAGACACTATTTGTGGGCCTTTTCGAGGGCACCTAGTATCGCCGAAACACTAAAACGAAGGGAGTAGCCAACGCACTTGAATACCCGCGCATAACAATAAGAACCGTTGTTTCGACCCCTCTTCAAGTTCGAACAGCCCCACCGCCGAATATGATCGGTTCGTTATAGACGGGCCGGGGTCCTTATTGCCTGAACAACTTCGGAACTTATTGTCCCTGCGCGTGAAACCGACTGTTCACTCGACAACAAAGAGGATAATGAGTGATGAGATCCACGTTGCACGGCATCATCAAACCGCCTTACCTGCTGACCCTCCTGAGTTGCATGATCGGCAACGCCATGGCCGTCGATTTCCAGTTCGGCGACCTCGAAGGCCAGCTCGATTCCTCGCTGTCCATCGGCACCAGCCTCTCCACCGCCAACCCCGACCCGAAACAGCTGCAGAGCGCCACCGGCGATGACGGCCGGCGCAACTTCCGTTCCGGCGATGCCTTCTCCGGCATCTTCAAGGGCAGCCACGACCTGGAGCTGCGCCACGGCGACGCCGGCCTCTTCCTGCGCGGCAGCTACTGGTACGACACCGTGCTGCGCGACCAGGACCAGCGCTTCAAGAACGTCGAGGACGACAACCGCAAGCGCTCGGCGAAGACCGCCGGCGCCGAGCTGCTCGACGCCTTCCTCTACTACAACTACGCCATCGCCGAGCAGCCGGGTTCCGCACGGCTCGGCAAGCAGGTGGTGAACTGGGGCGAGAGCACCTTCATCCAGGGCGGCCTCAACGTGATCAACCCCTTCAACCTCTCGGCGCTGCGCCGTCCGGGTTCCGAGGTGAAGGAAGGCCTGGTGCCGGTGAACATGTTCTACGTCTCGCAGAACCTCACCGATTCCCTCTCCGGCGACTTCTTCTACCAGCTCGACTGGGAACAGACCCAGCTGGACAACTGCGGCACCTTCTTCTCCAGCAACGACTTCCTCGCCGACGGCTGCAACGGCCTCGACGTCGGCGCCAACCTCACCGGCAACGCGTCGGCGGTGGCCGGCCTGACGCCCTTCGGCGTGAACCTCACCGGGGAAGGCATCCGCATCCCCCGGGCCCAGGACCAGGACGCCCGCAACAGCGGCCAGTGGGGCCTGTCCCTGCGCTGGTTCGCCGCCGCCCTGGACACCGAGTTCGGCGCCTACCTCGCCAACTACCACAGCCGCCTGCCCTACATGGGCACCGTCAGCAGCCCCTACTTCACCAACACCGCCTTCGCGCCGCAGCTGTGCGCCAACCTCGGCGTGCCGCTGGCCAACTGCGCGGCCTTCCTCGCCGGCAATACCGGGCAGACGCTGGCCGGCGCGCTGCGCATGGGCACCTCGCACTACACCGCGCAATACCCGGAGGACATCCGCCTCTACGGCCTGTCGTTCTCCACCAACCTGGCCACCGGCACCGCGCTGCAGGGCGAGATCAGCTACCGGCCGAACATGCCGATCCAGCTCAACGGCACCGACATCATCCAGTCGCTGCTCAACAACGCCTCGCGCTCGCCACTGATCGCCGACGGCACCCGCGCGGCGCAGAACGGCGCGCTGTTCGACGGCTACCGGCGCAAGGAAGTGACCCAGGCCCAGGTCACCGCCACCCACTCCTTCGCCCAGGTAATGGGGGCGGACCAGCTGGTGCTGGTGGGCGAAGCCGGCGCCACCTGGGTCGGCGGCCTGGAAGGCACCTACGGCCCGCGCTACGGCCGCAGCGGCACCTTCGGCAGCGGCGTGCTGGCCAACAACGCCGTGTGCCTGTCGACCTCGCGCACGCCACAGCACTGCAACGACAAGGGCTTCCTCACACGCTTCTCGTGGGGCTACCGGATGCGCGCGGCGCTGAGCTACCCCAACGCGGTGGCCGGCATCGACCTGCGCCCCAACCTGTCCTGGCAGCAAGACGTGGACGGCAACGGCCCCGGCGAGGGCTCGGCCTTCAGCGAAGGTTCCAAGGCCATCAGCGTCGGCCTCGATGCCTCGCTGAACAACACCTACAACGCCAGCCTGGCGTACACCGACTACATCGACGGCGACTACGGCACACGCGGCGACCGCGACTACGTGTCCATCAGCGTCGGCGTCAACTTCTAAGCGGAGTCCAGCATGAAACCCACCCACTGCCTGACCCATGGCGGCGCCCTGCTCTGCGCCCTCCTCCTGGCCGGCCACGCCGGCGCCGCCGTCACGGCCGAAGAAGCGGCCCGCCTGCAGGGCGAGCTCACCCCCATCGGCGCCGAACGCGGCGCCAGCGCCGACGGCCGCATCCCCGCGTGGGACGGCGCCACCGTCAACCCGCCGCTGGCGAGCAACGGCACGCCCAGCGACCCCTACGCCGGCGAGAAGCCGCTGTTCACCATCGATGCCGGCAACTACACCCAGTACCAGGACCAGCTCAGCCCCGGGCAGATCGCCCTGCTCAAGCATTTCCCCGAGAGCTTCCGCCTGCCGGTCTACCCCACCCACCGCTCGGTGCCGGTGAGCGATGCCGTGCGCGACGCCGCCGCGCGCAACGCCACCCACGCGCACCTGGTGAACAACGGCAACGGCATCGAGGATTTCGCCGGCGTGATCGCCTTCCCCCTCCCCAAGGACGGCCTGGAGGTCCTGTGGAACCACATCACGCGCAACCGCAACCGCAGCTTCAGCGTCGTCTCCGACAGCGCCGCCCCCCAGAAGGACGGTGCCTACACGGTGATGACCACCCAGCAGTACTTCACCCGGCGTGACGCGATCACGGGCCTCGCGCCGGACCAGGCGCGCAACATCCTCTACTACTACAGCCACAAGCTCACCGCGCCCTCGCGCATGGTCGGCGAGGTGGTGCTGGTGCACGAGACCCTCGACCAGGTGGCCGAGCCGCGCCTGTCCTGGGTCTACAGCGCCGGCCAGCGCCGCGTGCGCCGCGCGCCGAGCATCGCCTACGACACCGCCGGCCCCACCACCGCCGGCCTGCGCACCGCCGACAGCCGCGACATGTTCAACGGCGCGCCGGACCGCTACGACTGGAAGCTGGTGGGCAAGAAGACCCTCTACGTGCCCTACAACGCCTACCGCCTGGCCTCGCCCGAGGTGCCCTACGACACGCTGATCCGGCCGGGGCACGTCAACCCGGACGCCACCCGCTACGAACTGCACCGCGTGTGGGAGGTGGTCGCCACCCTCAAGCCGGGCCAGCGCCACATCTACAGCAAGCGCCACTACTTCATCGACGAGGACACCTGGGCCATCCTCGAGGCCGACCACTACGACAGCCGTGGCGAGCTGTGGCGGGTCGGCGAGGCCCACGGTTTCTACCACCCCAGCGGGCAGTCGGTGGTGGCCGCGATGGAGGTGACCTACGACCTCAACAACGGCCGCTACCTCGCCTCGGGGCTGACCGGCGAACAGCGCAAGCCGTTCGACTTCAGCTACCAGGCCAGCGCCTCCGACTACTCGCCGGGCGCGTTGCGCAGCAAGGGCCTGCGCTGATCCCACCCACGCCGCCGGCCCCCGGGCGCGGCGGCTCCACCGTGCAGGCCACCATGAACGAACCACGCTCCCGCCAGCCCCTGTCGCACGCACTACTGGGCGGCGACGAACCCGACCCGCGCTTCACCCTCGCCAACGAGCGCACCTTTCTCGCCTGGGTACGCACCGCCCTCGCCCTGCTGGGCGGCGGCATCGCCGTGGAGACCTTCGCCGGGCACGCCTTCGAGCCCCGCCTGCGCCTGGTCATCACCCTCGGCCTGCTGTCGCTGAGCCTGCTCGTCAGCCTGGGCGCCTGCCTGCGCTGGCTGGCGGTGGAGCGCGCCCTGCGTCATCGCCGCGCCCTGCCCCTGCCGGCCCTGGTGCCGGCGCTGGCACTCGGCTGCTGCGTGGCGGCGCTGATCCTGGCCGGGCTGTTCTGGCCGCGCTGGCATGCGTGAAACCCAGGCCGAACGCACCGAACTCGCCTGGCGCCGCACCCAGCTCTCGCTGCTGGTGATCGCCTGCCTGGCCCTGCGCGGCGCCGAACCGGCACTGGCCCTGCTCGCCCTCGGCAGCGCCACCGCCCTCTGGCTCGGCCAGCGCCCGCGCTACCGCCACGGCCTCGCCATGCTCCGCGACGAACGCGGCCAGCCTCGCACCACCGCCGTGTTCGGCACCGGCCTGGCGATGGTGGCGATGACGCTGCTGGCGATGGTGAAGGCCGCGATCACGGGCTGACCCGCATCCCCAGGCTGAAGCCCGGGCTACGCAGGCGGATGCGATGGGCAGTAACAGGACCACGGAGCGTGCACCTGGAGTTCGCCGGAAGCAGCGTGCGGTGGTCTCGAGAACGGCGCTTTCAAGGCCATTCTGGATGCCTGGAACGCCCATCTGCGTTAAGTGTTGCTGGATTACTTCGAGTTCAGTTGATTGCCGAGCTTTGCTGATGTTTCTGGTTTCGCCCCCCCGGGCGAGTTTCTTTTGGCAGTCGTCGGGGTGCCGAACCACCCAAAAGAAACCAAAAGGGCTTGCCCCTCCATACGGGTCTAGCTTCGCTAGACTCCCCTCACTCCATCATCGTTTCAGGGGCCCGGCGTAACGGGCCATCCATGGCCCGGTACGCCTTTCGCGACATCCCTGTCGCTCAACCCCTGAAACGACGATTGCGCTCGGCCTCCTGAAAGGGGCGTTTGGCGGCTACTCCAGCTCTGACGCTCGATACTTCACATTGATGTGCGCATCACCACCCGGTGGACGCCGTGGCTGGCGGCTTTCGTAGGATGGTGTAGAGCGAAGCGAAACCCATGCGGTGGGCGTTTCAGGAATCCAGAATCGTCCTGAAAACACCGTTCTTGAGCCTTTTTTTGAACCCACAACAGCTAGCGCAGACAACACCACAGAATTCGCTCCTGCGGGTTTCCCCAATGCGCAAACACCCTGCCCACCGGCCCGGCGGGCAGGGCGCGGGGTTCAGGGGGTCACGAGGTTGAATTGCGGGTTGGGCTCGTCCAGCCCGCCGAGCAGCCGCAGCAGCTTGATCCGTCCCTGGTCGATCTCGATGCCGCCGATCATCGACTCCTTGAGGAAGCCCGTCTCCTTGAGGGCGATGCGGTCGAGCAGCGCCTTGGTCATGCTCAGGCTGACGTCCGGCTTGGCGTGGCGCGCGCCGTTGCGGTGGGTGAGCACGCCGTTGCGCAGGGTCAGGGCGTAGTCCTCGCCCAGGTCGCTGAAGCGCCAGTTGATCAGCAGGTCCTCGTCGGCCGCCTTCATCGCGTCGATGCGCACCGCCAGGTAGTCGAAGAACAGGCTCGGGGTCAGCGCACGGATCATGTCCGGCGCGCTGTTGCGCGCCTTGGCCCGGGCCACGCCCTGGCGCAGTTCCAGCGCGCCGCTGAGGTAGACATTGCGCCAGGTGGCGTTCTCGCTCTGGTAGCCGAGCTGTTCCAGGGTGTCGGCCTGCAGCTCGCGCGCCGCCTGGTTGTCCGGTTCGGCGAAGACCAGGTGGTTGAGCAGTTGCGCCGCCCAGCGGTAGTCGCCGCCTTCGACCGCCTTGCGGGCGAAGGCCAGCACCGCGTCAGGGCCGCCCATGGCCTCGACGTAGCGCTTGCCCGCCTCTTCCGGCGGCAGCGGGTCGAGGTTGGCCGGGTTGCCGTCGTAGAAGCCCATGTAGCGCTGGTACACGGCGCGCACGTTGTGGCTGAGGGAGCCGTAGTAGTCGCGGCTGTACCACTTGCCGGCCAGGCGCGGCGGCAGGGTGGCGAGCTTCGCGGCGATCTCGGTGGGCGTCAGCCCCTGGTTGATCAGGCGCAGCGTCTGGCTGTCGAGGAAGGCGTACATGTCGCGCTGGTCGGCCAGGTACTCGCGGATGCGCGCGCCGCCCCAGGTCGGCCAGTGGTGCTGGGCGAACAGCACCTCGGCCTTGTCGCCGTAGCGCACCAGGGCATCGTCCAGGTACTGCGCCCAGACCTTGGCGTCGCGCACCAGGGCGCCGCGCAGGGTCAGCACGTTGTGCTGGGTGTGGGTGGCGTTCTCGGCCATGCACAGGGTCTTGAACTGCGGGAAGTACAGGTTCATCTCGGCCGGCGCCTCGGTGCCGGGGGTGAGCTGGAATTCGATCTCCACGCCGTCGACGGTGCGGGTCTCCAGCGCCTGGCCGATGACCTCGCTGGGGGCGATCAGGGTCACCGTGGCGTTGCTCGGCGTGCCCTTGCCCAGGCCCGCGTCCACCTGGCCCCGCTCGCCACGTGGCAGCAGCGAGCCGTACATGTACTGCGCCCGGCGCATCATCGCCGGGCCGGCCAGCACGTTCTCGCTGACCGCGTGCTCGAAGAAGCCGTCCGGGGCGATCACCCGCACCTTGCCGGCCTTCACGTCGGCCTCGTCTATCACCCCGCGCACGCCGCCGAAGTGGTCGACGTGAGCGTGGCTGTAGATCACCGCCACCACCGGCTTGCGCGGGCGGTGCCTGTAGTACAGCTCCAGGCCGGCGCGGGCGGTCTCGGCGCTGATCAGCGGGTCGATGAGGATCAGCCCGCTGTCGCCCTCGATGACGGTCATGTTCGACAGGTCCATCCCCCGCACCTGGTAGATGCGCTCGCCGACCTGGAACAGCCCGGCGATGTTGTTCAGCTGGGCGATGCGCCACAGGCTGGGGTTGACGCTGGCCGGCGCGGCGTTGCCATCGAGGAAGTCGTAGGCCTGGCGGTTCCAAACCTCGCGGCCCTCGGCGTTGGCGATGACGCCCTCGAAGGGCTCCAGCAGGCCGCGCCGGGCGTCGTCGAAATCGGCGGTGTCGGAGAACGGCAGGCGCTGCAGCCAGGCCTGGTTCAGCTCGGCGGTGATGGCCGTGGCGGGCTTGCCGGGGGCGACGGAGTCGGCGTGCACGGTGCCGCAGGACAGGAGCGCCAGGGCGATGGCGCTGAGACGGGAAATGGGCATGAAGGGGCTCTTTCTGGTCTTGTTGGAATGAGCGACCGCAACGGACGCCGCCCGACTGTAGGGAGCACGGCGCGCGCCGACCAATACCAGAGGCGCATGCCCCCCATGCCGCACCGCGATGGCCCGCAATGCACGACGCCTCCCGAAGGAGGCGCCGTGGTCAGGCCCTGGCGGATCAGCGCAGGTCGAAGCGGTCGAGGTTCATCACCTTGGTCCAGGCCGCGACGAAGTCCCTGACGAACTTGTCCCCGGCATCGGCGCTGGCATACACCTCGGCGATGGCGCGCAGCTGCGCGTGGGAGCCGAACACCAGGTCGACGCGGGTGCCGGTCCACTTCAGCTCGCCGGTCTTGCGGTCGCGCCCCTCGTAGCTGTTAGCCGAGGCCGGCTTCCACTCCACGCTCATGTCCAGCAGGTGGGTGAAGAAGTCGTTGGTCAGGGTTTCCGGCCGCTGGGTGAACACGCCGTGCCGGCTCTGCCCGGCGTTGGCGCCGAGCACGCGCAGGCCACCGACCAGCACGGTCATCTCCGGCGCGGTGAGGGTCAGCAGTTGCGCCTTGTCCACCAGCAGCTCCTCGGCGGAAACGCTGTAGCGCCCCTTGAGGTAGTTGCGGAAGCCATCGGCGATGGGCTCGAGGAAGCCGAAGGACTCGACGTCGGTCTGCTCCTGGGAGGCGTCCATGCGCCCCGGCGCGAACGGCACGGTGATGCTGTGCCCGGCGTTCTTTGCCGCCAGCTCGACGCCGGCGCCACCGGCCAGGACGATCAGGTCGGCCAGGGAGATCTTCTTGCCACCGGCCTGGGCGGCGTTGAACTCCGCCTGGATACTTTCGAGGACGGCCAGCACGTTCTTCAACTGCTCCGGCTGGTTGGCTTCCCACGAGCGCTGAGGCTCCAGGCGCAGGCGCCCGCCGTTGGCGCCGCCACGCTTGTCCGAACCGCGGAAGGAGGACGCGGCGGCCCAGGCGGTGGACACCAGTTGCGACACCGAGAGCCCCGAGCCGAGCACCTTGGCCTTGAGCGCGGCGACGTCGGCATCGTCCACCAGCGGGTGGTCGACGGCCGGGATCGGGTCCTGCCACAGCAGTTCCTCGGCGGGCAGCTCCGGGCCCAGGTAGCGGGCCATGGGGCCCATGTCGCGGTGGATCAGCTTGTACCAGGCGCGGGCGAAGGCATCGGCGAGCTGGTCCGGGTTGGCCAGGAAGCGCCGCGAGATCTGCTCGTAGGCCGGGTCGAAGCGCAACGCCAGGTCGGAGGTGAGCATCGAGGGCGCGCGGCGCTTGGCCGGGTCGTGGGCGTCGGGGATCTTGCCGTCGCCGGCGCCCCCCTTGGGCCGCCACTGGTGAGCACCGGCCGGGCTCCTGGTCAGCTCCCACTCGTAGCCGAAGAGGTTCTCCAGGTACTCGTTGCTCCAGCGCGTGGGCGTCGAGGTCCAGGTCACCTCCAGGCCGCTGGTGATGGTGTCGCCGCCCTTGCCGCTGCCAAAGGCGTTCCTCCAGCCCAGGCCCTGCTCCTCCAGGCCGGCCGCTTCGGGCTCGGGCCCGACGTTGTCGGCCGGGCCGGCGCCGTGGGTCTTGCCGAAGGCGTGGCCGCCGGCGATCAGCGCCACGGTCTCCTCGTCGTTCATCGCCATGCGGCCGAAGGTCTCGCGGATGTCCCGCGCGGAGGCCACCGGGTCCGGGTTGCCTTCGGGGCCTTCCGGGTTCACGTAGATCAGGCCCATCTGCACGGCGGCCAGGGGGTTCTCCAGGTTGCGCTGGCCCTGGGCGGTGCGGCTCTCTTCCTGGCCGTGCTTCCCGGGCTCGGCCACCAGGGTGCCGTCACCCGGCTCCTGCACCGCCTGGGTGTTGCCGTAGCGCTCGTCACCGCCCAGCCAGACGGTCTCGGTGCCCCAGTAGACGTCCTCGTCCGGCTCCCACACATCGGGGCGGCCGCCGGAGAAGCCGAAGGTCTTGAAGCCCATGGACTCCAGCGCGACGTTGCCGGTGAGCACGATCAGGTCGGCCCAGGACAGGTTGCGCCCGTACTTCTGCTTGATCGGCCAGATGAGCCGGCGCGCCTTGTCCAGGCTGACGTTGTCCGGCCAGCTGTTGAGCGGGGCGAAGCGTTGCTGGCCGGTGCCCGCGCCGCCACGGCCGTCACCAGTGCGGTAGGTGCCGGCGCTGTGCCAGGCCATGCGCACGAACAGCGGGCCGTAGTGGCCGAAGTCGGCGGGCCACCAGTCCTGGGAATCGGTCATCAGCGCGTGCAGGTCGCGCTTCACCGCCTGGAAGTCGAGGCTCTTGAAGGCCTTGGCGTAGTCGAAGTCCGGGTCCATCGGATCGGACAGGGAGGAATGCTGGTGGAGGATCTTCAGGTTCAGTTGCTTCGGCCACCAGTCACGGTTGCTGGTGCCGCCGCCAGCGGCATGGTTGAACGGGCATTTCGATTCGGTCGACATCTGGATCCACCTCGGGTCGCGTTGGTCCGTCTGCCCAACCCGGTCAGGCTGGAACACCGGTGAGCGGACCTGGCGCGAAGCCGACTCGGCGATCGTCCGATCGCCCAGGCCACGCGGGGGAGCGCTGGCTATCAGGGGTGTTCCAACCAGGGTTGCAGCAGGACTCTGTTGTTATCCCTTCATCAGTTGGCGTCGGTCCAAGCCCAACGCCAGATCAAGACTAGACCGCCTGTGCCGGAGGTCTAATAGAGCGAGCATTGGGGGGCGATAGCCTGGCTCTTTCAGCCGCCAGCATGAGATCGGGTCCACCGGGCTCATCGGCTCCGTACGCCGGGGCACGGAGCCGATGTCCAAGGCGGCGCGGTCACTGCGCGAGGAACGCCAGCAAGTCCTCGTTCAACTGCTGCGCGTGGGTCACGGCGAAGCCATGGGGGGCGCCTGCGTAGACCTTGAGCACCGCGCCGGGGATCGACTCCGCCGCCAGTTTGCCGGTGGCCTCCAGCGGCACGATCTGGTCGTCGTCGCCGTGGATCACCAGGGTCGGCACGTCGACCTTGGCCAGGTCGCCGCGGAAGTCGGTGCCGGCGAAGGCGGTCACGCAATCGAGGGTGCCCTTGAGCGAGGCCAGCAGGGCGATGTTCAGGGTCTGGGTGAGCACGCCCTGGGAAACCTGCTGGCCGTGGTTGATGCCGTAGAACGGCGCGGCGAAGTCGGCGATGAACTGCGCGCGGTCCTTCAGCAGGCCGTCCTTGATGCCGTCGAACACGGCCCGCTCGACACCCAGCGGATGGTCGGCGGTCTTGCCGAAGATCGGCGTCACCGCGCCCAGCAGCGCCAGCCTGGCGACCCGCCCGGTGCCGTGGCGGCCGATGTAGCGGCTGACGTCGCCGCCGCCCATGGAGAAGCCCACCAGGGTCACCTCGTGCAGGTCCAGGTGCTCGATCAGCTGGGCGATGTCGTCGGCGAAGGTGTCGTAGTCGTAGCCGTTCCACGGCTGGCTCGAACGACCGAAGCCACGGCGGTCGAAGGCGATGGTGCGGTAGCCGCGGCTGCTCAGGTACTGCATCTGGTATTCCCACATGTCGGCATCCAGCGGCCAACCGTGGCTGAACAGCACGGGCTTGCCGCTGCCCCAGTCCTTGTAATAGATCTCGGTGCCGTCACGGGTCACGAACGTTGTCATGCAAACCTCCAGTTGAGCGTGGGTTGGAATCGTCATCGATGGGTGTCGACGAGCCGCGCGCAGCCGTCGAGGCCACCACTATCCACCGCCATCGGACAGCGGGATTGCACGCATGTGCTGCACTCGCCACGCCCCTGAGAAGCTGCCTTCCGGGCAGGCACCAACGGCGCTGCAACGCGCATTTCAGCGCGCAGTACAGCTCAGCACACCGGTGCAATATCGGCACCGGCGGCTTTGCCATAGTGGTTCGAGCTTCGCCGGTGTCCGCCGGCGATCATCGCCGTATCGCCATCCACGAGGAGACCTCCATGGCCACCGCTTCCGCCGTTCCGGGCAAGACCCTGCTCAACCCGCTGGACCACACCCTGATCCTCATCGACCACCAGTCGCAGATGTCCTTCGCCACCAAATCCATCGACGCGGTGACCCTGCGCAACAACGCCGCCCTGGTGTCCAAGGCCGCCCGGGAATTCGGCGTCGCCACCCTCCTCACCACCGTTGCCGAGAAGAGCTTCTCCGGCCCGATCTTCGACGAGATCAAATCCGTGTTCCCCGAGCACGAGGTGATCGACCGCACCACCATGAACACCTGGGAAGACCCGCGCATCGCCGTGGAAGTGAACCGCCTGGGCAAGGACAAGATCGTCCTCGCCGGCCTCTGGACCTCCGTCTGCATCGTCGGCCCGGCCCTCTCCGCGCTGGACCAGGGCTTCGAGGTCTACGTCATCGCCGACGCCTGCGGCGACGTCTCCGACGAAGCCCACGAGATGGCCCTGCAACGCATGATCCAGCTCGGCGCCCGCCCCATGACCTCGCTGCAGTACCTGCTCGAACTGCAACGCGACTGGGCCCGTGGCGAAACCTACGACCAGACCGTGAAGACCTCCATCGAACACGGCGGCGCCTACGGCCTCGGCCTGATCTACGCCAAGACCATGTTCAACGCCTCCGAAGGCCACTGACGCCCCCGGGGGGCGGCGCTGCCGCTCCCCGCCTCCGCCACGGAGGACACCAGGTGACATACCCCCACGAACCCTCACCGGCCTCCTGCTGCTGGCCGGCAGCCCCGTGCACGCCGACACCACGCCGCCGACGGGTCGCTGCTGGCACGCAACTACCGGCCGGACAACGAATTCCGCTCCACCTCGCCCTCCGGACAGGCCCACCGCCGCGAATGGGCACAGTGTGTGGTCGCCAGCTGGAGTCGTCCCTCACCGCCCCGCAACGCGGCGCCTACAACCTCTTCGAACCCGCCATCTGCCTCGCCCACGTCACCCAGCGCGCCAACGACGCCCAGGGCGGCGCCGACACCGACCGCCTCTAGCTGATCATCGAATACACGCTGGGCGGCAGGTTCTGAACCGCAGCACACGAATCACCGCCACGAAGCCGCCGTGCCAGCTCATGGCCACGCCCGCTGTTGAGGATGAAGGGCGCTTTTTCCTCCACCAGCGGGGCTCGACATGACTCCGAACGGTGGACCGATGGAGCGTGGTCCACCCCCACATCCCGGGTCGCTACGGGGTGGCCGGTGGAGGCGCATCGCGATTGAATTCGCTCCTGCGAGGCAAGCCACTCAGCACTCCTGTACAAGGAGCCGCCCCGACACCTGTGATTGACTGCTCCATGGCCGCCCGAGCCGGGCCGGCCGGTCACACGAACCACACGCACAGGCATGAGCATGATCCGTCTAGGCAACGCATGGGTGTCGCTGGAGCGGCGCGAGGCCTTCCACGAGGATGCCCCGGTCCGCCTCGGCAGCCGCGCATTCGATGTCCTCGAGGCGCTGCTGGCGGCGCCCAACCGATTGGTCACCAAGGACGAGTTGATCCGCACCATCTGGCCGGACACCGTGGTCGAGGAGAACAACCTGCAAGTGCACGTCTCCACCCTGCGCAAGGTCCTGGGGCTGGACCGCCAGATGCTCGAGACCATCCCCGGGCGGGGCTACCGCCTGAACCTGGCGCAGATCACCCGCATACCGGTGGGCACCGAAGCCAACAGCGCCGATGCCTACGAGCGCGGCAGCGACCTGCCGCCGGTCCAGGTCCATGTAGTGGACGACGAACCCGCCGTGCGCGCGGCCCTGGTACGCCAGCTTCGTTCCGCCGGCATCAGCGCCGTTGGCCATGAGTCGGCCGAAGCCTTCCTCGGCCACTGCAACTTCGCCCTGCCGGGCTGCCTGCTGCTGGATGTGCGCCTGAGCCAGGGCAGTGGTTTCGACCTGCAGGCCGAGCTGATCCGTCGCGAGGCGCCGCTGCCCATCGTCTTCATGACCGGCTTCGGCACCATCGACATGTCGGTGCGGGCGATCAAGGCCGGCGCGGAGGGCTTCCTGACCAAGCCCTTCGATGAACGGCAGTTGCTCTGCAACGTGCACGAGGCGATGCGCCAGGCGGCCGCGCGGCACGCCGAAAGCCGTCGCCTGGCCGCCGTGCGCCAGCGCTACGCGGAGCTGACGCCCCGCGAGCAGGAGGTGTTCCTGCTGCTCCTGGAAGGGTGCATGAACAAGCAGATCGCGGTGCGACTGGGGCTTCAGGAAGTGACGGTCAAGGTGCACAAAAAGCACATCATGACAAAACTGGGCACACGCACGCTGGTGGACCTGCTGCTGGTGGGTAAGATGCTCGGCAGGCTTCCCGAGCCGCATCAACGCAGCGATCCGCAGGCTTGAAAGGGCCCGCTGACATGCTGTCGGTGGCCACCCCTTCCTCCCACCGTCCAAGGCCCAGCATGCGCGTCGTGTGTGTGATCGACGACGACCCTTCAGTCCGCAAGGGCGTCGCCAACCTCCTCAAATCCGAGGGTTACAGTCCGGTCTGCTTCCAGTCCGGCGAGAGCTTCCTCGCCTCCCCCTGGAAGGAGCAGGCCGACTGCGTGCTGCTCGACCTGTGCATGCCGGGCCTGCAGGGCCAGGACGTGCAGCGCAGCCTCAACGCCCGGGGCAGCAGGGTGCCGGTGATCTGCATGTCGGCCCGCGCCAGCGAACAGGCCATCAGCCTCGCGCGACAACAGGGCGCAGTGGGTTTCATCGCCAAGCCCTTCACCGCCGAGGTGCTCCTGGCGGCCATCGGCGATGCGCTGCAGGGGCGCCCGTGACGCCGCCACCGCGCGCCGCCATCGTCCGCCAGGGCAGAGCCGACGACCTGCTTGCCTTCGACGAGGAGCGGGTGGCCGGGGCGCGCTGGGAGCGTATCGACGAGCACGATTGCCTGACCCGCTGGCGCCTGCATGACGCCACCTCGCAGCGGCGCTGGCTGCTGGTCGGCGCCGGCCCTTCCGCCTGCGCCAGGGAGCAGGCCCGGCTGGACCGCGAATACGCCATGGCGCCCTGCCTGGACGCCGCCTGGGCCGTGCCGCCGCTGGCCCTGCTGACGACGCCGCGCGGCCCGGCGCTGCTGCTCGACGACCAGGACGGTCGCCCGCTGTCCGGCCTGATCATGGGGGCGCTCTCGGTGGAGCGCTTCCTGCGCCTGGCGGTCGCCGCCACCAGTGCCCTGGCCCAGGCGCACCGGCGCGGGCTCGTGCACCGCGACATCCGCCCGGAGAACCTCATCCTCGGCAGCAACGGTGAAATCCGCCTCACCGGCTTCGCCTTCGCCGTACTGGGCGAAGGCTGCCCGGACGCCACCCTGCACAGCGCCGACAGCGGCCTCGCCTACCTCGCCCCGGAGCAGGCCGGCCGCACCGACGCCCCCGCGTCCCAACGCAGCGACCTCTATGCCCTGGGCGTGACCTTCTACCGGTTGCTCACCGGCCACCTGCCCTTCAATGCCAGCGACCCCGTGCAGTGGCTGCACCTGCACGTCGCCGTCCCCGCTCCCGCCATCGCCCGCTGGCGACCCGGGCTGCCCGCCGCCCTGGAAGACCTGGTGGCCTGGCTGCTGCACAAGCAACCGGAGAAACGCCCCGAATCGGCCCTGGCGCTGGAAGCCGAGCTGCGCCGCTTCCTCAACGAATGGCGCGAGCTGGGCAGCATCGGCCGCTCCGACGCACAGCGCGACAGCTCTCCCGGCCGCCGCCCGGGCACGCCCCTGGTGGGCCGCGAGTTTGAACTGGAGGCCCTGCGCGAAGCCGTGCAGCGCCTGCAGCGAGGCTGTGGCGGCGCGCTGCTGATCGAGGGCGAGCCCGGCATCGGCAAGACCACCCTGGTGCGCCACCTGTGGCGCAACCTGCCGGCTGACACCCTGCTGTTCGCCAACGGCAAGTGCGAGCAGGCCCGGCACAACCTGCCCTACGCGGTGCTCGCCTCGGCGCTGTCCTCGCTGTTCGCCCGACTGGTGGGCGAGTCACCGCAAGACGCTAAGCGCTGGGGCCAGCGCCTGCGCGATGCGGTGGGTGAGCAAGGCGACCTGGTCGCCCGCGTCGTGCCGGAGCTGGAATGGCTGACCGGCCCCCTCGGCAGTGCCGGCGCGCCACCGGTGAGCGAGGCGCGGCGTCACCTGCACGGCACCCTCCATCGCCTGCTGGGACTCATCGCCCGAGCCGAACACCCGCTGATCCTGTTCCTCGACGACGTGCAGTGGATCGACCAGGAGAGTCTGTCCTTCCTCGAAGAACTCGGTCCCACGCTTTTCAACCACCTGCTGCTGATCGCCGCCTACCGCGACGAGGCGCTCGGCGAAGGCTCCCGGCTGCCGGCCTTCGTCGAGCGTTGCCGCGCCCTCGGCGGCCGTACCCTGGAGATGCGCCTGCGCCCCCTGGCGGCCAACGAGATCGCCACCCTGCTCTCCAGCGAGCTGGACCTGCACCCCGCCGAGCGATCGTTGCTGGCCGGGCGTCTCAGTCAGCGCGGCAACGGCAACCCGCTATTCGTGGCACAGACCATCGCCGTGTTGCGCGAAAGCAGCGAACGGCCCGAAGCGCTGCCGGCGCTGTTCGACGATGTCGCCGCGATGATGCGCTCGCGCCTGGAGCGCCTGCCCGAACGCACCCGTCGCGCCCTCGGCCGCCTGGCGCTGCTCGGCAACCACACACCCCTGGCGGAACTGGCGCTGGTCAGCGGCACCGACGTGCCGCAGCTGCTCAACCTGCTGCGCCCGGCGTTCAAGGCAGGACTGGTAGGCGAATACCAGGACGGCCTCGCCTTCACCCACGACGCGGTCTGGGAGTCCGCCCGCGCGCAACTGCCCGAAGCCACCCGCCAGGCGATGCACCTGGCGTTCGCCCAGGCACTGCTCGATGCCCTGCCCGCCGACGCCCTGCCCGAGGCCGTGTTCCGCGTCGCCACCCAGGTGCTGGCCACCAGCGGCGAGACCCTGGACGCCTCCCGCCGCCTGGACTTCATCGAACTGCTGATGCACGCCGCTCGGCTGGCCAAGGCCTCCGCCGCCGCCTCCACCGCCCTCGCCTACCTGCATCACGCGGCGGCGCTGCTGCAGATGCAGGTGCCGCACCACGAATCCCTCGGCCGCGCCGTTGAGCTGCTCTATGCCCAGTGCCTGATCCTCAGCGCCGACTACCCGGCGGCGGAAACCTTCATCGGTGCACTGCTGGCCAGGACCGACAGCCATGCCGAGCGCTGCGAGCTGCACAAGCTCAAGTGCGAGATCAGCTCCCTGCGCGGCGACTACGCCGGCGCCGTGCTCACCGCCATCGACGGCCTCGCCTCCCTCGGCTTCGAGCTGCCCCGGGACCCCGGCGACGAGGAGACCGAGCAGGCCTGGCGACGCGTGGAGCGCGCATTGGCGACTCACTCGCCGGAGGCCCTCGACCGCCTGCCCATAGTGCGCGCCCCCCAGCTGCTGGCAACCCTGGAACTGCTTGCCAGCATCGTCATTCCCGGCTCGTTCATCCACCCCAACCTGATGCTGCTGAGCACCTGCCGCGTGCTCGAACTCAGCCTGCAGCACGGCATGAGCGCCGCAGCGGTGCACGCCCTGGCCTGGCTCGGCGTGAGCATCGCCCAGCGCTACGAAGCCTACCGCGAAGGCTTCGAATTCACCGCCCTGGCTCGACGCCTGGCCGACCAGGAATGTTATGGCTCCGCGCGCATCTCGGCGCTGGTGGCCCTGGACCAGGTCAGCGCCTGGACCCGGCCCCTGCCCTTCGCCCTGGAATGCGCCGAGACCGCCTACCGCCGGAGCCTGGCCCAGGGCACCCCGAGCTTCGCCTGCTACGCCAACACCCACGTGGTGTCCGACCTGCTGGTGCTGGGCGCCCCCATCGAGCGCATGCTGCGGCAGATCGACTCCGGCCTGGAGCTGGCACGCAACCTGGAATTCGTCGACGCGCAGAACATCCTCTACACCCAGGCCCTGTACATCCGTCGCCTGGCCGGCGAGGTGGGTACGCCCATACCCATCCCCGCACCGCAGGCCATCGCCGAGCGCGTCGCCCAGAGCAGCATGGCGCCGCTGCATTTCTGGTGGCAGCTGTTCGAAGGCCTGTTCCACTTCCTCGAAGGCGCCTTCGAGCGGGCCGCCGGCCACCTGGACCAGGCCTGGTCGCTGACCTGGGCGGCGCCGGTGCACATCCACCAGATCGACCTCGCGCTGTTCACCGTACTCAACCGCGCCGCGCTGCAGACACGTAGCGGCGTGGCCCAGGACTTCGAGCACCCCCTGGGCCGCCTGCGCCTGTGGGCCGGCAGCAACCCGCGCTATTTCGCCGACCGCCTGGCCCTGGCCGAAGCCGAGGTGTTGCGCATAGAGGGTCACGACATGGCCGCGCTGCAGCACTACGAAGACGCCATCGCCAAGGCCACCCAGTGCGGTGCCATCCATATCCGTGGCCTCGCCCACGAGCTTGAGGCTCGCCACCTCGCCGCCCTCGGCCTGGAGTTCGGCGCCCAGACCCACCTGCGCCTGGCGCGCGATGCCTGGCGCCGCTGGGGTGCGAAGAAGCTCGCCGACCAATTGGAGGCGCAACATGCCTTCCTCCGCGAGCAACCCGCCGCACCGCCGCAGGGCGTCGCGCTGCAGGCCATGCAGCATCTGGACATGGTCGCCATCACCCGCGCCTGCCAGGCGCTGTCGCGGGAAATCGAGCCGGACGCGCTGATCAAGACACTGCTGGCCAACACCGCCATGCACGCAGGCGCCACTTACACCGCCCTGCTGCTGGCCGATGACGGGGTGCTGAGGGTCGAGGCCAGCGGCCTGGCCGATGCCGGTGGCATCGACATACGCCTGCGGGCCAACCCCACCGCCACCGAAGCCGCGCCCCTGAGCCTGGTGGCCCACGTGATGCGCAATCACGAATCGCTGGTGCTCGACGGCACCGAGGCGCTGCGCCGCTTCGAGGACGACCCCTACCTGCTGCGCCTGGAATCCGCCTCAGTGGCCTGCGTGCCGCTGCTCAAGCAGAACGAGACCATCGGCGTGCTCTACCTCGAGAACACCCTGACGCCAGGCGCCTTCGAACCGGCGCGGGTTGGCGTGCTGGAACTGCTCGCGGCGCAGGCGGCCATCTCCCTGAGCAATGCACGCCTGTACACCGACCTGCTGGCGGAAAACCGCAGGCGACGCCTCGGCGAGGACACCCTGCGCCGCACCCAGGCGCTAATGGCCATCGGTCAGGCGGTGAGCCGCTACAGCACCTTCGTCTGGCGTCCCGCCGAGGAGTGCTCGCCCTGGACGCGGCACCTGGTGGCGGAGCTGGGGCTGGCACTGCCAGGCACCGGCGACCCGATGCACGACCCGAGCCTGCTGGTGCACCCTGACGACCGCCTGCGCTTCCATGCCACCCTCGCCGCCGCCGTCGCGCAGCACGAGGCCTTCCGCCTGGAGTTCCGCACCGTCGAGCTGGACGGCGGCCCGCGTTACCTGGAGCTGGCCGGCGAGCCCGACGACGGCGCCGAGACCTTCATCGGCGTCATTTCCGACATCACCGAGCGGCGCCGCACCGAGACCGACCTGCGAACCGCGCGCAGCGAACTGGAGCGCACCGCCCAAGCCACCGTGCTCGGCGAACTGGCCGCCTCCATCGCCCACGAGATCAACCAGCCGCTGGCCTCGATCCTGTCCAACGCCGGTGCCAGCATCCGCTGGCTGGAGCGCGCGCAACCGCAGATCGACGACGCCCTGGAAGGCATCCGCGACATCCTCGCCGAGGGCCAGCGCGCAGCGGGCATCGTCACCGCCATGCGCGCCCTCGCCCGCCAGGCACCGCCCGCTCGCGCCCCCGTGCGGGTGGACGAGGTGATCCGCTCCGTGCTCGCCATCACCCAGGCGGACATCCACGACAAGCACGTCAGCGTGACCCTGGCGCTGGCCCGCGACGCCTGCGCCCAAGGGGACGCGGTGCAGCTGCAGCAGGTCATGCACAACCTGATCACCAATGCCGTGGAAGCCATGCAGGCCCTGCCAGCCGGCGAGCGGCGGCTGACCATCGCCTCGCAGGCGGTGGGCGGGGACATACTGGTGACGGTGGAGGACACCGGCCCCGGCATCGCCACCGAAGACCAGGCACGGGTCTTCCAGGCCTTCTACAGCACCAAGGCGAGCGGAATGGGCATGGGCCTGGCGATCTGCTCCTCCATCGTCGCCGCCCACGGCGGGACGCTGCGCGCCACCCAGGGGCGCCATGGAGAGAGCCTGTTCTTCTTCATCCTGCCCGCGCTCGGCCAGGCTGAAGAGCGCATTCAGGACGTTTAAGGCTCCCCAAAGGACTCGACGGCAGCGAAGCGGCACTCTGGTGCCACCTTGCACAGGAGAGACGCCATGACCGACCTCGCCGCACCGGTCGCCACCCTCGACCATCGGACCTACGAACTGCTGCTGTCGCTCAAGGACAGCCTCCAGGCACCCGAACCGGCAAGCGGGCAATCCTTGCAACAGGCCAGCCTGCAACTCTGCGAACACCTGCTGCAGCGCTACCGCGCGCCCCGGCCGGCCCGCTGCGAACGCGTCGCCCTGGCCCCCTGGCAGGAGCGCAAGGCCAAGGAGATCATGGCCGGCAGCCTGTCCTCGCGGCTGTTCATCGCCGAGGTGGCCGAGCAGTGCGCACTGTCGCGCAGCCACTTCTCCCGCGCGTTCAAGAAGGCCACCGGGCTGTCGCCCCAGGAATGGTCGCTGCACTACCGCATCCGCCGCGCCAAGGAACTGCTGCTGAACCCGGGCATGCCCATCTCGCGGATCAGCCAGGAATGCGGCTTCTCCGACCAGTCGCATTTCTGCCGCGTGTTCAACAAGCTCGAAGGCACCACCCCGAACAAGTGGCGGCGCTTCCACATGCCCGACATCCAGGCCGCCAGCGCCTGAGCCTTACCCCAAGGGGTAATACCTGAAGGGGTAGACCACCGTTACCGCTGGCTCGATCGCAGGAGCGGGTTCATTGGCCCTGTCTGCGTCAAGTGTTGCCAGGAGGTTTTGGCCAAGCCGATTGCCGAACCTTGCCGATGGTTTCTGTTTCGCCCCCGCTTCATCAACGCTCCAGGGGCCCGGCGGGGTGCTGCCCACTCGACGGGCCATCCCTGGCCCGGCAGCGCTCTCGCGTCTTCGCCGGAATCGTCATCGATGTGCGCATCACGCCCGGTGCGCAGTGGCTTTCGTAGGGTGGCGTAGAGCGAAGCGAAACCCACGCGGTGGGCGTGACAGGGAGCCATGAATGCCCAGGCTTGTGTCTTCGCACGAGCTCGCAACAGCCAACGCAGACGGAGCCAGTTCATTCGCGATGGAGCTTCCGGTCATTCGCAGCCGGCGCCGGCGAGAGGCCTTTCGCGGCTGAAGCCGCTCCTACGGGGGAGCTCCCGGCAGTCCCTGGCCCATTACCCGCGACCGCGCTGCCTGTACCCCGCCGGCGATTCGCCCAGGTGCTGGCGGAACACGCGGCTGAAGGACGCCTGGCTGGGGTAGCCGACTTCCAGGGCGATGGCGCCGATGCTCATCGCCGTGCCTTGCAGCAATTGCTGCGCGCGCTCCAGGCGCAGGCGCGTCACCAGGCTGGCAGGCGGGGTGCCGGCGAGCTGGGTGAAGGCGCGCATGAAGCTGGAGCGCGACATGTTCGCCTCGGCCGCCAGTGCCTCCACCGGCCAGTCGCGCGAGAGATCCGCCAGCAGCGCCAGCGCCGCCTTGCCCAGGCGCCGGTCGCGCAGCAGGGCGAAGATGCCCAGCAGGTCCTGGCGCTCACGCAGGTAGGCGCGCATCACCAGGGTGAAGAGGATCACCGAGAGCCCGTCGACCATCGCCTGGTTGGCCACCTCTTCGCCCTCGGCCTCCAGCCGCATCAGTTCCACCACCGCAGCCAGGCGGCCCTCCGAGGTGGCGCCGGCCTGCACCACCAGCACATCGGGCAAGGCCTCCAGCAGGGTCGCGCGCGGGTTGTAGTGGATGCGCCCGCAGAGCATCTCGAAGCCCTCCCCGCCCTCGCCGATGCGCAAGAGCGGAACGCGCCCGGGCTCTTCGTGCGGGGGCGTCGGGGTGGGCAGGCGGCCCGGCTGGCCGGCCTGCAACAGGTGGGAATCGCTGCGCGGCAGCAGCAGGATCTCCCCCGCGCGCAGGCGTAGGGGCGGCTGGCCGGCGAGCTCAAGGCGGCACTCGCCGCGCAGCAGGATGTGGTAGCTGGCCTGGCCGGCCGGCAGGCGCGGATGGTCCAGGGACCAATTGCCGTGCAGCTGGCAGCGCAGATCCAGCACGCCACGGAGGTTGGCCAGGTCGATCAGGTGGTCGAATGCGTGCATCGGGACGTTTCGGCAAAGGGATGGGCAGGAATGCAAAACGCCGGGAACGCGCCGGCGGGACACTCTCCTCACCGGCCGATGACCGGCCCCGTGCAAAGCTAGGAGAAGCCATCATGCTGTTCAACTGGTCCGACTACGTTCCCGCCGTGAAGAAAGCCTTCGGCAAGCTCGGCAAGTCCCACCCGAAGATGCTCGCCGCCTACCAGGCCCTGGGCGCCGCCGCCAGCGACGGCGACGCGCTCGACGCCAAGACCCGCGAACTGATCGCCATGGCCGTGGCCATCACCACCCGCTGCGACGGCTGCATCGGCGTGCATGCCGAAGCCGCGCGCAAGGCCGGCGCCACCGAGGCCGAACTGGCCCAGGCCCTGGCCACCGCCATCTCGCTGAACGCCGGCGCGGCCTACATCTACTCGCTGCGCGCCCTGGAGGCCTTCGAGCAGACGGCCTGAGGCCCGGCGCCTTACCCGCGCTAGAGCAGCACGCCCTTCACCGGCTGCGCCGGCTCGGGCGCGGGTTCGCCCAGCAGCTCCAGCACCGTGATCTCGATGTTGCGGCACATGGCGTTCAGCGGCAGGTCGTTGGGCTGGGTGTCGAAGGGGTCGGAAATCTGGTCGCCGAGGGCATCCAGGCCGAAGAAGGTGTACGCCAGCACGCAGACCGCGAAGGGCGTGAACCAGCCGATGGCGTCCACCAGGCAGAACGGCAGCAGGAAGCAGTACACGTGGACGATGCGGTGCAGCATGAGGATGTAGGGATAGGGGATGGGCGTGTTCTTGATGCGCTCGCAGCCGCCCAGCACGTAGGACAACCGGGTCAGTTGCTCGTCGAGAGACGCCTGGACCCTCTCGCCCGCCCCCGCCTCGCGGCTCGCCGCCATCACGCGCTGGCCGATCAGCCCCAGCAGCGCGCTGGGCACGTTGCCCTTGCCGGCCAGCTGCGCGCGGGCCGGTGCGTCCAGCAGGCGCTGCACGTCGGCGCCATCGCCCCCGCCACGCAGGTGATCGCGCAACGCATGGCTGAAGGCGGCCAGCGCATCCACCAGCCGGCGGCGCTCGGCTGGTGGCATGGCCGGGGTCAGGCTCAGCAGTTGCCGGGTCAGGTTGCGGGTGACGATCAGCAGCTCGCCCCACAACGTGCGTGCCTCCCAGAAGCGCTGGTAGGCCACGGTGTTCCTGAAGCCGAGGAAGATCGCCAGCGTCAGCCCCCAGAGGGTGAAGGGCGTGGCCGTGAGGATCACCTTGTAGTGATAGAGCGTGCCGTGGGTGGCCACCACCACCGAACTGATCAGCACGGTGAACACCACCTTGCGCCAGATGGCCGGGATGATCGACCCCTTGAGGGAGAACAGCAGGACCGGGATCGAAGGATTCTGGGGACGGGTGATCATCGGCTAGGCTCGGCAGGCAGGACGGGGATGGGCGCAACTATAGAGCCTGGCGACCCCGTTTGGCCTGCGCCCCACAGCAAATACCAGCCCGCTCGCAACCCTGTGCCGGCGGCGGGTCCTTCGCAGCTGAAGCCGCTCCCACAAGGAGAGCCTCTGCGGTTGGGCCCGATATCGCTGCGTTGGGCCTCGCTACGCTCGGCACCAACCTACGACGCCGTGCCCAACTCGAACCAGGGCGCCAACCGGTGTGGTGGATGACGCTCCTTTCATCCACCAAGCGACCTTGCAGCACACACGCATGCCTGCCTCAGAAGTCGTACCGCGCCGTCATCCCCAGCGTCCTCGGGGTGCCGAGCACGCCGGTGTAGGCGCCGTTCGGCGAGTTCCACAGGGTGGTGTAGTAGGTCTTGTCGAAGGCGTTCTTCAACCACAGCGACACGTCCCACTGGCCGTCCCCCAGGTCGCCGCGCACGCCGGTGGCAAGGCTGACCAGCGCGTAGCTGGGCAACCGGGCGTAGCGCGAGTCGTCGATGGTGCCCACCGCGTGGGAGCGGAAGGCGTAGCTGGCGTTGAGGTACGGGCGCACCGTCTCCAGCTGCCATTCGTAGGTGCCGTTGCCGTTGAAGATCCACTTCGAGGCGCCGACCACGTTGTGCCCGCTGAGGTCGCACGAGGCCGGTGCGCCGGGGCGCAGGGCCACTTCCGCCGGGCAGGGAGCGTCCTCGTAGGCGAGGTAGCGCACGTCGTTGTACGAGCCGTTGGCGTTCAGGGTCAGCCCGCGCATGGGGCGCAGGGTCGCCTCGAACTCCACGCCCCGGCTGCGCACGCTGCCGGCGTTGGTGAGGTAGCTGGTGAGGTTGACGTCGTCGTAGGCGTTGGCCTGATAGCCGTGGACCACCGTCCAGAACAGGTTCGCGTTGAGCTGCAGGCGGTTGTCCAGCAGCGTGCTCTTGATGCCCAGCTCGGCATCATTGGCGCGCTCGGTGCCGATCAGCAGCGAGTCCGCCCCCGCCACCGGGGCGCTGGCGACGCTGAGGTTCACGCCGCCGGACTTCTCGCCATGGGACAGCGAGGCGTAGCCCAGCACCCGGTCCTCGAAGCGGTAGGCCAGGCTGAGCAGCGCCGAGGGGCTGAAGCTGTACTGCGCCAGGTCGCCCGAGTCGTAGGCGCCGACCCGCGCATTGCGCACCGAGGCCGCCGCACCGCTCACGGCGGCACCGCCCACGGGGGCATTGCGCCCGACCCGCGCCTGCTTCTCCTCGTAGGTGCCGCGCACCCCGGCGGTGAAATCGAGGCGCTCGGTGAGGTGCCAGGTGCCCTGGGCGAACAGCGCGAAGCTGTCGGTATCGATCCGGCCCTTGCCGATGCTGGTGACGTCGTTGAGCGCGCCGGCCGGCGTGCCGTTCCAGGTGTCGGCCAGGGGACCGTAGTACGTGAACACCTCGTTGCGCATTTCCTGGCGGAAGTAATAGGCGCCGAGCACGTAGTCGAAGGCGCCGCCGGTGGGCGATGCCAGGCGCAGTTCCTGGGAGTACTGCTTATCGCGGGCGGACTGGCCGACGTTGTCCATCACCCGCACATTCAGCTCATCGTCGTTGCGCGGGGTGAAGTCCCACCAGCGGTAGGCGCTGATGGAGGTCAGGGTGAAGTCGTTGGGCAGCGTCCAGTTGGCCTCCAGCGAAGTGCCGCCCTGGAACACCTTCACGCTCTGCTCGGCGTCCAGGTTGACGTGGCGCCCGCGCACCAGGGTCGCGCCCACGGCGGCGGCGCGCTGCTCGTAGCGGTTGACGCCGTTGATGGTCGGCCCAGTGCTGAACAGCGAACGCGTCCCGGCGCTGGAGTCTTCCTCGTTGTAGTCGGCGATCCAGCGCAGGTTGAAGGCCTCGTTCGGCTCGAACAGCAATTGCCCGCGGAAGCCCTGGCGGGTGCCGCCGCCCAGGGTGTGGCCATCGTGCTCGTTCTCCACGTAGCCGTTCTCGCGGGTGCGGTAGGCCGACAGGCGCCCGGCCAGGGTCTCGCTCAGGGGGCCGGAGAAACTGCCCTGGTTCTGCACGTAGCCGTCCTCGCCGATGGAGCTGGAAACCCCGCCCTCGGCAGTGAAGCTCGGCTTGCGGGTGCCGATGTTGAGCACGCCGGCGGTGGTGTTCTTGCCGAACAGCGTGCCCTGCGGGCCGCGCAGCAATTCCAGCTGCTCGATGTCCAGCAGGTCGAACACCGCCATCCCTGGGCGCCCCAGGTAGACGTTGTCCAGGTAGATGCCGGCGCTGCCTTCCAGGCCATCGCTGGCCGGGTTGTTGCCCAGGCCACGGATGGACAGGCTCGACTGCCGCGCATGCATGAAGGCGACATTGAGGCTGGGCATCGCCTGCTGCAGGTCCTGCACGCGGTACAGGCGCTGCTCTTCCAGGGTCTGTGCCGAGAGCACGGTCATCGGTGTCGGCACCGACTGCGCCTCTTCGGTGCGGCGGCGGGCGTTGACCGTCACCGCTTGCAGGGTGGTGTCACCGGCCGTGGCGCCGGGCGTGCGCTCGGCCGCCGAGGCCTGGCTCGGCGCGCAGGCCAGGGCGACGAGGGTGGGAACCAGCATCCGCAGGGCGGACGCGCAGGGGGGCCGGTTGAAGGGCGTGGTCATCATGGACTCCGGTCATGAGTGGACCCTCGCTGCGCGTGGTCTGCGTAAGCGTGATCGGGTGGTGGTCGTGGGTGGATGGGTGAAGCCGCGCGATCAACCGCGCAGCCAGGGGATGTCCCGCGCCAGGTAGCGGTGCGCGCGGAAGATGGCGTTGTTCTCGCCCGGCAGGTAGGCCCGCGAGGCGGCGTCCGGGTAGGCGGCGAAATGCGGGTTGATGTACTCCCACACCACGGCGCCCTCGCGGGTGACCTCGAACAGCCGGCCGAAGTTGGCCTCGGTGATCAGGGTGTTGCCGTTCTCCAGGCGCTGGGCACCGCCCATGAAGGGGGTGAAGAAGGCGTAGCCGGGGGTGTCGGCGTACTGCCATTCGATGCGCTGGGCGATGGGGTCGACCTCGATCACCCGCGAATGGGGCATGGAGATGTGCGGGCGCGAGATGCCGTTGTCGAACACCAGCACGCGGCCGTCCTCCAGCTCGCTGGGGCAATGCTGCTGGGCGACGATGTCGTGGCCCAGGCGCCAGAGCACGCGGCCGCTGGCCCGCTCCACGGCGATCACCGAGGAGACGCTGCGCAGGCTGAGGATCACCTTGCCGTCGCGCCCCGGGGTCACCGCGTTGGTCATCGGCCAGTGGTAGCGCTCGAAGCAGTCGTGCAGCGGGTAGTCCTCCGGCGCCAGGTGCTCCCAGCTGCGCCATTCCCAGAGGGTGGCACCGGTGCGGTCGACCTCCTTGACCACGTCGCCATAGATCACCCCGCCCGGCGCCTCGCTGCCGGGGATGCCGCCCTGCACGCGCGCGGCGATGGGCTTGGGCAAGGGCTCGGCGGTGGTGTAGAGCAGGTTGCCGTTGGCCAGCCACTGGGCGTCGTGGTGGTGGGCGAGATCGGTGTGCTGCCAGACCACCTCGCCCTCCGGGGTCACCTCGGAGAAGGCGCCGCCGTGCCACACCGACCAGCCCGGGAACAGCTCGGGCGAGTCCGGGTGGTTGCCGTTGTAGCCGAGGTTGCCGTTGGCCAGCAGCACCGCATCGCGGCCGGGGCGCTGCGGCAGTTGCCAGCGGTGCACCTCGTTGCCGTCGATGTCGATGAGGAAGACCTTGCCGCCGGCGGTCTGCGGGGCGAACAGGGTGTAGCCGCCGGCGGAGCGCTCGTGGTCGACGGCGATCAGGCCGGTGGCGTGGCGGCGCAGGGTGGTGGAATCGAGTGGGGGCATGGGGTTTCTCCGGGTGAGCGCCGCCCTGCCGGCAGGTGCGGCATGGCGGTCGGGCTGGGGGTCAGTGGGCGCTGGGGAGCAGGCGGTTGTAACGGTCGTCGAAGGCCTCTCCCACCTGCAGCGGCCGGGGGATCAGCCGCGCCTCGGCGAAGGCGTCGGCCAGGCGCTGCTGCAGGGCGCTGACGCGGCCGTCCAGGGGCACGTAGCGCAGGCTCTGCTGCTGCAGCATCTCCTGCACCAGGGGCAGCGGCAGGCGGGTGACGCCGGCCAGGTGCTCCGCCCAGGGGCCGGGGTTGGCGGTGGCCCAGGCCTGGGCGCGGGCCAGGCGCTGGACGAAGTCGCCCAGCAGGTCGGCCTTCAGCGGGTCGTGCAAGGCGGCCAGGCTGGCCACGGTGAAGTTGAGGCCGGTCTCGGGCCAGGGGCTGCCATCCACCAGCCGGCGCGCGCCCCGCGAGGTGGCCTGGCCGACGAAGGGGTACCACACCGCCCAGGCATCCAGGCGGCCGCTGGCGAAGGCGTTCTGCGCATCCACGGGGCTGGCGTAGAGCACCTGGATATCGGCGATCTTCAGCCCCGCGCCGGCCAGCGCGGCCAGCAGCAGGTAGTGGCCGCTGGCCCCCTTGGCCACGGCGACGCGCTTGCCCTTGAGCTCGGCGACGCTGTGCAGGGGCGAATCCGCCGGTACCAGCAGCGCGTTGTTGTTCTGCGCGCCTTCGGCGGCGGCGATGATGCGCACGTCGAAGCCACCGGCCTGGGCGAACACCGGCGGCGCGTTGCCCACCACGCCCACGTCCACGGCGGCGGCGTTGAGCGCCTCCATCAGCGCCGGCCCGGCGGTGAAGGGGTGCCAGTCGAGGCGGTACGGCAGGTCGCGGTCCTCACCCGCTGCCGCCAGCAGCGCCTGGACCAGGCCGCTCTGGTCGCCCACCTCCAGCTCGACGCCGGCCAGCTCGGTGGCGGGCCGGGCCGCCAGGGGCGAAGGCTCGGCGTGGGCCGGCCCGGCGCACAGCAGGACGAGCAGCGGCAGGTGCTTGGCAGCGGAAAGGAATCGGCGCATCGTCGCGGGTCTCTGAATCAAGGCTGGCCCCAGTATGTCGACGCCTCGCGCTCGCCTCCATGTCAAACACCCCACCTTTTCTGCCATCGCGGCGCCCCGCCCCGTGCTGGTCCTGGCCTTCCCCGGCGCCCTGCTGCTGAACGCCGCCGGCCCGCTGGAAGTGTTCGCCGCCGCGCCCCGCGTGCTCGGTGGCGAGCTGGCCGAGCACCCGCCCTACCGCGTGGTGCTGGCGTCCCCCGAGGGCGGCGAGATCGAGACCATTTCCGGCATCCAGGTGTGCACCCGCTCGCTGGAGCAGGTGGCGCGCGAGGTGCCGGACATCGACACGCTGATCGTCATCGGCGGCCCGGGCGTGTCGCAGCTGGAGACCGATGCCGACGCCATCGCCTGGCTGCGCCGTCATGCCCCCAGCGCCCGCCGCCTGTGCTCGGTGGGCACCGGCGCCTTCGCCCTGGCCGCTGCAGGCCTGCTGGACGGGCGCCGCGTGGTGACCCACTGGAAGTTCGCCGAGGACCTGCAACAGGGCTACCCGGCGCTGCACGTGGAACGCGACGCGCTGTACCTGCACGACGACAACCTGTGGACCTGCGGCGGCGCCTCGGCGGGCATCGACCTCGGCCTCGCCCTGCTGGAGCAGGACCTCGGCCCCCACGCTGCCCTGGCGCTGGCGCGCTACTTCACCCTGTTCATCCACCGTTCGGCCGAGCAGCCCCAGCTCAGCGCCTCGCTGAAGGCGCAGAGCGACGCCCTGCGCAGCGACCGTGACCTGCGCCTGGTGCGCCTGCACGCCTGGATGGCCGAGAACCTCGACGCCGATCTGCGCGTCGAGCGCCTGGCCGAACGCGTCGGCATGAGCCCGCGCCACTTCGCCCGCGCCTATGCCGCCGCCACCGGCGGCACCCCGGCCCAGGCCGTGGAGACCCTGCGCCTGGAAGCCGCCTGCCGGCTGCTGGAAACCAGCGCCGAGCCCATCAAGCGCATCGCCGAGACCACCGGCTTCGGCAACGAGGAACGCATGCGCCGCAGCTTCCAGCGCCAGCTCGGCACCAGCCCCCTCGCCTACCGCGCCCAGGCCCGCGCCCCGCAACAGACCGACAGCCTCCCCGCCCAGGGCCAGACCGGCTACCGCCATGACAACCGCCTCGCCATCGCCCTGGAGCAGCTGGCGCAATAGGGGCCGGCAGCGGCAGCACCCCGTGGGAGCGAATTCATTCGCGAAGGAGCGGCCAGCCACTCGCGGCCCCGTGCCTGCGGGAGATCTTTCGCGGCTGAAGCCGCTCCCACAGGGCGGACGCCGACCTACGGCACGTGCGCAACCCGAGCCACGGAGCCAACCTGTGTAGGGTGGATGGCGCTTTTTCCATCCACCGGCGGTGCCTCGGGGAACACCGTGGGAGGGCAGCCCTGCGGGCTGCTTGGCGACTGAAGTCGCCCCGGCAGTCGCCGTACGATCGCCCCTACGCGGCACGTGGCGGTATCAGCGATATCGTTATGCTAAAACGATCTATCAATCTAATTTTTACATCCTTCAGGGAATTAAGGCGGCGCTCTATAGTGCGGGTCCCAGCCCTCCCCGCACGTCCGGAAGCGTGCTCGCACAAGGATTCCTGCATGTCCCCTCGCCTGTTGTTCCCCGCCCTCCTCCTGGCCCTGGCGGGATGCGCGGCGACGCCGCCCGCGTCGGTCCACACCACCAACCCCACCAGCTCCACCCTGCAGGGCGACGCCTCGCGGCCGGCGCAGGCGCATTGGCTGCGCACCGAGCTGTATTTCTCCGTGGGCCCGCTGGAGGGTGGCCCGGGCAGCGTCAGCCCGGCGCGCTGGCGCGAGTTCATCGACCAGGAGGTGACGGCGCGCTTCCCCGACGGCTTCACCGCCTATGACGCCTACGGCCAGTGGCGCGACAAGGGAGCCGCGCAACCCGAGCGCCTGAGCACCAAGGTCATCGTCATCCTCCACGAGGACACCCCGCGCCACGACGCCAATATCGAAGCCATCCGCCTGGCCTGGAAACGCATCACCGGCGACCTCTCGGTGCTGCGCCTGTCGCAACCGGCGGACGTGTCGTTCTGATGGCCGACTACCGGGAAACCCTCTACGAGGGCTACGGCCAGCAGCTGCGCATCGACGAGTTGCTGCATGAAGGCCATACCGACCAGCAGCACCTGGTGATCTTCCGCAACGCCCGTTTCGGCCGCGTCATGGCCCTGGACGGCGTGGTGCAGACCACCGAGGCCGACGAATGCATCTACCACGAGACGCTGGCCCACGTGCCGATCCTCGCCCATGGCGCGGTACGCAGGGTGCTGGTGATCGGTGTCGGGGACGGCGGCATCCTGCGCGAGATCGTGCGCCATGCAGGCATCGAGGAGATCGTTGCGGTGGAGATCGACGCCGCGGTGATCGCGCTGTGCCGCGAGCACCTGCCGCAGCATTCGGCCGGCGCGCTGGACGACCCGCGCCTGCGCCTGGTGATCGGCGACGGTCTGGATTTCGTCGCCACCACCGAGGAGCGCTTTGATGTGATCATCAGCGACTCCACCGACCCGGGCGGCCCCGCCAGCAGCCTGTTCGGCGCTGACTTCTACCGCAACTGCCGGCGCTGCCTGAACGCCGACGGCGTGCTCGCCACCCAGAACGGCGTGCCCTTCCTGCAGCCGGACGAGCTGAGCGGCACCGCGCGCCACCTGGCGGCCACCTTCGCCGACTGGGGCTTCTTCCTCGCGGCGGTGCCCACCTACATCGGCGGCGCCATGAGCTTCGGCTGGGCCAGCAACAGCCACCGCGCCCGCGCCACCGACCTCGCCACCCTGCAGCAACGCTTCGCAGCCAGCGGCCTGCGCACCCGCTACTACAACGCTGAGGTGCACCAGGCCGCATTCGCCCTGCCGCAGTACATGCGCGAGTTGATCGAAGGGTGAATTTCCCCGCGCAGGCGCCAAGCCGGACGTAGGGTGGACCGCGCTTCATCGGCCCACCGTTCGTACTCGCCGGTCACTCCGCCTGGTGGATGAAAAGAGCGTCATCCACCCTACCGATCGAATCCGCGCCGCCCATCGTTTTGCAACCCGTAACGGGCATCTGGGCGTAGCGTGGACCGCGCTTCATCGGTCCACCTTGCGTGCTCGCCGGCCACTCTGCTGGTGGATGAAAAGAGCGTCATCCACCCTACCGGTCGAATCCGCGCCACCCATCGCTTTGCAACCCGTAACGGGCATCCGGACGTAGGGTGGACCACGCTTCATCGGTCCACCGTTCGTGCTCGCCGGTCACTCCGCCTGGTGGATGAAAAGAGCGTCATCCACCCTACACAAGCCCATCATTCGTGCTCTGCCTTCAGGGCGCCAGCTGGCGGTTCTTCACGCGGTCGTCGGTCCAGTCGGGGTCGCTGGCGGTGACGGGGCTGGAGACCTTGAGCACCGCCATGCCGTGCCGGGCGAGGAACACTGTGCCGATCTCGGCCAGGGCCTCGCGGTTGGCGGCGTTGTCGGCGTGGATCAGAAGGAGGATGCGCGAGGGCAGCTTCTCCGGCTTGCCGCTGGGCCCGCGCCACTGGCCATTGACGTCGTACCAGCTGAGGCCGTCGGGGAAGCGCGGCGTCACCTCCTCGGCGAGGAAGCGCTCCCACGCTGCAGGCTCGATGGCGCCGAAGTAGAGCTCGGTGCGCAGCATGGCGTGCTCCCGTGGGTGGCCATCGCCGGCCAGCGGGCTGCGGCTTGCCAGCAGCAGTGCGGCACCGGCCAGGGATGCCACCAGGACCACCACCACCACCGGCCCGCGTAGAAGTTTCCAGACAGTCATGAGAGCACCTCGCCTTCGCTGGTCGCCGAACCGCCGCGCCAGGCCAGCAGCCCCTGCAACAGCGCGCCCAGGGCGAGCACGGCGACGCCGACGAAGGCGCCGTAGCCGACATAGGCCAGGCTCGACCAGAGCATGTAAAGGCACAGGGCGAAGAACAGCAGCGGCAGCAGCGGATAGAGCGGCACCCGCACCGGCCTCGGCACCTCGGGGTGGCGACGGCGGAGGATGATCAGCGCCTGGCTGCTGAGGGCCATGAACAGCCAGTAGACCGGGGTCATGTATTCCACCATGGCGTTGAAGCCGCTCTCGGCGAAGCTGCCGAAGGCCACCAGCAGCAGCGCCACGCCGCCTTCGGCGAGCAGTGCACGGCGCGGCACGCCGTGGCTGTCGTCCCAGTGGCCGAGGCGGTGCAGCGAGGGCACGTCGCGGGCAGCGGCGTAGGTGGTGCGGGCACCGACCATCAGCGTGGAGTTGATGCTGGCCACGGCGGAAACGCCCACCACCAGCAGGATCACGCCGACACCCGGTGCGCCGAAGGCGCGGCCCAGCAGCTCCACCGCCGGTGCGCCGCTGGCCGCCAGGCCATCGAACCCCAGGCCCTGGATGAAGGCCCAGTTCAGCGCCAGGTAGATGCCCAGCAGGAGCAGCAGCGCGCCGAGCATGGCGATGAAGAGGCCGCGCCGGCCGTCACGGATCTCCGCCGACAGCGTGGCCGCGTCGCTCCAGCCACCGAAGGCAAGGAAGACGAAGATCATCGCCGCCGAGAAGCCCGCCACCCCGCCGCTTTCCGGCGGCAGCGGGTTGCTCGGCGGCGGCACCGCGACGCCCTGCCAGGCCAGCCAGGCGCCGCCCGAGACGATGGTCAGGAAGCCCAGGGTGAGCAGGCTCACCAGCAGCGTCTGGGTGAGGAAGCCGACCCGCACGCCGAGCAGGTTGACCAGCACCAGGGCGACGATCAGCGCCCCGGCGAACAGCCCTGCGCCGTGGTGCCCGAGGGGCAGCACGGCGGTGAAGTAGTCGGCGAAGAGAAAGGCCGAGAGCGCGATCCAGCCGGTGTGCAGCACGGCGAAGCGCGACCAGGCGAAGAGGAAGCCCACCCGCTCGCCGTAGGCGCGGTGGAGGAAGTGGTAGTCGCCGCCGGGGTGGGGAAAGGCCGTGGCCATTTCGGCGAAGCACAGCGCGCCGACCATGGACAGCAGGCCGCCGAGCACCCACACCAGGTAGAAATGCTCGGCGCCGACGTTGAGCGCCACGGTGGGCGCGGTCTTGAGGATATCGGTGGTGATCACCATGCCCAGGGTCACCAGCAGCGCCTGCAGCACGCCGAGGTGACGCCGTGGCCCGGCGCTTGGGGTGTCGCTCATGCCCGCCTCCGGCAGGGACCTGGCCGCCCGGGTGGGCGGCCAGCTCGGTCAGAAGCCGTAGGTGGCGCGGGCGTAGTAGTACGCGCCGTTGGAGCCGACCGGCGAGAGCACGTCGTACGGCAGGTTTCCGCCGTAGTTGATCTCCGAGCTGGAACGCTCCGGGTACTGGTCGGTGAGGTTGTTGCCGCCCAGGGCGACGCTGAACTGCGGGGTGAACGTGTATTGCACCTCGGCATCCAGCTGCCACACGGCGTCGTAGGTCTGCTCCGGCTGCGAGGTGCCGAAGTCGAACACGCGGGTGGTCTCGCCCTGGCGGGTGAGGCGGCCCAGCAGGCTCCAGTTGGCGTTGCTCCAGGTGGTGGAGAGGACGAAGCGATCACGCGGTGCGGCGTCGGTGAGGGTGTTGCGCTCCTCCACGCCCACCAGCGCGTCGTTGCCGATGCCCAGGGCAGCCAGCTGCGACGGCGTGCCCTTGGTGGCGGTGACCTTGGTGTGGTTGTAGGTGTAGGCGGTGGTCACCCCCAGTTGGCCGTCGGCGAAGGGCTGGTGGTAGTTGAGCACCAGCTCGGCGCCATCGGTGCGGGTGTCGGCGGCGTTGGTGAAGAAGTTGACGTCATGCACCCCGGCCACGCCGAAGTTGTCCAGCACGTACTGCTCCAGGGCGTCGCTGCCGATACGCTGGGACAGGGTGATGCGGTCCTTCACGTCGATGCGGAACACATCGAACGACAGGTCGAAGCGTTCGCTCAGCTGGGCGGTGAGGCCGATGCTGAAGTTCTTCGAGGTTTCCGGGTCCAGGTCCTCGGCGCCCAGGGCACGGGCGATGGGGTCGTTGACCGAGAGCACGCGGATGTCGGTGAGGGTGCCGCCGGTGCCGAAGTTGCTGGTGGTGTGCTGGAAGCCCACCTGGGCCAGCGACGGCGCGCGGAAGTTGTTGGACACGGCACCGCGCAGGGCCACGGCATCGGTCAGGCGGTAACGGCCGCTGAGCTTGCCGGTGAGCTTGCTGCCGGCGTCGTCGTAGCGCTCCCAGCGGGTGGCGGCGTCGACGAACAGGCGGTCGGTAAGGTCGCCCGAGAGCTCGGCGTAGGTGCCGAACACGTTGCGGTCCAGGTCAACTTCCTCGCTGGGGCGCAGGCCGCTGGCACCGTCGGCGCCGGTGCCGACGTAGGAGGCCTCGTCGCCGGCGCGGGTCAGGTAGTTCTCGTAGCGGTACTCGCCGCCCAGGGCCAGGGCGAAGGACGTGCCCAGCAGGCTCAGCTCGCGGGTGAAGTCGAGGTTGCCTACGGTCTGGCGCAGCTCGTACTCGCCGGTGTCGAAGCGGGTCGGCGACGCGGCGCCGAGGGAGGCGTTGAGGGTGCGCTTGGTGGCGGATTCGAACAGGTTGCGGCCGTGGGTGAGGCTGGCATCGTAGTCCCAGTCCTCGCCTATCAGGCCCTTGAAGCCGCCGGTGAGGGACAGGTCCTGGTTGGTGCCGAGGGACTGCGGCAGGAAGCCGTTGGGGTAGAACGCCGGCTGCTCGCTGGGGTAGCGGTAGAACTCGGCACCGGTGGTAGTGCGGTGGTTGTAGGTGCCGAAGGTGTAGGCCTCGATGTCGCCCAGGGGCAGCTTGCCGTTGAACCAGGTGTTGATGTCGCGGGCGTCGCCGTCGCCCATCACGTAGTTGCGCTGGCCGGGGGTGTCGGCGAAGCCGTCGAAGCCGGCGCGGTTGGTGGGGTTGCGGTCCTTGTATTCGGCGCCGCCGCGGATGAAGCCGTCCTCACCCAGGCGCGTGCCGATCTTGGCCGTGGTGGCGCTGTTCTGGCCGTCGGTGGTGGTCTCGTGGATGGCGCTCTGGTGGGTGTGGTAGGCGCCATAGGTGGTGGAGACCTCGCCGCCTTCGGGGGCGTCGTCGAGGATGATGTTGATCACCCCAGCGATGGCATCGGAGCCGTACTGGGCGCCGGCGCCGTCACGCAGCACTTCGATGCGTTTCACCGCGCTGATGGGAATGGAGTTGAAGTCCACCGGGGCGGTACCACGGCCGATCTTCGAGGAATCGTTGACCAGCGCCGAGGTGTGGCGGCGCTTGCCGTTGACCAGCACCAGCACCTGGTCCGGGCTCATGCCGCGCAGCTGGGCCGCACGCACGTGGTCGGCGCCACCGGAGTTGGACTGGCGCGGCAGGCTGAAGGACGGCAGCAGCGTCTGTAGGGCCTGGCCCAGTTCGCCGTTGACCGCGCCGGTGGACTTCAGGTCCTCGGCGGTGAGCACGTCCACCGGCACGGGCGAATCGAGCACGGTGCGGTTCTTGGCGCGGGTACCGGTGACCAGCACGGTGCCGAGGCGGGTCGAATCGTCGGCGCTGCTGGTGGCTTCCTGGGCGTGTGCGGGGGCTTGCGCCAATGCCGTGAGCACGGCGGCGCCCAACAAGGGGAAGGAACGGCGATGCATGCGAATTACTCCTTGGTCGCACTTTTGACGGGCAGTTGGCCAACCCCTGGAAGTTGCCGTCCCGACAGATGGATGCTGTTTTAAATGGTCTTCAAGTTGCCATCGCGAAGTTGAACGGAAGCGCCCGCTTAACAGCGGCGGCAAGTTCTGATTCGTCGTGCAACGGGGGCAGTGCCGACCGGGTCCTGCCTCTTTGCGAGGTGGCCTGGTATCTCGTTCTAGAGCGGCATCCATGCCTGATGGGGTGTCCTGGAGGCCGATCCTAGACGAGCCCGCCGGGCGGGCAAAATAACGAATAACACTTAGGTTATATCGCGCAGCCGGCTTATAAGCGGAATCAAGAAAGTTGCTGCTAAATCAGCAATAGATGTTGCTGGAGCAGCACTGGAAATACAGTTCAAGTTCAGTTCCTGGTTATTGAACCTGACAATTAATGGAACTTTGCTTGGCAAGTTTCGTGGGCGCGGAAGAGCACGTTTCAATAAGGGGTGCTGGAAGTTGAGCCCACCTTCGCTGGTGGACGTGAAAAGCGACGTCCCCTACGCAAAGCTCGGCCACGGCGCGGTGCATTGCCGGGTGCAGGGTGGACCACGCTTCACCGGTCCACCCTGCGGGGGGCTTACTCCGCTGGCCTGCGTCGTTCAGTCGTACGCCTTGCGTTGCCACTCGTCCTCGGGGATGTCCAGCGCCTCGCCGGAGAAGCGCTGTTCGAGGAAGGGGTCGGCGTGCAGGTGGAAGCCATTGCGCTCCCAGAAGCCCGGCGCCTCCTCGGTGGTGAACTCCAGGGCGCGCAGCCACTTGGCGCTCTTCCAGAAGTAGCGCCCGGCCACCAGCAGGCGCAGCGGCCAGCCGTGCTGGGGCGTCAGCGGCTGGTCGTCGTAGGCCAGCGCCAGCAGGCTGTCGGGATGCAGCAGGTCGGCCAGGGCGAGGTTGGTCTGGTAGTCCGTGTCGGCGTGGGCCATGACGAAGGCGCCCTGCGGCGCGATGCCGTGGACCTGCAGCAGGTCGCCCAGGTGCACGCCGCGCCAGCGGGTGTCGAACTTCGACCAGCGGGTAACGCAATGGATGTCACAGCGCACTTCGCGCTGCGGCAGCTGCAACAGGTCGTCGAAGCGCAGCTCCAGGGGTTTGGACAGCGCGCCATGCAGGCGCAGCGACCAGTCGGCCAACACGTACCGGGGCACCTCGCCCTCGTGAAGGATGGGGAAGCGCTCGGTGAGCACCTGCCCCGGCGGCAGGCGCGTGCCGTGGGCCGGGTCGTTCTTCACCGCCCTCGCCTTGCGCAACCGCGATGCCTTGTCGTGCATGTCGGTCGCCTCAGTCGGCCAGGGGAATCCACGGCGAGCGGGCGACGCTGGCCGCCTCGCCGAAGGCCGGCAGCTTCTGCGCCAGGTCGCGCACGTTCTTCACGTCCAGGTCCAGCAGCTGCTGGCGGGTGATCAGGGTGGCGGGCACCTGCACGCGGGGGCCGGTCTCCTCCCCGGCGATGCGCTGGGCCAGGGTGCGCACGCTGATGGCGCCGGCCACTTCCGGGTTCACCGCGGCGGTGGCGGCCCAGGCGCTGCCCGGCTCCTTCATGATCTGGATGTCGGCGGTGGAGATGTCGGCGCTGTAGATCTTCACCTGCTCGCCCAGGCCGGCTTCGTCGACGGCGATCTTGGCGCCTTTGGCGAACTCGTCGAAGGGCGCGAAGATCACCTGCAGGCCGGGGTTGGCGCGCAGTACGGCGCTGGCCTGGTCCGCCACCGAGTTGGCGATGGGCGGGTTGAGGGTGCCGAAGCGGGCCTTCTCGACGATGCCGGGGTTGGCCGCCTTGACCTGGCGCCAGATCTCGTCGCGACGCTCCATGGGCGTGAAGCCGCCGATGAACACGTAGCCGGCCTGGAAGGCGTTGCCGTTGTCCTTCAGCGCCTGGTCCAGGGCCAGCTGCGCCAGGGCGTGGTGGTCCTGCTCGATCTGGGTCACGCCGGGGTTGCCCAGTTCGACGTCGAAGGCCACCACCTTGATGCCCTTGGCCACGGCCTTGTCGACGGTGTCCTTGAGGGTTTCCGCCAGGCCGAGCTGGACGATGATGCCATCCACGCCCAGGTCGATGGCCTGCTCCAGCTGCTCGCGCTGGGTCGCCGCCTGCTGGCGGGCATCGAACAGGCGCAGGTCGACGCCCAGGGCCCTGGACTGCTTCTCCACTCCGCGCAGGTAGGCCTCGGGGAAGTCGCCGGAGAACAGGTAGCCGACCAGGGCGATGCGCACGCCGCCCTTGTCGAAGGGGGCCGGGGCACCCTCGATGCCGGCGGCGCTGGCGCCGGAGGCGAGGGACAGGGCCAGGGCGCCGGCCGCGAGGCGACGCAGGGCGCGAGTGATCAATGCAGGCATGTCGGGTTCCTTTTTCTGAAGAGGGTTCAGCGCGCGCGTTGGGCGAGGCCGAAGGTGAACATCAGCGCCAGCACCAGCACCGTGCCCTTGACGAAGTCCTGGGCGTAGTAAGGCGCGTTGAGCATGGTCAGGCCGTTGAGCAGGGTCGCCACCAGCAAGGCGCCGACCAGGGTGCCGAAGGCGTTGGGCTTGCGCGCGCCGAGCACGGCGAAGCCGATCAGTGCGGCGCCCAGGGCGTCGAGCACCAGGCCGTTGCCGGAGCTGACGTCGCCACGCCCCAGGCGCGCCGCCAGCAGCAGCCCGCCGAGTGAGGCCAGCGAGGCGGAAAGCACGTAGGCCAGCAGCTTGTAGCGCTCCACCGGGGCACCGGCCAGGCGCGCCGCCCGCTCGTTGCCGCCGATGGCGTAGAACACCCGGCCGAAGCGCGTGCGTTCGAGGAAGGCCCACACCAGCAGTGCCACCACCAGCATCACGACCACGGGCACCGGCACCGTGTCCCACAGGCGCGCGCGGCCAAGGGCGAGGAAGGCAGCGCTGAAGCTGCCTGCGGCCTCATCGCCGTTGGGCAGGGTCATGCCGACGGCGATGGAGCGGCCGCCGGTGGGGATCAGTTGCAGGCCGATGACCAGAAACATGCTGCCGAGGGTGGCGAGGATGTCCGGCACCCCCAGACGCACGATGAGAAAGCCGTTGAGCAACCCTACCAGCGCGCCGCAGGCCAGGCTGATGGCCACCGCCGGCAGCGGCCCCCAGCCGAGCACCACCATCACGTAGCTGGCGCACATCAGGCTCATGGCCGCCACCGCGCCGATGGACAGGTCCAGCCCGCCCACCGCCATGGTCAGGGTCACGCCCAGGGCCAGCAGCGCGACGATGGACACCGACTGCAGGATGATGAACAGGTTGCCCACCCGCAGGAACGCCGGCTCCAGCACGGCGAACAGCACCAGGATCAGCCCCAGCAGCAGCAACAGGCCGTAGTGGATCGCCAGGCGCAGCAGCGTCGCCCCCAGGGGCGGGGTGAAGGTCGAGGGCGAAGAGGATTCAGGCACGCGCGGCTCCTTGGCGATGCGGGTAGTCGGGAAGGGATTGCGCGGGGACGCCGGCCAGCTGCGCCACCAGGTCGGCGCGTTGCAGGCCGTCGTTGGTGTGGCCGCCGACCACGGCGCCATCGCGCACCACCAGGATGCGGTCGGCGATCTCCAGCGCCTCGTCGGGGTCGGTGCAGATCACCAGGGTGGCGCGGCCGGCGGCGCTGGCGCGGATGCGCGCACCGATCTCGCGGCGGGCGCGGATGTCCACGCCCTGGAAAGGCTCGTCGAGGATCAGCACACGGCCCTCGCCGAGCAGCCAGCGGGCCAGCACCACCTTCTGCTGGTTGCCGCCGGAGAGCGTGTCCATGGGCACCTCGATGCCCGCGCACTTGATGCCCAGCGCCTGCACCTGGGCCTGCACCGCGTCGCGTTCGGCGCGGCGGTCGATGAACCCGGCGCGGCTGAAGCGCGCGAGAAACGGCAGGGTCAGGGTGCGCGCCAGGGAGAAGCCCGGCACCAGGGAACCGCGCGTGCGGTCCTCGGTGGCCATGAACACGCCACCGGCGATGGCCTGGCGTGGCGAGGCCGGCGCCCAGGGCCGGCCGTCGAGGGTGATGCGTCCGGCAGCGGCTCGGCGCAGGCCGAACAGCAGTTCGGCGATCTCGCTCTTGCCGGCACCGAGCAGGCCGGTGAGCGCGACCACCTCGCCTTCGTGCAGGCTGAGGTCGAAGGGCGCGCCGCGCGCATCGAGCCGGCAACCCCGCACCGCCAGCACCTCGCGGCCGGGGGCGTGGCGCTCCAGCGTGACCGCCGCCAGGGCCGAGCCGAGCATCGCCACCACGGCGGCGGCAAGGTCCAGCGGCGCGGCGAACTCGCCGGCCAGGCGCCCATCGCGCAGGACGATGGCGCGGTCGGCGATGCGCTGCAGGTCGGACAGGCGATGGGAGATGTAGAGGATCGCCACGCCGCGTTGGCGCAGGCGGTCGATCAATGCGAACAGGCGCTCGGCCTCGCTGGCCGACAGCGACGCGGTCGGCTCGTCGAGGATCAGCAGGCGCGGCTCCAGCGCCAGGGCGCGGGCCAGCACCACCAGTTGCCGCTCGGCGGTGCCCAGCGATTCGATGGATACATCCAGCGGCAGGTGCAGATCGAGCCCGGCGGCGATGTGCGCGGCGCGCTCACGCAACCGCCCCCGCCCGGCCCAGACGCCGTTGCCGGGCTGGCAGAGTTCGTCCAGCACCAGGTTCTCCGCCACGCTTAGGCCCGGCACCACCGCATCGTCCACGTGCTGGTGCACGGCGACGATCCCGGCACGGCGCGCCGCCTGGGGGGAGGCGAAGCACACCGCCCTGTCCTGCACCCGCAACTCGCCGGCGTCGTGGCCATGGCTGCCGGCGAGCACCTTGACCAGGGTCGACTTGCCGGCACCATTGGCCCCCAGCAGCGCCACCACTTCCCCGGGAAACAGGTCGAGGTCGATGCCCTGGAGCACGGGGCTGGTGCCGAACGACTTGCCCAGCGCCCGGGCACTGACCAGGGCACTGGCCAAGGCATCAGGGCGGGCGGCTATCGAAGCGGTCATGGAGATCTCGGCAGGCAACGGAAGGAATGCATCAGGGGCGGCGCTTTCAGCGGCACCGCCTCGTTGATCGCATATAGCCTAAATAACCAATTAGCCGAAAAATAAATAACCGATTCGCATATGGATATAAGAGGCGCGCCGGTGGCCGAAGCATCGGCAGGAACCGAAGTAACCCGTAGGTTGGGTTGAGGTACGAAGCCCACCGCGAGACCGGGTTCTGTCGTTGGTCGCAGCCAAGCGAAGCCGCAGAAAAAGTCGACTAATCTGCATAATCGAAGACCGCGACATCACGGAGCTACTCACCGGGAAGGAGGTTGAGCAACAATTCTCGCCGTCATGCGCCAGTGAAGTTCAGCATGGAAAACCTACTGTCTCTTCTTTCTGAAACCGTTCCAGAAGCCAGGACGGTCGAGCAATTGACCCGTCCGTTGCTGACGCTCCTCAGCCGCGTCACCGGCATGGAATCGACCTACCTCACCACCATCGACCTCGACGCCGGCACCCAGCGTGTGGAGTTCGCCCGCAACACCGGGGAGATGGAGATACCCGAGGGGCTTTCAGTGCCCTGGGACGACACCCTCTGCAAACGAGCGCTGACCGAGAACCGCCTCTTCTCGAACGACGTGTCCGAGTGCTGGGGGGATTCGGACGCGGCCAGGGCGCTGGGCATCCGCACCTATGCCAGCGCGCCGCTGCGAGCGCGCGACGGCCGTCTCCTGGGGACCATCTGCGCCGCCAGCTCCAACCAGATCGAGCATGCGCCGGAGGTGCAGCCGACGCTGATGCTGCTGTCCGGGCTGCTGAGCATTTCCCTGGAGCGGGAGATGCTCGTCGAGCAGTTGCAGAGCAGCAACGCAGAGCTCGCCAGGCTGGCCCTGACCGACGCGCTGACCGGGCTGTGGAACCGCCGCGCCATCCTCGCCGAGATCCCGCGCCTGCTGGCGCTGGCCCAGCGCGAGGAGCGCTACCTGCTGGTGGGCGTGGTCGACCTCGACGGTTTCAAGGCGATCAACGACACCCACGGCCACCAGGCGGGGGACCTGTTCCTCGCCCTGGTGGCCAGGAAGCTGCAAGGCAGCCTGCGCACCAGCGACATGCTGGGCCGAACCGGGGGCGACGAGTTCATCGTCGTCGCCCTGGGCCCGCGCTCCGAGCAACTGGACCTGGCGAGCGAGATGCTCCGCGCCGCCGAGCACCTGCAGCAGCGCCTGGCCGGTGCGACCCTCGGCCACTACGACATGGGCGGCGGGCAGGGGCGGCTCGACTACGCCGGCGCCAGCGTGGGCGTGGTGGCGTTGCTACCGCACGGCATCGACGCCGAGGAGGCCATACGCCGTGCGGACCGCGAGATGTACCGCATCAAGCAACAGCGCAAGCGCGACACCACGCTCACCCGCCACTAAAAGCGGGCTCCGCTCAGATCTTCGGGCCGATATGCCGGCGCAGCACCGCCAGTTCGATGAACTCCGGTGCCTGCACGGCATTGGCGCTCAACCCGGTGGCGGCCTCGCGCTTGGCCGCGCGGAGCAGTTGCTCGCGATCCAGCCCCGCCTCCAGGGCCGCGGCCAGCACGGCCTCCAGGGCCACCCACAGGGCATCGTTCACGGCGGTGTGGCGAATGTCTTCCATCGGTCTCGTCCTCGGCTGCAGAGTGAAAAGATTAGACCAGTCGAAATATCCCGCCCTCCCCCTTGTCGTCGACCTGAGGGCCTGCTTTCTTCTATCGGCGCGCGGCGGCAAGCCAGGTCAAGGGAACACCGGGCAGCTTTGCCGCTCATAGTTGTTGAACCGACCCAGCGCAGAACATGACCGAGACCATGCCATCGTTTGACGACACCGAACGCAACGCCTCCTCACCCGGAATCCTCGGTTTTCTGCACAACGGCGGCGACATCGGCGCCCGCCTGAAGAAGGGCGACTTCGATCCGGCCTTCCTCGGCCCGCCACCAGACTGGTCGCCCGCGCTGAAGACGCTGATGGCCATGGTGCTGCCTGCCCAGGCGCAGATCGTGCTGTTCTGGGGGCCCGAGTTCGTGGCGCTGTACAACGACGCCTATGCCCCGAGCATCGGCGCCAAGCACCCACGCGCCCTGGGGCGACCGGCGCGGGAAAACTGGAGCGAGCTGTGGGACGACCTCGGCCCCCTGCTGCGCGGCGTGCTGGAGACCGGCGAGACTTTCGCGGCCAAGGACCGCCCCTTCTACATCGAGCGCCACGGCCTGGGCGAGACGGTGTATTTCGACGTGTCCTACTCGGCGGTGCGCGAGGCCGACGGCTCGGTGGGTGGCGTGCTGTGCATCGTCAGCGAGACCACCGAGCGCGTGCGCTTCGAGCGGCGCCAGGCCTTTCTCCTCGAACTCGGCCAGACGCTGCCCTCCATCAGCGACCCGGAGCAGATCGCCGCCACCACGGCGCGCCGGCTCGGCGAAGAACTGGGCGCGGCCCGGGTGCTGTTCGGCGAGGACAACAGCGACGGCCAGACCTTCAGCGTGCGCCAGGAATACCTGAACGGCGCACGCTCCGCGGCCGGCCACCACCGCTACCGCAATTTCGGCGCCTCGCTGCTGGCCTCCCTGCAGGCGGGCGACAGCGTCGCGCGTGAGGACATCCGCCAGGAAACCGGCCTCGCGTCCGGCGAAACGGCGCTGGCCCTGGAGCTGGGCCTGGCCGCCACGCTGCATGTGCCGGTGATGCGCCACGGCCAGCTGGAAGCCGTGCTGGCGATCCACCACGACCGCCCCCACGCCTTCTCGGAGCCTGAGCAACGGCTGGTCGAGGAAGCCGCCAAGCTGGCCTGGGTGCTGATCAACCACCTGCGCGCCGAACGCGCCCTGCATGCCAGTTCGGCACAGCTGTCGGCGATGTTCGATCAGGCCAGCGCGGGCATCGCCGTGTACGACCGCAACTGGAACTTCACCCGCGTCAACGACCGCTACTGTCAGATCGTCGGCCGGCCACGCGAGGCCCTGCTCGGCTTGCGCCAGCAGGACATCACCCACCCCAACGGCCCCTCGTCGATCCTCCACCAGCGCGCCCTGGAGGCCGGCTCGCCGGTCGAGCTGACCGAGCGTTACCGGCGCCCCGACGGCCGACCCGCCTGGGTGCACAGCCAGATCACCCCGCTGGTGGACGAGCACGGCCGCGTCAACGGCATGCTCTGCGTGTGCATGGACATCAGTTCGCGCGTGCATGCCGAAACCCAGTTGCGGGAACTGAACGAGGGCCTGGAGGCGCGTGTCGCCGCCATGGTCGCGCAGCGTGAAGCGGCGCTGGCGCAGCTGCACGAAGCCCGCAAGATGGAAACCATCGGCCAGCTCACCGGCGGCATCGCCCACGACTTCAACAACCTGCTGACGCCGATCATGGCCTCCCTGGAGCTGATCCGCCGGCGCCTGGACGACGACCGCAGCCGCAGCCTCATCGACGGCGCGCTGCAGGCGGCGGACCGCGCGCGCATCCTGGTCGGGCGGCTGCTGACCTTCGCCCGCCGGCAGACCCTCAAGCCCCAGGCGGTGGCCTTGCGCACCCTGGTGGAGGACATGCGCGACCTGCTGGAGCGCTCGCTGGGGCCGATGATCGACGTGGCGCTGGACATTCCCGAGCGGCTGCCGGCGGTGACGGTCGACCCGCACCAGCTCGAACTCGCCATCCTCAACCTCGCCGTCAACGCCCGCGACGCCATGAACGGCCGTGGCGGGCTGGTGATCAGAGCCACGCGGGACGACCTCGCCGAGGGCCAGGTGAGCGGCGTGCCCGCCGGGCAGTACGTGAGCCTGAGCGTGGAGGACAACGGCAGCGGCATGAGCGCGGACGTGCTCGGGCGCTGCCTGGAACCCTTCTTCTCCACCAAGGGCGTGGGCAAGGGCACGGGCCTCGGCCTGTCCATGGTCCAGGGCCTGGCGGCGCAGTCGGGTGGCGGCATCGGCATCGACTCGACGCTGGGCAACGGCACGCGGGTGACCATCTGGTTGCCGCTCAGCCATACCCGGGCGGAGGACGAGGAAGCCGCTCCCGTGGAGGAACCCCAGGCGCCCCGGCCGACCCATGTGCTGCTGGTGGACGATGAGGAAATGGTCCGCCATACCACCGCCCTGCAGTTGCGCGACCTGGGCTACCGGGTCACCGAGGCCGACTCGGCCAGCACCGCGCTGCGCCTGCTGGACGACGGCCTGGAGCCGGACATCCTGGTCACCGACCACCTGATGCCGGGCCGTACCGGCGCACAGCTGGTGGACGACCTGCGCCAGCGTGCCCCTGCGCTGCCGGTGCTGGTCATCACCGGCTACTCGAACCTCACCCCTGCGCAGACGGAAGGCATCGAGGTACTGGCCAAGCCCTTCCGCCGCGCGGAACTGGCCGAGCGCGTGGCGCAACTGGTCGGAAAGGGTTGAGCCTGCCGCCAAACCAGGCCGGCGACAGGTGAGGAGAGCGAGGACCCGCCGCAACGGGCCCCCTCTGCCACGTCAGCTACGGCCTTGCTGTCCACCCTTGCGGCCCGTATCGGAAGCCTTCTGCCGATCACTGGCGGGAGCACCAGCGTTGCTCTGACCACCCTTGCGGCCCGCTTCGGATGCTTTCTCGCGGTCGTTGGCGAAGTTGCCGGGGTTCTTGTTGGAAGTCATGGAATGTCTCCTTCTGTGAACGGCCGGAATTGGCCTTCATGAGTTCTGATGGAGCCTGCCGCGAACAGTTCGCCCTGATTTCCGCTTCGCTAAGCCATTGATGGATAAACGGTAATTCTGATGGGAAGGCGATATCAGGCCAAAACTCCTGCCCGACGGTGGGTATTGGAAGGTGCATGCGTTTGACGGCAGACGTTTTGCAGGCATCCTCACGCGGGCGGTTTGAAGCGGCCTGTCATATGGCAGACCGCGCGGGGAGATCCTCGTGGTCTGCCGGTTCTCTGGGCCCGGTCTGTCAACCCCGCGCGGTCTGCCGCCCTTTCGACTGACAGCGGATGGCGGCAGCTCCTTAATATGCCCAGGAGTTCCACCATGCATGACGCACGCATCCCCATCGTTTTCCAGCGGCACAACCACCAGTTGCGCACCCTGATGGTCGACAATCAGCCCTGGCTGGTCGCCCACGATTTCGCCCGGCTGATCGGCGCCCTGCGCCCTTATCGCATGGTCCGTCTGGTCGACCCGCATCAGCGCCGCGCCGTCGTGCTGCTCCACGCCAGCGGCAACAGCGAGGAGGTGCTGGCCATCAGTGAAGCCGGCGCCTACCGCCTGCTGTATCGCTTCAACCACCCCGAGCACCGCTGCATCAGCCGTTGGCTCAGCGAGGAGGTGTTGCCGACCCTGTACGACCGCTACCGCGACCCGGATGCCACCCCGCTACGCGCCCGCATGACCTGGACCAACCAGCAGGTGAACGTGCTCAAGTGGCAGGGCGACCTGTGGATCGCCCGGCGTGACCTGCCGGTGTTCCTCGCCGCCCACGATCACCCCGCGTTGAGCGACGAGCCGAGCCGGATGCGGATGCGCTGATTGCCAGCACGGACGCCACCAAAAAAGTCCACCGCGGGCCAAGTGGAGTGCCCGGGGTGGATAAGGAGGTGAAGGTGACGCACCCGGCTCGGCTCATCGCCGAGCGGGTGGAATTCCGGCTACTTGCTGTGCTCCGGCGACGAGGGTCCGCTGACCACGCCGCGAGGCCCGGCGATGCCCCAGTAGACCAGGCCGAGTATGGGGAAGATCGAGATGCCCAGCGCCCACAGGGCCTTGGTGCCCACGGTCTTGTCGCTGCGGAAGACGCTGATGATGGCCCACAGGTCCAGCAGGATCAGGATCGCCGCCATGGCGATCCAGAAATAGGAAAAGGGTTCTGACATGAGAGGGTCCTCCGTCGTGGATCGGTGAGCGGTCGGAGGCAACGCCGTGCCATCCACATACCCGTTTGGAAGGCCCATCCGCCTGCAGGTTCAGGAAATCGACCCATCCCGGGCGCCCGCGACATCCTCCGCACATCACCGCGCCATCGCCCAGCCATCAGAAAAACCGCTTGTCGATCAGTGAGTTAGCGAAGCGCGAAGCGAGTCGAACAATTTCCGCCGGCCCCGCTCAGAACTCAGGTAAGGCCAACCCCGGCCTGCCACCCAAGGAGTAGAACCATGAGCAACAAGAACCCTGGCAACTTCAGCAACGACCGTGAAAAAGCCTCCGAAGCCGGCCGCAAGGGCGGGCAGAACAGCGGCGGCAATTTCGCCAACGACCGCGAGCGCGCTTCCGAGGCGGGCCGCAAGGGCGGCCAGAAGAGCCACGGCGGTGGTCGTAGCTCGTAATCCGTAGTACGGGCCCGGGGGGCGCGCCGGCGGGGCCCCGGGGCGCGTTAAGCCGGCCCCGGGGGGTTGTGCAACAAATCCACCCCCGCCCCCCCCGCCCCGCGCCCTCCCCCCCCCGCCGGGGCCCCGCCTGAGCGGAGCCCGGGCCGCATTCAGCCCGCCCTCGTCTGTTGCAGCAACTCATCCACCAGGTCCACCAGCGCCTCGCGCTCTCCCCGCCCCTCGGCGCATCGCCGCGCCTGGAAGCCGAGCTGGAACTCCGCCCCACTGCCCGCCTCCGCCAGCCAGCGTGCCCGCTCCAGCGCCGCGCCATCACCGGCCGCCTGCGCCTCGGGGCCGATGAGCCCGAGCACCTGTTCCAGCCATTCACGCAGGCCGGTCGCGGCACGGGTGAGTGGATCGAGGAAGCGGCCGTGACGGCCATGGCGCATGGCCTGCCAATGGTTCTCGCGGGTGATCAGCCGGGTGAGCGGGTCGCGCACCCAGGCCGGTTCCTCGCCGCTGGAGGCGAAGGCCACCATGGCGCGGAACAGGCCGGCGATGCACAGCACGTCATCGAGCCTCGGGCAGGCATCGGCGATGCGCAGTTCCAGGGTCGGGTAGCGGGCCGAGGGCCGCAGCGTCCACCAGACGTCGGCCTCATCGCGAACCAGCCCGGCCTCCCGCAGCAGCCGCCGGTAGGCGGCGTAGGCGGCCTCGTCCTCGAAATGCTCGGGAATGCCCATGCGCGGCCATTCCCCGCAGGCCGCCTGGCGGTAGCTGAGCAGCCCGGAGGGACGCCCCTCCCAGAACGGCGAGGAGGCGCCGAGCACCAGCAGCAACGGCAGCCAGGGCGTCACGCGGTTCATCACGCGGATGCGGTCCAGCCCCTCGGCGATGCCCACGTGCACGTGCAGCCCCGACAGCAGGCTGCGCCTGGCCACCAGTTGGTAGTCCTCGAACAACTCCTGGTAGCGGGGCGAGGCGCTGCCCTGCTGCTGGCGCCAGCCACCCAGCGGATGGGTGCCGACCGCGAGGATGCCCAGCCCATGGGGGCGGCCCAGCGCATCGAGGGTGGCGCGTGCCCGGGCCAGGCAGCCGCGCGCCTCCTCCAGGCCGTGCAGCACCGGCGTGGCGATCTCGATCTGGGTGGTGAACATTTCCGTGGCCAGTTGCGCGCCGAGCGCCTGCCGGCAGGCCTCGACATAGGGCTGCAACGGGCCCCGGGCCAGCTCGCGCGTCTCCAGGTCGACGACGAAATACTCCTCTTCTATCCCGAAACCATTGGGCGGACCGTCAGTCATCGAGCCTTCTCCGTCAGCTATGCACCCCATGAGGACGCCCACAGCGCCCGCCCGGTTCCAGTCGTTTCGCCAGGCGAATTAAGTCGGAATCTTTTCCGCCGCACGCCCCTCACAACCAAGAGGTGCGCAAGCGCCCGCACGAGAGCAGCGATGCGCCCGCTTCGCGAAGTCATGCCCGTCCTGGAGATACTGCCGATGTCCGTCCTCAGCCCCGTCGATACCACGCAGGCCGATGTGCCCCTGCCGATGGCCCCGCTCGGCCCCGCCCAGCACCTGTACCAGGAGTTGCTGCAGCGGCCGGCGCAGAGCCTGGACGAGGCCCGTGCCTTCCTGCAGGAGCAACTGCGCCAGGCGGCCGCCCTGCCCTGCGACCTGCCGGCCTCGCCCGAGGACCTTTCGGCCTGGTCACGCCGCAACGCGGCCGAGGTCACCCACCAGTACGCCACCTACCTGGAGGAGCGCCGCCATGGCGCGGGCCGCCGCTACTTCGGCGACCGCTCCCACGCGCTGTATTTCCTTCGCGGCGTCGCCCCCACCAAGCTGGTGGACGGTGCCTGGCTCCACGGCACCCTGCGCCACTGGCGCGACACCCGCTTCACGCCGCTGGTGCGTACCTTCCTCGAAGAGCTGGGCGATGGCGTCGCCGCGCAGAACCACGTGCTGCTGTACCGCCGCCTGCTGGCCAGCCAGGGCTGCGACGACCTCGCCGGGCTGGACGACGAACACTACCTGCAGGGCACCACCCAGCTGGCGCTCGGGGCGCTGGCGGAGGAGTTCCTGCCGGAGGTGATCGGCTACAACCTCGGCTACGAACAGCTGCCGCTGCACCTGTTGATCAGCGCCTTCGAACTCGACGAGCTGGACATCGATCCCTATTACTTCCAGCTCCACGTCACCATCGACAACAGCGCCACGGGCCATGCGCACAAGGCCGTGCAGGCGGTGCTGGACAACCTCCCGCTGATAACCGATGCCGAGGACTTCTATCGCCGCGTCACCCTCGGTTATCGCCTCAACGAGCTGGGCAAGGGCTCCCGCGCGGTGATCGCCGACTTCGACCTGGAGCGCGAGCTGCTGGAGATGTTCGAACGCAAGCGCGGAGTCGCCGGGCAGGTGCACTCCGACTACTGCCGCATCGAAGGGCGCACGGTGAACCAGTGGCTGGCCGCCGACGAAGGCATCGCCGGCTTCCTCGCCGCCCTGCAACGTCGCGGCTGGATACGCCGCCACCAGGACCCGGCCGAAAGCCGCTTCTGGCAACTGGTGCAGGGCGAGCGCGCCGCGATGTTCGGCGTGTTCTCCGCCTACGAGCAGCAATTGCTGCACGACTGGATCGCCGGCACCTGGGAGCGCCCCGGCACCGCGCCGCTGTCGCGCAACGGCGTGTTCCGCAGCCGCCACCGGCAGCCGCACATGCCCAGCCAGGAGCACCAGCGGCCTTCGCTGCAACCCCTGGAGAACTCGGAGCAGCGCCATCTGCTGGACGAGCTGCAGCAACTCGACGAGGCCCGCCACGAAGCGCGGCTGATCGAACTGCTGGGCCCGGCCATCCACTGGACGCCGGCCGGGCTGCTGGCCACCCGCCTGTTCTCCGCCATGACCCGCTGAGGAGCACGCCGTGCCTGCCCCCCTGGATCACCTCGACATCGCGGCCGACCACCCGCTGCTGCGCCTGGGCCGCCTGCTGGCCGGTCGCGGCTACCGCTTCACCACCCTCACCCCGCTCTCCCACCAGCGGGTCAATGCGCGGCCGGGCAACGCCGAGGCACGCACCCTGGAGGACGTCTTCGGCTGGAGCCGCCCCTTCCGCCAGGAGGTGGTCGGCGAGGAGGTGTTCGCCCTGCTGCGCGAAGCCTGCGCAGTCGAAGCACGAGGCGAGCTGTGGTCGAGCCGCATCCGCTGGTCCAGCCTCGACGGCCAGCTCTTCGTGCACTCGCGCTACCCCACCGTGGACGCCGATGCAGTGTTCTTCGGCCCCGACACCTACCGCTTCGCCCAGGCCCTGCACCAGCACCTGGCCCGCGACGCCCGCCCGCTGAGGCGCATCGCCGACATCGGCAGCGGCGCCGGCCCGGGCGCCGTGCTCGCGGCTCTCGCCAGGCCGCGGGCCCAGGTGCTGGCCCTGGACATCAACGACCGCGCGCTGGCCTTCACCGCCGTCAACGCACGGCTCGCCGGCGCGGACAACCTGGTCGCACGCCACAGCAACCTGCTGCACCAGGTGGAGGGGCCGCTCGACCTGATCATCGCCAACCCGCCCTACATGCTCGACCCGGCCGGCCGCGCCTACCGCCACGGCGGCGGCGAGCACGGCGCCGGCCTGTCCCTGGCGATCATCGAGGCCGCACTGCAACGCCTCGCCCCCGGCGGCTCCCTGCTGCTCTACACCGGCGTGGCGATGTTCGGCGGTGCCGACCCCTTCCGCGATGCCTTCCAGCCGCTGCTCGATGGCCACGCCTGGACCTGGCGCTACCGGGAGATGGACCCGGACGTGTTCGGCGAGGAACTGGACAACCCGGCCTACGCCCGCGCCGACCGCATCGCCGCCGTGGTGCTGGAGGCGACGCGCCCAGCCCACGACTGAACCCTGACGAGAGGATTCCACCATGCAAGACGATGACGACGACCTGATCAACGACCCCGGCAACGAAGACCCGGGTTCCGCCGTGGAGCGGCTGCCCGAGGGCGAACCCGAAGTGCAGCCGGACGACCCGGACATCCAGGGCGACGACGGCTCGGGCGACCCCGAGTGAAGACGAAGGCCACCTGAAGCCGGCGCCCCCCGGGACGCCCCTGCCCGACCATGGAGCCCAGACGATGCCGATGCCCTTGCCGACCCAACCCGCCCACGGATACGGGGAACCGACGCCGGAGCGACGGCCCTGCGCCGCCACCCATCGCCCCCTCCCCGCCTCCGGGGAACACGCGGGCTCGCCCACCGCGCTGCCCGAGCGGGCGGCGCCGGCCTTCGGCCCGGGTGCCCGGGGATGAACGAGCGCCAGCCCTTCACCGGTCCGCCGAGCCCCCGAGAGGACTGCCAGATGCGCATCATCACGTGCGAGCAGGACCAGAAATTCCACATCGGCAGCGATGTGGTGATCACCGTCACCGAGATCCGCGGCTTCTCGGTGAAGCTGGCGATCTCCGCCCCGCGCGAGGTGCCGGTGCATCGCGAGGAGATCTACCGGCGCATCCAGGCCGGCCAGCGGCCTGGCGAGGAGGCCACCTGAGCGCAGCCGGCCTTCCGCCAGTCAGTCGGCCAGGCTGATCCACGCTGGCGCATGGTCGCTGGCGTGCTCCTCGCCGCGCACCCAGCGGTCCACGCCGCCGCCTTCCAGGCGCTCGACCAGGGCGGGGCTGAGCAGCAGGTGGTCGATGCGCAACCCCGAGTCCCGCTGCCAGTGCTGGCGGAAGTAGTCCCAGAAGGTGAAGGGGCTGCCTTCCGGGTAGAGGCGTTTCAGGGCGTCCGTCCAGCCCTGGTCGAGCAGGCGCTGGAAACAGGCGCGGCTCTCCGGCTGCAGCAGGGCGTCCTTGCGCCACGAGCGCGGGTTGTAGATGTCGGCGTCGGTGGGGACCACATTGAAATCGCCCGCGAGCACGACCGGGTGCCCGCTGTCGAGCAGGCCCCGGGCGTGGCGGATCAGGCGTTCGAACCAGGCCAGCTTGTAGTCGAACTTCGGCCCCGGCTGCGGGTTGCCGTTGGGCAGGTAGAGGCAGGCGACCACCACCCCCCGGACCGCCGCCTCCAGGTAACGGCTCTGGCTGTCGGCCGGGTCCCCGGGGAGCTCACGGCGGATCTCCAGGGGCGTCATGCCCCTGGCCAGGATGGCGACGCCGTTCCAGGAGGGCTGGCCTTTCCAGATCGCGCCATAGCCGGCCTCGGCGAGCGCTTCGACGGGGAAATTGCGGTCGACGGCCTTGAGCTCCTGCAGGCAGACGATGTCGGGCGCCTCCCGTTGCAACCAGGCCAGCAGCGCGGGCAGGCGGGAGCGGATGCCGTTGATGTTGAAGGTGGCGATGCGCAGCATGATCGGGCCTCCGGGCTGAATGCGGGGGTGCCGCCATCATTCATGTAGAGGCGCAAGCGCCCCGGGATGTTCAGGTCCGATGCACGGCGCGAAGCCGAGCCACGGGCCGAGTTCGCTTCTTGTGCAACGAGCGTCCAGGGTCTTGATATCGGCGTCATACCAAAAAATACCGTTTATCTTTCAATCGCTTAGCGAAGCGCCAATCAGGTCGAACGATTCCCGCACGCCCGCCTTCTCAATTCAGCGGGGCCATTCCGGCCCCGAACAGGAAGGAGAACGACCATGAGCAACGACAACCCCGGCAACTTCGCCAACGATCGCGAGAAAGCTTCCGAAGCCGGCCGCAAGGGTGGCCAGAACAGTGGGGGCAATATCGCCAACGACCCGGAACGCGCAGCCGAAGCCGGGCACAAGGGTGGGCAGAACAGCGGCGGCAACTTCGCCAATGACCGCGAGAAAGCCTCCGAAGCCGGCCGCAAGGGCGGCCAGAACAGCGGCGGCAATTTTGCCAACGACCCCGAGAAGGCCTCCGAGGCCGGACGCAAGGGTGGGCAGAACAGCCAAGGCGGTCGTAGCTGACCCAGGCCGCAACGGGGGCCCGCCAACCGGCGGGCCCCGCTCCGATGCGAACCCGCCCGACACGCGCCGACCCTGGAGGCACGCCATGAGCGCCCCCCTTTTCCTCATCAGCTACCTGCTCCGGAACGAGCCGATGCACCACGAGGTGCGCTCCAGCGATACGCGCATGAGCGTGGAATCCGCCCGCGAGTACCTGCTGGCGCGGCACGGGGATTGCGACCCCGTCGATATCAGCGACGTGCAGGTCAGCAAGATCACCCGCGAGCACGAAGCGGGCACCACGCCCGGCCATTACCAGCAGCCCTGAACGCCCGCGTGTGTTCAGTGGCCCCCCGCGTTCGCGGGGGTGACGGGGTCGGGTTGGAGGTTGTGCATCCACCGTCACCCCGTAGGTTGGCGCCAAGCGCAGCGAGGCCCAACACAGCGCTGCACGCCCTCTCCCCGGGCCCTGTGGGAGCGGCTTCAGCCGCGAAACATCCGCCGCAAGCACAAGGCTACGAGTGGCCTGATACCCCATCGCGAATGAATTCGCTCCCACGGGCACCCAATAGCCGCTGCGTTCAGTGGGCCCCCGCGTTCGCGGGGGTGATGGTGCTGGATGGGAGTTCCGCGTGCACCGTCACCCGTCGGTTGGCGCCGAGCGCAGCGAGGCCCAACACGGCGCTGCACGCCCTCTCCCCGGGCCCTGTGGGAGCGGCTTCAGCCGCGAAACATCCGCCGCAAGCACAAGGTCACGAGTGACCAGACGCCCCATCGCGAATGAATTCGCTCCTACGGATTCCCCATGGCAGCTGCGTTCCCGATGACGGTGCCGTCGGCCAGCACGGAGCGCCCGCTGAGGCGGGCGAATTCCTGGGCGTCATGGCTGCAGAAGATGCGCAGGTCGGGCTGAGTCAGCGCCGCCTGGCGCAGACGCTGCTGGTTGGCGGCGCGCGCGTGGGCGTCCGCTTCCATCATCCACTGGTAGACGCGCAGCCCGGGGGTGCAATGGCGCTGCGAGCAACCGATCTCGCCACGGTAGAAATAGGCGTCACCGGCGTGTAGCAACCAGCCACCGGGGACGGCGACCGCGACCCCGGCGTGGCCCAGCGTATGGCCGCGCAGCGGCACCAGGTAGATGTCCTCCGCTTCGCAACCGATCAGTGCCTTGACCGCCGCGAAGCCCTTCCAGCTTTCGCCCTGCGCCGCGTAGGGCTGCCAGTGGCGGACGCCCTGCCAGTGGCGGTCGATGTAGCGGCGACGATTGATGAAGCCGCCCCCGGGTGCCTCGGCATGGGCCTTTTCCTCGGCCAGCAGGTGCACCGTGGCGTCGGGGAAATCACCCAGGCCGCCGGCATGATCGAAATCGAGGTGGGTGAGCACGATGTGGCGCACATCCTCGGCGCGGTAGCCGAGCTGCTCGATCTGCGTCAGGGCGCTCAGGCGTTCGTCGAACCGGATGTTGTTCAGCGTGCGGAAGAACGGGCTGATGCGACTGGCGGAGCGCGACAGGTCGCGCCGGCCGAAGCCGGTGTCCACCAGCACGAGGCCCTCCCTGGCGGTCTCGATCAGCAGGCAGTGGCAGACCAGGCACGCCGTGGCGCCTTTGCTGAAACCGTCGAACAGGGCGCCCCCGAGAGGGCACATGCAGCCGCAGCTGAGGTGATGGACGAGCATGGTGGGCTCCTTGGAGTGGGGTGGCTGGCCACCAGGATCAGGCCGCGCGCCCCTCAGCCCGACTCGATAGCGATCGGGCAGAGGGGCACCCGGGACCGCCCGGTGATCCCCCAGGCCTGGCAAAACACCATCCGGCCCATGGCTATTCCCGCCGCCTGGGGCTTTCGACGGCGCGCATCAGGTTGCCGTGGCCGTAACCCCGGGCCGGCTGGGCGCCGCGTCGGCTCCACAGGCGCTCGTGGAAGTAGAAGGCCACGGTGTTGCAGGCCGGCTCGATCAGGGCGATGAGCCCGCCGGTCAGCAGGCTTCCGGTCAGCAGGTAGGCCACCGTGAAGGCGATGGAGAAGTGCAGCACCGCGAAGGTCAGGGTCTTCACCAGGGGCTGGTTGGCGGGCACTCCACAGCACCCGCCCAGTGCCGGCCTCACCGCTTGGCCTCGACACCCGGGGTTTCGGAGCGGTCGAGGAAGGCCTGGGTCAGTTCGGGCAGGTGCTCCTTCAGCCACTCGGCCATCGCCACTTCCTGCGGCAGGATCTTCTCGCAGGTCTTCTGCGTCTCGGTATCGCCGACCGCCTTGGCCGCCGCGATGAGCACGGTGTAGGTGGCGATCTCCAGGTTCTCGAACACGTAGCCGGCCATGGCCCCCTTGATCACCTCGTCGCTCACGGCCATGCCGCCCACCGCCTGCCCGAACGCCATCAGCTTGCCGCCGATGTCCTTGAGCGTGGAGGGTTCGGAGCCCAGGCGCTGCAGCGCCTCTTCCAGCAGGGCCTTCTGGCCCTGGGTTTCCTCGATGTGTTTCTCGATCCGGGTCCGCAGCTTGGGGTAGTTCTCCAGGCGGCCTTTCTGTGCGGTCAGCATCTGCTCCGCCTGTTGCTCCATCGCATGGGCGTCACGCAGCCAGCTCAGCAGGTTCTCGGTCTTGTCGGTCATGTCGTCTCTCCGGGTGGATCGATGGACGGGATATGCATTGGGAAGCCCGGCGAACGGCCACGGTTCAAGGTTTTTTGCGAGGAAAACAAGCGAAGCGGTTATTCCATACGAAACGGCTGACGCTTCGCTTGATAACCATTTGGAATTTTCAATGAACCCTCGATGCACCCGGCGGATCACCTCTGAAGGGGCGAGGAACGCCTTCCAGAACGCCGAGGGAACCGGCTCAACCGTGGAGGAATACGTGATGTTCGTGCACAACAAACGACTGCAATACACCGTGCGTGTGGGGGCGCCGAACCCGGGGCTCGCCAACCTGCTGCTCGAGCAGTTCGGCGGCCCGCAGGGCGAACTCGCCGCGGCGATGCGCTACTTCACCCAGGGCCTCAATGAGGACGATCCAGGCCGCAAGGACCTGTTGCTGGACATCGCGACGGAGGAGCTGAGCCACCTTGAGATCATCGGTTCGATCGTCGCCATGCTGAACAAGGGCGCCAAGGGTGACCTCGCCGAGGCCATCGAGGAGGAAGCCGCGCTCTACCGCTCGCTGACCGAAGGTGGCAACGACTCCCACATCACCTCGCTGCTCTACGGTGGCGGGCCGGCACTGACCAACTCCGCCGGCGTGCCCTGGACGGCCGCCTACGTCGACTCCATCGGCGAGCCGACCGCTGATTTCCGCTCCAACATCGCGGCGGAGGCACGGGCGAAGATCATCTACGAGCGGTTGATCAACGTCACCGACGATCCGGGCATCAAGGAGGCGCTGGGCTTCCTCATGACCCGCGAGCTGGCGCACCAGAAGTCGTTCGAGAAGGCCCTGCATGCCATCCAGCCGAACTTCCCGCAGGGCAAGCTGCCGGGGATCCCGGAGTTCACCAGCGTCTACTTCAACCTTTCCCAGGGCGAAGGCGACATGCGTGGCTCGTGGAACCAGGGCGACCAGTGGGCGTTCGTCGACGACCCGCAACCGGCGGTGGACGGGGGCAGCGGCCTGCCCGAGGTGAACCTGCCGAAGGCCAAGCGGGAGGTGGTCGAACAGATGAAGCTGCGCACCGCGTCCGACCCGGCCGCCGACCCGCTCACCGGGGCCGACCTCGGCTCGGGTGCCTACCAGAAGCCTTGAGCCCCTGCAGCCTGTGCGTCCAGCGATGGGCGCGCAGGCCGCCTGCCAGGGACCATTCGTCGATAAAACGCTACGCGCCATTGGCGGCGCTCCCGCAGGCTTCCTGTCGATATCAGCCTCATATCAACCGACATTCAATACAGGGGCTGTACAGGGTTGCCCCTTGTCCGGCTTTCCTTTTTCGCCGATCCGACTTCTTGTACAGGCTCGCCGCAACGCTGCTTACGTACAGGCATGACGGGGCCGTTAGCCACCATTTACCGGTGTTTCACGGCGGCTACAGTAGCCGTATGCAAGCCTGAAACAAGGAATCGCCTGAATGGCGTTGAACCACAGGGAGATCGAACGGCTGTTCGTCAAGCACATGCCTGCCTGCAGCTGCCAGGCGAAACAGTACGATCACGGCACGACCACCCTGCTCTTCACCCACCGCGACACGCACGACACCCTCACCCTGGATGCCATGCCGGACGGCCAGCTGCACAGCGAACGTTCCATCCAGCGGCTGTGCCTGACCCTGGAGGGCGAGTTCACCGCCCTGCTGGCGCGCCGCGACGCACCGGCGAGCCGACACGGATGACCACCTGGGACCAACCCGCGAGACGCTGGCTCGTCACCTACCGCATGGAGGGCGAAGTACGGCAGATGCTGATGCGCGCGCGCAACGTGCCCAACCTCAAGGCCGTGGCCTTCTCCATCTACCACCTCGAGTTCCCCGGCCAGCCCTGCCCCTCCACCTCGCGGGACAATGTGGAGTCCTGGCTCGGTGCCCGTGGCATCACCCTGGAAGACGTGCAGCTGTATCAGCCGCCACGCCGTTGAGCCAGGGCGGGGAGCCATGCACGCGCCGTCGCGCTGCCCGACCGCTGGCCCGGTGACGTCTATGCTTGGATTTCCCAGCCAGCGGAGAGCGACATGACCAAGGACGAGATGAAGGCCCGCCTCAACGACGCGATCCAGGCCACCCTCGAATCCCAGCGCGGCGGCCCCTTCCCGGCTCGCCAGATCTCCTACTCAGTGGCCATCGGCATGGCGGCGGCCATGCAGCTGTGCGAGCTGGTGGAGGGCGAGGAGTACGGCCACATCATCCAGCGCATCACCGCCAGCATCGAGCACGATTTCGCCAAGGCGGCCGAGCCCAGATCCTGATCGTCGGGACAGCCGTTTTTTTTCTGCAACATTCTCCTGATCGTCCGCTCTATAGCGCAGTCCGCCCCCTTCCATGGGTTTCTGCACGTTGGATATCAGCAATCAGGAGGAGATATGGATTGGCTCATCAGCTATCTCGATGCTGAAGGTCAGGAGAAGTCCGTCACCGTTCGTTCGAACCACCTGCCCAACCACAAGACGGCCGCACGCTGCGTGGTGGAGCATGCCTATGGCGACGCACCGCCGAGGCCGCTCGGCAACCTGTCCGCCGTGGCCTGGCTCACTGCCTGCGGCCTGGAGATCCGCGACATCAGCCTGATCCGGGATGACCGCCCGGGCCCGCAACCCCTCACCTTCTCGCGCCCCAGACCCTACTTCCGCCAGAAGCCCCGCACCGAGCAGGAACAGCCGGAAGAACCCGCGTCATAGCGCCCCTGTGCCGGAGGTGCCGCCGCGCCTCCGGCCTGCCCGTCGATCGGCTCCAGCGAGGTGTCCCCTGGCCGTAAAAACCATCACCGCCCGCCAGCTCGGCCTGGACCAGGGGCTCGCCCGGGGCGAGGAAGGCGCGCTGTTCAAATGGCTGATCGCCGCCTTCCTGTTCGGCAAGCCCATCCAGCAGTCCGTCGCCGAGCGCGCCTACCGGGTGATAGTCGAGGCGAACGGGCGCGATACGCCGCGCACGCTCGGGGGCAGCAGCCACGCCGAGCTGGTGCGCATGCTCGGGCAGGCGCGCTACGTGCGTTACGACCGCTCCACGGCCGAGCGCCTGCGCACGCTGTGCGGCAGGCTCGACGACGAATACGGCGGCCGGGTCCGCGCCCTGCTGGAGCGCAGTGCCGACCAGGGCGAGTTCGAGCAGCGGTTGCTGGCGTTCGAGGGAATCGGCCCGAAGACCGTCGAGATATTCATGCGCGAAGCCGGCCCTGCGCTGTTCGGCGGGGCCGGCGACGCGGGCTGACTCAGGGCGAGATCGGGTCGCTCGCGGGGAAGGTCTCTTCCACGGCGTTGTCCACCTTGGCCTCCAGCTCGCGCTGGCTGCGCAGCGGGTGATCCTCGATGCGCGGCAACGCCGCACGCAGGGCCGCCACGCGCTGGCGCAGGTATTCGAGCTCGGTCTCCGGGTCTATCACCAGGCCCTTGACGCTGCAATGGCCGCTGACGCCGCGCAACAGCAAGGCGGCGCCACCGAGCGCCTTGATCACGCCCGGGGCGCCGCCCCGGTAGACGCCCGAGGCGATGGAAAGAACGCCGGCGGCGACCGAGAGGGCGCGTTCGACGCCGTGGACGTTATGGGTCTGAAGGTGCATGGGGTGGGTCTCCTGATGGTGGCGCGGCGTCAGCGCGAGGCGCGCCGCAGGTCTCTGGAAAGGTTGCCGTGGCCGTGGCCCTTCTGCGACGTCGCGCGCACGCCGAAGCGTTGCCAGACCCGCTCGTGGAAATAGAAGGCCACGGTGTTGCATGCCGGCTCGATGAGGGCGATGAGCCCGCCGGTCAGCACGCTGCCGGTCAGCAGGTAGGCCACGGTGAAGGCGATGGCGAAGTGCAGCACGGCGAAGCTCAGGGTCTTGGCCAGCGGCTGGTTGCCAGGGGGCGGCAGCGGCCGGCTGCGGGCCGAGTGCGTCGTGCGTTGGTTGCGTATCGCCATGGTGGTCTCCTGCTTGCGGGTGTCGCCATGGTTTGGAAGGGCGAAGGCCCCGGAGAGGTTCAGGAAATCGGTCGGGTGGCAGGCCGCGTGGCGCTCATCCAAAAAGTGCAACTTTCCGCCGGATCGCCGCTTCTACAACCCTGTAACCCTCAACCCCTGGAGATCGCCATGAGACTCAACCGCCTCGCTCTTCCCGCCCTGCTCTGCGCCACCCTCAGCACCCCGCTCCTCGCCGCCGACACGGTCGATGCCGATGACTTCGTCGACGAAGCCAGCGCGGGCGGCATCGCCGAGATCGAAAGCGGCAAGCTGGCGCTGGAGAAATCCACCACGCCCGGCGTCAAGACCTTCGCCCAGCAGATGATCGACGACCACAGCGCGGCGAACCGCGAACTGGCGGTGATCGCCCGCGAGAAGAAACTGGAAGTGGCGACCGAAGCCGAGCTGATGAACAAGGCCAAGGCCCTGATCCTGAAGCTGCGTGACGGCGAGGACTTCGACGAGGCCTACGCCAACAACCAGGTGGTGGCCCACGAGAAGACCGTGGAGCTGTTCAAGGAAGCCGCCGCCTCCGATGACAAGGAGATCGCCGCCTTCGCCAGCAAGACCCTGCCCAAGCTGGAGCACCACCTGCAGATGGCGCGCGACCTCGCCGCCACGCACAAGAAGCCCTGAGGCGATGGCCTGCTCCACGCTTGTCTTTAGTGGGTCCCCGCGTTCGCGGGGATGACGGGGCACGCGCGCAACGGGACCGGGCAAAGGGTGGACGACGCTTCACCTGTCCACCCCCGGAGCCCGATCCAGCACCTGATGCGCTCGCGTCTACGGGCGCAGGATCACCTTGCGGCAGTCGTCCTCGGCCTTGTCGAACAGGCGATAGCCCTCGGCTGCATCCGCCAGGTTGAGACGGTGGCTGATGATGATCTCGGGATTCAGGTCGCCCTTCTGGATGTGTTCGAGCAGGTCGGGGAGCAGCGGGTGGACGTGGGTCTGCCCCATCTTGAAGGTCAGCCCCTTGTCGAAGGCATCGCCGAAGAGGAAGCCATGGATGAAGCCGGCGTACACGCCCGGCACGCTGACGGTGCCACCGCGCCGCACGGCGGCGATGCACTGGCGCAGGGCGACGCCGCTGCTGGCTTCGAGCTTGAGGGCGGTGAGGATGGTTTCGGTGGTGCTGCCCTTGGCTTCGAAGCCCACGGCGTCGATGGCGGCGTCCACGCCGCGGTGGCCGGGCGTCTGTTCGATGATGGCCTCGGCCGGGTCGTCGATCTCGTCGAAGTTGATCGGGATCACCCCGTAGGTGCGCTGCGCGTAGGCCAGCCGATAGGCGTGCTGGTCGACCATGAAGATCTGCTCGGCGCCGAGCATGCGCGCGCACGCGGCCGCCATCAGCCCCACCGGGCCGGCGCCGTAGATGGCCACACGGCTGCCCTGCCCCACGCTCGCATTGATCACCGCCTGGTAGCCGGTGGGCAGGATGTCGGTGAGGAACAGCACCTGCTCGTCGTTCAGGGCATCGGGGATGCGGAAGGGGCCGGTGTTCGCCTTGGGCACCCGCACCCGTTCCGCCTGGCCACCGGGGAGGCCACCGTAGAGGTGGCTGTAGCCGAACAGCGCAGCCCCGGAAGGAATCTGCTTCTTATTGAGGATGGCGCCACGCCCCGGGTTGGTGGTCTCGCAGGCGGCGTGCAGGTTCATCTCGCAGAAGAAGCAGCTGCCGCAGGCGATGACGAAGGGCACGATCACCCGGTCGCCCCGGCTCACGGCCGTGACCGCCGGGCCCACCTCCTCCACCACGCCCATGAATTCGTGGCCGAACACGTCGCCGTGTTTCACCTGGGGAATCTTGCCGCGATAGAGGTGCAGGTCCGAGCCGCAGATGGCGGTGGCGGTGACCCGCAGGATGATGTCGTCCGGCTCCTGGATGATGGGGTCGGGGACGTTGTCGACGCGAACGTCGTGGCTGCCGTGGTAGGTGAGAGCGCGCATGGTGGACCTCCGAAGCGTGTGGGCATTCATAGGTCCGAAAGGGGAATGGGTGGGGTGTTCAGGGTTTCGGGACGAACGGTGCAGGGGCGGGAAGGCGGGGCCGCTGCGCTGGCATGGCGCGCGCAGCCGGGCCCGGAGCAGGTCCGGGCCCGGCCCCGGGTCAGGCGGCCTTGCCTTGCAGGTCCTGCTTCATGGACTTCTTCAGGGCCTCCATCTCCGCGCCCAGTTCGGCGAGTTTCTGCTTGCCCAGCAGCTTGGCGGCCTGGGGAAACATCTCCTTCTCCTCTTCCTCGATGTGGTGTTCCAGCAGCTCCTTGAGCACCTTGGCGCGGCCGGCGAATTCCACGGAGGACGGCGAGGTCTGCTTGAGGTCCGGCAGCACCAGGGAGTCCACGGTGCGGTGTTCCTCCTTGGCCTCGGCCGACATCACGGCCTCGTCCTTGCCCCCGGCGGCCTTGTAGGCGGGGTAGAAGATCTGCTCTTCGATGGTGGTGTGGACCAGCAACTCGATCTCGATCTTCTGCAGCAGCTCGGTGCGGGTCTTGACCCCGCGCTCGGTGGTGCTGCCGAGGCGTTCGAGAAGGGCTTTAACGGTGACGTGGTCCTGCTTGAGCAGTTCGATTGCATTCATGGTCGTGTCCTCATCGGTTGCGGAGGCCGGTCCGTGCCGGCGCCTCTCCTAATGACTGACGCGCGTGCGACGAAGCGGTTCAAGCTCTTTTCGGGGCTGGGCGGGCTGCATGGCGACCGAAGTCGCCCCTGCAGGTGCGGTGCAGCCGGTCATGGGCCGGGTGCGACCCGACGGGCCCGTGCACGACGCGAATCAGGAATGGATCGACGAGCTCACCGCGTCCGCCGCCATGCCCAGGCAGTCGATCTCGTGGATCATCCCGGTGGCCAGCGCGGCTTCGGCATCGAGGATGCGCGGCGCGGCCCTGAGGTAGTCGAGGATATCCAGCGGCTCGGCCGCCATGGGCGTGCGCTCGGCGACGATGCGCGCATAGAGGTGCAGGTCGTAGTCCAGGCTCATGGCGTATTCCGACATCCGCGCGTGGTCCACCGAGCCGTTGAGGTTCCAGTGGAAGGGGTGGAAGAGGAACTTGCTGTGCTGGCACGCGCTGCGTCGCTCGCCGGCGAGGAAGATGATGTTGCCCATGGACTCCACCGTGCCCAGGTTGTGGGTGCGAACGGGGATGGGCAGCGAGATGAGGAAGTTGTACAGGGAGAATCCGTAGCTGCATTCGCCGCCCATGGTGGCGATCTTGATCACCAGCTCGTCGGCCCCCTGCTGCACGGCCTGGGTGCAGCGCTCGATGAGCTGGCCGGTGGTGGTGGAGTTGATCGGCGCGGTGAAATGCACGATGTGGCTGGCCATGGCTGCCCTCCTTTACTGGCGGTGGTCACGGGTCGGTCACGCGTGAGCGCTCAGCGTGGCGGGCTGTCCGGGGCGTCGGTGGTGGCCGGCCGGTCCTCGGTGGAGGGGGTGCGCGGTGCCTGCCAGTCCGGGTGCAGCTCGGCGGGTATGCCTTCGCGCTCGCGGGTGGGCGGTTCACGGTCGGCGGTCGGGCTCGATTCGACGCAGCGGTTGTCGGTGTTGCGGGGTAGGTCGCTCATGGTCGGCTCCTGTGGATGGGGGCTTCGGTGGATGACGTCGGTGGATCGTCGTCTTCGGTGGAGCCGCGACCGGCGCTGGTTGTTCCACCAATCCGTTGACCGGCGACGGCGGGCCGGACCGATCATCCCGTCGCCTGAACTCCCCCGGATCGGCCGCAGTCATTCCAGCATCACCCCTCGGAGGACCCCCACCATGCACACGCACTATGAAGGCCTGGCCACCCTCGTCTACGTCCCCGGCAACACGGGCTCGTCGAGCATGCCGACCGCCAGCAGCGCCGCCGTGGTGCTCGACGAAACCATCCCCGGCATCTTCAGCGTCACCTGCGACCTCGACCTGGGCGATGCCGACGAGCTGCGCATCACCCTGCCCAACGGACGCAGCGTCGAGGGCGTGATCACCTACAAGGATGGGCGCACGCTCAACATCGTGGCCCGCAGCTGAGGATCGGCACATGAATCCAGCGCGCACAGCCGCCTTGCAGGAAGCCTTGTGGATCGCCCTGGAGGCCACCCTGGCGGCCGCCGAGGAAGCCGGGATGGAGCGCGAGCAACTGCTCGCCGCCGCCCGGGGCATCGCCGCCTCGGCATTGAAGGGCGGCTCCGGCAAGGCCGAGGCACTGATCGCCCAGGCCGCCTTGCGCCGGCACATCGGCCAGCGGGCCTGAGCGGCAGCCCCCGGGGCGCCCTCCACAATTGACGCGGTGCCAATAAATTCCTTGAGCAGGGGGCGTGGATCGTGGTGTCTTGCGCCTGGAGCGGAGCGGTGGATGGCGCCCGGCTCGGGGATGGATGTGCACGGGCGGAGAACCGAAGCGTGGTAGCTGGATATCTTGGGCAACTCCTGGCGATCGCCAACGACCCCTCGCGCAGCTGGGCGAACCGGCTGGCGGCGATGCGCATGGCGCTCAGGAAGGCCACGCAGCAGCACGAGCAGCAGCAACGCGAACTGTGGAGCCGGCGCCGCAGGCTGCGCCAGCACCTGCCCTTCACCCGCACCCTCCTCAGGGAACTCGAAGCTGCGCAGCATGAGCAGCTGGCCACCTACCAGGCGCTGCTGCGCTCGACCGGCAGCCTGCTGGTCGCCAGCGAGGCGCAGGTGCTGGACGCCCTGGGCAGGCAGCGCCTGCTGGACCTGCTCGGGGTCAACCCGGTGCACCGGCGGCGCATCCCCGGCAACGTCGAGCGCCTGCTCTGCGCCGTGGTGCTGCAGGGCCTGGAGGACAGCGCCCGGCAGTTCAGCGGGCGGCGCATCCCTGGGCCCCGGAGCGGCCCCCTGGCCCGCGCCTTCAACGAGGTGATGGCCTGCGCCACCCTGCAGAAGCTGCGCAACAGCCGCGGCAAGGCCTGCCGCACGGCCAACGCCCCGTCGCAGCGGCATGCCGAATGCGCCACGCCGGTGCTGACGGTGCACAACGCTGACGGCAGCCGCCAGGTCTACCCGCTGCGCTGAGGCCCGTTCACGCCGCGCATACCTCCCTCACACAGGCCCGCAACCAGCGATGCGCCGGGTCGGCGTCCATCCTCGGGTGCCAGAGCATCGAGACCTGGATCGGCGCGACGTCCAGCGGCAAGGGGAAGCTGAACAACCCGGCCCGCAGGCTGCCGCTGTGGCGCTCAGGCACGGTGGCGATGAGATCGGACGCACGGGCCAGCGCCAGGGCCGCCGAGAAGCCACCCACCAGGGTGACGATGTCCCGCGCGAGGCCGGCGGCCTTTAGCGCCTCATCCACCGGGCCACGGTCCTTGCCGCGTCGCGACACCAGCACATGGCGTCCGCCGGCATAGCGCTCGGCAGTGATAGCGCCTCGGGTCAGCGGGTGGCCCTCGCGCACCACGCCGACGAAACGATCCTGGAACAGCGCTCGCGTGCGGATCTCGGGGCCGGCATCGGCGCCCACCACGCCAGTGTCGAGGTCGACGCTGCCGTCGCGCAGGGGCGCGCTGTCCTTGTCCGTCTTGGTCACGAAGCGCAGGCGCACGCCCGGTGCCTCCTCGCCGATGCGCCCGATCAGCGCCGGGCCGAAATTCTCCACGAAGCCGTCGCCGACCCGCAGGGTGAAGGTGCGCGCCAGGCGCTGCAGGTCGAGGTGCTCCACGGGGCGCAGCACGCTCTCGACGCCGAGCACCAGCTGGCTGACCTGCTCGCGCAGCTCCAGCGCCCGGGGCGTGGGCACCAGGCCACGGCCGGCGCGGACCAGCAGCGGGTCACCCAGGGTCTCCCGCAGCCGCGCCAGGGCCCGGCTCATGGCCGAGGGGCTGAGGTGCAGGCGCTTGGCCGCACGCGCGACGCTGCCCTCGGCGAGCAGCACGTCCAGGGTGATCAGCAGGTTGAAATCGGGATGGGTCATGGGCGGAAAAACTAGCACGCCGCCGCCGGGATAGGGCGCCCGATGCATGAATAAAGTGCAAATGCTGCGCCTTCCGCCATATCAGCGAGGCGAACACACTGCGGGCGACCTACTACAGGAAGAGCGCCATGCACTCCACCACGGCAACATCCGCCCCCTCCGAACGAACCACCGGCTCGAAATGGGCGCTGGCCAGCCTCGCCCTGGCCACCCTGCTCGCCTCGCTCGGCACCAGCATCGCCAACGTCGGCCTGCCGACCCTTGTCGACGCCTTCGGTGCCCGCTTCCAGGACGTGCAATGGGTGGTGCTCGCCTACCTGCTGGCCATCACCACGCTGAGCGTGGGCGCGGGCCGCCTGGGCGACCTGCTGGGGCGCCGCCGCCTGTTGCTGGCGGGCTTGCTGGTGTTCAGCGGCGCCTCGGCCTTGTGCGGCCTGGCCCCTTCCCTCGGTTGGCTGATCGGCGCCCGCGTGCTGCAGGGCCTGGGCGCCGCCACGATGATGACCCTGGCGATGGCGCTGATCGGCGAAACGGTGCCGCGCGAGAAAACCGGCAGTGCCATGGGCCTGCTCGGCACCCTCTCGGCCATCGGCACCGCGCTGGGGCCGTCACTCGGCGGATTGCTGCTGGCCGGACCCGGCTGGCGGGCGCTGTTCCTGGTCAACCTGCCCCTGGGCCTGCTGGCCTTCGCCCTCGCCTGGCGCCATCTGCCGCGCCAGCCCCGTAACGCCGATGCTGCCGCTCACTTCGACAGCCCCGGCACCCTGCTGCTGGCCCTGACGCTGACGGCCTATGCACTGGCCATGACCCTGGGCAGGGGGCATTTCGGCGCGCTCAACGGCGGCCTGCTGCTGGCCGCGTGCCTGGGCGGGTCGCTGTTCATCCAGTTCGAGAAACGTACCGCTTCACCGCTGCTGCGCCTGGCGATGTTCCGCGACCCGCTGCTGCGCACCGGGCTGGCCACCGGGGCGCTGGTGACCACGGTGCTGATGGCGACGCTGGTGGTCGGGCCCTTCTACCTCGCTGGCGCCTTGCAACTGACGCCGGCCCGGGTGGGGCTGGCCATGGCCTGCGGGCCGCTGGTGACGGCGCTGATGGGCGTTCCCGCCGGGAGCCTGGTAGACCGCCTGGGCGCGGCGCCCATGGTGCGCGTCGGGTTGATGGGCATGGCGCTGGCAATCACGGCCCTGCTGCTGATGCCGCTGAGCCTGGGCGTGCTGGGCTACATCCTGCCGCTGACGGGCCTCACCGCCGGCTATGCACTGTTCCAGGCGGCCAACAACACGGCGGTGATGGCCGGGGTGGAGGCCACGCAACGCGGCGTGGCCTCCGGCCTGCTCAACCTGTCGCGCAACCTGGGGCTGGTCACCGGTGCAGCGGCCCTGGGCGCGGTGTTCGCCTTCGCCACGGCGAGCGACGACATCAGCCGCGCCGCGCCAGAGGCCATCGCCGCCGGCATGCGCGGCACCTTCCTCGTCGCCCTGGGGTTGATCCTCCTCGCCCTGGTGATCGCGCTGGCCGGGCGCCGGCGCTGACCCCGGCCCCGATCAGCGCGTGCTGCGCTGCACCAGGCCGATGAGGGTGGCGAAGAGTTCGTCCTCGGCCTGGGCTGGGGTGATCTCCTCGGCCGCGGCGGCATGGGACAGCGCCTCGGCCGCCCCGAGCATCGCGCGCAACCCGGCGGCGCCGATGGTGCCCTGGCCGATGAAGGGCGTGAGCACGGCGCGGCACTTGTCGAGGAAGATCACCTCGTACTCGCGCTTGATCCGCTCCAGCTCCGGCGAGCCGGCCAGGGCGGCGGCGACGCCGGGGATCTCGCGCCCCTGCTGCAGCACACAGGCGACGTAGGACGAGGCGATGACCCGGGCGATGCCCTCGAGCGTCGGCTCGGCGACGTCCAGCGCGGCATCCATGACTGCGGTCTGGCGCGCGTCGTAATCCTGGTAGAGCACCGCCAGCAGCCCCTGCCGGGTGCCGAAGTGGTCGTAGACCACGGGCTTGGTGACGCCCGCCAGTTCGGCCAGGCGACCCAGGGTCAGCGCATCGCTGCCCTCCTCCCGCACCAGGCGCCAGGCCACGTCCAGCAGCTGTTTCTGACGCTCCTCGCGGGACAGCCGACGGCGCGGCTGCGCGGCGGAGTCCTGTTCCTTCTCATCGCTTGACATGAATAACCTACCAAAAGTAACTTACTAATCGTAACTTACTGAAAGTATATAAGCGCTTTCAGCCACCCCGCAATCGAGCCCCGGGAGGTTCCGCCATGCAAGCCCTGATCGTCGTCGCCCACCATGACCCCGAATCCCTGACCCACGCCATCGCCGCCGAGGTCGCACGGGGCGTGGCCGAATCCGCGCCCGGCAACGGCAGCGAGATCGCCGACCTGTTCCGCGAAGGTTTCGACCCCCGCTTCAACCCCGCCGACCACGCCGTGCACCGCCACCGGGCGACGCCGCCGGCGGATGTGCTCGCCGAGCAGGCACGCATCGACGGCGCCGATGCCCTGGTGCTGGTCTACCCCGTCTACTGGTGGTCGATGCCCGGTTTGCTCAAGGGCTGGATCGACCGCGTGTTCAGCAACGGCTGGGCCTTCGACTTCGTCCTCGACCAGCGCTTCGATAAGAAGCTGCAGCACCTGAAGGTGCATCTGCTGGGCATCGGCGGTGCGGATGCCGGCACCTTCGAACGCCACGGCTACCGGGCGGCGATGAAGGCACAGATCGACCACGGCATCTTCGATTATTGCGGAGCGCAGGTGGTCAGCTCCGAGCTGCTGCTGGAATCGGAAAGCCGCGACCCGACCGAGTACCTGCGGGCAGCACGCCGCCTCGGCCAGTCGCTGTTCGCCCAGGCGCCGGCGGCGCGCCCCGTGGAGGCCTGAGGCTCAAAGGCGGCCCCCACCTGCCGGGGGGACTTGTAGGGGCGACTTCAGTCGCCCAGCAGTCCGCAGGACTGCCCCAACTCCGGGCTTCCATATGGCTCCGCTGGTGGATGAAAAGAGCGTCATCCCCCCTACCCACCGGTCAACTGTGGGAGCGGCTTCAGCCGCGAAGGACTCGCCGCCGGCACCTGGCTGCGAATCGTCGGATGCTCCATCGCGAATGGATTCGCTCCCACGGCATGGGCGGCGGTGTGGAGACCCGGGCCGAGGCAACTGGCCCGGGCGCGGGAGTTTCCGTAGAATCCGCCGCCCTCCTCCTGTCCCGCACTCCCCCGGTAGCCCATGAAAGCAGCCCGCATCCGCGCCGACGTCCTGGCCGGCCTGACGACGTCCTTCGCCCTGGTGCCCGAGTGCATCGCCTTCGCCCTGGTGGCGCACCTCAACCCGCTGATGGGCCTGTATGGCGCGATCATCATCTGCACGCTGACGGCGCTGTTCGGCGGCCGGCCGGGCATGGTGTCCGGGGCCGCCGGCTCCATGGCCGTGGTGATCGTCGCGCTGGTGGTGCAGCACGGCGTGCAGTATCTGCTGGCCACGGTGCTGCTGGGCGGGGTGATCATGATGGCCTTCGGGCTGCTGCGCCTGGGCAAGCTGGTGCGCATGGTGCCGCACCCGGTGATGCTCGGCTTCGTCAATGGCCTGGCGATCGTCATCGCGCTGGCCCAGCTGGAGCATTTCAAGACGGGCGAGGCCTGGCTGTCGGGCAAGCCGCTGGCGACCATGCTCGGCCTGGTGGCGCTGACCATGGCCATCGTCTACCTGCTGCCGCGCCTGACCCGCGCCATACCGCCGGCCCTGGCGGCGATCCTCGGCATCGGCCTGCTGGCCCACTTCACGGGCCTGTCGACGCGCACCCTCGGCGACATGGCGCACATCGCCGGCGGCCTGCCGACGTTCGCCCTGCCCGAGGTGCCGTGGAGCCTGGAGACGCTGCGCATCGTCGCCCCCTATGCATTGCTGATGGCGATGGTCGGCCTGCTGGAAACCCTGCTGACCCTCAACCTCACCGACGAGATCACCGAGAGCCGCGGCTACCCGGACCGCGAGTGCGTGGCACTGGGCGCGGCCAACATGGCCTCGGGCCTGTTCGGCGGCATGGGTGGCTGCGCGATGATCGGCCAGACGGCGATCAACCTCGGCTCGGGCGGCCGTGGCCGGCTCTCCGGCGTGGTGGCCGGCGGCATGATCCTGCTCTTCGTCCTGTTCCTCTCGCCGCTGATCGAGCGCATCCCGCTGGCCGCGCTGGTGGGCGTGATGTTCGTGGTGTCGCAGCAGACCTTCGCCTGGGCCTCGCTGCGGGTGCTGCACAAGGTGCCGGTCAACGACATGCTGGTGATCATCGCGGTGACGGTGATCACCGTGCTCACCGACCTGGCCGCCGCCGTGATGCTGGGCATCGTCATCGCCGCCATCAACTTCGCCTGGCAGCACGCCCGCGAGCTTTATGCCGACAGCCACCTGGAGGCGGACGGCAGCAAGCGCTACCAGGTTCACGGCACGCTGTTCTTCGCCTCCACCACCCCCTTCCTCAATCAGTTCGACCCGGCGGGCGACCCGGCCCAGGTGACCCTGGACTGCCGCCACCTGAGCTTCGTCGATTACTCGGCCATCGCTGCGCTGATGACCCTGCGCGAGCGCTATGGCAAAGCCGGCAAGCACCTGCGCGTCGTGCACCTCTCCGAGCGCTGCAAGCAACTGCTCAAGCGCGCGGGTGTGCAGCACGGGTGAACCCTTCGCGAGCAGAGCTCGCTCCTGCGGTGGAAAGGCGTCTGCCGGGAAGTCGGCGCACGCCCTTGGCACGGATGTAGGAGCGAGCTCTGCTCGCGAAAGTGACCCAAAGCGAAATGAAAATGCCCGGCCACCGTTGATGCGATGGCCGGGCATTTTTCTGTGCCTGGGCCTTGCGGCTCAGGCTGGTGCGTCGGTCAACCCGCCTCGGACAGCGAGGCCATGTCGATCACGAAGCGGTAGCGCACATCGGATTTCTCCATGCGCTCGAAGGCTTCGTTGATCTGGTCCATGCGGATCATTTCGCAGTCCGGGAGGATGTTCTTGCGGGCGCAGAAGTCGAGCATCTCCTGGGTCTCGGCGATGCCGCCGATGGGCGAGCCGGCGAGGCGGCGGCGACCGAGGACGAAGGGGATGGTCAGCTGTTCGTCGATGGGGCCGATCTGCCCGACTATCACCAGGGTGCCGTCGATGTCCAGCAGCGCCATGTAGGGCGAGACGTCATGGCGCGAGGGCACGGTGTCGATGATCAGGTCGAAGCTGGACTGGGCGGCGCTCATGGCCTTCCTGTCGGTGGACACCAGCAGGCGGTCGGCGCCCAGGGCCCTGGCATCGTCGGCCTTGTCGGCGCTGCGGCTGAGCACGGTGACTTCGGCACCGAGGCCGACGGCGAGCTTGACCGCCATGTGGCCGAGACCGCCGAGGCCGATCACGCCCACGCGGCTGCCGGGGCCGACGTTCCAGGTGCGCAGCGGCGAGTAGCTGGTGATGCCGGCGCACAGCAACGGCGCCGCCTTGGCCAGGTCGAGGCCTTCCGGCACGCGCAGGACGAACTCCTCGCGCACCACCAGGTGCTTGGAGTAGCCGCCGAAGGTGACTTCCTTGGTGATGCGGTCACGGCTGTTGTAGGTCTGGGTGTTGCGCTCGCGGCACAGCTGCTCCTCGCCCTTGCGGCACTGGTCGCACTGCATGCAGGAATCCACCATGCAGCCCACCGCCACGTTGTCGCCGACCTTGTAGCGCGTCACCGCCGGGCCCACCTCGATCACCCGGCCGATGATCTCGTGGCCGGGGACGATGGGGTACAGGCTGAAGCCCCAGTCGTTGCGCGCCTGGTGCAGGTCGGAATGGCAGACGCCGCAGTAGAGGATTTCCATCGCCACGTCGTTGGGGCGCAGTTCGCGGCGCTCGAACTTGAAGGGTGCGAGCGGTGCAGCGGCGGTCTGCGCGGCATAACCGATTGTGAACATGAGCAGTACTCCAGGGGTTGAGGATCAGCCGACGCGTCGGCCTTCGATGGGATAGGCGGGATCGGAATAGCCGGGGGTCGAGGCGTGCCCGGTGGCCACCAGGCTTGAGACTTTGAGGGCGCTGCGCCCCAGGTTGTGGTAATCCATGGGAGTCTCCATCCGGACCAGGCTGGAAAGGGTAGATCAGCGGAGGGTGCGATCAATGCGATGGGGCCCGGAATCGGGCCAGGAGCGAAGATTAAGCGTCGTCGGGGCCTGTCCGGTAGTCGACTACTCCGGCGTGATTGCCCATTCCTGCTATTCGTCGAAAGCCCTGTAAGGTGCATTCCAGAGCGCTCCCCGCCTTGCCTGATACTGCTAGGGGCACCCTGGGCATTCGCCGTGTCGATGATGGGGCATCAGCCCGGCGGGGTATCCGCTGCAATCTGGCGCGACGCTGCCCCAGGCACCTAGGGTGGAGTCGATCCGCCCTGCCCCGCCAGGCAGCGAAAAACCTGGCCATGCGGTTAGCTTGTGCGGCGCCCTGCCGCATGCCGGAACGCCGATCCGCAATCGGGAAGCCGCCGTTTATATGGGCCGTATACCGGACACTTATTGCGCGCCAAGAGGCACTTTTGCAATTGCCCGATACTGCGCTCTTTAAACTTCCAGACGCAGGCAATCACAGTTTGGACTGTATAAATCGCGAACAAAAAAAAGCCGCTTCAAGAGAAGCGGCAAATAAACCAAAGGATGATGAACTGGAGCAAGGCGCCACTCCGACAACCTGCTGGAGCTGCACCCTGGGGAATTCATCGGCGCCAGAATACTCGCCGCGTACAATCGCAAATTATTAATTTCATTGATAATAATCATCAGCTCCAACAGTTACGAATTGCTTGCGCGCGCGTGTTAACTGTCGCCCGACTACCTGTTCCGCGAACATTCGAATTCATAATGAGTTCGCACGGTCGTCAGCGGGAAACTACAGTTCCCGCACGGACGTCAATGGACCAAGTGGTTTCTTCCTGCCGACTCCAAGCACTCCAAAAAAACCAATATCTGGGAGCATCCATGCATAACCGAAACTATATAGCCGCCGCCTGCACGCTGCTGTCCCTGGGTATCGCCCAGGCCCATGCCAGCGAGCAATCCGACGCCAAGGGCTTCGTCGAGGACGCCAGCCTGAAGGTCCTGCTGCGCAACGCCTATTTCAACCGTGACTACAAGGACAAGACCAACGACGCCAAGGTCTGGGGCCAGGGCTTCATCGGTACCTTCGAGTCCGGCTTCACCCAGGGCACCGTCGGCTTCGGCGTGGACGCCTACGGCCTGCTGGGCATCAAGCTCGACAGCGGCCGTGGTCGCAACTACAGCGCCTTCTTCGACACCGACAGCGACGGCCACCCGGTGGATGACCTCTCCGAGGCGGGCGGCGTGATCAAGCTGCGCGTTTCCAACACCGTGCTCAAGTACGGCAACCAGTTCCCGTCCCTGCCCGTGCTCGCCTATGACGACAGCCGCCTGCTGCCGCAGGCCTTCACCGGCACCCTGGTGACCAGCAAGGAAATCGAAGGCCTGGAACTGAACGTCGGCCGCTTCACCGCCGACAGCCCCATGGGCGACCCGGCGCGCGACCCCAATCGCCTGAAGAGCATCGACGTGATCGGCGGCAGCTACGTGATCAACGATGCGCTGTCGGTGGCCCTGTACCACTCCGATGTCGAAGACACCTTCAAGAAGTACTACGGCAACGTGAACTACACGATTCCGTTCAACGCGGAACAGGCCCTGAACGTCGACTTCAACATCTATCGCACCGACTACGACGACAACTCCGATGCCGCGCTGGACTTCGGCGGTGACGGCGACAACGACAAGAACACCCTGTGGAGCCTGGCCGCCAAGTACAGCGTCGGTGCCCACGCGTTCATCATCGCCCACCAGCGCAACACCGGTGATGCCGGCTATGCGTACGACTACGGCGACGGCGGCAGCACCATCTACGTGGCCAACTCCTACTACTCCGACTTCAACCTGAAGAACGAGCGCTCCTGGCAGGCGAGCTACGAGCTGGACTTCGCCACCTATGGCGTGCCCGGCCTGAGCTACAAGGTCGCCTACGTGCGCGGCAGCAACATCGAGGCCGGCGGCGAGAGCGACGGCACCGAGCGCGAGCTGTTCAACCAGTTCAAGTACGTGGTGCAGGACGGCCCGGCCAAGGACCTGTCGTTCAAGCTGCGCAACTCCATCTACCGTGCCGACAACAACGTGGGCCCGGACCTGAACGAAGTCCGCGCCTTCGTCGAGTACCCGATCAGCATCCTCTGATCGCCAGCACGCGCGCCGGGCAACCCGGCGCGCGCCCCCTCGCCCAGGCACTCCCTGCAGGAGCGGCTTCAGCCGCGAAAGACCCGCCGCCAGCACAAGGCTGCGAGTGGCCGGATATTTCCTCGCGAATGAATTCGCTCCCACAGAATCCAGCAAGCGCTTCGCGAGCAGAGCTCGCTCCTACGTGGCGTGCGTTGGCGCCACGCCGTAGGTTGGCGCCGAGCGCAGCGAGGCCCAACACAACAATGTTCGGCCGTGGCAGGTGCTCCTTGTGGGAGCGGCTTCAGCCGCGAAAGCCTCTCCGCCAGCACAAGGCTACGAGTGGCCGGATATTCCCTCGCGAATGAATTCGCTCCCACGAGATGGGCAGGGACCTGTAGGGGCGACTTCAGTCGCCAAGCAGGCCGCAGGACTGCCCCAGCTCCGAGTATCCATGCGACTCCGCTGGTGGATGAAAAGAGCGCCATCCACCCTACACACCGGTTGGTACCGTGGGTTCGAATTGGGCACGGCGCCGTAGGTTGGCGCCGAGCGCAGCGAGGCTTAACGCAGCGATGTAGCGACCGCCTGAGCCTCAGCAGAGCGTCATGGCCGCCAGGCAGGCACGGTTGCGGCCTTCCTGCTTGGCCCGGTAGAGCAGCTTGTCACAGCGCTCCACCAGGTCGTGGGCACGTTGCAGGCCCGCGCCACTGGAGAGCGAGGCGCCCAGGCTGATGGTGTGGTGGCGCACGCCATCCGGGCGATTGAGGTGCTCCATGTCCAGCCCCGCCACCTGCACCCGCAGGCGCTCGGTGATGGTTTCCAGCTCGGCCTGGCTGCTGACCTGCAGCAGGACGACGAACTCCTCCCCGCCGTAGCGGAAGACCTTCGCCTGGCCGTCGCGCAGGGTGTGCACCAGGCTGTCGACGACCTCGCGCAGGCAGCGGTCGCCGGCCAGGTGGCCGTAGTGGTCGTTGTACGGCTTGAAGTAGTCGATGTCCGCCAGCAGCAGCGCGAAGGGCCGGCCGTGCAGACTCATCTGCTGCCAATACTCCTCCAGCACGCGATCGAAGGCACGACGGTTGCCGACTCCGGTGAGCGCGTCGGTGCTGGCCAGCTCGTGCAGGCGGCCGTTGAGTGTGGCCAGCTCGGCGCGTTGGCGGCGCGCTTCCTCATCGGCGAGAAAGGCCTGGCGCACGCCACGGATGGTGGTCCAGCTGATGAACAGGCTGAAGATCGCCACCGGCAGGTAGACCAGGGTGAAGATCAGCAGCGCCTTGGTGTCACCCGGGTGGATCAGCGCGACGTTGTAGAGGATCACCCCGGAGATCACCAGCGAGCAGGCCAGGATGCCCTTGAACGAATAGCGCACCCCCAGGTTGCCCAGCACGATGAACACCACCGAGGCATAGAGGAAGGTCGCGACGTCGGGCGAATCACTGCGCTTGAGCAGCTCGAACCAGGCGACGGTGGAAACGATGTCATGCAGCGGCATGAGCATGTCCATCAACAGCACGCTGCGGCTGTAGCGGAACACCAGGAAGATGTTCAAGAGCCCCACCAGGCTCAGCAGGCCCCGGGTGACCAGCGACTCCATGGCCATGTCCGGGATCAGCAGCGCGTCGGCCAGCACGTAGGAGTCGTAGGCGATCATCGCGATGAAGTTGATCGCCAGCAGAAAGCCCCGGTAGTGCGTGAGCACAAAGGCCTTGTAGGCCGGCTCGAGCACGGCGGGGATGCGCCCGCGCAGGGGCCGGATCGGGACTGTCGGGGTCGCGGGAAGTGTCATGGGGCACTGAGCCTGGGCTGACGCCGGGACGGCGGTCATGGCAGTTGGCCAGTCTAGGGAGGCGCAGGACCGCCGTCTACTGGGGCGAGAATCGTTCCGCCCATGCCCGCACCCCGCCCCTTACTCCAGCAAGGACAGCACCACCCCGACCTGCGGCTCCAGCTGGCCCCGCAACGCCGCCAGGTAACGCTCGCGCACCACCGGGGCGCCGTGGCCGTACTCGAAGATCAGCCACGAGCGGGCGAAGCCGTTGAAGGCCTGCCAGCGCTCGGCGAGCGTGCGGGCGAATGCCGCCGCCCCCCACAGCTGGTGCAGGCGCTTGCCCTCGTTGGGGGCGAAGAAGAACACCGGCTTCGGCCCCGGCAGCCCAACCGGCAGCGCCTGGCGCTGGTCCCAGTGGGAGGCACCGACCTGGCAGCTGTAGCGCAGCCCCGCCTGCAGGTGAGTGTGCAGGCGAGCGAGCAACGGGCTGTTGCCCGCCAGGTCGATGACCATCGACGGTACCTCGCCGGGCAGCGACTCCACCTCGCCATACTCCAGCACCCGGTCATAGCAGCCCAGCCCGGCGGCGAAGGCGCGGTTGGCCGTCGAGGACAGGCCGATCACCTCGTAGTCCTGGCCCCGCTCTCCACGCAGCCGGCTGAGCAGGTAGGCCAGGCTGATGGCGGTCTTCGACGAGGCGCTGGTGATGATCACCTGCTTCGCCCCGAAGGCCTGGTTGCCGGCGACGAACTCGTCGAGCAGGAAGGCCGTGGTGAACAACGGCCGCAAGAGCATCTGCGGGGCCTCGCTGTCGTCGCTGTAGAGCGGGTCGGTGGCGCAGTTCAGGTAATGGTTGTAGATGGCCGGCAGGCCCTGGCGATGGGCGATGACATCGGTGAAACCCTGGGCATCGACCCGCCCAGGCTCCATCACCACATGGCTGGCCATGGGGTAGTAGCCGTAGAAGCGCTCGCCCTGGGCGACGCCTTCGCAGCGCGATCGCAGCACCACCGCGAACCCCCAGACCGGGATCAGCCCATGGCCTTCCACCGTGGGGAAGAAGCGCTAGTAACCCATGGCATCGCCCAGCGCCGCATAGCTGACGTTGTTGGCGGTGAAGGCGAAGCGCTCGACGCCCAGCAGCACCTGCCCCGCGTCCAGCTCGACGGCCAGTTCGCGGCGGTGGGACTGGCAATCATCCAGCTGCGTGCGGTTGATCCGCAGTTCCTGATAGGTGCTCATGGGCGGTTCCTCGTGGGGGTGGGCGACCAGCGGATGGCCAGTCTAGAAAGGCCCCCGGAGCGCGTCCAGCCGCTGCCCCGGATCAATCAGCCGCTGAATGACGTGCACGCGAGGCGGCCGCATGTCCCTGGAAAAACTCTGGTGGCGGCCACGGCCAGCCTCTAGCATGGCTGCTTCATCCGCAGGAGCACTCCCATGAAGCTTTGCGCCGCACAACTCTCGTCGATCACGGGCGACATCGAAGGGAACATCGGCAGGCATGCCGCCTTCATCCGCCAGGCGGTGGCACAGGGCGCGGCGTTGATCGTGTTTCCCGAACTCTCGCTGACCGGCTACGCCCCGTCCCTGGCGCGGGAGCTGGCGACCACGCCGGACGATCCGCGCCTGGATGCTCTGCAATGGCTCAGCGACGAGCACGACCTGGTCATCTGCGCGGGGCTGCCGGTCACCGGGGCGCAACTGCCGCGCATCGGCATGGTGATCTTCCGGCCCCGGCAGGCGCGCAGCCTCTACTGCAAGCAGCGCCTGCACGCCGACGAGCTGCCCTGGTTCAGCCCCGGCGAGGGCCAGGCGCTGATCCACCTGGGCGAGCACCGCCTGGCGCCGGCCATCTGCTACGAATCCATGCTCCCCGAGCACGCCGACGAGGCCGTCGCGGTGGGCGCCGACTGCTACCTGGTCAGCGTCGCCAAGTCCGCTGCCGGCATCGCCGCCGGGCAGCAGCACTACCCCGAAGTGGCTCGCCGCCACGCCATGCCGGTGCTGATGAGCAACTGCATCGGCACGGTGGAAGACTTCGTCACCGCCGGCCAATCCGCCGCCTGGAACCGCCAGGGCGAGTGCCTGGGCACCCTCGTCGATGGGCAGGAAGGCCTGGTGCTGCTGGAGCTGGAACGCGAACGCGTCGAGATCGTTACCGGCCTCTGATGCTCCCGCTGCGGAGCGTGCAACAACCCTCTTTCAAACAAGGGCATTCCCATGTTCATCAGGAAGCTGATGCTTCTCGTCGCCGTTTCACTGTCGCTGCCGCAAACCGCCGTGGCCGGGGAGTACACGCCCATCATCGAGCGCATCGACGCCGAGGTCCGCGCCAATGCGCAATGGTCCCAGGAGGCCGAACAATGCCCGGCCGACCTGATGCCCGGGCACCGGGCACTGGAAATCGACGCCCGTGACTGCAATACCGCCGACCAGCTGGATGGCTGCCTCGCCCGCTGCACCGCCGGGGACGCCTACTCCTGCCTGCGCACGGCCGTAACCCTGCAGCAACTCGGCGGCGACCCCGCCGGCTTCGAACCCCTGTACCAGCGCGCCTGCAAGCTGGGCGCGCCCTCCGGCTGCACCAACCACGCCGCCGGGCTGTACCGCGCCGACATGCAGAACGAGCGCGTGCAAGCCTGTGCCGCCCGCAGCTTCACCAAAGCCTGCGACCAGGACGACCCCTGGGCCTGCACCATGCTCGGCATGTACCTGGCTCGCGGCATCGGCGTGGAGCAGGACCTGCCAAAGGCCCTGGAGGTGCTGAAGAAATCCTGCAAGTACGGCGAGGAAGACCCCGCCTGCAGCAACGCCCTGCAGCTCGGCGCGAGCATCAGGAAGACGCTGGATGAGGCCAGGACGACCGAATGACGCTGTCTTTCGTCTGCCCACAACAGCATGGGTTTCGCTTCGCTCCACGCCATCCTGCGGGGGTGGCGCAGGTAGCTCGCACTCACTCGCTGGGCAGTTGCCGGCCATGCTTGGCGCCGAGCGTGGTGACGTAGTCCACATCCTCCTCGCACAGCTGGTAGCCGGCCATGTAGGCGTCCCGGTCGATGTCCGCGCCTTCGCCGGCGGCGTAGCGGGCCTCGTCATAGGCGGGCAGTTGGTAATGGGCGAGGAACTCGGTGATCAGCGCCTCGCGCCGGGCATCGCCAACGTCATAGCCGCCGTCGTAGAACAGCCGGTCGATGCAGGACGCGGCGCCCTGGTAGCGCGACTGGGCCGCGTCGAGGGTGGCCGCCGACACGAAGGCGGGCAGCAACAAGAGGCCGATCGACAGCAACGAGGAGCGCAGCGCCATGGGGGAGTCCTTTCAGTGAGGGTGATGAAGGCGGCACCCTAGCAGGCGCCGCAGGAACTCACCGTGAAACCGGTCCCCTTCCCTTCAGCGCCTCGGCGAACTTCCAGCAGGCGAACGCCGCCAGCAGCAGGCCGACCACGGCGAGCACCGCACCGGCATTGCCCACCTGGCGCAGGGCGATGTGCTGGCTGACCAGGCTGCCCAGCAGCGCGCCGCCGCCGATACCGACGTTGTACAGGCCGGAGAACAGCGCCATGGCCACGTCCGTGGCATCCGAGGCCAGACGCAGCACGCTGGATTGCTGGGCCAGGCCGAAGCACATGATCGCCATGCCCCAGAGCAGGCTCATGCCCAGCAGCCAGCCATGGTGCTGGGCCAGCGGCAGGAGCAGCAGCAAGCTCGCCGCCAGGATGCCCACCGCCACGAGCAGCAGGCCCCGGGGGAAGCGGTCGCTGTAGCGGCTGAAGAGGATCGAGCCGAAGACACCCGCCCCGCCGGAGAGCAACAGCAGCACGGTGGTCATCTGCCCGCTCATGCCCGCCACGTCGCGGGAGAAGGGCTCGATGTAGCTGTAGGCGGTGAACTGTGCGGTGATCACCAGCACGGTGAGCACGTAGAGCGCCACCAGCGGCGGGCGCTTGAGCAGCATGGGCAGGCTGCGCAGGGAGCCGGAGTTCTGGCTCGGCAGCAGCGGCAGGGTGCGCGCCAGGCACAACGCCGTGAGCACCGCCAGGCCGGCGATGGCCAGGAAGGTGGTGCGCCAGCCCAGGGCCTCGCCCACCACGCGGCCGAGGGGGATGCCCAGGACCATCGCCATGATGGTGCCGGTGGCCAGCAACCCCAGCGCCTTGGCCTGCTTGCCCGGCGGCGCCACGCGCACCGCCAGCGAGGCGGTGATCGACCAGAACACCGCATGGGCGAAGGCGATGCCGATGCGGCTGAGCATCAGCACGCCGAAGCTCCAGGCCACGCTGGACAGCAGGTGGCTGGCGATGAACAGCACGAAGACGAACACCAGCAGCTTGCGCCGCTCGATGTTGCGGGTCAGCAGCATCAGCGGCAGCGAGGCCAGGGTCACCACCCAGGCGTAGAGCGTCAGCATCAGGCCGACCTGGGCGGTGGGCATCTCGAAGCTGCGGCCGATGTCGCTGAGCAGCCCCACCGGGACGAACTCGGTGGTGTTGAAGATGAAGGCGGCCAGGGCCAGGGCGATCACGCTCAGCCAGCTGCCGGCGCGGGGTTCGGGGGATGGGTCGAGAGCGGGACGTTCAGGGCTCAAGGGCTGTTCCGGGGCTGTGGCTGGAGTCGGGACAGGGTCGATGCGCCTCCACCGCGCATGCCAGTGACCACCCGGGAAGCAAGGCAAGGGGCGGACGGCTGCGGCGGGGTTTGTTGTTGGAATGGGAGGGGGTACGGCCTGGAAGCGGCGATTCTACGCCTCCAGCGGCCCTGGCACCACGGCGGATGACCGATGGGTCGCCGGAGTGGACCGGCGAGTGGTGGGAGCGGTTTCAACCGCGATGCCTGGCACGGCATCTTTCGCGAATGAATTCGCTCCCACGGTGAAGTCGCCTGCGGCACGGAGTGGCGAGCAGACCGCGCCATGCCACCGCACGGGCATGACCGTTGTGCAGGGTGGAGGTCGCTCTTTACCTCCACCAGGCGGAGTCGAACCCGGCACGCCGGTGTGCATGGGCGCGCGCTTCGATGGGTTTCGCTTGCGCGCGGAACACCGCCGACCGGCCCTGCGAAAGCCGATGACCACGGAGCAGATCGCATAAAACGCTTGTCAGAGCTCCTGGGTTCCCGCTATTACGCGAATCCACCTTTTTGCGGAGCGCCGGGCGGCCGTGCCGACGGCACACCCCCGACGCGCCACACGACCGCCGGAGCCACGACGCGTTCAGCGCCCGGCGCTCATCACCCCGATGCGGGGGCCGAGCGGCCCGCCCGACATCGCTTTTCATGGAATAGAGAATGCCCCCGAGACACGTAGTCAACGCCGAAGTCAGCCCCAAGGGCAGCCTGGAAACCCTCTCACAGCGCGAAGTGCAGCAACTGAGCGAAGCCGGTTCCGGCAGCATCTACACGCTGTTCCGCCAGTGCGCCCTGGCCATCCTCAACACCGGCGCACAGATCGACAACGCCAAGACCATCCTCGATGCCTACAAGGACTTCGAGGTGCGCATCCACCAGCAGGACCGCGGTGTGCGCCTGGAACTGCTCAACGCCCCGGCCGATGCCTTCGTCGACGGCGAGATGATCGCCAGCACCCGCGAGATGCTCTTCAGCGCCCTGCGCGACATCGTCTACGCGGCCAGCGAACTGGACAGCCTGCGCATCGACCTGGAGAGCTCCCAGGGCATCACCGACTACGTCTTCCACCTGCTGCGCAACGCGCGCACGCTGCGCCCAGGCGTGGAGCCGAAGATCGTCGTGTGCTGGGGCGGCCACTCCATCAGCACCGAGGAATACAAGTACACCAAGCGCGTCGGCCACGAGCTGGGCCTGCGCAGCCTCGACATCTGCACCGGCTGCGGCCCGGGCGTGATGAAGGGCCCGATGAAGGGCGCCACCATCAGCCACGCCAAGCAGCGCATCGTCGGCGGCCGCTACCTGGGCCTGACCGAGCCGGGGATCATCGCCGCCGAGGCGCCCAACCCCATCGTCAACGAACTGGTGATCCTGCCGGACATCGAGAAGCGCCTGGAGGCCTTCGTCCGCGTCGGCCACGGCATCATCATCTTCCCCGGCGGCGTGGGCACGGCGGAGGAGTTCCTCTACCTGCTGGGCATCCTCATGCACCCGGACAACCGCGAGCTGCCCTTCCCCGTCATCCTCACCGGCCCGCGCAGCGCCGAGCCCTACCTGCAGCAGCTGCACGCCTTCGTCGGCGCCACCCTGGGCGAGGATGCGCAGAAGCGCTACCAGATCATCATCAACGACCCGGCCGAAGTGGCGCGGCAGATGGCCCAGGGGCTGAAGGACGTGAAGCGTTTCCGCCGCGAGCGCAACGACGCCTTCCACTTCAACTGGCTGCTGAAGATCGACGAAGGCTTCCAGCGCCCCTTCGACCCGACCCACGAGAACATGGCCGCCCTGCAGCTCAGCCGCTCGCTGCCGCCCCACGAACTGGCCGCCAACCTGCGCCGCGCGTTTTCCGGCATCGTCGCCGGCAACGTCAAGGACAAGGGCATCCGCCTGATCGAGGAACACGGCCCCTACGAGATCCACGGCGATGCGCAAGTGATGCAGCCGCTGGACCGCCTGCTCCAGGCCTTCGTCGAACAGCACCGCATGAAGCTTCCCGGCGGCGCGGCCTACGTGCCCTGCTACCGGGTGGTGGAAAGCTCGCCCACGCGGACGAACGCGTAGCCCGTTCAGGGGTTCCCCGCGTTCGCGGGGATGACGGCTTGCCTGGGGCTTCCCCTCACCTCGTCACCCTCGCGAACGCGGGGGTCCACTTGGCGTCCGGAACGGGGCGGCGGCTCAGCCCTGGACGAACACCAGGGCCTTGAGCCCGCCTTCCGGGTCCACGTCCGCAAATTCCGGCGGATTGGCCAGGCGCTCGCGGAAGCGCAGAGCGGGCGCCTCCTCGGCCATGGTGCGGACGATGAAGTCGGCCCCGGTAGCCGGGTCGTTGACGCAGGCGAGCACCTGGCCGCCCTCGGCCAGCAGCTCAGGCAGGCGGCGGAGGATCTTGCGGTAGTCGCGGTCCAGCTCGAAGCTGCCCTTCTGGAAGGACGGCGGGTCGATGATCACCAGGTCGTACGGCCCGCACTTCTTGACCTTGCCCCAGGACTTGAACAGCTCGTGGCCGAGGAACATGACCCGGCTCGTGTCGTGGCCGTTCAGGCGGTGGTTGTTGCGGCCCCGGCTCAGGGCCGCGCGGGCCATGTCCAGGTTGACCACCGCCTCGGCACCGCCGGCGAGAGCCGCCACGGAAAAACCGCAGGTGTAGGCGAAGAGGTTCAGCACGCGCTTGCCGGCGGCCTGCTCGCGGACCCAGCGGCGCCCGTAACGCATGTCGAGGAACAGGCCGATGTTCTGGTTGCGCATCAGGTCCAGGCGGTAGGCCAGCCCGTCCTCGTGCATGGTCCACTGCTCCACCGCCTCGCCCCAGAGCAGCTCGGTGTCGCTGCCCGGCAGGTAGCGCAACTGCAACAGCAGGCTGCGCACCGGTGCGGCGCGCCAGGCTTCGCTGGCCACCAGTCCGGCGAGCATCGCCTTGAGGTTGTCCAGCGCCCCGGCTTCCGGCTCGCGGAACAGTGCCACCTGGACCACGCCCTCCAGCCAGTCCACCACCAGGTGCTCCAACCCCGGCCAGCGGCGGCCTCGCCCATGGAACAGGCGGCGCGTCTCGGCGGGCAGATCGCCCAGGGCGGCGGTCAGCTGGAGGCGAAGGGTTTCGATGGCGTCGGGGGTCATGGCGGTGCGGGTCCTGGTTCCGGGGCGCGGCATTCTAACCGCAGCGCTGCTAGGCTGCCTGTGTCCCGACTCTGCGGAGGTTTTCTCGCGCCCATGGTCACAACCATGACGTTCCCGTGTCATCGTCGAGCCCGACAAGCATGAACAGGCCGCCTCCCGTGGACAGCAACCAGGGCCATATCCAGGCGCGGCGCCTGGCGTTCGGCTTCACCGCGCTGGTGATACTGGCGATCATCGCCATGGAGACCTGGCAGGTCTGGAAGGCCCACGAGCAGGAATACCGTCGCGCCGAAGTCAACGCCACCAACGTCACCAGCGCCGCCGCCCAGCATGCCCGCGATGCCGTGCGCCAGGCCGACGCGTTGCTGGTCGGGCTGATCGAACGGGTCGAGTGGGATGGCATCGACAAGCTGCAGGTGGATCGCATGCGCAGCCTGATGAAACGCCAGCAGCGCTTCCTGCCCCAGTTGCACGGCCTGTTCATCTACGACAAGGACGGCAACTGGCTGGTGACCGACAAGGACAGCATCCCCGCCGGCGCCAACAACGCCGACCGCGAGTACTTCATCCACCACCGCGAGCGAGCGGACAACGACCTGTACATCGGCAAGGCCATCTACAGCCGCTCGACCGGCGACCTGGTGATCCCCGTCTCGCGACGCATCGACAACCCCGACGGCAGCTTCGGCGGCGTCGCCCTGGCGACCCTGCGGGTGAGCTACTTCGTGCGGTTCTACGAGAGCTTCGATGTCGGCGACGCCGGCATCATCATCCTCGCCCTGCAGGACGGCACGCTGCTGGTACGACGCCCGTTCCTGCCCGACGCCATCGGCGCCAGCCTGGCCAAGGGCCTGGTGTTCAGCGAACTGCTACGCCAGGCCCCGGCCGGCACGGCGATCTTCCATGGCCAGGTGGACGGCATGGAGCGGCTGTTCAGCTACCGCCAGTTGGCCGACTACCCGCTGGTGGTGGAAACCGGCATCTCCACCCGCTCCATCACCGCGCCCTGGCTCGACCAGGTCGCGCGCTCGGCCATGGTGGTGGTGGCGATGATCGTTGGCCTGGTGCTGTTCGCCCAGGCCCTGATCCGCCGCATCGAATCCGGCGCCCTGGCCGAAGAGGAACTGCGCCTGGCCCACGATGCCCTGGAGCAACTGGCGATGGTCGACGGCCTCACCGGGCTGGCCAACCGCCGCCGCCTCGACGCCGTGCTGCCCATAGAGGCGAGCCGTGCCCGCCGCCAGGGCACGCCGCTGGGCATCGTCATGTTCGATATCGATCACTTCAAGCGCTACAACGACCGCTACGGCCACCCCGCCGGCGACCAGTGCATCAAGGCCGTGGCCCAGGTGGTGGCCGCCTTCGCCCGCCGCCCCGGCGACCTGGCGGCCCGCTACGGCGGCGAGGAAATGACCTTGTTGCTGCCCAACAGCAACGAGGCCAACACCCGCGCCATCGCCGAACAGGTGTGCCTCGCCGTGCGCGAACTCGGCATCCGCCACGAAGGCAGCGAGCTGGGCCTGGTGACCCTCAGTGCCGGCATCCATGCCTACGACCCCAGCCCCAACGACGGCACCCCGGACGGCCACCTGCTGCGCGCCGCCGACGAAGCCCTCTACAGCGCGAAGGCCGCCGGCCGCGACCGCGTGCACCCACCGGAAACCCAGCCCGCGGCCTGACCCCGGCCGAGACCGTCGGCCACGTACCATCGTCCAGGGGGCCGGATGCGACCGCCTCAAGGCGCCCCCTTCAGCTTTTCCCGCTCCCCGCCGATAATCATCCAGCCGCTACGCTTGATCCCATGAAGGGCGCGGTTGCCCACCTGGCACCCCAGAACGAACCATAACGAACCGGGAGTCGTCCCCATGCTTCTACGCCGCATGAAGATCGCGCCGCGCGCCATCCTCAGCTTCTCCCTCGTCACCCTGCTGGTGATCCTGCTCGGGCTCTTCGCCCTGCACCAGATGAAAGGCATCCGCGCCTCCACCGTGATGCTCAATGAAGACAGCATGCCCAGCTACGCGGCACTGGGCACGATCAACGAGAAGATGCTGCGCCTGCGCATCGTCTCCTTCCGCATCCTGGTGGACCGCGAGCCCGAGCTGCTGCGCGCCACCAGCCAACGCGAGGCAGAACTCACCAGCCAGCTGCACCAGGCCCAGGAGGTGTACGAGAAGCTGGTGGACGATGGCGAGGAAGCGGCCCAGTACGCCCGATTCAAACGGGTGCTGGCGGACTACTACCGGGTCAACGACAAGCTGATGCAGCTCTCCGAGGCCGGCCAGCTCGAGGAGCTGCGCGCGCTGCTGGGTGGCGAATACAAGAAGCTCTCCGACGAGCTGGGCGTGCAGCTGGAAACCCTGATGAAGATCAACCAGCGCAACGCCGCCGAGACGGAGCAGCACGCCATCGACCAGTACGACAACGCGGTGCTGGTAGTCAGCGCGGTGATGATCCTCGCCGCACTGCTCACCGGCATCCTCGCCCTGGTGCTCACCCGCAGCATCGTCACGCCGCTGGACGAGGCCATGAAGGCCGCCGAGACCGTCGCCACCGGCAACCTCACCGAACGCATCGAGGTCCACGGCAGCGACGAGCCGGCACTGTTGCTCGGCTCCCTGCGCACCATGCAGCAGAGCCTGAAGAGCACCATCGAGCACATCGCCCGCTCCTCCGACCAGCTGGCCTCCGCCGCCGAGGAACTCAACGCGGTGACCGAGGACTCCAGCCGCGGCCTGCACCAGCAGAACCAGGAAATCGAGCAGGCCGCCACCGCCGTCAACCAGATGACCACCGCCGTGGACGAGGTCGCCCGCAACGCCGTAGCCACCTCCGAGGCCTCGCGCGACTCCGACCGCACCGCGCGCGGCGGCCAGGACCAGGTCAACCGCACCGTCGACTCCATCAGCGACCTGGTCCGCGATGTCGGCGAGACCTCCGGCCAGGTCGAGGAACTGGCCGGCAAGGTGCAGGGCATCAGCAAGGTGCTCGACGTGATCCGCGCCATCGCCGAACAGACCAACCTGCTGGCGCTCAACGCCGCCATCGAGGCCGCCCGTGCCGGCGATGCCGGGCGCGGTTTCGCCGTGGTGGCCGACGAGGTGCGCGCCCTCGCCCATCGCACCCAGCAGTCGACCCAGGAAATCGAGCAGATGATCGGCGGCATCCAGCAGGGCACCAACCAGGCGGTCGACGCCATGCAGCACAGCAGCCAGCGCGCCCGCGCCACCCTGGAGATGGCCCGCGCCGCCGGCCAGGCGCTGGACACCATCACCGAAGCCATCAGCCACATCAGCGAACGCAACCTGGTGATCGCCAGCGCGTCCGAGGAACAGGCCCAGGTGGCCCGGGAAGTGGACCGTAACCTGGTCAACATCCGCGACCTGGCCCAGCAGACCGCCGCCGGCGCCCACCAGACCAGCGCCGCGAGCCAGGAACTCTCGCGCCTGGCCGTGGACCTCAATGGCCTGGTCTCGCGCTTTCGCGTATGACTCCCGGCGCCTGCGCGAGCCCATCGCGCAGGCGTTCCATTACCGCGCATGCGTACAAGCCGCCCGCCCGCCGACCTGCAAGGCTGGCGGGCCACAACTGCTCCCCCGCCGCTTCGATTGAGGAATTCCGTGCATGAACCGCAGCGAAATGCGCCGCGTGGACCTGAACATGCTGATCGTCTTCGAGACGCTGATGCACGAGCGCAACCTGACCCGCACCGCCGAGAAACTATTCCTCGGCCAGCCGGCGATCAGCGCCGCCCTGTCGCGCCTGCGCGACTATTTCAATGACCCCCTGTTCGTACGCAGTGGCCGCGCCATGGAGCCCACCACCCGCGCGGTGGAAATCCTCCAGCAGCTGCGCCCGGCGCTGGACGCCATGTCCAACGCCCTGAGCCATGCCCATGAATTCGACCCGGCCACCAGCAACATGGTGTTCCGCATCGGCCTTTCCGACGACGTCGAGTGCGGCCTGCTGCCGCCGCTGCTCAACCACCTGCGCGAGGTGGCGCCGAACATCGTGCTGGTGGTGCGCCGCGCCAACTTCCTGTTGATGCCGAGCCTGCTCGCCTCGGGCGAGATCTCCGTCGGCGTCAGCTACACCACCGAACTGCCGGCCAACGCCAAGTGCCGCACCCTGCGGCGCATCCAGACCATGGTGCTACGCGCCGACAAGCGCCCCGAGCCGCTGACCCTGGACGACTACTGCAGCCGCCCCCACGCGCTGATCTCCTTCTCGGGCGATCTGTGCGGCAACATCGACCAGGACCTGGCGCGCATCGGCCGCTCCCGTCGCGTGGTGCTCGCCGTGCCGCAGTTCAACGGCCTGCGTGCCCTGCTGGCCAACTCCGAGGTGATCGCCACCGTGCCCGACTACGCCGCCAGCGAACTGGTGGCCGGCGGCGGCCTGCGTGCCGAGCCGCCGCCCTTCGAGATCGTCCCCGCCAAACTGACCATGGCCTGGCGCGGTGCCCAGGACAACGACTCCGCCGAGCGCTGGCTGCGCACCCAGATCGTGCGCTTCATGAGCGAAGACGGGCTCTGAAGCGAATTAACAACGTTTAACTCGCCCACCGCCCTGGCCTCCCGAACAATCCGCTGACCTCCCGTGCCCATCCGGCCACGGGATCGAACGCGGATCGGGATGATCGCCATGGCCAGTACTCACCAAGACAGCACCTGCGGATACGACCAGCCCGAGGCCGGCTCCGGCGCCTCGGGCGGCCTCGCCCCCTGGCGCGAGCGCCTGGCCAAGCAGATGATCCTCACCCACCTCGCCGAGGGCATCCCGGTCGCCCGCCTGGCCGAAGCCTGCGCCCTCTCCCGCAGCCACTTCGCCCGCGCCTTCAAATGCACCACCGGCATGACGCCCCAGGACTGGCTGCGCCGGCAACGCCTGGCCCGCGCCAAGGAACTGATCCGCAACTCCGACCTCAGCCTAACCCGCATCAGCCTCGAATGTGGCTTCTACGACCAGGCCCACTTCTCCCGCCTGTTCACCCGCGCCGAAGGCGTCAACCCGATGAGCTGGCGGCTGATCGGCGAGTGACGGGCTTTCCCCGTGGGAGCGGCTTCAGCCGCGAGAGACCCGCAGCAGGCACCCGGCAGCGAGTGGCCAGATGATCTGTCGCGAATGAATTGGCTCTGTCTGCGTTAAGTGTTGCTAGAGGATTTGAGCCTGGCTGATTGCCGAGTTTTGCTGATAGTTCCTGTTTCGCCTTGCCGGGCGAGTTCCTTTTAACAATCGCCTTAAAAGGAACCAAAAGCGCTTGCCCCATCATCCGGCCCGACTGCGTCGGGTGCCCTCACTCCATCGCCGCTCCGGGGGCCGGCGCGAAGGGCCATCCATGGCCAGTCGCGCCTCTCGTGGCATCCATGCCACTCGTCCCCCTGCGCAACGACTCCGTTCGGCCTCCTGGAGGGGCGTTGGCGGCTGCTCCAACTTTCCTCCTCCAACGCATCACGACGTGGTGCGCACGGACTTTCGTAGGATGGGTCGGGCGGCGTTCCGCGAGCGAAGCGAAACCCATGCGGTGGCGGTGGCAGAAACCCTTGGACACCCGGAAAGCACCGCGTTTGAGCGCTTGCTTTAAAACCACAACAGCTAACGCCGACAGAGCCAATGAATTCGCCCCCGCGAGACCATGCAACGGTGCGAGGTTCAGCCCTGCTGCGTTGGGCTTCGTACCTCGTCCCAACCTACGGGCCATGAGTTCAATGGGGCATGCCTTGCACCGGCGCGCCGCGCCAGAGGCTCGGGAGGGGCATCGCCAGGCGCCACTCCAGGGCACGCTGGGGGTGCTCGCCGCCATTGCGCAGCTTGTCCAGCGCGTAGGCCCGGGTAGTTTCCAGCAAGCGGTAGCGCACCTGCCCGTACTCCGGCTCCGCCAGCAACAGGGACTTGGCCACCAGGTGGCTGATGGCCTCGTACAGCCGCGTATCGCTGATGCGCTCGCAGCCGATGACCCGCACGGCGCCGTCGAAGGTGAAGGCCTGCTTGAACAGGGCCAGGCGCTGCAGCACGACGCGCTCCAGCGCAGTCAGCAGGTCATGGCTCCAATCCAGGCTGGCACTCAGGCTCTGGTGCCGGGGCACCGCCGTACGCCGCGCATGGGCGAGCAACTGGAGGTGGATGGGGTTGTCCAGCAGCGCCCCAAGGCCGGCCAACCCCAGGCTGTCCACCTGGGCTGCGGCCAGTTCGATGGCCAGCGGCAGGCCGTCGAGGCGGCGGCAGATCTCGCTCACCAGCGGCACGTCACCCGGGCGCAGGCAGAAGCCATCCTGGCGGGCACGGGCTCGGCTGACGAACAGGCGGATGGCGGCGCAGCCCAGGGCTTCCTCCACGGAGCAGTCGGCCGGCGCGGGCGGCACCGGCAGGCCCGCCAGGCGCTGGACGAACTCGCCTTCGGCCAGCAGCGGCTCCCGGCTGGTGGCCAGGATCGACAGGCGCGGCGCACGGCGCAGCAGCCCTTCGGCCAGCAGCGCCGAGGCATCCAGGAGGTGCTCGCAATTGTCCAGCACCAGCAACGCATGACGGCCACGCAGTTGACGGCCGATGTCGGCGACAGGGTCCGATCCCGGGGGCGGGAGGCCGAGTACCGAGGCCAGGCGGCCGGCCACGCCGTTCGGCCCGCAATCGGCCAGGTCGATGAGGTGCACACCGTCCGCGTAGTGCTCCAGCAGCAACTCGGCGACGCGCAGCGCCACGGTGGTCTTGCCCACGCCCCCGGGGCCGGCCAGGGTGAAGAAGCGCCGCTGCGTCAACTCGCGCACCAGGCCCCCCACCAGCCCATCGCGCCCCTCGATGCGGGTCAGTCGCACCGGCAGGTTGTGCGCCGGCCACGCACCCGGCGCCACAACCGGCGCCACGCCTTCGCAGCTCACTTCGGCGACGAAGCTGTAGCCGCGCTGCGGCACGTTGGCAATGAAGCGGCGTCCGTCACGCCCGTCGCCCAGGGCGCGACGCAAGGCGGCGATATGCACCCGCAGGTTGGTTTCCTCCACCACGGTGGTGGGCCAGACGCGGGCGATGATGCAGTCCTTGCCGACCAGTTGGCCGGCGTTCTCCAGCAGCAGCTGGAGGATGTCCAGGGCGCGGCTGCCCAGGTGCAGCGGACGCTCGCCCTCGAGCAGGAGCCGGCGCTGGACGTGGAACCGGAACGTGCCGAAGCACAGGACGGGGTCATCCGGGAAGATGGTGGGGTTGTTCATGTCGCTGTCGTGCCGACGCCGAATGGCCTCGCCCTGCGAACTGCCTGCAGGGCCCCGATCCGGGCCCGTGCACCCTCCTTACGAGAATGCTTCCCATCATCCCAGCCTGGTGTGAAGGAACAATCGCGGCGAGGGGAACGAGACGGCCAAGGCGGTGCCCAGGACGGACACGCGACGGACTGCTAGCTGAACTGCCGGCGGTACTGCGCGGGGCTGAGCCCGAGCTTCTCGGCGAACAGCACGCGCATGTGCCGCACGCTGCCGAAGCCGCTGCGGTAGGCCACGGTCTTCAAGGGCAGGTCACAGGTTTCCAGCAGGCTGCGGGCACGGTCCAGGCGCGCGCCCTGGAGAAACTCCATGGGCGTCATCTTCACCTCGCGGGCGAACACGCGGGAGAAATGCCGGGGGCTCATCGCCGCCAGGGTGGCCATGCGCTCGACGCTGAAGGGCTCCTCCAGATGCTCCAGCACATGGTTCTGCACCCGGGCGATCGGCGAGTCGTCGCCCACCACGCCGGCCGCCAGCGGGCTGAACTGCGCCTGCCCGCCCTGGCGCTGCATCACCACCAGCAGCACCTTGGCCACATCCAGCGCCAGCTTGCGGCCATGGTCCTCGGCGACCACGCCCAGAGCCAGGTCGATGCCGGCGGTGACGCCACCGGAGGTGAGCAGCTTGCCGTCGCGGATATAGATGTGGTCGGTCTCGATCGCCGCTCCCGGACAGCGCCGTGCCAGGCGCTCGATGTAGTGCCAGTGGGTGGTGACCCGACGGCCATCGAGCAGACCGGCCTCGGCGAGGATGAAGGCACCGGTGCAGATCGAGCCATAGCGCCGCGAAGCCTGCGCCGCGCGATTGAGCCAGGGCACCAGGGCACCGTGGCTGTCGTTGTAGGCACCGGGGCCGCCGGGCACCAGCAGCAGGTCGAATTCGGGCTCCACCTCCTCCACCAGCTGGTCGGCCTGCATCGCCAGGCCATTGGAAGCCCGCACGCTACGTTCTCCGCTGGCAAGGGTGACGATGCGGTAGGCCTGCTCCGGCGGCAGGTAGCGGTTGGCGATGGAAAAGACGTCCATGGGGCCTGCGACATCGAGCATCAGCAGGTCGGGGAACAGGAGGATGGCAACGGTCTTCATGCAGCGGCAGGGGGCGTCCGGCGTTTGGAAACGCGCAGTATGAACAGGCGCCGGGAGGCTGTCTGCGAACAATTTCCGGTGGCGCGAGTACGCAGCCGGAGGCTCCACCCTGCCGCCCGTCGGAAGCAACGACTGATGAACGCTGCCGTGGCCAAGCTGAAAAGACTTGTTGCTATTCCCACATCGCCGCCATTCATCCGAATCTCCAGAATGGCGCCTCCCTGAATCTTCGGATGACCGACGTGGATTATCTCCTGCAACTGGTATCGAGCCCCACCGCCTGGATCGCCCTGGCCACACTGGTGGTGATGGAAGTGGTGCTCGGTATCGACAACCTGATCTTCATCTCGATCCTCACCAACAAGCTGCCCGAGCACCAGCGTACCAAGGCCCGCCGCCTGGGCATCGGCATGGCGCTGATCCTGCGCCTGGGCCTGCTCGGCACGGTGGCCTGGATCGTCCAGCTGGTGCATCCGGTGTTCGAGGTGTTCGACCATGCGTTCTCCTGGAAGGACATGATCCTCATCGCCGGCGGCCTGTTCCTGTTGTGGAAGGCCACCACGGAGATCCGCCATTCCGTGGACCCGGCTCCCGAAGGCGACATGTTCGTCGGCAAGCAGGTCGCCGCCATCGGCTTCAGCTCGGCGATCGTGCAGATACTGCTGCTGGACCTGGTGTTCTCCGTCGACAGCATCATCACCGCCGTGGGCATGACCGAGCACGTGCCGATCATGGTCATCGCCGTGGTCGCCGCCGTCACCGTGATGCTGCTGGCCGCCGACCCGCTGGCGCGCTTCATCAACGACAACCCCACCGTGGTGATGCTGGCCCTGGGCTTTTTGATCATGATCGGCATGACGCTGATCGCCGAAGGCTTCGGCGCCCATGTGCCCAAGGGCTACATCTACGCCGCCATGGCCTTCTCCGCTGCCATCGAAGCGCTAAACATGCTCTCCCGCCGCGCCGCCCGCCGCAAGGCGCAGCGGCAGGCGTGACGCACCGTCCCTCTCTCGCGGGAGAGGGGCGCTGCCAGTTGCCTGCGTCCCCCTTCGCGAGGTCGGTATTCATCCTGTAGGCAAGGACTCATTGGCTCTGTCTGCGTTAAGTGTTGCTGGAAAGCTTCGAGTTGAGTTGATTGCCGAGCTTTGCTGATGTTTCTGGTTTCGCCCCCCCCCGGGCGAGTTTCTTTTGGCAGTCGTCGGGGTGCCGAACCACCCAAAAGAAACCAAAAGGGCTTGCCCCTCCATACGGGTCTGGCTGAAGCCAGACTTCCCTCGCTCCATCATCGTTCCAGGGGCACGCCTCGAAGGGCCATCCCTGGCCCATCGAGGCTCTCGCGACATCCATGTCGCTCAACCCCTGAAACGACGATTGCGCTCGGCCTCCTGAAAGGGGCGTTTGGCCGCTGCTCCAACGCCTTCGCTCAATACACATTGATGTGCGCATCACCACCGGGTGGACGCCGCGGCTGGCGGCTTTCGTAGGATGGTGTAGAGCGAAGCGAAACCCATGCGGTGGGTGTGCCAGGAATCCAGAATCGTCCTGAAATCGCCGTTCTTGAGCCTTTTCGTTGAATCCAAAACAGCTAGCACCGGCACAGCCCATTCATTCGCGATTGCCCCTTTTCGCGGTTGAAACTGCTCCTACGTAACCCGCCCGGTACAAGGCACCCCGGGGATTGACCCCGGGCCGGACGAGGGCCGATGAAAAATCCGCGAACCTGACCTGAACCCTTCATATGAATATGAGATCAACATCGTATCGATGCGCCAGGTGGCGATCGAAGCGCCATATCGTTACGAAGGAGTCGAACTTCGATGAACATTTCCCCCGAACTGGCCCTCAGCCAAGCCCGTGAACGGCTGCAACACATGCGCAACGCCGCGGACGGGCGCACCCTCGCCTACCGTTTCGGCGTAGCCCAGGGCTACATCAACGCCCTGCGCGACTTCGCCGGGCTGGATGCGGAAACCTGGCGTCACCTGCTGGACGAAGCCGAGGCCGTGCGCCACGAGACCGATGCCGCGCTGCACCCGCTGGTTCCCCAGGCCTTCATCCTCGCCCAGGCCGGCCCGGCCAGCGAAGGCCAGCCCGCCCTGTCCTGAACGCCCCGCCCCAGCCTGCCCGGGCCCGTGCCGGCCCGGTTCAGCTGCGGGAGCGGTGCCACGCCTCCAACTGCTCCGGCGACATCGGCCGCGCCACGTAGTAGCCCTGCACCTCGTCGCAGCCCCACCACTGCATCAGGCGGTACAGCTCCTCGGTCTCCACGCCCTCGGCCACCACCCGGTAGCCGAGTTGCCGGGCGAGCTGGATCACCGCACCCACCACCCGCTGGTCGCGCACCTCGGTCTGCACGTTGCGCATGAAGGATTGATCCAGTTTCACTGCGCTTGCCGGCAGGTCGCGCAGGTAGGACCAGTTGCTGTAGCCGGTGCCGAAGTCGTCGATGGCAAGCTCCATGCCCTCCGCACGCAGGCGCAGCAGGTTGCGCCGTACCTCCTCGGGGTTCTTCATCAGCACGCTCTCGGTGAACTCCAGCTCCAGGCCCGCCGGGTCGATCCGGTGGCTGCGTACCAGGGCGATGATGCGGTCAACGAAATCGGCATCGTCCATGTCGCTGGCCGAGACGTTGATCGACACCTTCCAGTCCCAGCCCTGCCGCTGCCATTGGGAAGCCTGCACGATGGCCCGCTCGGCCACCCACAGGCTCAGCGGACGGATCAGCGCGGTGCGCTCGGCCAGGGGGATGAATTCCGCCGGGCTGATGCCGCCCAGTTGCGGATGGCGCCAGCGCAGCAGCCCCTCGACCCCGACCAGGCGCCCGCTGTTCAGCTCGACGCGGGGCTGGTACTCCAGGCGCAACTGGTCCTCGGCATGCACCGCCTTGGACAGCGACGACAACAGCAGGAAGGCACGCTGCTGGGCATGGTCCAGGGCGGCTTCGTAGTAGCGCCAGCGCACCCCGGTCTCGCGGGCGTTGTCGGCCGAGCTCACCAGCAGGCGCAGCCAGTCGCGGTTCTCCATTCCCGGATCAAGGTCGAGGATGCCGGCGCCGAAACGGATCTGCAGCGGGATACCCTCGCACTCGATAGGCGCCGAGAAGACGTCGGCGAGGCCGTGGGAGAGCCTCTCCACGGCATCGCGCCGGGCACCGTGGATGATGAAGCCGAAGCGCGTCGGGCTGATCTTGTACAACTGCTGCCCCTCCGGCAGCGCCTGCTGCAGGCGGGTCTTGATCAGCAGCATCAACGACGCCGAGAAGGGGTAGCCGAGCACCTTGACGATGTCGTTGAGAAAGGCCGGCGCGATCATGTCCGCCGCCACCACGGTGATGCGCTGGCCGGCGCGCAACGCCCCCTCCACGTCCTCTTCCAGGCGCAGGCGGTTGTACAGGCCGGTGGGCGGGTCGATGAAGGTAGCCTCGCGGATGTGGCGCAGGCGCAGCATCGCCAGCTGCGCGAGGGATTCCAGCATCGCCGCGTCGCGCGGCGACAACGGCGGGCGCGGCTCGCTGTCGATGATGCAGAAGCTCCCCAGGGCCAGGCCGTCCTCGGTGAGCAGCGGCATGCTGGCGTAGAAGCGGATGCCCGGCTCGCCGGTGACCAGCGGGTTGTCGCAGAAGCGTTCGTCCTGGCGTGCATCGCAGACCTGGAACAGCGCCTCGGACACTACCGCATGGGCGCAAAAGGCGTCACCCCGGGACGTTTCGCTCACGCCGAGGCCCACCTTGGCGCAGAACCACTGGCGGTTGTCATCGATGATCGAGACCAGCGCGACGGGCACCTCGAAATACGCGGTGGCCAGTTGCACCAGCCTCTCGAAGACCTCGTCCTCCGTGTGCTCCAGGGGCCGCAGCGCGAGGACCTGGCGCTGGCGTTCGGCTTCATTGGTGGGAAGAGGCGTTGCGTCCATATGTCCTCCCGGCAACTGGACATTTGCTCTGACATTCCTCGACGACCTTTGATTCAAGCAGCTCGATCGCCTTCGCGCCCCCCCGGTATCGACTTCGCCACCCCGTCCCCGCGTCGCCGCCCCCGCGCATTCACAAAGCCATTCTCGGACTCGTCCGATGGGACAGGAACCTCCCCGGAGGCATCCTGAATCCGCTCCAGATAGCGCCGCCAACCTGTCGCGGCGGGCCTGCTCGCAACAGGCGGCGGTATCGGAGCGCCCATTTTTCGACCCTCTCAGAAAGGTACTTCGATGAGCATTTCCAAGCGCTCCCTGCGCAAGCTGCCCCTGGCCCTCGCGGTCGGGCTCGCCACCCTGGCATCCCAGCAAGCCTTCTCCCACGGCTACATCGAGAGCCCGAAATCCCGCTCGCTGATGTGCAGCATGAGCGGCGGCAACCTCAACGCCAACTGCGGCTCCATCCAGTGGGAACCGCAGAGCGTGGAATACCGCCCCGACGCGCAGAACCACTTCGGTGGCAAGTGGTGCGGCGGCACCTTCCGTGAATGCGGCCCGGCCGATGGCACCATCGCCGCCGGCGGCCACAACTCCTACAGCCAGCTGAACGAGCAGACCGCCACCCGCTGGCACAAGACCACCATCAAGCCCGGCATGCAGGAATTCCGCTGGAAGTACACCGCCGGCCACGCCACCGCCTACTGGCAGTTCTACATCACCAAGAAGGACTGGAACCCCAACAAGCCGCTGACCCGCGCCTCCTTCGAAGCTGCCCCGCTGCTGCATGAGGACTTCGCCACCAGCGGTCATGCCAAGCCGGTGTCCCAGGGCTCCAGCACCCACCGCCTGAACATCCCCACTGACCGCAGCGGCTACCACGTGATCCTTGCCACCTGGCGCATCGGCGACACCGACGCCACCTTCTACCAGGCCGTCGACGTCAACATCGACAACGAGGGCGCCGGCAACGGTGGCACCACCCCGCCGGCACCGGAATGGAACCAGATCGGCGCCGTGCAGCCCGAGCCCCTGAGCGTCGGCGACACCGTGACCCTGCGTGCCTTCGCCAAGACCGGGCAGCTCAACAGCATTTCGCTGAAGATCGAAAACGCCAACCAGGCCCAGGCCAACAACTGGCCCTTCCTGCTGGCGCAGAAGGTCAACGCCGCCGACCTCGGCTACAAGCTGGGCGAGCTGAACACCACCGGCGACGTCGTGCCCAACTACGGCCGCAACGGCATCCATGTTAAGGCCGACAGCAAGGTGGTACGCGTCGAGGTGCAGAAGGACCAGCCGAGCATTCCGGGCTCCCTGGGCCTGACCGGCCTGCAGGACAGCTACCAGATCAAGGACGGCAAGGCCGACCTGCACTTCAACGCCATCGCCCAGGGCGGCGAGTACCAGGTCAAGGCCACGGTGCTCAACGCCAAGGGCGAGACCGTCGCCCACCAGGAAGCCGCACCGGGTAATACCCCGCACTTCCACATCCCGCTGCTGAAGGCCGAAGCCGGCAAGCATGACCTGGTGGTGGTGGCCACGCCGAAGAAGGGCGAGCTGCTGCAGCAGACCCACAGCTTCAGCCTGATCGCCGAGCCGGGTAACGGTGGCGAGAACCCGGGCGAAGGCGAAAACCCGGGCAATGCCAAGTACGACTTCGTCTTCCCGGACGGCCTGGCCGGCTACAAGGCCGGCACCACCGTGCTGGCCAAGGACGGCAACGTCTACGAGTGCAAGCCCTTCCCCGCCAGCGGCTACTGCAAGCAGTGGACCCCGGGTTCGAGCCAGTTCGAGCCGGGCAAGGGCTCCCACTCCAGCATGGCCTGGGACCGCAAGTAACCCGACCGGGGGCCGGGCCAAGGCCCGAGCCCCCTCCCCAACGAACCGGAACGCCCGACGGCCAGGAGCCGCCGGGCCGTTCCCGTCCCCGACGGAACCGCCGCCATGACGCTCGTCCCCACCCTGCCGCGCGCGCTGCCGCCCCGGGCCCTGCACGCCCTGGCCGCGCTGCTGCTGTGCGCCTGGCTGGCCTGGCTGGGCCTGGCCAGCGGTGACTACCGCCAGGCCCTGCGGACCCAGGCCCAGGCGCAGCCGACCAGGCCGCCGCTGCCGACGGCCCTGCCAGCGCCGCCCCTGGATGCCACCGCCGTCGCCCTGATGTTCGGCGCCATGCCTCCGCAGCCGGACGCTCACGAGGAAGACCCCGGCATGCCCCTGACCCTGCTCGCCAGCCTGCGTGCCGAGCACCCCGACGACTCCCGCGCGCTGATCGCCTCCCCCGGCGGCAGCGCCTTCCACCGCCCCGGCGAACGCCTGCCCGGCGGCGCCTTGCTGCGCAGCGTGGAGACCGACCACGTACTCATCCTGCGCAATGGCCGCGAACAACGCCTGGGCTTCGCCCGCCCCGCCGAAACCCTGCTGGTGCCCATGGTCACGCCAGCGCACTCGCCCGAGACGACGCCATGAATCTCATCCGCACCACCCGCGCCCTGCTGATGCTCGGCACCCTGCTCTGCCCTCTCGTCGCCCAAGCCACCAAGGACGAGGAGCGCCAATGGACCCTCAACATGAAGGACGCCGACCTGCGCGACCTGGTCAGCGAAGTCGGTGCGATCACCGGCAAGACCATGGTCCTGGACCCACGCATGAGCGGCAAGGTCACCGTGCAATCGGCTGCCGCCCTCGATCAGGCCGGCATCTACGCCCTCTTCCTCAGCGTGCTGCGCAGCCAGGGCTTCGCCGCGCTGGAACAGGGCGACCGCGTGCTCATCGTCCCGGTCGCCGATGCCAAGACCCGCGCCAGCGAACACGACGGCAGCGGCGGCGAGGCGGTGGTGACCCAGGTGCTGTCATTGCGCAACGCCAGCGCCGCCGAAGTGGCCGCCGTGGTCCGCCCGCTGGTGGCCACCGATGCCTACATCGCGCCCTCCACCACGGCCAACGCCCTGGTGGTGACCGACAGCGCCAGCAACGTCGAGCGCATACGCCAGGTGGTCGCCGAGCTGGACGCCTCCGGCCAGCGCGCCTTCAGCACCCTGCCCCTGCGCCACGCCTGGGCCAGCGACCTGGCCGCCACCCTCAGCGAAAGCGTCGGTCAGGCCGGTTCCGGCGCGCCCTCGGCCAAGGCCGTGGCGGACGCCCGCAGCAACCGCCTGATCCTCATCGGCCCGGAGCCCGCCCGGGCACAGATGGCGAGCCTGGCGCGGGCCCTTGATGTGCCCGGCGACGCCAGCGACGGTACCCGCGTGCTGCGCCTGCACCACAGCGACGCCAAGCTCATGGCAGAGCTGCTCAGCGGCATCGGCAAGCGCCTCGAAGTCGGTCGCGGCGGCAAGGAAGGCCAGGCCGGCTCCATCCTCATCAGCGCCGACGAGAGCCAGAACGCCCTGGTGCTGATGGCCGAGCCCGCCCAACTGGCCATGCTCGACGGCATCATCGCCCAGCTCGACCGCCCACGCGCCCAGGTGCTGGTGGAGGCGGCGATCGTCGAAGTCAGCGGCGACATCAACCAGGCCCTTGGCGTGCAGTGGGCCGGGCGCGGCGGCGATATCGCCGGCGCCGTGCAGTTCGGCGGCAGCGGCCTGGCCATCGGTTCGGTGATCGCCGGGGCCGAGGGCGGCAAGCGCCCGGCCCTGCCCGACGGCACCCTGATCGGCATCGGCAGCCGCGACTTCGGCGCGTTGATCAACGCGCTCTCCAGCGACTCCAACAACAACCTGCTCTCCACCCCCAGCCTGCTGACCCTGGACAACGAGGCGGCGGAGATCCTCGTCGGCCAGAACGTGCCCTTCCAGACCGGCTCCTACACCACCGACAGCGCCGGCGCCTCCAACCCCTTCACCACGGTGGAGCGCCGCGACATCGGCATCACCCTCAAGGTCACCCCGCACATCAACGAGGGCGACACCCTGCGCCTGAAGGTGGAGCAGGAGAGCTCCGAGCTGGCCGCCGCGCCGGCGGGCATCGCCACCAGCGACGTGATCACCAACAAGCGCTCGGTGAAGAGCACCATCCTCGCCGACGACGGCCAGATCATCGTCATCGGTGGCCTGATCAAGGACAACGCCAGGGTCCAGGTCAGCAAGGTGCCGCTGCTGGGCGACATCCCGCTGCTGGGCGCGCTGTTCCGCTCCTCCAAGGAAGTGGTGGAGAAGACCAACCTGATGGTCTTCCTGCGCCCCACCCTGCTGCGCAACAGCGCCTCCGCCGAGGACCTGGGCCAGCGCCGCTACGACGGCCTGCGCCGGCTGCGCGCCAGCGACCCGGCCGCCAACCGGTTGCTGCTGCCCAGCGAGCCGCGCCAGCTGTTCGAGATCGACGCCGAGCCGGCGCTCGACCTGCGCCGGGGCGGCAGCCGATGAGCAGCGCGCGCCTGCCCTTCGCCTACGCCCGTCGCCACGGCGTGCTGCTGGACGCCGGGCAGTTGCTGTGCCGCGCCGATGCGGCACTGGTGATCGTCGCCGAAGTGCGTCGCCAGCATGGCGAGCCCACCCTTTGCCAGGTGCTGGACGCCGACGCCTTCGCCGAGCGCCTGGCGCTCTGCTACCAGGACGGCCAGGGCGATGCCCAGCAGGTGGCCGAGGGCCTGGACGAGCAGATGGCCGGGCACGACGACCTGGCCAGCCTCGCCGACCAGCTGCCGCAGACCACCGACCTGATGGAGCAGGAGGACGACGCCCCGATCATCCGCCTGATCAACGCCATCCTCGGCGAGGCGGTGAAGGCCCGCGCCTCGGACGTCCACCTGGAGACCTTCGAGCGGCACCTGTCCGTGCGCATGCGGGTGGACGGCCTGCTGCGCGAGATCCTCCGCCCGCGCCGCGAACTGGCGGGCCTGCTGGTGTCGCGGATCAAGGTCATGGCGCGCCTGGACATCGCCGAGAAACGCATCCCCCAGGACGGCCGCATCGCCCTGCGCCTCGCCGGACACGAGGTGGACGTGCGTGTCTCCACCCTGCCCTCCGCCCACGGCGAGCGCGTGGTGATGCGCCTGCTGGATAAGCAGGCCGGGCGCCTCGACCTCGCCCGCCTGGGCATGGACGACGACACCCGTACCCGCCTGGAAGGCGCCCTGGCCCGGCCCCACGGCATCCTCCTGGTCACCGGCCCCACCGGCTCGGGCAAGACCACCACGCTCTACGCCGGGCTCGCCAGCCTCGACAGCGCCAGCCGCAACGTCCTCACCATCGAGGACCCGGTGGAATACCACCTGCCCGGCATCGGCCAGACCCAGGTCAACACCAAGGTCGACATGACCTTCGCCCGGGGCCTGCGCGCCATCCTGCGCCAGGACCCGGACGTGGTGATGGTCGGCGAGATCCGCGACCGCGAGACCGCCGAGATCGCCGTGCAGGCCTCCCTCACCGGCCACCTGGTGCTCTCCACCCTGCACACCAACAGCGCGGTGGGCGCGGTCACGCGCCTGGTGGACATGGGCGTCGAGCCCTTCCTGCTCTGCACCTCGCTGGTCGGCGTGCTGGCCCAGCGCCTGGTGCGCGTGCTCTGCCCGCACTGCAAGGCGCAGCACCCGGCCGATGCCGCCGCCTGCACCCACCTGGGGCTGGACGCGGCCGCGCCGCCCCCGCTGTGGCACGCGGTGGGTTGCCCCGCCTGCCAGCACAGCGGCTACCGCGGCCGCCAGGGGCTCTACGAACTGGTGCTGCTGGACGAGGCGCTGCGCCAGCTGATCCACCAGGGCGCCGGCGAAGCCGAGCTGACCCGCCACGCCCGCCGCCATGGCCCGAGCCTGTTCATGGATGGTCGCGACAAGGTGCTGGCCGGCGTTACCAGCCTCGATGAGCTGCTGCGCGTGACCCGGGAGGACTGAGCATGGCCGCCTACGAATACCTCGCCATGGACGCCAGCGGCGCCCGCCAGCGCGGCGTGCAGGAAGCCGACAGCGAACGCCAGGCCCGCCAGCTGCTGCGCGACCGCCAGTTGGTGCCCTTGCGCCTGCGCGCAGCCCGGGGTGGCCGCGTACCCGGGACGCGGGCATCGGCCCGGGGGCTCAACGCCGCCGCCCTGGCCCTGCTCACCCGCCAACTGGCGACCCTGGTGCAGGCCGCGCTGCCCCTGGAAGAGGTGCTGGCCGCCGTCGCCGCACAGTCGGAAAAACGCAGCCAGCAGGCCATGGTCCTGGCCATCCGCGCGCGGGTGCTGGAGGGACACGGCCTGGCCCGCGCCATGGCCGACTTCCCCCGCGCCTTCCCGCCGCTGTACCGCGCCACCGTCGCCGCCGGCGAGCGTGCCGGGCACCTGGGCCAGGTGCTGCTGCAACTGGCCGACTACACCGAGTCGCGCCAGGCCGCGCGCCAGCAGGTGCAACTGGCGCTGCTCTACCCGAGCATCCTGCTGCTGGCGGCCTTCGGCATCGTCGGTTTCCTGCTCGGTTTCGTGGTGCCGGACGTGGTCAAGGTGTTTATCGACAGCGGCCAGGAACTGCCCGTCCTGACCCGCGGCCTGATAGCCACCAGCGAGGCGCTGCAGCGCCATGGCCTGGCGGGCCTGATCATCATCGCCGCCCTCGCCTTCGGTCTGCGCCTGGCCCTGCGCCTGCCGGGCGCGCGGCTCACCTGGCACCGCTTGCAACTGCGCCTGCCGCTGTTCGGCCGCCTGCTGCGGGCCAGCGACTGCACGCGCTTCACCAGCACCCTGGCGATCCTCGGGCGCAGCGGGGTGCCGCTGGTGGACGCGCTGGAAATCGCCGCGGAGGTGGTGGCCAACGGGCAGATTCGGACCGGTCTGAAAGACGTCGCCCGCGCCGTGCGCGAAGGTGGCGCCCTGACCCGGGCCCTGGAACGCAGTGCGCTGTTCCCGCCGATGATGCTCTACATGATCGCCAGCGGTGAACGCTCCGGCGAGCTGGACTCCATGCTCGACCGCGCCGCGCGCCAGCAGGAAACCCAGCTCGCCAACCGCATCGCCATGCTCGTCGGCCTGTTCGAGCCGGCGATGCTGGTGTTCATGGGCGCCAGCGTCCTGGTGATCGTGCTGGCGATCCTCATGCCCATCCTCAGCCTCAACCAACTCATCGCCTGAACGGCAGGAACCCCCATGCACAACCGACGCAGAGAACAGGGCTTCACCCTCATCGAGATCATGGTCGTGGTCGTCATCCTCGGCGTGCTCGCCGCCCTCGTGGTGCCGCAGATCATGAGCCGCCCGGACCAGGCCAAGGTCACCGCCGCCCGCGCCGACATCAACGCCATCGCCATGGCGCTGGACATCTACAAGCTCGACAACCACGGCTACCCCAGCACCCAGCAAGGGCTCGACGCCCTGGTCACCCGGCCCGCCGGCAGCCCGCCCGCGCGCAACTGGAACCCCGATGGCTACCTCAAGCGCCTGCCCGTCGACCCCTGGGGCAACCCCTACCAGTTCATCGTCCCCGGCAGCCGCGGCGCCTATGACCTGTTCTCCTTCGGTGCCGACGGCCGCGCCGGCGGCGAGGGCCTCAACGCCGACATCGGCAACTGGGATCGCTGAGATGCCCCCGCGCAAGCACCCATTCCGCAGGCTGGGTGGAGCCCTGCGAAACCCATCACCTGGGCAGCATGGGTTTCGCTCAGCTCTACCCATCCTACGAAGCAAGCTGCCCCTCTGTGGGAGCGAATTCATTCGCGATGGAGTGTGGCCATGACCCGCGCGCGGGCACGGGGATTCACCCTGCTGGAGATCCTCGTGGTCATCCTCCTGGTGGGGCTGGTGGCGGGGCTCGCCGGGCTGGCCCAGGGTGACAACGGTGGCCAGCAGGCGCGACGCGAGGCCGAGCGGCTGGGTGCACTGATCGCGCTGCTGCGCGAGGACGCTGTGCTCGGCCACAGCCAGTTCGGCCTGCGCATCGACACCGATGGCTACAGCGTGCAACGCCTGGAGGCTGACGGCCGCTGGCGGCCCGCGCCCGGCTACCGCCCGCAGCAACTGGCGCCGTCGCTGCGCCTGCGGTTGCAGCGTGACGAGCATGCCCCGGTGGCCACGGCTGGCGGCCCGCAGTTGCTGGTGCTCTCCAGCGACGAGATCTCCCCCTTCACCCTGCTCCTGGAGCTGCGCGGCAAGCCGCAGCTGACCCTCGCCAGCGACGGCCTGGAGGAGGTGCGCATTGAGGCGCCCTGACGGCTTCACCCTGCTGGAGGTGATGGTGGCCCTGGCCATCTTCGCCACCCTGTCCGTTGCCCTGTACAGCGCCGCCGGGCATATCGCCGGCAACAGCGCCGGGCTCACCGAGCGCAGCCTCGCCCAGTGGCTGGCCGACAACCGCCTCAACGAGCTGCGCGCCGGCATGCGCGCGCCCGAGCCCGGCCTGCGCCAGGAGCGCATCGCCTTCGCCGGGCGCCAGTGGCTGCTGTTCAGCGAGGTCGGCCAGGCCACCAGCGCCGGGTTGCGCCGGGTCACCCTGGAAGTGGCCGAGCCGGGCACGCCGCCCCGGGTCCGCGCCCGCCTCAGCGGCCTGATCGAGGCGGCGCCATGACGCAGCGCGGCTTCACCCTGCTCGAAGTGCTCATCGCCATGGCCCTGTTCAGCCTGCTCGGCCTGGCCAGCTACCAGTTGCTGGAGCGCGTGCTGCACAGCGAGCGGCGCATCCAGCAGCACGAGCGCGAACTGCGCCAGCTGCAACGGGCGCTGGACGTGCTGCAACGCGACCTGTGGCAGGCCATGCCCCACCCGCTCGCCGACGACCCCAGCCGGCGACAGGCGCTGATCGGCCACGGCCATGAGCTGCGCCTGGTGCGCGGCGGCTGGGCCAACCCGCTGCAGGAGCGCCGCAGCGAGGTGCTGCAGGCCGCCCACCGCTGGGACCAGGGTCGCTGGCTGCGCGACTACCAGGACCTGGACGGCGGCACCCTGCGCAGCCAGCGCCTGCTGGACGGCGTCACCCTGACCCGCCTGCGCTACATCGACGCCAGCGGCCAGGCGCGGGACGCCTGGCCCGCCGCCGATGGGGCGCTGGCCCTGCCGCGTGCGCTGGAGATCGAGCTGGACGCCCCTGGTTTCCCGGACATCCGCAGGGTCATCCCGCTGCCCGGCAGCCCGGGGCAACGGCATGAGTGAGCACGCCCGGCAACGGGGCGTTGCGCTGATCAGCGTGCTGCTGATCACCGCCCTGGTGACCCTGATCATCAGCGACATGCTCGCCCGCCAACGCCTGAGCCTGGCCAGCAGCGCCAACCAGCTGCACCAGCAGCAGCTCTGGCAACTGGCCCTGAGCGGCGAGGCCCTGGCACGCCAGCGCCTGCACGAGGAGCTCGGCGAGCGCGAGGAGCCGCTGCGCGTGCACCTGGGCCAGGGCTGGGCACGCGACCAGGCGCTCGAACTCGACGGCGGGCTCGTGCGCATCCGCGTGGAAGACCTCGCCGGGCGCTTCGACCTCGACACCCTGCGCAGCAGCAACGGCCCGGCCCGCGCCCGCTACCAGCGCCTGCTGAAGCTGCTCGACCTGCCCCCCCACGACCCGGCGCGGCTGCCCTCGCGCCCGGGCCACGACGGCAAGCCCCAGCCCCTGGCCGACAGCAGCGAACTGCTGCGCCTGGAGCCCCTGGGCGGCGCCGACCTGCAACGCCTGCGCCCCTTCGTCGCCACCCTGGGCGGCAGCGCCCTCAACCTCAACACCGCCAGCGCCGAGCAACTGGCCGCCCTCGAAGGCCTCGACCCGGGCATCGCCCGCACCCTGGTGCAGGGCCGCCCCGCCCAGGGCTACGCCAGCGTGCAGGCCTTCGTCGAGCTGCCGCTGCTGCACGGCCGCGAATTGAACAGCCGTGGCCTGGCCGTGGACAGCCGCCACTTCCGCGTGCACCTCGCCGCCGAACTGGGCGAACGACGCCTGTATCTGGCCAGCGACCTGCGCCTGGAAGCGGACGGCACCCTCGCCGTGCTGCGCCGGCAGCTGCTGGCCCCCACCCAACCCTGAAGGATCGAACCCGTGCACGCCTGGCTCCACCTCGCTTCCCCCACTGACCCCGACACGGCCACCTGGTGGCTGGAGAACGGCGAGCCCGAACAGGGCGACCTGCACCAGGCCGCCGCACGCCTCGCCGGCCTGCGCCTGACCCTGCTGCTGCCGGCCGAGGCGGCCAGCCTGCATCGGGTGCAGGTGCCCTCGCGCAGTGGCCGCTGGCTGCGCCAGGCGCTGGACTCCGCGCTGGAAGAGGTCCTGCTGGAGGAGCTCGACGCCCTGCACCTGGCACGCGGCGCCCTGGTCGACCGCCAGTGCCGGGTGATCGCCGTCGACCGGCAATGGCTGCGCGAGCTGCTGGCCCGCCTGGCCGGGTTCGGGCTGGTGCCGGCACGCATCCATGTCGACGCCGACTGCCTGCCGCCGGAGGAGCCCTGCGCCCTGCCCTGCGCCGGCCGCTGTCTGCTCGGCGGCGACCCCGCCCTGTTCGGCGCGCTGCAGGAGGCCCGCCTGGGGGAACTCGCCGCGCTGCTGCCCGACGGCCTGCGGCGCCTGGAGCAGGCGCCCTGGCCGCTGCTGGCGGACGGCTCGCGCCGGGCCATCGACCTGCGCCAGGGCGAGTTCGCCAAGCGGGGCGGCCAGCGTCCCGGCTGGGCGCTGGCAGCGGGGCTGCTGGTGGTCGCCTGCGCCGCGCAAGGGGTCCAGGACCGCCTGCACCGCCACTGGCTGGAACGCGACACCGCAGAGTTCCAGCAGGCCAACCAGGCCGAGTGGCAGCAGCGCTTTCCCGGCGAGCCGCTGGTCGATCTCGGCCGGCAATTGCAGGCCCGACAGGCCAGCTCCGGCCGCTCCGCGAAAGGTGTAGGGCAGGAGCTGCACGAACTGGCCGCCACCTGGAGCGCCAGCGGCGGCAGCCTGGCCCAGGTGCGCCAGCTCGACTACCGGGCCGACGAGGGCTGGACGCTGCGGGTGGAGGCCGGCTCCTTCGCCGATATCGAACGCCTGCGCGAAGGGCTGCTCGCCCAGGGGCTGAACGTCCAGGCCGACTCCAGCACGCGCAGCGGCGAAGGCGTCAGCACCCGCCTGCGGATCACCCGATGAAACCGGCCAGCCACGACAGGAGAGCCACCATGAACCCCTTTCCCGCCCTGCAATCACGCTGGCGCCAGTTGCCCGCTCGCGAGCGCCGCGCACTGCTCCTGCTCGCCCTGTTCCTCGGCCCGGTGCTGCTCTGGAGCGCACTGCTGCAGCCCCAGCGCGAGGCGCTGCACCATGCCGAGGAGGACTACCAACGGGCGCTGTTAGAGCAGGTCGGGCTGGCCGCGCTGCCACAGGCCACGCCCCGGCCGACGCTGGCCAGCGACGCCCTGCCCGGCCTGCTGGCGCGCACCAGCGCCGAGTCGCGGCTGGCCATCGAGCGCATGGATCACGAGGGCGGCGGACGCATCGACCTGGGCCTGGAAGGCGCCCTCGACGACCTGCTCGCCTGGCTGCAGGCGCTGGAGCGGGCGGGTGCCGAGGTGAACAGCCTGGCCCTGGAAGTCAGCCCCGAGGGCCGCGCACGCGTGCGCCTGCTGGTGGGGCCTTCCGCCTGACGCGGGCACCCCGGCCCGGGCAGCAGCCAGGGCCCTTGGGGAAGGCCCCTGCAACAGCCGGCGCAGCCAACGCCCCGGGGTCGTCCTGGCCGTGGTGGCACTCGCAGGCGACAGGGGGCAACTGCTAGGCTTCGGCAGTTCGTCGCCGACACCGCCGGCACCCGGAGCGCGTGAGGCGGTCCAACACGACAACCCCAGGTCCAGGAGCCACCCGATGACCGAAGCGGCCCCCACCACCATCAGCGTCACGCGGCGCTTCCGCCAGAGCGCCGAGCAGGTGTTCGACGCCTGGCTCGACCCGGCGATCGCCTCGCGCTTCCTGTTCGCCACCGCGGATGGCGAGATGCGCGTGGTGGACATCGACGCCCGGGTGGCGGGCAGCTACTGCATCATCGAACGGCGTGGCGGGGAGGACGCCGAGCACCTGGGCGAGTACCTGGAGATCGAGCGGCCGACACGCCTGGTGTTCACCTTCGGCATCGACCGCAACGACCCTTCCCGCGACCGCATCAGCCTCGCCTTCACCCCGCTGGCCGAAGGCTGCGAACTGCTGCTGGAGCACGCGATGCGGCCCGCCTGGGCGCACTACGCCAGCGCCACCCGCGACGGCTGGAACATGATCCTCGGCCACCTGGCCCGCGCCCTCGACACCCCCTGACGCGGCGCCACCTCAGCCGGGGTAGATCACCTCCTCGGCCTCGGTGGGCAGCGGCACCTCCCACTTGAACAGCATCCGCGCGATGTCCTGGTTGCGCAGGCTGCTGTCGCGCCGGGTGTTGCGCCGGCGTATCTCCGCTTCGCTGGCCTCCAGGTACACCAGCTGCACGCGGGCGTCGTAGGCGTAGAGCAGGTCGAGGGTCTTCTTGCGCATCTGCGCCGACAGGTGCGTGGCGTTCCACACGAAGGGCCGGCGCTCGCGCAGCAGCGCCTTGGCCTGGTCGATGGCGAAGTGCGCGGCGGCGCCCTCGTCCTGCCCATGACGCAGGCCCAGCGCCTCGCGCGCGTCGTCGTAGGAGATCACCGGCAGGTCCGGCTTGTGTTTCGCCTGCCAGGAGTTCTTGCCGCTGGCCGGCAGCCCGGACAGGACGATCACCTCGGAGCCCTGGACCTCGCGGTGCAGGGGATAGTCCGGCAGCACCCGCGCCCCCCGGAAATAGCGCACCCGCGTGTGCGCGTCGACGAAAGCCCTGGGCCCGCGCAGGCAACCCTCTTCCTCGGCCAGTTGCTCGACCAGTTCGATATCGTCCAGCAGCGCCTGCTTGCCGACATAGTCGCGGCCCTGCATGTCGGCCCGCGCCACGGCGCAGAGCATCCACACCGGCAGCTCCCAGGACAGCTTGTGCAGGATGAACTCCGCCGAGCGCCCGCTCTTGTCCCCCGCCAGGGCGAAGAACGGCAGCTGGTGCACGGCGATGATCCGGCAGATGCGCTCGCGCAGGGCGAAGGGCACGCCGGCGCGCCACAGCAGGATGCGCGCGTCGATGGCCCCGCGCCGCGAATGGCCGGGCTGGCCGATCTTGCCGGTGGCCTCGTCTATCACCGTGGTCGCCGGCTTGGCGAGGTCGTGCAGCAGGGCGGCGAAGAACAGCACGAAGCGTTCGTCGGCGTCCGCCGTGGCATAGGCGCCCTGCTCCAGCAGCGCCTCGACCACCATCCTGGTGTGGGTCCAGACATCGCCTTCGGCGTGGTAAACCGGGTCCTGCGGGGTGCAGGCCAACTCGCCCAGCGCCGGGATCAGCGCCAGGCAGGCATCGAAGTCCGCCGCGCTGCCGGGGGCGGGCACCAGGGCCCGCAGTCGTTCCATGTTCATTCGTGTCGTCCTTGTGTGGCAGCCAGGTCGGCCCAGGTCACCACCGGCTCGGGGGCGTAGAGATCGACGCCCGGAGCCAGCAGGTTGGGGATGAACGGCTGCTGGGAATGGTGGATGCCGGAATCGAGGATGGCCTGGACGAAGTCCGGGCGTACCCACTTGACCCGGCCCAGGGTGTGTTCGGGGCTCTCGATCTTCAGGTACAGCCCTTCCATCAGCTCGGAGCGATCGCTGTTGGCCTGGGCGCGGGCCAGGTCCAGCCCCTCGCGCCGCACGGTGTCGACGAACGCGTCGCGCCAGCCGGCGGAGCGCGCCAGGGACGGCCGCACCAGCTTCAGCAGGTCCGCCAGGCGAGGCGGCGGCGGGCCCTCGTGGAGCACCGGCACCGACAGCACCGGGCTGCCGGCCAGCAACGCGCGCCGCGCCCGGGTGGAGAGGAAGGCCCGCTGCTGGCGGTCCCAGATGTCGAACTCGAGGAACAGGTGCGGCAGCCGGTCGTAGAACACCGAATGCAGCTTGCTGCACACCTCGCCGAACAGCACGTAGCGGTCCTCCAGCCGCTCCAGCAGCCGGTGCTCGTGGGCCCGGGCCCACTGCTTGAACTGGCTGAACTGGCGCTCGCGGCCGCCACCGATCAGGTAGTGGCCGCGGGACTGCAGCAGCAGCTCGCCACCGGCCGAGAAGCTGATGGCGGCGTTGGCGCCGTCGAGCTTCTCCTCCACCACCAGGTGGCAGCCGGCGAGCTCGCGGTAGGCCAGCTGGTCGGCGTCACTGTCACCGATCTGCAGGCGCGAGGATTCGAGGTGCGGGGTCCTCGGGTATTTGAACAGCTCGAGATTGTGCGCATGGGCGCAGGAATGATCCGTCATGGTCTTCTCCTGTGAAAAAGGGAAAACCGACGACGTGCATCGCGGGGAATCAGTGGAAGCCACCCAGGGGCGGCCAGCAACAGGGCTCGATGAACCGTCGTCGGTGTCAGGCGTGTTGGCTGGCGCGGGGCATTGGCTTCACCACTTGGATGGAGGGGTGGATCGGAAAGGCGCGCATTGAAAACCCGCAGCACCCGCGCTGTCAACACGGCCGTGTGAAGTGTGTCGCAGGGTGCTTGCCCGGCGCTTCGGCAGCTGGCACTCTGCCGCCACCCCACTGCCCCAGGAATGCATGCCCATGGACCGGATCGAGGCCGCCCTCACGACCCTCAAATCCCTGCTGCTCGGCGACGAGACCATCGTCCAGAGCTCGCACCAGCTGCGCCTGAAGGCCTTGAAGCACCGCCGGGAGATCGTGGTCGCCACCAACATGCGCCTGGTGATCTTCATCCGCCGCACGTTCGGCGGCTACCGCATGCACGACATCCGCTGGCAGGACCTGCAGGACGCCGCCATCGACGAGAACCTGCTGCCGGGCCTGTTCGGCGCCGTGCTGAGCCTGCGCCTGTACAACGGCACCCTGGTGCGCATCGACGGCCTGGAGCCGGTAAGCGCCCGCGCCCTGTACGTCTACTGCCAGCAGCAGGAACAGGAATGGCGGGAGAAGAACCGCGTCCGCGGCATGGAGGAGCGCTCGGGGCTCGGCTTCATCGGCCTGCCGGGTAGCACGGGCGGCCCGGCTGCCCCGGGGGCTGCGGCCATCCCGGGCGCCGCGATGCCGGGAACCCCGGCCTTCGACGCGCTCTTTTCCGCGGCCTTCTCCGGCGCGACGCCCGGCACGGTGAGCCGCACGACCGTCGGCTCACCGCGCACCACCGTCGAGACCACAGTGGATGAAGGCGACTCCTTCTCCTTCCAGGGCAAGGGGGATCTCGGCGCACTGGCCGGCATGGCCAAGCTGATGAACCCGGCGACCGCCTCCGCCAGCGCCGACAAGCTGGCCAAGGGCATGGCCGAGGCGAAGAAGCAGTTCGACGCGGGCAAGCTTTCTGCCGCCGAGTACGAAAGCGCGAAAGCCAAGGTCCTCAGCAGCCTGTAACCAACCGCCCCGCGCCGGCCGGCAAACAACCTGAACTCCCCGCCAACCCCGGCGCTCTCTTGATCAATGGCCAGGCCCACGGCCTGCAACAACAAGATCAAGGGAGCCTGCGATGAACTCGACCACCCTGCCCGCCGATGCCGCCCGGGAACGCGCGGCCACAGGCGATGACCCGCGCTGCTACGAGACCGACCTGCCCGCGCGCCTGGACCGCCTGCCTTGGGGCCGCTTCCACACGCTGCTGGTGATGGCGCTGGGCATCACCTGGCTGCTCGACGGCCTGGAGGTGACCCTCGCCGGCTCCGTGGCTGGCGCGCTCAAGGACAGCCCGGCGCTGCACCTGACCAATGCCGAGGTGGGCCTGGCCGGCGGCATGTACATCGCCGGCGCGGTGCTCGGCGCACTGTTCTTCGGCTGGCTCACCGACCGCATCGGCCGGCGCAAGATGTTCTTCCTCACCCTGGCCGTGTACATCAGCGCCACCGCCGCCACCGCCTTCGCCTGGAACATGTGGAGCTTCATGCTGTTCCGCTTCCTCACCGGGGCCGGCATCGGCGGCGAGTACTCGGCCATCAATTCGACCATCCAGGAGTTCACCCCGGCGCGCTTCCGGGGCTGGGTGGACCTGGGCATCAACGGCACCTTCTGGGTCGGCGCGGCCCTGGGCGCGGTGGGCTCGGTCATCCTGCTGGACCCGGACATCCTCGGCGGCGACATGGGCTGGCGGCTGTGCTTCGGCATCGGCGCGGCGCTGGGCCTGGTGATCCTGCTGATGCGCCTGTGGCTGCCGGAAAGCCCGCGCTGGCTGATGATCCACAACCGGCCGCAGGAGGCCCTGGCGATCATCGACGACATCGAGGCGCGCTTCCGCCGCGAGGGCCACGCGCTTTCCAGCATCGATCACTTGCCGAAGATGCGCCTGCGCGGCCGCGACCACACGCCCCTGAGCGAGGTGTTCCATACGCTGTTCAACGTGCACCGGCGCCGCGCCATCGTGGGCCTGAGCCTGCTCACCAGCCAGGCGTTCTTCTACAACGCCATCTTCTTCACCTACGCCCTGGTGCTGACCGATTTCTACGAGGTGCCCAGCGAGAACGTGGGCTGGTACATCCTGCCCTTCGCCCTCGGCAACTTCTGCGGGCCGCTGCTGCTCGGCCGGCTGTTCGACCACGTTGGGCGGCGGGTGATGATCAGCGGCACCTACGTCATCTCCGGCGTGCTGCTGACGCTCAGCGGCTACCTGTTCCAGCAGGAGATGCTCGACGCCACCCAGCAGACCCTCGCCTGGATGGTGATCTTCTTCTTCGCCTCGGCGGCGGCAAGCTCGGCCTACCTGACGGTGGCGGAGACCTTCCCGCTGGAGATCCGCGCCCTGGCCATCGCCGTGTTCTATGCCTTCGGCACCGGCCTGGGCGGCATCATCGGCCCGCTGCTGTTCGGCCAGCTGATCGAAAGCGCGGAGCGCAGCAACGTGTTCATCGGCTACCTGATCGGCGCCGCCCTGATGATCGGCGCCGGCCTGGTGCAGGCCTTCTGGGGCGTGGCGGCGGAACGCCAGCCGCTGGAAAGCGTGGCGGCGCCACTGTCGCAGGTGGACGCCGAGCCGCGCACGGCCTGATCAGCGCTCCAGGCCCAGGCGCTGGTGCCACTGGGCGATGGATTCCTGCGGGTAGACATCGAAGCGCTGGTCCCTGGCGCCGGCCTCCACCTCCACCCAGTCGGCTTTCGAGCCGAGCATCAGGTGGGTGTGCTCCGGCGGCACCGGCAAGGGCGTGTCGATGGCCGAGGCGAAGGGATGGATCAACTCCGGCCACTCTGGGCTGAACAGCCACAGCCCGGAGCCGCACAGCGTGCAGAAATGTCGCTCGGCGGTGCTGGCGTGAGCCCGTGCGTCGCCCTCTTCCTTGAGCCGCGCGTGATAGACGCCGATGTGCTTGCGTCCGGTGACCCTGAGGCTCTTCGCGTCAGCGGACAGGTTGATGGCATAGCCGCCCCCGCCCTGGGTCTTGCGGCAGATGGAGCAATAGCAGCGCTGGTAGGGATAGGGATGGGCGCTGTCGAGGCTGAAGGCCACGGCTTGGCAGTGGCAGGAACCTTCCAGGTGCATGACGACCTCCCGGGTCGAATGGGTTCAGGGCATCTGGACAGGCGTATCGCGGTTTTGCACGGGGCAGTTCGTCGGGTGAGCCGTCGGGTTGCACCCGACCTACAGCGGCTACGTACCCTGTAGGGGCGACTTCAGTCGCCAAGGAGCGCGCAGCGCTCCCGGCCAGGCAAAGCGCCGATCGTAGGAGCGAATTCATTGGCGAAATGGTGAAGCGTAGCGAGACCCACCCTCACAGCCCGGGCGCACCGCCATTGGTGGATGAAAGAAGCGCCATCCACCCTACGCCCCGGTTGGCGCGGTGGCTCGGGACTGGGCTCATGTGTAGGGTGGACCACGCTTCACCGGTCCACCTTGCGTGCTTCCCGGCAGCACCGCCTGGTGGATGAAAAGAGCGTCTTCCACCCTTGTATCTCGACTAAATACCTCCACAGGGGTAATAGTCCCCGACTGATCATCGGGGGAGGGGCTGGAAGTCGTGTCCACCCTTAGGCCTCGAGCCTGCAACGTA
>NZ_JBBCKP010000010.1:0-346422 GCF_037153275.1 Pseudomonas sp. USHLN015
CTGCCAGTTTAAAAGCCTGCGTGTAATCACGCTGACTGCGACGGATACCTTCTGCCATCGGGGCTCTCCTGAAATAAGGGCGAAGGTGTAAACCTTATTCAGGACGGGACATAAGACACAAAAAAGCCGACTATAAAGCCGGCTTTTCTCCTTTGGGCATCAATGCTTATTCGACGCTAAGCCTGTCGCGGTTGGCCTCAAGGGTCTTGGCGCCAATCCCCTTGACCTGCAATAGATCGTCTACGGACGAGAAAGCTCCATTGGCTTCACGATATTCCACTATCGCCTTGGCCTTCAATTCACCGACTCCGATCATCACCTCCTGCAGTGCAACAGCGTCGGCCTTGTTGATATCGATCTTCTTGCTGACCTGTTCGGTGGCGACCTTCGCCGGCTCGCTCTTGGTTGGCACCTCTGCAGCAATGGCAGAACCGGCGAAGCCGAGAAAAACGAACAACAGGGACAGAATCCGTACGAGAATCATCACTTAAATCTCCATGTGACTAGCTTAAGGGGCGGTACTTCTAGACCCGCCGAGCCAAACTAGCCCTTAGTAGAGAGGCAGTTCAACTCTACGCTATTGATGGACTCAGTCAAAAACTTCCTATTCAGAGGGTAACTATTGACTGCTTCCTGTAGGATCTCACGAATCAATCCATGGCCATCCGTTTGAGAACCTCCTTACGGGTATAAGATCACCTCGAGAGCTCCTTGTTTCTCTTGGCGAAGATCAAGCGATCAAGAGCGTAACCCATCACGATAATAACCAGCCCTAACCAGACTGCGTAATATTGAAGCACCAATCAAACAGACCGGGATAATCTCGAATACAAACCGGTGACCATATTTCGCAAATCATTGAAAATCGCCATCATGGTATCAAGAGCACCATACTCTCCATCTAGGTATCCCTCCATATAAACGGCGAACTCGACAGTTCCACGAAGCCTTACTTCTCGCCCCACATCAACGGTAACCTCTCCGTTAACAATAGGGAGATAGACGCTGGAGAAAGTTACACGCCGGCGCTCCTCCTGCCAGTCGACGCCCCCACCCCAAGCTTCGCAATGAATAAAGTGGTTATTGTCAGGAACTCTCGCAAAAATCTGCGCATAGTTCATTCCACCACTAGCCGCATCAATAGGTATATAGGCTTTCATCTTGACCAATACTAGTACATGAGTCGCCGTAGATGGAATTTTCGATGGATCGACTTTATAGACATACCTAACCTGGCTGGCAGTCTCCGCAGCAGGCGAATTTGAAAGAACCGGTTCAAGCTCATCGTATACGATAGGTACAGCAGCACTACCAGTCATAATCATGGAATCATGCTTGGCTGGCGCTCCTGGAAACAAAAATAGTCGACCGCTTTTAGACTCACTCAAAGAATAAAAGCCCAGAAGAAAAAACAAGAAAAGCCAAAAATACTTCAATCAGCCCCCTATTAAAATAATGCCAATTCATAGCCCTGAACGACCATACCCAGGGCATAAAAACAGATTAAGAGATGCCGATTTCTACTCGCATGATATTCAAAAATCAAGCCAACAGCCTACTCCACAGGAAATAGACTAAACCCCAACAGGAACTCAGCTCGATGTGCGCTTCGAGTACATCCAGTCAACTATTTCACCCTCCGGGGCATAACCAGAAACTGCCTCACGCAGTAACTGACGCACGCGATCATAGTCATCCTGCTCGACCGAATCGATCAAATTTACAATAACTTCCTTGAAAGCTTCCCACGGTAGATGCTCTTCATTGGCGCGCATGATCATCGGGTGATCAGTAGGACTTACGTTGTCACCGATCAAGAGTTCTTCATAAAGCTTCTCACCAGGACGCAAGCCTGTGAATTCGATCGAGATGTCTCCATGGGGATTAGTCTCGGAGCAAACACTTAGCCCTGTTAGATGAATCATCTTCTCGGCCAATTCGGCAATCTTCACAGGCTGCCCCATATCTAGAACGAATACATCACCACCCTGCCCCATTGAGCCTGCCTGGATCACCAACTGTGCGGCCTCGGGAATAGTCATGAAGTAGCGGGTTATATTCGGATGAGTGACCGTTACGGGTCCGCCCTTACGAATCTGATCGTAAAAGCGCGGAATTACAGAGCCCGAAGAGCCCAGCACATTGCCAAAGCGCACCATGGTGAAGCGTGTCTTGTTTTCTTGATGCAGTTGCTCTTCATCACCGAATAATACCGGCGCAGCTTCTTGACTCAGCGCCTGCAAGACCATTTCAGCTAAACGCTTTGTGCTACCCATGACATTTGTAGGGCGTACCGCCTTGTCAGTAGAGATCAGCACGAAGTGCTCAACCCCGGCGCGTAGTGCTGCCTGAGCCGTATACAACGACCCCAGTACATTATTCATGACTCCTTCGGCAATATTGTGCTCAACCATCGGCACATGCTTATAAGCTGCCGCATGATAAACGGTGTTAACCGCCCATACTCGCATCAGCTCGTATAGACGATCCTGATTGCGGACTGAACCGAGAACTGGGAACAACCGCACGCTGAGAGACTCTCTGCGAATACGTTGCTCCAATTCCGTGTGAATGCTGTAGAGATTAAATTCGCTGTGCTCGAACAACAGTAATATCTTTGCATCAGTAGAAAGAATCTGCCGACACAACTCCGAGCCGATGGAACCACCTGCCCCCGTCACCATGACCACTTGGCCTCGGATGCAACGCTCAAACAACTCTTGTTGTGGTGGCACTGCGTCGCGCCCAAGAAGGTCGGCGATGTCTACTTCCTGAACATCCTCTACCTTTACACGACCACTCGCCAAGTCCATGAAACCGGGTACGGTTCGAACATGCAGCGGATACTGCTCCAGTGTTTCCAGTACTTGCCGTCTGCGTGTACGACTTGCAGATGGCACAGCCAAAAGAATTTCTACCGCACCTGTTTCGTCGATCATCTGCTGAATGTGAGCAGGTGAGTACACACGAAGACCTGCTATCACACGATTACAGATATTGTGATCGTCATCGATGAAAGCAACAGGCCGCATGGCGCGCCCCATGCGGAGGGCTGCAGCCAATTGATTTCCAGCAGCTCCGGCGCCATAGATCGCAACTCGAGAAAGTCGGCTATCCAACCCGCCGAATCTGGAAGGCTGCTCAGGCGAGAACCAGTTGCCCACAAAATAGTGACGCATGCATAGCCGCAAACCACCGACCAACATGATGCTCAACCACCAGTAATTCAGCACCATGGAGCGGGGAATCATTGCGGGAGCATCTCGATACCAGTACACCGCCAGCGCCAAGATCAAGGCAGATAGACTCACCGCCTTGACAATCACGAGAAGTGCGTCATTCCCGAGGTACCGTGTGACTACTCGGTACATACCAAAACGAATGAATAACGGTATGGATACCAATGGTGCAGCTAAGAACAACCATAAGTGTCCACTGAACGGAAAGATATTGTCCATGTCCCCGAGGCGTATCACGAATGCCAACCACAAGGCGACCCACAGTAACACGACATCCATGAAGATCTGGATTGATCGCTTGTAGCGACGCGGTAAGCGCAGCATACGCTCTCTGAGCTTGTCAGCTAGTCTCAACACAACAACAACACCATGTCCTTCAAAAAGCATGGTTCTGCGCTAGCAGCCCCAAGCAAAGTCCTGTAACCGAAGCGATCCCATCGACCGCAACGCACGCGTTTCCATACCATCGTGCCGCCCGCAACCGACAACGAATCAACTGTCCACTCTTGTGTAGTGGTTGCTCTCGCCAGCCACGCGCACTTTCGTGCATGACGCACACTGCGGCTTGAAGCTACGGAGACTCCGCCCCTAACCGCATGATCTGGTCTTAAGGTCTTGCCACACTATGGCCTGAGGAAGGGTGGAAGCAGGCAGCTAACATGACTCGCCACCAAGCAGCCACCCTCCACTTCCTACAGGCAACAGCCATATCATTCAGAGAGAAACGCAGCTCTCTCTCCTCACCTCGTCAAAACTCCGCAAAAATCTTCTTAGCGGTGTCTACTACACGATCCTGCTCCCGTTCTGTCATATTGGATCCAGAGGGCAGGCAGATCCCATGAGCGAAGATATGATCGCTGACTGAATACCCCTCATCATGAGGAAAATAGGCACACCCTTCGAAAAGCGGTTGTAGGTGCAACGGTTTCCATATCCTTCGAGCCTCAATACGGTGTTCCGCCAGCCGCTCGATAAAGCGCTGAACATCAATACGGCCATCAGAATCAAACACGCCGCAACTAAGCCAACGTGTCGAGCGACCAAAGGAGGCCTCAGGCATCCACTGAAAACTCTCTCCACCAATGCCGCTGTCGCGATATCGCTCGAACACCGCGCGTCGCTGACCAACGCGCTCTTCCAGAACGCGCAACTGCCCACGACCTATACCAGCCAGAACATTACTCATGCGGTAATTGAAACCAATATTCGTGTGCTGATACCACGGAGCAGGATCTCTAGCTTGCGTCGCAAAAAAGCGCGCTTTCTCAATCAACGCTCGATCATCCGAAACCAGCATACCTCCGCCGGAGGTGGTGATGATCTTGTTGCCATTAAACGAATAGATACCGAGCTTGCCGAAAGTACCACTGGCTCGGCCCTTGTAAGTTGCACCTAAAGACTCAGCAGCATCCTCAATCAGCGGGACATTGAATTTTTCACAAATCGCGACGATAGGATCAAAATCGGAACTCTGCCCATACAAATTGACGACAACAACGGCCTTTGGAAGGCGTCCATCCCGAGCGGCCTGCTCGAGGCCGCGCTGCAATGCTGCAGGTGACATATTCCAGGTTTCTGGCTCAGAATCGATGAATACCGGAACAGCCTTCTGATAGAGAATGGGATTGGCACTGGCGACAAACGTCAGACTGGAGCAGAACACGCTGTCCCCTTCATTGACCCCCAGAAGGATAAGTGCAAGATGGATGGCGGCAGTGCCCGAACTAAGCGCTGCTGCATGGCCAACACCAACCTTCTCCGCCAGCTCTCGCTCGAAAGCATCGACGTTGGGGCCAAGGGGGGCAATCCAGTTAGTATCGAAAGCCTGGTTGATGAACGAGAGCTCCTGATCCCCCATATGCGGCGTGGAGAGAAGAATAGGCGACTCAAGATCGCGAGCACGCAGTAGCCTTATCGGACGTCCAGAGTCATCAAGCATCGGGATATGGTTGACATCATTACGCTTCATCAAATCAAGAACCAGTTCTCGATCCGTCCCATCTCGGGCGGTAATTGGCGTCTTCTCTGGAAGCTCAAACTGCACCGCCTCCAGTGCGGTACCAGCCAATAACAAACGACGAAGATCGCCATCGGTAATGGTCCGGACCAAGCGGCCACCTTCATCTACCAATAGCAGGATTTCTGCACCGCCCTGATCCATGCGAGCAAGCAGCTCCCTCAAAGAAAGCCCTTGGTGAATAATGACACGCTGTAATTCAATCATCACAAAGAAATCCTAGCAGGAACACCAATCAAAACAGCGCCTGCAGGTGCGTTGCGTGTAACCACCGCTCCGGCACCAACGCGCACGCCATCTCCAATACAGATACCAGGCAAGATTACCGCCCCGCTGCCTACGAGAACCTCATTGCCAAGCGTAACTCCCCCACCCAATGTAGAGTTAGGAGCAACATGACAGCATTCACCGACCCTACAGTCATGATCAACTATGGCACCATGATTGATGATTGTAGATCGGCCAACAGTTGCATCTGGGCCAATAACAGCGTGGGCGGCTACAAAACAGCCGTCGGCCACGTTAGCGCTAACTGCAACACTTGAGTGAGGGTGTATAACGGTAAACCAGCCCAAAACTTGCCTCTCAAGCATCGTCAGCAGTCGACGCCGAGTTATATTTTCTCCGATCGCTAAGTGACCGTAGAATGAAAAGTCAGCCAGGGCAGGCTGCAACTCTATTGTATGGCCGAGCAACAACTTACCCACGCGAGTGGGATCATTATCGAACAAGCGGACGGTACGCCCATCTCGAACATAGGCATCCAGCACGACTTTGCCATGTCCACCAGCGCCGAGAATGAAATGCTTAATATGCATTGCACTTGAGCAACAAGTCGCGGTTCAAGGGAAGTCTCTCGAGCAGGTCGGTAATACGCAAACCAGCAGCACCATCTCCATACACATTCTTTACAGGCACCCTGCCTCTGGCCAAGGCCTGGATCAGTGCGCACTGTATTGCGGCTGCATCAACCTCGACATCCACCACATTGCCACTTCTCTCTCGCCCCAATTGACGATCACCGACATTCACCACAGGCGTATAAAAACTGGCGGCCTCAATGATACCGCTACTGGAATTCCCCACCATTACGTCAACAACCGACATCCAACGGCAGAAGTCATCTCGCTGAAGATGTTCAACTACTCGCACACCGAGAACTGGGCCTGACAAGACCGCGCGAATAGCTTCCCCACCAGCATCCGCGTTGGGCATCAACACCAGTGCCTGAAGGCCGTCCACCAGCAGGATACCTTCGAGCAGAGTTCGTATCTGCCGTTCAGCAAGCTCTGCGTGCTGCACTACCGGATGAAAGATAACCAACGCGATAGGGCGTGAGGGATCAAATCCATACCCCAATGCAATCTCCTCACGCACAGGTGGCCGAATGTCGACAAGACCGTCGAGCCCGGGCGCCCCTGTAACGAAAATATTCTCTTCTCGCTCCCCCATACGAATCAGTCGCTCACGCGCGCTAACTGTCGCAGTGAAGTGGTAATGTGCGAGTTTAGATATCGCGTGGCGTACAGGTTCATCGACAGTGCCCGAGCGCTCTCCGCCGTGAATATGAACAATCGGAATATTCAGATGAAGTGCGGCAATTGCCCCTGCCAGCATCTCCCCTCGATCGCCCAACAGCATCACCACATCGGGCCTCCACCGCTCGAACGCCTCGACCATTCCAAGGATCTCCACACCGATGGCCTTTGCCATGGCGGAGCCACTGTCGGAGCGAAGCTCTACAGGCACACGGGCAACTATCGAAATACCGCAGGACTCGACTTCACGGATAGTATCTCCGTACTGCGAATCCAGATGCATGCCCGTCGCCAGGATTCCAAGTTCCAAACCTGGACTACTATGCATCATGAGCAAGGAAGAACGCATGAGACCAAAGTCAGCACGGGTTCCAGTGATATATAAAATGCGGCGCATCAGCTTAGCATCTCCCACTGGAGAGTCGTTCCGCTGACCATAGACTCACCAAGGGTTTGACCTACTACCTGTTCGAGGGCAGCAGGTGGAATTCCATTACCTGGGCGCAACAGGCATAAATCTTGAGAGCTTAAAATCTCCCCCGCCTTAACATCGCGCGCCAGTGAAACGCTACGTCGCACCAATGCGCGAACAGGTAATTCAGATGCTGCGGGAGCTTTGATATTGGACCCCAAAGCAAGCTCAGCCACACGAATCTGGGCAACCAGTTGTGCAAGCTCATCAGGATCAAGCGATGCCTGATGGTCTGGACCAGGCAAAGACTTATCCAACGTGAAATGCTTCTCTATTACAGCAGCTCCAAGCGCTACCGCTGCTGTTGAAACCGCCAGCCCTAGCGTGTGATCCGAGTACCCGACTGGCAAACCAGTTGCCTCGGCAATCGTATTCATTGCTCGAAGATTCACATCCTGCGCAAGTGCTGGATAATTGGAGGTGCAATGCAGAACGCACAAGACACTGGACAGCGCCTCCATCAGGCCGGCACTTTTCCGAGCCTCTGCAATCACCGCTACAGCCTCCACAACCTCATCAAGAGATGCCATTCCAGTTGAAAGAATCAGGGGAACATTCTTTTTTGCCAAAAAGCGCAGAAAAGGCCAATTGGTTATTTCACCAGAAGGTATCTTGATTCGCCGCATGCCGGAAGCAAGTAAGAAATCAGCAGCCTCTTCATCAAAAGGGGTTGACATGAATTCGATCCCGAGCTCCGAGCAACGCAAGATCAGAGCATCGTGTAACTCTGGAGACATTTCCAACTGCTTAAGCATGTCAAACTGGTCACCTTCACCTGTAGCGCTCTTTTGATAAGCCGCTTTCTCTGCGCCACGTCGAACAAGCTTTTCCGCAGTAAAAGTTTGAAACTTTACCGCATCAGCACCACAGCGGGCAGCGGTCTCAACGAGCTTAATAGCCAGTTCTGGCGAACCATTATGATTGACACCAGCCTCAGCGATAACGAAAGTACTATTCATGCTCACCAGACCGTTAAACCGCCGTCAACCACTATATTTTGCCCTGTCACATACCCAGCCGCATCTGACAGCAGATAAATAAGAGCGCCAACCAAATCATCTGCTTGTCCCATACAGCCGAATGGAACCCGCTGGGAATAACGATCAACGAACACTTGATTCTGGCCGCTTTGAATGCCGCCAGGGGTAAGCGCATTGACGCGAACGTGGCGACTCCCCCAGTAGGAGGATAAATAACTGGTCAGCCCCCATAACCCCGCCTTGCTCGCACTATAGACCGCAGGGGTATTGATCGCTCGCCCGAGATACTCAGAGCCTTCGTATATTCGCTGATCAGGCGCAACAATACCGTATATAGAAAGAACATTGACGATACTGCCATAGCCTTGGAGCGCCATGCGGCCTCCAAACTCCTGACAGCAAACGAACGCCCCCTGTAGATTAACGGACATGACATGATCCCAATCCTCCAGCGGGAACGTCTCAAACGGCTCGAAGAAATTCTCACTTTTAGTCGCGGCATTATTGAGCAGCCCATCTATACGACCAAACTGCTCAAACACCGCATCATGGACCAAGCGCAGCGCTTCTCTGTCTCTAATATCAACGCAGTAAGTAGTCAGGCGCGTCGACAGTTGCCGCTTCGTAAGCTCTGTCAATGCTTGACTATTGGAGTCAAGCCCAATCACCTGGGCGCCATACTCAAGTAACGCATCGCAAAATCTGCTACCAAGTATGCCTGCCGCACCGGTTACGACAATAACTTTCCCTTCAAGGGAGAATCTATCCATTATTCACCTCCGCATCACGTGCAGACAGAAGCATCTCGACTATCTTGAAATCCAGCGGACTATCAATATCGATTGATCGCTCCCTCGGCATCACATGAAGCTTAAGCGCTCCATTCCAAAGCCCCTTGGCGAGCGTCTCACGATGCCAAACATAAATAGAGGCATTCATCGAATAAACTGAAGGTGCTAGCTGACGAGCAACGACTCCACCCGTGGTATCGCAAACCAGCCCTAAAAGCCCTGAATCTTTGTACTCCACCATATTGAAATATGGATTCTTCTCTGACTCGAATGCTGTTATGACCGCGTCGGTTTTATTATCCAACAGGCTTATGCAAGCCTCGATATCAGAAATAAGCCTTAAAGGAGAAGTAGGATCAAGGTCAACAATGCGATCAAAAGGCCCTACATTTTCGAGAACCCAATTGCATAGATGTTGAATTACAGGAATTTTAGCGGCGGTACTTGTCGCCAACTCGGCTGGACGGAGAAACGGGACAATTGCCCCATAAGCACGGGCTACTTCAGCGATTTCAGGGCAGTCTGTTGACACATAAACAGATTCGATTTGGTGTACCGATAGCGCCTGCTCAATGGTGTAAGCGATAAGCGGCTTGCCTTTGAGAAGTGAAATATTCTTTCTCGGCACGCCCACAGAGCCGCCTCGAGCACAAATGGTAGCGATAGTTCTCATACGCCATACCGTGGTAAACGAGTTGAATTAGAGCTAAAAATCAGCTCCAAAGCCGAAATACCATCTTCAATACCTTGCGATGTCACAGCTTGCTCATCGATTGCCCGCAGAAGCTCGGACATCGCTGCTACATAGGTCTGAGAAATATCGAATGCATCTGGCCCCAGCGGTGCTGCAGTGGATCCCTTATCCGTTGTCACGCAAAGCGTTCGACTGGGCAAGTCCCACTCAGCGGTGCCTCGGTCGCCAACGATTCGATAACGCCTAAATGGTGAGCGACTTACATAATTGACATGTACAGAGACGAGCGCACCCAAGCGAGACTTCATCAAAAAAGAAGCTGAGTCTTCAACATCGATCTCAAGCGCTGAAGCTTTCGCGAAAATGGCTTGTATGTCGTACAACTCACCCAGCATCCAGCGCGCAGAATCAAGCTCATGAATAAGGTCTAGAGCAACTCCGCCACCTAAGCTTCTTCTCGCACTGTAAGAGGTCCTGTAGTCAATGTCGGGCCGCCAGTCTGGCAGCCATTGTCCAGCCTCGAAGCTAGCGTGAACAATGTTCCCTAGGTCGCCACTCTCAATGATCCCTTTTAGCGCTTGCAGGGAGGGCAGAAATCGAAGATTACAACCTACAATGTTAGGCGGCAGCACTTCATGCCCGCAGATACACCTTTTGAGCGCATCTAAATCTTCGATCGAAGATACAACAGGCTTTTCAGCGTAGAAAGGAACACCTTCTTCAATAGCAGCCTCCAACAGCGGCAAGTGCAGCGCGCTGGGGTTGGCGATTACCATCAACTGAGGCCGTTTACTCATGGCCTCAGTCAGACTAGAAGACACTGTGAAATAAACGCCCTCCTCAACTATCCTTGATTTCGGAGGACGCTGTCGCAAAACATCGAAGCGCACATCTGGACGAAGCGCTTGAATGGTCCGCATATGCCTTCTGCCAATTGATCCGGTTCCGATTACTAAAACGCGCATTCGCAGGATCCTGAAAAGCTGCCATCTTCACGAAGTCATTGATGAAAACAACAAAAGGGACCAGCCCCTAGCCTATGAATTTCTTAATTAATTCAAGACCCGTTGCACCACTGCGCTCTGGATGAAATTGGGTGGCAAAAATATTATCTCGACGAACCGCCGCGCATAATCGATGCCCACCGTACACGCACTCAGCCAGCTTATCTTCATCACGGTCGGGATGGGCGGAGTACGAATGCACAAAATAAAATGCGGGCTGTTCATTTTCCCACCCATCCAGAGGCGTTCCTGCCCATGTAGGCTGGGAGTGCGGCAATATGAGATGATTCCATCCAATATGAGGTACGCGCTGCGCCTCGCCATCAACGGATCTGCCCGGCACTGCCTTTACTTGGCCTGAAAGTATCCCCAGGCCTTTATGCTCCCCAAATTCCTCGCTTCCATCGAAAAGCATCTGCATCCCAACGCAAATACCAAACAATGGCCGCTCGGTTTCCGAGAATCGGCGAATGGCTTCATCGAGTCCACGCTCCGCCAGCTCTCTAATTACATCTGCAAAAGCGCCCACACCTGGAACTACGAGATGATCAGCAGAAGCAACTTCTTTAGGATCCTCAACAATGCGAACAGTAGCACCGCAATGCTCAAATGCCCTGGCGACATTCAGCAAATTTGCCATACCGTAGTCAAGTAACGTGATATTTTTATTTACCAAAGGCCACCTTCCTAACAGGCAAATCAGCCGCCAGTGCCGCACTACGAATGTCATCAATAGTCATTCGGTTATAATGCAATACATCAGCCATTGCGATGGCATCTGCTTTACCTAACTTAGCAGCATCCACCATATGCTCGACTTTACCCATACCACCGCTGGCGATAATAGGTACCGAAACAGCCTCGCTTATCTGGCGAATCAAGTCGATGTCGAAGCCTTTTCGCGTACCCTCTCGGTCCACTGAGGTGATGAGCACTTCACCAGCCCCCAACTCAACACCTCTAACAGCCCACTCGACAACATCTAGCCCTGTACGCTCTCGACCATTATCCGTGTAGGCCTCCCACTTACCTGGCACTTGCTCTTTTGCCTCAATAGACAAAACCATAGCCTGAGAGCCAAAACGTCTTGACACCTCGCGAATGAGTTCCGGCCTTAAGACCGCAGCCGTATTTATGGCAACTTTATCCGCCCCGGAACGCAGGATGTGTCTCGCATCATCAACACTACGTATCCCGCCCGCTACGGTAATAGGCACAAACACTCTATCGGCAGCACGACGAATAATATCGCTCAGATTATTTCGACCATAGAGGCTTGCAACGATATCAACATAAAGCAACTCATCAGCACCCGCCTCCGCGTAGCGGACTGCATATTCCTGAGGGTCACCGACAACACGCAACCCCTCAAGGTGAATACCCTTGATGAGATTGGGCCCCTTGATATCTAAGCGCGGTATTAATCGCAAATTGCTCATTTAAAAGTCCAGCCCATTACTTCTTGTGCTGTTCGTGCCATACCGCATGGCGCAGCTTCCACTCACCATTGTCCCACGCCCAAAGATGTGGACTGCGGAAAGTGTCAGCCAAGGTAGTGAAGTATTCGCGCGACATAATAGGCTCTTCAAACATCTGGCTAGCACGAGGGAACTCTTCAGGCGTGATACTCAGGTAGCGGAAAATCTCCTCAGCAAACCGCTCCGGAAACTCATGATCAAACCGTTTTACAAGCGCTGCCCCTTCCTCGCGAGTGATGTCGCCCGATCGAATTTCCTGCGCAGCATCGTAACTAGCTCGACCCAGGCCAAATTTCACGCCTGTCGTGTAGTAGTGGAAGTCATCAATCCTGTCATCAATGCTATTGTACTTACTGTAAGTGCCTGGCGTTCTTTCTGGTGAAGCCTCAAAACCGCCATGCTCAACGGCATAGTAATAGCAACTCTGCGGATGCCATTTCAAGTAATAGCCCAGATAATGGACCTCGACCTTCTGCTCTTCAATCTGGTGCGGATCAGCGGGCAGATAAGGCAGCAAGTCTTGCTGCTCTACATCGAAGAGTTTCTTTAAATCAGGTACAGACACGCCACCTAGACTGACCTTCGACTGATCGTCGGAAGTAAAATATGACCAATCTCGTTTGGCAGATTCAGTATCCCCAATTGGATTACCATATTCAGCTTCGTTTTCACCAAAAAAAACCAATGGTATTTTATGCAGAAGCGCCATTTTGGGCGCAAGTGCCTTTTGCCCAAACATAAAAGCTTGGAAAGGATGAAAGAGATTATCTACCGCGAGGCGAGTTAATAGGCGATGAACTCGACCATTGGGTGTCATCAGGAGGTTGTCATGGCCTGCATGAATCCAACTTTGGAAATTACGCCACCCCCACTCTGTGTATACGTGTGGTGCCCACGTCACAGTTAGCGGGTGCATACCATACTTGGTTCTCAATATATGGGACGCGTAAAAGCTATCCTTACCACCAGAACCGGGAACAATACAGTCGTAGCTACCGTCCTTACTACGGTGCTGGTCGCACAACTCACGCAACTGACGCTCGCGATCATCCCAGTTGATACTGGCATGCTTTCTCTCCGCGAACCGGCAGGCATCACACACGCCGTGCTCATCAAAGTGAATGGTCTTCTTTTTGGTTGCCTTAGTGTGGGAGTATTCAACTGCCGAGTTTGGTCGCTGATTGGAAATGACACAGCGCACGCAATATTGCACTTCGCTAGGCAAGCCATATTTAGCTTCGGAAGTAGCTGCCGAAACTGAAAATGCAGCCTTATCAATTTTCGAAGGGTACGGAATTTTGTTCATAAGAAACCACTATCCATCAATAAATATTTTAACGCTCTATCAGCTAGTCAACACACTACAACTAACCAATACCCGTATCATCAGCACTCTACCTTTAATTGCCATGAGACAATAAAATAAGGTGCCCTTTAAACTGAAGCCTTCCAGTATCAGCGCGACACTTGACCTTCAGCATATTACAAGATTTATTCAGGAAACGCATCGCGCGGCACCCATGCAGGCCCTGAAGCTCACACTCCGCCTTCCAGCAGCTCCAGAATCACCGCCTCCACTCTCGCAGCAGCACCTCCGTCAAAAAGGTGAGGCCGCTGAAGCTCAAGAGGACGGTCGAGAACGTCGCGAATTTCCCCCCCCAGATCTCTATGAGTCTCTACCGCTCTGGCTACGCCAAGCTCTGCAAGCGGTAAATCGTGAGAAAAAATAGAATCCATGCACTGGATGACTGGCAGGCCTAGGTAAGCTGCCTCCAGCCCGACAGTCGAGCTTGCGGTGACAATACAGTCCGCGGCGCAGAGCAAATGGTCCAGCGCCTCAGACGAATCACTGTAATGAACACGATCTGCCACAATTGCCGGGGGGCGAGACTCGCTGGGATGCAAGCGCATGATCAGGTGCACATCAGGATCATCGCCAAATGCCTCAAAGAGGTATTTTTCGACATTAACAGGATAGTTTTCGTCACCAAGGACGCCAGAAAAAGGATGCCGACTTGGTTCTGGCTGCGAGATCCATACAACTAGCGATTGAGATTCCTCAATGCCTAATCGATGACGGAACATACACCTACACTGAGAGCGGTCAATGTGAGCCAATCGATCAAATGCAGGATTACCCGTGACGCTGATTCGAGACAAATGCAAACCCGCTCTCTCGAAGCGCTCGCAAACCTGCTGGTTCAAGACGCAGACCTTACTTGCGTAGCGATCTGACGCACACCATTCAATTTCATAGTATGCATACAGATCGACCAAGCAAACGGAGGGAATACCCAGTTCGCGTGCAGCCTCGAGTGCCGCACGCTCTGACCTTGGAGAGTTGGTGGAAACAACCAGCCTTGGTCGCTCCTTTTTAAAAAGTTCAATAAAGAAATCAGTGGGGAGGAATATCTGCCTGCCGGAGAGGGCGTACATTTCTTTGGCTTTTACCAAGCCGTGATCTCTCACCAGCGCATGAAATCCGACACCTAGGTAGGCAGCCGTATCCCGGAGGCTAACCACGGGATGAGAAGCGTGAGCCTTGGCCAGTATTGAACCGACATAGGGAGCACGCCTATAGGGTCGTACCCTTCCAATAAGAGCACTAAAATCTAATGTACTGATTCCCGCGCGCTCTATAGCCTGCTTTGCTGTTGTCAACCCAAGGACGGCAACATCCACCTCCCGATTTCTAAGGCGCTTTATTACAGGCAACAACGCAGCGGAATGCCCACCACCGTAGCAGACAAATAGAATCTTATCCTGAATGCTACTCATACCCTTTCCTTGTACCATGCCCGAGTTGACGGATAACATTCTGCCCTCACCGCAAGTGGAACCTGACAGATAAACATGAATAGAGGAACAATCAAAGCAACAACACCTAGCCCCTCCAGAAAGAAAGCCGGAAGGCCCGCAAAAAACAACAAGCCATACCCTCTAAACTCTCGAACACATAGAGACAAGAGTATAATCAAGAGCGCCGCAAATAAAAACGCAAGATATACCCCACCTCTGATGTAGTCGCCCTCATAGAAGGAGGTAAAAATAGTATTCCTAGTCAGCACTCCCAAAAGCCCACCCCCACCTATCGGCACGGTGGGTTGATAGCCAATACTGGCCGACATGAAGCCAACTATTTTGTCCTGCAATGAGACCACAAAGGAGAAGATCAGACTTATAAGAAATGCACCTAAGCGCCAGTTCCACGCCGAAAACCTAAAAGCATAGATACAAACCACCAGGATACCGATCAACACAGACGCGGAGCTTAGATTCAAGAACACAAAAGAGCATATTAGATAAAACGCCCGCCTAGAACAGAGAAAGTACAAAAAAATATAACCAACAGACAAAGCAACAAACACAGCACGGTAGCTAACCAATGCAATCAAGACAGGCAGCAAGATAGAAAGATATGAAGATCTCGCATAGACAAAGAGCCGCATGATCGGAATGAAGAACAGCGCAACGCCGAATGCCACCAGCCACGCTCCACCTATATAATTCAAGAAATCAAAATAATAAAACAAACTGGACCGTATCAAGTGGATCCAAATAAGTGGAGGCTGATCAAGAATATTACCTCCGAGATCAAGGATTTCGCGCACATAGAGAACTTGTGACGTATACCCATCAATCGCCTCCCCCTCCCCTGCCACCGGCAAAAATCCCTTACCACTCAGGGACACTTGAACCCAACATACGAAGAGAGAAAAACAAAACAGGATTTTAAAAAAAACCTTATTGATTGATTCCTGCATAGATCTCTCTTTTATCTAACCAGCACCGTCAAGCCCTCTAAAAATCAGACCATGCCTGCCCAGTGCTTTAGCGCGATGAGAGCGCGCAACTCTCTAGTCCGGTTTCGCTTACTCGAAAAATGCTCTTCACAAATAGTATTTAATTCATCATTGGAGAAAGAATCTTTGGGGAGATTGGACAGGCAGTATTCTTTCTTGGTCGTTTTGAACCACTCACCTACAGGGACTGTAAACATCTGCTTTTTTCGATAAGCGAGATGCTCACCAATAAGTGGCGCCACGGCCTTCTTGTAGATGTATTTGGTCACACCATCCTTGAGTTTTAATTCACCCGGCATACGAAAGGCAAATTCCATCATCCGGTAGTCGAGAAACGGAGTACGCGCTTCAAGAGAAACAGCCATCCCCATTCGATCAGGTTTTACTAGATTATTGCCACTGAGCAGTAATTGCATATCCAGGAATAGAGCCTGATTAATCCTGTCCTGATGAGAAACTGCTTGAAAATAGGGAGCAGCAATATCGAAGGACTCAATACCACGCAGACGGGCAGCCATGTCTGGCTTGTAAAGTGCAAACTTGCCATGATCGGTAAACAAGGAAATACTATCAAAATAGCGACGCTGAAACTCGCTATCTGTAAGTGCCCCAATATCAGGATTGGAGAAGAAATCCTTGTGCTTGTCATAACCGGCAAACAACTCGTCGCCGCCATCACCTGTTAGCACGACCTTTACATGTTTAGCTGCTAGCGCAGAAACGCGATAGGTAGGAAGAAACGACACATCGCCATGGGGTTGATCACAGTGATAAGTCGCCATGGGCCAGAGCTCGAGCATGTCAGGCGCGACACGTTCCATAATGTGCTGAGTGCCGAATCGACTGGCCGCCTCTTGGGCGAATATCGACTCATCGTAGCGGGGATCATCAAAGCCAATACAGAATGTCTTGACCGGCTCACTCATATGCCGGGCCATTAAACCTACGACAGTGCTGGAATCCACCCCACCCGACAAAAAAGCGCCAAACGGAACATCGCTTCTCAAGCGAAGCCGTACTGCATCATCGAGGATGTAGTTGAACTCTTCTATCCAATCAGCTTCGGATCGGCCATGTACCGGCTCGACGGAAGCCAAGTCCCACCAGCGTGATACCGAGCTGCCCGCTCGGGTAATCTTCATCACATGTCCCGGCATGAGATGATGAACACCCTGATATAGAGTGAGCGGGGCAGGTACATAGTTAAAGGTCAAGTAATGATGCAAGGCCTCCTCATTCATTGCAGGACGAGGCATCCCAGCACGGAGCAGTGACTTTATTTCGGAACCAAAAGTCAGCTGAAGTCCATCGTCGTGCACATAAAGAGGTTTAACGCCAATCCGATCCCTGACTAAATAGACGGACTGCTCACGGGCATCATAAATGGCAATGGCAAACATTCCATTTAGCTTGCTGACAAAAGAAATGCCTTCACGCTCATACAAGCGCAATAGCACTTCCGTATCCGAGTGAGTGCGGCACGGGTATCCCGTCTGGGCTAAATCAACGGCGAGTTCAACGTGGTTAAATATCTCTCCGTTTTGCACGACGACAATTTGCCCGTCATCTGAAACAAATGGCTGATGACCGCCTGCAAGATCAATTATCGAAAGTCTCTGATTGCCCAGCGCGAGGCCGGGGGCACTGAAAATCCCCTGATCGTCAGGCCCGCGATGCTGAATCGCCATTCCCATGGCGCTCAATTTCTCAGGGGAAAGGGAGCGTACTCCCCGGTGGAAATAGCCAAAAATGCCGCACATTTCAGTTGCCGCCCTTTCCGAAAACTTGTTTGAACGTCAGCAGGATAATCTGAATATCCTTGAGCAGGGAGACCTGTCGAGCATATTGCAAATCCAACTCCTTGCGCTGACTCTCTGTAGCCGCCGAACGTAACGTTGCCTGAGCAAGACCCGTGATACCCGGACGCACGCTGAGGCGTAGGCTCCATTCCGCATCAGTGTAAAGCGACCGCTGCGCAGGTACATCTGGGCGCGGCCCCACAACACTCATTGATCCCGTAAGCACATTCAGTAATTGAGGCAGCTCATCAAGGCTAGTTCGCCTGATAAACCGTCCCACTCGGGTGATACGGGGGTCACCATCTGCGGTGGAATAGCCCCCGAGCCTATCAGCATCTATTACCATGCTGCGAAATTTATAGATGAAGAACTCATGCCCACCCCGACCAATACGCTTCTGCTTGAACAGCACGGGGCCGAAGTCAGAAAAATAGATAGCAGCTGCAACTCCGATCATGAGTGGTGAAAGAATAACAATCGCCACAAGTGAGCTAGAAAAATCAAATATTCGCTTCATTACATGCAACTCTTTCCCGTGATCGCATCATATGGAGTACCGCGATAGCACTGATACCGAATGCTATTCCCGCCAATCCTAAGCGCCATATTGCCAACGGCCCCACTAGCCATGACCCGGCAGGCTTCAAACAGAAGAAATCTATCAATACTGCTACTGAGACCACGACGGCAATTAGCGCGCCGAGCGGAAGAATGTACGCCCCTCCTAGCCCAGCGTTAAGCACAGCCCCTCCGGCAGCCCGAGCAAGATTAATAGCCAGCATCATATGAAAAATCGGTAGAGCCAACATCAGAGCAATAGGTTCTTTCAGCCAAAGGCCGGGAATGCAAAGTAAAGGAAGGAACAACATGACCGCAGCGGTACGGCGCAGAACCTGCCCGGGCCGTCTTTGCGCATTTACAGCAGCCGCAGCGAGGCTTGAAATACCAACGAAGGGTACACTTAGCAACGCGACCTGTGTGAGAGTCGTAATGTGCTGTAGACCCGCGGTGCTTATCTGCCCACCACTAAACAGTATGAATATCGCAGCATCGATGAATGGAAGCCCACACAGTACGATTACGATGGACAGCAGCACCGACCGCTGTAACGACACACGCAGAATCTCGTTGAAAGCAACGATATCCTGTTGATCATGAGCCTCACTCAATCGAGGAAAGGCCACAGTAGCGAGGGTGGTAATAAGAATGCCAAGCGGCAATTCGATCAACTTAACGGCATAATTGAACGCTGCTAACTCGCCCTCTCCGAGCCATGATGCCCCCGCCCGAAGGAACAGGGGCACTATCACCAGTAGAGAGGCCGAAGCAAGCCCCGCAACAAAGCCAAGCAATAGCTGGCGATCCAGAACCCACCCATAAGACACGCCATGCTTTTTAGGCAGACGTCCGACTCGAAGCGCTGAAAGCTGACCAACCCAACGAACTAATGCACCTAGGAAAATCCCGGCACATAACCAAGAGAGATACCCCCCACCAACAGCCAACGCGTAGAACAGCCCACCGATGATGCAGAGGTTGAATATCAACGTACCGCAGCCTGCCACAAAAAAACGGTCTTTTGAATTCAACGCCGCCGAACTAACACCAGATAGCGCAGTTAGCGGGATAGCAGCCGCAATGGCATAGATCATCCAACTGTCCAGCCAGCGCAACGGATTGAGCAGACCTGGAGCAAGCAAGTAGAGCCAAACAGTCGGCGCCACTGCAAATATCGCCGCTAACACGGCGAATCCCCCTCCCACTACAATAGAGGCTTGGAGAAAAAGCGCCGCCGCTTTGTCTGAGCCTGCCGATCTCAATGCAGGAACTAGCGCGACACTTATTCCCCCGGACAAGAGGAGATTGACAAGAAGATCAGGGATCGAGAGAAGAATGATTGCGATATCTGCTTCAGCGGACAAACCGAATGAAGACGCGATTAAAACTTCCCGACCGAAACCTGCCAGCCGCCCGCCCATCAAAGCCAAGCCCAAAAAGAGCCCAGCCCCAAGCAAGTTTCGCTGCGCCTGCGTCATCACTTCAACCTGCGCGCCTTTATCGACTCAACTATCATCTCTACTTTTTCTTGAACGTCTCGATGCTTAGCCTGCAAAATTTCCGAATCATACCCCTTACTTTCCTGATATGCGCTCTTTAGTTTGCTAACTTCGGCGGAGAAATCCATTTGCTTTTTAATTTCGGCAACAGACGAAGCCTGACGATGAAACGTTCTAGACAGAATGGCGGCACTGGATCCTAGACGAGCATGCTCGGCCAGTAGCAGCTCCGCCGGCAACAACCCCTCGCCGACACGAGCTATGCCGCCTATGCCAAAAGGTTTACCACTATCGCGCAATATCGCAGCCATGCTATCGACCATTCCGCTGGCCAAAGGCTCAAACATGAAATCCAGGCCAAGCTCCAGATGAAGATCGTTTAGACCGATATGCACCTCATCAACACCTGGCACTTCGATGCATGCTTTCAAATTGGCAGCAGCAGATACCGTCTCGACGAGAAGATTGCAACGTGCACGCCCCCCCACAGCCGCTATAAATAGCTCAACCTCATCTACACGATGAAACATCGGAAGCATGAGTACATCGGCACCGGCCTCAATCGCGAGATCAATCTCAGCCTTGCTTCCCTCATGGATTGGGTTGACACGAACCAGCAAACGCCCCTCTGGCACTACAGGCCGAATCCGACGAACATCATCCAATGTGTGTCGACTGATCACGGTATTCAGGTGCCCTTGACGCGCATCCTTACCAAGAATTTCAGTATCTACAAAGACACGTTCCACACCACTAGTAATGGCAAACTCTGCCAAATCGGGGCAATTGGTTATCATGAAAAGCTTCATCAAGAAACCTCTGCACCCAAGACATCATGATCAGTAGAAAAAACCATATAGTCATCCATAAAACTTTAGCCAAGGAGCCTTACAAAACTCCAGACACCAGAAGCAACCTTGAATATATTTAGTTCAAAAACAAAAAACAGACAAGCCAATAACGAGCCTTCACAGTAAACTTGGAGCAGACCATGTAAAATATTTTACACCCTTTAATAGTCAAAAACAGATCACTTGGCACTTAAGTATTACCAACAATCACTTCAACTTTCACTGTACCAATGGCGCGCAGCGCGAGCGACCCCTGGGGGAAGCTGGAGCCAATCGATAGGAAATCCAATCGAAACACTCAAACGCACGCGGGTCGAATTTAGAGCGCCTAGTCCATCGAAAGAAAATTGGCGAGCTGCAACGGTATCGTACAGCGCCGAAGAGAAAATCCAGAGGAAAAATCGAGGAGCACCGCACAAGCAAATCCCTTAACGATAACGAAGCAGAGGGACTCAGCCCTAGGTGCGAGTTATTAGCTTAGCTACTGCAATACGCCAGAAAATAGAGAGACGACCTTGCTCCAGCTAGACAACTGGAGCCGCATTCTGCCTGCTTCCTACTATTTCGCAAGCAGGAGGTATGAGTACCAGCCTTGAAGACGGGGATTTTACAGCAAGTCCCTACGCTCAATTACTTCAAGCTAATGCCTACTCTTCTTCGTTAACCCGATCCCGCAACTCCTTGCCCGGCTTGAAATGCGGTACGAACTTGCCATCCAGGCGAACGGACTCTCCGGTCTTGGGATTACGGCCCGTGCGAGGCGCACGGAAATGCAGGGAGAAGCTGCCAAATCCGCGTATCTCGATACGATCCCCCGTGGCCAGTGCCTGGGACATCTGCTCGAGCATGGTCTTGATGGCAAGCTCTACATCTTTCGAAGAAAGCTGGCCTTGGTGGGTAACGATTCGTTCGATCAACTCCGACTTGGTCATGGTTTTCCCTTCTATATCAAGCGGCTAGATCAGCTCTACGCGGTTTTAGCATGACCACGGAGCTTTGAACAGCCCTAATAACCAAGGGTAAAACTCGGGCAACAAAAAGGGCGGCCTAGGCCGCCCTTTTTGCTGAAAGGAGTCAGGACTTAGCCCTGGTTCTCCATCTGAGCGCGGATCAGATCACCAATGGTGGTCGGGCCGGTGCTCTCGGATTCCTGCTTGCGCAGTTCCTTCATTGCGTCTTTCTCGTCGTCCACGTCTTTCGACTTGACGGAGAGGCTGATGACGCGGCTCTTACGGTCGATGCTGATGATCTTGGCTTCGACTTCTTCGCCTTCTTTCAGCACGTTGCGCGCGTCTTCAACGCGGTCACGGCTGATTTCGGAGGCTTTCAGGATGCCTTCGATATCGTCGCCCAGGGTGATCACAGCGCCCTTGGCATCAACTTCCTTGACGGTACCGCGCACGATTGTGCCTTTCTCGTTCAGGGAGGCGTAGTTGGAGAACGGATCGTCTTCCAGCTGCTTGATACCCAGGGAGATGCGCTCGCGCTCCGGATCTACGGACAGGATGACGGTATCCAGTTCGTCGCCCTTCTTGAAACGACGTACGGCTTCTTCGCCAACTTCGTTCCAGGAGATATCGGACAGGTGAACCAGGCCGTCGATGCCGCCTTCCAGACCAATGAAGATACCGAAATCGGTGATCGACTTGATGGTACCGGAGATCTTGTCGCCTTTATTGAAGCGACCGGAGAAGTCTTCCCACGGGTTGGACTTGCACTGCTTGATACCCAGGGAGATACGACGACGCTCTTCGTCGATGTCGAGAACCTGAACTTCCACTTCGTCGCCAACCTGAACGACTTTGGACGGGTGGATGTTCTTGTTGGTCCAATCCATCTCGGAAACGTGCACCAAGCCTTCCACGCCCTCTTCCAGCTCTGCGAAGCAGCCGTAGTCGGTCAGGTTGGTAACGCGCGCGGTTACGCGGGTGCCTTCCGGGTAGCGAGCCTTGATGGCAACCCACGGATCTTCGCCCAGCTGCTTCAGACCCAGGGAGACGCGGTTGCGCTCGCGGTCGAACTTCAGCACCTTGACGTCGATCTCATCGCCAACGTTGACGATCTCGGACGGGTGCTTGATGCGCTTCCAAGCCATGTCGGTGATGTGCAGCAGGCCGTCTACGCCGCCCAGGTCAACGAATGCGCCGTAGTCGGTGAGGTTCTTGACGATACCTTTGACTTGCTGGCCTTCCTGCAGGGATTCCAGCAGAGCTTCGCGCTCGGCGCTGTTCTCGGCTTCCAGGACGCTGCGGCGGGAAACGACAACGTTGTTGCGTTTCTGGTCGAGCTTGATGACTTTGAACTCGAGCTCTTTGCCTTCCAGATGAGTGGTGTCGCGCACGGGGCGCACATCCACCAGGGAGCCCGGCAGGAACGCGCGGATGCCGCTGACGTCGACGGTGAAACCGCCTTTGACCTTGCCGTTGATAACGCCCTTGACCACTTCTTCAGCAGCGAAAGCAGCTTCCAGAACAATCCAGCACTCGGCGCGCTTGGCTTTCTCGCGGGACAGCTTGGTTTCACCGAAGCCATCTTCTACCGCGTCCAGCGCAACGTGAACTTCGTCACCCACGCTGATGGTCAGCTCGCCCTGTTCGTTGTAGAACTGCTCGACCGGGATGACGCCCTCGGACTTGAGGCCAGCATGCACGGTGACCCAGTCACCGTCGATGTCGACCACGATGCCGGTGATGATGGCACCCGGCTGCATGTCGAGGGATTTCAGGCTTTCTTCAAAAAGTTCTGCGAAGCTTTCGCTCATGATCATACCTGTAGTCAAAGGCCACTAAAGGCCCTATTCCGCACTACCAGCAAATGCGGTCAAGTCAGTGATTAAAGGTGGAGGGGACGTCAACTGGTATCCCGTTCCACCCCTGTGGCACCACGCTCAGTCGGATGACTGGCAATGAGGCACTTCCTTTCGGAATCAGAACCGGCGTGACGCCTCCATTAGAGAAATCAAGCCGACATAAGGGCTGGAATGTTAGCAATGGGGCTAGCGGCCGTCAATTGCCCCGCCCCGGCACTCCGGGTAGATCCGCCGGACGGAGCCGACTCGGAAAAACAGGAACGCCGTGCTCAAGTAACACGGCATCGCAGAGTGCGACCCCGATCAGTCATCCAGCCCCAGCGCGGCAAAGGCTGCGAGAATGCGCTCCAGCACTTCGTCGATGCTCAGGTGGGTGGAGTCGAGAATCAGGGCATCCGTCGCGGGCTTCAGCGGCGCAACGGAACGCTGGGTGTCGCGCTCGTCACGCTCGATGATCTCGGTCAGCAGGGAGGCCATCTCGACCTCCATGCCCTTGCCCTTCAACTGCAGATAGCGCCGACGTGCACGCTCCTCCGCGGTAGCGGTGAGGAAGATCTTCAGCGGTGCATCCGGAAAGACCACCGTCCCCATGTCCCGACCATCAGCGACCAGCCCGGGCGCCTCCTGGAAGGCACGCTGACGCTGCAGCAAGGCATCGCGCACCGCCGGCAGGGCAGCGACCTGCGAGGCGCCCGCCCCTACCGTCTCGGTGCGGATGACATCGGAAACATCCTCACCCTCGAGGATGATCCGCTGGACGCCGCCCGCATTGGATAGGAACTGCACATCGAGATGGGCCGCCAGGACTTTCAGCGACTCCTCGTTGGTCAGGTCGACGCCGTGGTTACGCGCCGCGAAGGCCAGCAGCCGATACAGCGCACCGGAATCCAGCAGGTTCCAGCCAAGACGCTTGGCCAGCAGGCCCGCGACCGTGCCCTTGCCCGAGCCACCCGGGCCGTCGATGGCGATGACCGGCGCTGCAGTACTCATCACTTGCCCTCTTCGGCGACTTGGATGCCGACCTGCGCCGCCAGCCCGAGGAAGTTCGGGAAGGAGGTCGCGACGTTGGCGCAATCGTGGATACGGATCGCACCGCTGGCACGCAGCGAAGCGACGCTGAAGGACATGGCGATGCGATGGTCGCCATGGCTCCACACCTCCCCCCCGCCGAACGCACCACCGTCGATGATGATGCCGTCCGGGGTCGGCTCGGCCTTCACGCCCAACGCGACCAGCCCGTCGGCCATCACCTGGATGCGGTCCGACTCCTTGACCCGCAGCTCTTCCGCGCCACGCAGGACGGTGCGCCCTTCGGCACAGGCGGCAGCGACGAACAGCACCGGGAACTCGTCGATGGCCAGCGGAACCAGGTCTTCGGGGATATCGATGCCCTTGAGCTTCGCCGCGCGCACGCGGATATCCGCCACCGGCTCGCCACCGACTTCACGCGGGTTCTCCAGGGTGATATCGGCGCCCATCAGCTTGAGGATATCGATCACACCGGTACGGGTCGGGTTGATACCCACGTGCTCCAGCAGCAGCTCGGAACCCTCGGCGATGCTCGCTGCCACCAGGAAGAAGGCTGCGGAAGAGATGTCCGCCGGCACTTCGATATGGGTGGCGGACAGCTTGTGGCCGCTCTCGACGGTCGCCGTGCTGCCATCGACGGCAACCGGATAGCCGAAGCCCTGCAGCATGCGCTCGGTATGGTCGCGGGTCGGAGCCGGCTCGGTCACCGAGGTTTCGCCCGCGGCGTAGAGGCCGGCGAGCAACAGGCAGGATTTGACCTGGGCGCTGGCCATCGGCATCTCGTAGCTCATGCCGGTGAGGCGCTGGCCACCACGGATGGTCATCGGCGGGCGACCTTCCGGAGCGGTCTCGATCACCGCCCCCATCTCGCGCAACGGCTTGGCCACACGGTTCATCGGGCGCTTGGACAGCGAAGCGTCACCGGTCAGGGTGGTGTCGAACGGCTGGGCAGCGAGCAGCCCGCTGAGCAGGCGCATGGAGGTACCGGAGTTGCCCAGGTACAGCGGCCCGGGCGGCGGCTTAAGGCCATGCAGGCCAACGCCATGGATGGTCACGCGACCATGGTGGGGGCCCTCGATGACCACCCCCATGTCGCGGAAAGCCTGCAGGGTCGCCAGGGCGTCCTCACCCTCGAGGAAACCTTCCACCTCGGTCGTGCCCTCGGCCAGGGAGCCGAGCATGATCGAGCGGTGGGAAATGGACTTGTCGCCCGGAACGCGGATACGCCCGGAAAGGCGGCCACCCGGCTGGGCCAGGTAAATCAGGTCGTTATTGTGCATGGCGTCCACATAGGCCCTGCGGGCCAGGATTTTACTGAAATGTTCGCGGGCGACGCGGGCGCGGGTGAACACGCCCAGCAGTTGATGCCCATCCCCTGCGTCGACCGCGTCGCGCAAGGCGTCGAGGTCGCCACGAAATGCGTCCAGCACCCGCAGCACGGCCTCGCGGTTGGCGAGGAAGATGTCGTGCCACATGACCGGATCGCTACCGGCGATCCGCGTGAAATCACGGAAGCCACCAGCGGCGTAGCGGAATATCTCCAGGTTCTCGCTGCGCTTGGCAAGCGAGTCGACCAGCCCGAAAGCCAGCAGGTGCGGCAGGTGGCTGGTCGCCGCAAGCACCTCGTCATGGTGCTCGACCTGCATGTGCTCGACATCGGCCCCCAACTCGCGCCAGAGCCTGTCGACCAAGGCCAGCGCCCCGCCGTCAGTGGACTCCTGAGGCGTCAGGATCACCTTGTGGCGACTAAAGAGAGCGCCATTAGCCGCCTCCACCCCGCTCTGCTCGGACCCTGCAATAGGATGACCGGGGACGAAGCGAGCCGGCATGCCATCGAAGGCCAGGCGCGCGGCACGCACCACATTCCCCTTGGCGCTGCCGACATCGGTGAGCACGACATCGCCAAGATCGAGCTTCGCCAGCTCAGCCAGCAATCGCTCCATGGCCAGGATAGGCACGGCCAGCTGGATCACCGCCGCCCCCTGACAGGCGGCGGCGAGATCGGTCTCGCAACGGTCGACCACGCCCAGCTCCACGGCCAGGCGGCGCGACTCGGCGTCCAGATCGACACCCACCACTTCATCGAACGCCCCCTTTTCCCGCAGCCCCTTGGCAAAGGAGCCGCCGATCAGGCCGAGCCCGATCACCACGAGGCGCCCGAGCTTAGGAGAGCGCTGTTGCAGCGGCATGACATCAGCCACGGGCAAGCACCTGCCCCAGGACGTCGAGGAAGCGCTGGTTCTCCTCGGGCAGACCGATGGAGACGCGCAGGAAGTTCGGCATGCCGTAGCCCGCGACCGGGCGCACGATCACGCCTGCCGCCAGCAAGGCCTGGTTGATGCCCGTCGTATCGCGACCGAAATCGATGGCGATGAAGTTGCCACGAGACGGAATCCAGCCCAGGCCCAGCGCGCGGCAACCCGCTTCCAGCTGCGCCATGCCAGCGTCATTGAGGCGACGGCTCTCGGCCAGGTAGTCGGCGTCCGCCAGCGCGGCGCAGGCGGCGGCCAGGGCCAGGCTGTTGACGTTGAACGGCTGGCGCACGCGGTTCAGGACATCGGCGACACGAGCGGACGAAATCCCGTAGCCGACCCGCAGCGCCGCCAGGCCGAAGGCCTTGGAGAAGGTGCGGGAAACCAGCAGGTTCGGGTAGCGCGACAGGTAGTCGAGGCCGTCGGGCAGCTCGCCACCCGACGCGTATTCGATATAGGCCTCATCCAGCACCACCAGCACGGTCTCCGGGACCTTGGCGAGGAATTCTTCCAGCGCCTGCGGACCAAACCAGGTGCCGGTCGGGTTGTTCGGGTTGGCGACGAAGACCACGCGGGTCTGCTCGTCGATGGCCGCCAGCATCGCCGGCAGGTCATGCCCCCAGTCCTTGGCCGGCACGACCTTGGCGGTGGCCCCGACAGCCTGGGTGACGATGGGGTACACGGCGAACGCGTGCTGGCTGAACACCGCGTTCAGGCCCGGGGCCAGGTAGGCGCGACCGACCAGTTCGAGGATGTCGTTGGAGCCATTGCCGAGGGTCACCTGGTCCGGCTGGACGTCATAGCGCTCGGCCAGGCGGCGCTTGAGCTCGAAGCCATTGCCATCCGGGTAGCGGGTGAGATCGGCCAGCTCGGCACGGATGGCCTCGAGAACCCTGGGGCTCGGGCCCAGCGGGTTCTCGTTGCTGGCCAGCTTGACGATGCCGGCCGGGTCGAGGTTCAGCTCACGGGCCAGCTCGTCCACCGGCTTGCCGGGTACGTAGGGCGAAAGTTTCTGCACGCCCGGCTGTGCCAGGGCGAGGAAGTCGCAGCTCATGGGCGCTCCTTGGAAATCTCTTGGGTTCAGAGAACCGCTTTCGGGTAGGACCCCAGCACCTTCAGCGCCACGGCCTCCTGGTTGATCTTCTCCAGCACGTCCTTGATCAGCGGGTCACGGTGATGGCCGACGAAGTCGATGAAGAACACGTAGGTCCATTTGCCACTGCGGGACGGGCGGGTCTCGATGCGGGTCAGGTCGATGCCGTTGGTGTGGAAGGGCACCAGAAGCTCGTGCAGCGCGCCAGGCTTGTTGCGCATGGAGACGATGACAGAGGTCTTGTCGTCGCCGGTAGGCGGTACTTCCTGGCTGCCGATGATGAGGAAGCGCGTGGAGTTGTCCGGGCGGTCCTCGATCTTCTCGCAGAGCTTGGTCAGCCCGTAGAGACTGGCCGCCATGTCGCCGGCGATGGCGGCGGAGTTCCACTCGCTCTTCACCCGCTTGGCGGCATCCGCATTGCTGGAGACAGCGACGCGCTCGACGTTCGGGTAGTGCGCGTCCAGCCACTTGCGGCACTGGGCCAGGGACTGGGCGTGGGAATAGATGCGGGTGATGTTGTCGGTCTTGGTGGTATCGCCCACCAGCAGGTGATGGTGGATACGCAGCTCCACCTCGCCGCAGATGACCATGTCGTGCTCGAGGAAGCTGTCCAGGGTGTGGTTGACCGCACCCTCGGTGGAGTTCTCCACCGGCACCACGCCGAAATTGACCGCACCGGCCGCCACCTCGCGGAACACCTCGTCGATGGCGGCCATCGGGGTGCTGATCACGGCGTGGCCGAAATGCTTCATCGCAGCGGCCTGGGTGAACGTGCCCTCGGGTCCCAGGTACGCGACCTTGAGCGGCTGCTCCAGCGCGAGGCAGGACGACATGATTTCGCGGAACAGCCGCGCCATCTCCTCGTTGTCCAGCGGCCCCTTGTTGCGTTCCATGATGTGCTTGAGCACCCAGGCTTCGCGCTCGGGGCGATAGAAGACCGGCTTCTCGCCTTCCGGCAGAGCCGCCATCTTCACGCGAGCGACGTCCTGGGCGCAGCGGGCGCGATCACTGATCAGTTCGAGGATCTTCTCGTCGAGGCTGTCGATGCGCAGGCGCAGGGCCTTCAATTCCTGTTCGGACATCAGGCGCGCTCCTTCTCGAACTCCGCCATGTAGGCCACCAGGGCCTCGACTGCATCCAGGCCGACCGCGTTGTAGATGGAGGCACGCATGCCTCCCACCGAACGGTGGCCCTTGAGGTTGAGCAGGCCACGGGCGTCGGCGCCAGCGAGGAAGTCCTTGTCCAGGCGCTCGTCGGCGAGGCGGAACGGAACGTTCATCCAGGACCGCGCATTCACCGCGATGGGGTTGGTATAGAAGTCGCTCTTGTCGATGTAGCCGTAGAGCAGCTCCTTCTTCGCACGGTTGCGCTGCTCCATGGCTTCGACGCCGCCCTGCTCCTTCAGCCACTCGAACACCAGGCCCGAGAGGTACCAGGAGAAGGTGGCCGGGGTGTTGTACATGGAGCCGTTATCCGCCGCGACCTTGTAGTTGAGCATGGTCGGGCAGGATGAGCGGGCACGCCCCAGCAGGTCTTCGCGGACGATGACGACCACCAGGCCGCTCGGGCCGATGTTCTTCTGCGCGCCGGCATAGATCAGGCCGAAGCGGGACACATCGAGCGGACGGGAAAGGATGTCCGAAGACATGTCCACCACCAGCGGTACGTCACCGGTCTCGGGGATCCAGTCGAACTGCAGGCCGCCGATGGTCTCGTTGGAGGCGTAGTGCAGGTAGGCGGCATCCGCACTCAGCTTCCAGTCGTTCTGGCCAGGGATGGCGAAGTAGTCCAGGCCCTTGGCACTGGCCGCGACGTTGACGCGGCCGTAGCGTGCCGCCTCCTCGATGCTCTTCTTCGACCAGATGCCGGTCTCGACGTAGTCGGCCACGCCGTTTTCCGGGAGCAGGTTCAGCGGGATCTCGGCGAATTGCTGGCTGGCACCGCCCTGGAGGAACAGCACCTTGTAGTTGGAGGGGATGGAGAGCAGGTCGCGCAGGTCCTGTTCGGCCTTTTCGGCGATGGCGACGTAGTCGTCACTGCGATGGCTCATTTCCATGACGGAAAGGCCCTTGCCTTGCCAATCGAGGAGTTCCGCCTGGGCGCGTTGCAGGACGGCTTCCGGAAGCGCGGCCGGGCCGGCGCAGAAGTTAAAGGCTCGCTTGCTCACATCCACTCTCACTGGGTAGCGCGGGGGCACCTGTGCCCCCGCTGATGGTCTTCTACCGAGTGGACAGGCCGGCTAGGACCCGCCCGCTCCGCAGCGTGTTACTCGTCACCCGCCGGTTGCGCGTCGTCCTGCTGGACATCGTCCGCCTGGACTTCGGCGACGGCATCGGCCGTCACTTCGCCGTCTTCCAGCTCGTCGTCCTCGTCAACACCGGACGGCTCCTGCACGCGCTCCAGGCCGACCAGGGTCTCGTCCTTGGCCAGCTTGATCAGGGTCACGCCCTGGGTGTTGCGGCCGGAACTGGAGACTTCGTCGACACGGGTACGCACCAGGGTGCCCTGGTCGGAGATCAGCATGATCTCCTCGCCGTCCTGCACCTGGATGGCGCCGACCAGCTTGCCGTTACGCTCGTTGATGACCATGGCGATCACGCCCTGGCCGCCACGACCGCGGCGCGGGAACTTGCCAAGGCCGGTGCGCTTGCCGAAGCCACGCTCCGATGCGGTGAGGATCTGCGCGCCGGATTCGGGGATCAGCATGGAGATCAGCTGCTGCTCCTTGCCCAGGCGCATGCCACGCACGCCGCGGGCGGTACGGCCCATGATGCGCACCATGCTCTCGGCGAAGCGGATCACCTTGCCGGCGCTGGAGAACAGCATGACTTCCTTGGCGCCGTCGGTGATGGCGGCGGCGATCAGGGTGTCGCCCTCGTCCAGACGCAGGGCGATCAGGCCACTGGAACGCGGCTTGCTGAACTGCACCAGCGGGGTCTTCTTGACGGTGCCGAAGGCGGTGGCCATGAAGATATAGGCACCGGTGGGCTCGGCCACCAGCTCCGGGGTGTCGCCTTCGACTTCTTCGACTTCCGGCTCCACCACTTCGCCTTCGAGCACTGCGCCCTCGGCGTCCTCGAGATCATCCTCGTCACCGGCTTCGCGCTGCAGCGCTTCCAGGTCGATCTGCAGCATCGCGGTGATGCGCTCGCCCTCGTCCAGCGGCAGCAGGTTCACCAGCGGGCGGCCACGCGCGGTGCGCGAGGCTTCCGGGATTTCGAAGGTCTTCAGCCAGTACACCTTGCCCTTGCTGGAGAACAGCAGCAGCGTGGCATGGCTGTTGGCGACCAGCAGGTGCTCGATGTAGTCCTCGTCCTTCACGCCGGTAGCGGACTTGCCGCGACCGCCGCGGCGCTGGGCCTGGTAGGCGGCCAGCGGCTGGGACTTGGCGTAGCCGCCATGGGAAATGGTGACGACGCGCTCTTCTTCGGTGATCAGGTCGGCGATGGTCAGGTCCACCTGGGACGCGACGATCTCGGTACGGCGGGCGTCGCCGAACTCGGCCTTGACCTTCTCCAGCTCCTCGCGAATGACTTCCATCAGGCGCTCGGGACTGGTCAGGATGCGGATCAGCTCGCCGATCAGGGTCAGGATTTCCTGGTACTCGGACAGGAGCTTCTCGTGCTCCAGGCCGGTCAGGCGGTGCAGGCGCAGCTCCAGGATGGCCTGGGCCTGTTCCGGCGACAGGTAGTACTTGCCGTCACGCAGGCCGTATTGCGGGGCCAGGTCTTCCGGACGGCAGGAGTCGGCACCGGCGCGCTCGACCATCGCTTCCACGGCGGAGGACGCCCACGCGGTGGCGATCAGGCGCTCCTTGGCCTCGGCGGGAGTCGGCGAATTCTTGATCAGCTCGATCACCGGGTCGATGTTCGACAGGGCGACGGCCTGGCCTTCGAGGATATGGCCGCGCTCGCGCGCCTTGCGCAGCTCGAAGACGGTACGGCGGGTCACCACTTCGCGACGGTGACGGATGAACACCTCGAGCATGTCCTTGAGGTTCAGCGTGCGTGGCTGGCCATCCACCAGGGCCACGACGTTGATACCGAACACGCTCTGCATCTGGGTCTGGGCGTAGAGGTTGTTGAGCACCACCTCGCCGACTTCGCCGCGACGCAGCTCGATCACCACGCGCATGCCGTCCTTGTCGGACTCGTCGCGCAGCTCGGTGATGCCCTCGAGCTTCTTCTCCTTGACCAGCTCGGCGATCTTCTCGATCAGACGCGCCTTGTTCAGCTGGTAGGGCAGCTCGGTGACGATGATCTGCTGGCGGTTGCCGCCCTTCTCCATGTCCTCGATTTCGGCGCGGGCACGTATATAGATGCGGCCACGACCGGTGCGATAGGCCTCGATGATGCCGGCACGGCCGTTGATGATCCCTGCGGTCGGGAAGTCCGGGCCGGGGATGTACTGCATCAGTTCATCGACGGTCAGCTCGCTGTTGTCCATCAGCGCCAGGCAGCCGTCGATGACCTCGGAGAGGTTGTGCGGCGGGATGTTGGTGGCCATGCCCACGGCGATACCGCTGGAACCGTTGACCAGCAGGTTGGGGATCTTGGTCGGCATGACCGCCGGGATCTGCTCGGTGCCGTCGTAGTTGGGCACCCAGTCGACGGTTTCCTTGTCCAGGTCGGCCAGCAGCTCGTGGGCCAGCTTGGACATGCGCACTTCGGTGTATCGCATGGCCGCGGCGTTGTCGCCGTCCACCGAACCGAAGTTGCCCTGGCCGTCGACCAGCATGTAGCGCAGGGAGAAGGGCTGGGCCATGCGCACGATGGTGTCGTACACGGCGGTGTCGCCGTGGGGGTGGTACTTACCGATCACGTCACCGACCACACGGGCGGATTTCTTGTACGGCTTGTTCCAGTCGTTGCCCAGTTCGCTCATGGCGAACAGCACGCGACGGTGAACCGGTTTCAGACCGTCGCGCGCATCCGGCAGGGCGCGCCCGACGATCACGCTCATCGCGTAGTCGAGGTAGGACTGTTTCAGCTCGTCTTCGATATTGACCGGGAGGATTTCTTTGGCCAGTTCGCCCATGAGAAGCCTGATTCCTTTTTCTAGTGAAGCCCGACACATCCATCCTGGATGACGCAGGGCTCGTCGCCTGGCAGCGCCAGCACGACTCACGACAAATCAACGAGTTAAGCCACGGATCCGCACGGAATGCCGACCTTGCAAAGGGAGGCTCGATAACTGCCGGAGCTTACCATAGTCACCGCCCTGCACCCAGCCCCGCCGGGCGCAGGCCTCAGCCTCAATGGAGGCGCTTGCGGCACATCAACTGGGCCAGCTTGGCGGTATCGGGACGCTCGACAACCCCCTTCTCGGTCACGATCGCGTCGATCAGGTCGGCCGGGGTCACGTCGAACACCGGGTTCACCGCATGCACATCAGCCGCCACGCGCCTGCCGCCCAACTCGAGCAACTCGCGCCCGTCACGCTCCTCGATGGGGATGTCGTCACCGCTCTCCAGCGCCATGTCGATGGTCGAGCTCGGCGCCACGACCATGAAACGCACGCCATGGTGCATGGCGCAGACCGCCAGCTGGTAGGTACCGATCTTGTTGGCCACATCGCCATTGGCGGTGATGCGGTCGGCCCCGACTATCACCCAGGTAATGCCGGCCGTCTTCATCAGATGGGCCGCCGCCGCGTCGGCGTTGAGGCTCACCGGCACGCCTTCGTTCGCCAGCTCCCAGGCCGTGAGGCGAGCGCCCTGCAGCCAGGGGCGCGTTTCGTCGGCGTAGACCCGCTCCACCAGCCCATCCAGATGGGCCGCACGGATCACCCCGAGCGCGGTGCCGAAGCCGCCCGTGGCCAGGGCGCCGGTGTTGCAGTGGGTCAGCAGCGCCTGGGGATTGCCCTGGTGCTTGCGGATCAGCTCCATGCCCAGCTGGGCCATGGTCAGGTTGGCTTCGCGGTCGCTTTCATGGATGGCGATGGCTTCCGCCTCCAGCGCCTGCAGCGGCTCCTCGCCCTCCTTCAGCCGATCCAGGCGCTCGCGCATGCGGTTGAGCGCCCAGAACAGGTTGACCGCCGTGGGCCGCGAATCGGCCAGCACACCGAAGTCCTCCTCGAGGGCTTCACGCCAGTCACCGCCCGCCGCCAGCCGCGCGCGCGCACCCAGCACCAGCCCGTAGGCGGCACTGATGCCGATGGCCGGCGCACCGCGCACCACCATCAGGCGGATCGCCTCCGCGACACCGGCCGCGGTGCCGTATTCCAGCCAGGTTTCCTCCTGGGGCAGGAGGCGCTGGTCGAGCAGACGCAGGACCCCGTCCCGCCAGTCGATGGCGATCACCTTCTCGGCTGCCAACAGTTGCTCACGCATGGAACACCTCGCCACCAATAAACCCGCGGAAAAACCGCGGATTATAGCGATCCAGCGCCCGTCTGGCTCGGGTATACTGCCGCGATATTTTCCTGCGCCCAGGATGCGCCACCATGCCCGACGCCAAAGCCCCGCTCGACCTGCTCCTGCTGCCGACCTGGATCGTCCCCGTGGAACCGGCGGGCGTCGTCCTCCGCGACCATGCCCTGGGCGTCCGCGACGGTCGGATCGCGCTGATCGCCAAGCGCGAGGAGGCGCTGCGCTGGCCGGCCGCCGAGGTACGCGAGTTGCCCGGCATGCTGCTGTCACCCGGCCTGGTCAACGCCCACGGGCACGCCGCGATGTCGCTGTTCCGCGGCATGGCCGACGACCTGCCCCTGATGACCTGGCTGGAACAGCACATCTGGCCGGCCGAGGCCAAGTGGGTCGACGAAGCCTTCGTCCGCGACGGCACCGAACTGGCCATCGCCGAACAGATCAAGGGCGGCATCACCACGTTCTCCGAGATGTACTTCTACCCCGCCATCGCCAGCGAAGCGGTGCACGGATGTGGCGTGAAGGCGCAGATCACCATCCCCGTCATCGACTTCCCGATCCCCGGCGCCCTCGACGCCGCCGAGGCCATCCGCCATGGCCTGGAGCTGTTCAGCGACCTCAAGCACCACCCGCGCATCAAGGTCGCCTTCGGCCCCCACGCGCCCTACACGGTCAGCGACGACAAGCTGGAGAACATCCGCATGCTCGCCGAGGAACTGGACGCCGGCATCCACATGCACGTCCAGGAGACGGCCTTCGAGGTCCAGCAGAGCCTGGAACAGCGCGGCGAACGCCCCATGGCCCGCCTCGCCCGCCTCGGCCTGCTCGGCCCGCGCTTCCAGGCCGTGCACATGACCCAGATCAGCGATGACGACCTGGCACTGCTGGTAGAAAGCAACACCAGCGTCATCCACTGCCCCGAATCCAACCTAAAGCTCGCCAGCGGCTTCTGCCCGGTGGAGCGCCTGTGGCTCGCCGGGGTCAATGTCGCGGTCGGCACCGATGGCGCCGCCAGCAACAACGACCTCGACCTGCTGGGGGAAACCCGCACCGCCGCCATGCTGGCCAAGGCGGTCGCCGGCTCCGCCACCGCGCTGGACGCCCATCGCGCGCTGCGCATGGCTACGCTCAATGGTGCACGGGCGCTGGGAATGGAACAGGACACCGGCTCGCTGGAGATCGGCAAGGCCGCCGACATGGTCGCCTTCGACCTCACCGGGCTGGCCCAGCAACCGGTGTACGACCCGGTTTCGCAACTTATCTATGCCACCGGTCGCGATCGCGTCCGGCACGTGTGGGTCGACGGCAAGGCCCTGCTCGATGCAGGCCGCCTCACCCGCCAGGACGAAGACCGCCTGATCGCCACCGCGCAAGCCTGGGGCGAGCGGATCGCCGGCCACTGAATTCTGATTGATGGAAAAGGTGTCTCCATGAGCAACGTCGACCACGCCGAAATCGCCAAATTCGAGGCCCTCGCCCACCGCTGGTGGGACCGCGAAAGCGAATTCAAACCGCTGCACGACATCAACCCCCTGCGGGTCAACTGGATCGACGAGCGCGCCCGCCTCGCCGGCAAGACGGTGCTGGACGTCGGTTGCGGCGGCGGCATTCTCAGCGAAGCCATGGCCCAGCGCGGCGCCAAGGTCACCGGCATCGACATGGGCGAAGCCCCCCTGGCCGTGGCCCGCCTGCACCAGCTGGAATCCGGCGTACCGGTGGAATACCGCCGCATCACCGCCGAGGAGCTGGCCGCCGAAATGCCCGGGCAGTTCGACGTGGTCACCTGCCTGGAGATGCTCGAGCACGTGCCCGACCCGTCCTCGGTGATCCGTGCCTGCCAGACCCTGGTCAAGCCGGGCGGCCAGGTGTTCTTCTCCACCATCAACCGCAATCCCAAGGCCTACCTGTTCGCCATCGTCGGCGCCGAATACATCATGGGCCTGCTGCCTCGCGGCACCCACGACTTCAAGAAATTCATCCGCCCCTCCGAACTGGGTGCCTGGAGCCGCGCCGCCGGCCTGCAGGTCAAGGACATCATCGGCCTGACCTACAACCCGCTGACCAAGCACTACAAGCTGGCCAGCGACGTGGACGTCAACTACATGATCCACACCCTGCGCGAGGAGTGACGGCCATGCGCCTCAGAGCGGTTCTCTTCGACATGGACGGCACCCTGCTGGACTCGGCGCCGGACTTCATCGCCGTCGCCCAGGCCATGCGCACGGATCGGGGCCTGCCGGCCCTGGACGACAAGCTGATCCGCGACCAGGTTTCCGGTGGCGCCCGCGCCATGGTCGCCGCCACCTTCGGCATGAACCCGGAAGCCGAGGGTTTCGAAACCCTGCGCCAGGAATTCCTGGAGCGCTACCAGGCCCATTGCGCCGTGTTCACCCGCCCCTTCGACGGCATCGACGCACTGCTGCAGGACATCGAGAAGGCCCGCTTGATCTGGGGCGTGGTCACCAACAAGCCGGTGCGCTACGCCGAGCCGATCATGCAGCAGCTGGGCCTGGCCGAGCGCTCGGCGATCCTCATCTGCCCGGACCACGTGAAGAACAGCAAACCCGACCCCGAGCCCCTGCTGCTGGCCTGCAGCCGCCTGCAACTGGACCCGGCCAGCGTGCTCTTCGTCGGCGACGACCTGCGCGACATCGAGTCCGGCCGCGCCGCCGGCACCCGCACCGCCGCCGTCACCTACGGCTACATCCACCCCGACGACAACCCCAGCCACTGGGGTGCCGACGTGGTCGTGGACCACCCCCTCCAATTGCGCGCCGTGCTCGATCGCGCGCTGTGCAGCTGCTGACGCAGCAGGGGCGAGCTTCAAGCCACAAGCCGCAAGACGCCCCCTTCACCTCACTTTCAGCTTCAGGCTTGCCGCTTGCAGCTCTCCGAAGGAGCCCGACATGTTCCAGTATTCCGCCCGCCCCGACCTGCTCAAGGGCCGGGTCATCCTGATCACCGGCGCCGGCCGCGGCATCGGTGCGGCCGCCGCCAAGACCTTCGCCGCCCACGGCGCCACCGTACTGCTGCTGGGCAAGACCGAGGCCAACCTCAACCAGGTCTATGACGAGATCGAGGCAGCCGGCCATCCGCAGCCGGCGGTGATCCCGTTCAACCTGGAAACGGCCCAGCCGCACCAGTACGACGAGCTCTCGGCCATGGTGGAGAACGAGTTCGGGCGCCTCGACGGCCTGCTGCACAACGCCTCGATCATCGGCCCGCGCACGCCGCTGGAGCAGTTGTCGGGCGACAACTTCATGCGCGTCATGCAGGTCAACGTCAACGCCATGTTCATGCTGACCAGCACCCTGCTGCCCCTGCTGAAGCTGTCCAGCGACGCCTCGGTGGTCTTCACCTCCAGCAGCGTCGGCCGCAAGGGGCGCGCCTACTGGGGGGCCTACGGCGTCTCCAAGTTCGCCACCGAGGGCCTGATGCAGACACTGGCCGACGAACTGGACGGCATCGCCAACGTGCGCGCCAACAGCGTCAACCCCGGCGCCACCCGCACCAGCATGCGTGCCCAGGCCTACCCGGGCGAGAACCCGGAGGTCAATCCGGAGCCCGAAGCCATCATGCCGATCTACCTCTACCTCATGGGCGCGGACAGCACCGGCGTCAATGGCCAGGCGTTCGACGCGCAGTAACCCGCACCACGCGGCGACCGGCGAGGTCGCCGCCCCTTCCGCCATTAAACCGGCACCGTACACGCGTGAACGGCATCACATTGCCAAGCGTTCGCCAAATCACCGGCAAGAGCTTGCCACCGGCGTTTTGCCAGCATCCTCAAGATATTGAATCCAAACGCTTTTACGGTCGAAATTGGATTCTGGCACGGAAATCGCTCTGACCTCTCCGTCGTCGCTTCGAGCGTCAGAGGTTCGCCAAATGGTCCCGTCCACCCCTACCAACACCATAGATTTCGATGCCGCCAAGCTGCAGCGCCTTGGCTTCACCAGCCCGGCCCAGAGCAAGCTGCGGCAGATGACGCTGCTGGAACTGCGCCGCCAGTTGAGCATGCAGTTGCAGACCAGCCTGGATGTGGAACGCATCGTCAGCCTGTTCTTCCGTGAAGTGCAGCGCCTGGTGCCACTCGATGCCCTGGCCTATCAGCACCAGAGCAGCGACCTGCGCCTGGAATATGGCGAACGCGCCGCGCATTCGGCCGGCTACCGCCTGAGCCACGAAGGCGAATACCTGGGCGAGTTGATCTTCCGTCGCCGCCAGCGCTTCGACGAAGCCGAACTCGGCCAGCTCGAATCCCTGCTGGCCTGCATGCTCTTCCCGCTGCGCAACGCGCTGCTCTATCGCACTGCAGTGCAATCGGCGCTGCGCGACCCGCTGACCGACACCGGCAACCGCATCGCCATGGACCAGGCGCTGCAACGCGAGGTGGACCTGGCGCGTCGCAGCCAACAGCCGCTGTCGGTCCTGATGCTGGACATCGACCACTTCAAGCGCATCAACGACGAATACGGCCACAGCACCGGCGACGAAGTGCTCAAGGCCGTCGCCACCACCCTCAAGGCCAAGCTGCGCAACGTCGACATGGTGTTCCGCTACGGCGGCGAGGAATTCCTCGTCTTGCTCTCCAGTACCTGCCGCGAAGCCGCCGGCATGGTCGGCGAACGCCTGCGCATGGGCGTCATGGAGATCCAGTACCTGGTCGGCGGACGCCCGATCGAGCTGTCCATGAGCCTGGGCTGCGCCACCCTGCTGCCGGCCGAATCGGTAGACAGCCTGCTGCGCCGCGCCGACAGCGCCCTCTACGTGGCCAAGCGCAACGGCCGCAACCGCCTCTCCATGGCCGGCTGACCGCTCGACGACGCGAACGACACCCATGAGAAAGGGGCCATCAGGCCCCTTTTTCATTGCATCGGCGGATCAGCGCTTGCGGCCGAAACCCGGTCGCTGGCCATCGCCCGCCGACGGGTTGGTGCGCTTGTTCACCGGACGCTGCGGCTTGCGCTGCGGGCGCTCGGCCACTTCGCTCGCATCGCCCTGGGGCTTGCCACGGGGCTTCTTGGCGACATCGCGCGGGCGTTCGGCCAGCGGCGTGCTGCGGCCCTGCTCGCCACGGGCAGCCGGGCGCGGTGCCCGGGCCGGACGCTCGGCGCCTTCGCCACGCGGGCTGCGCGCCGGACGCTCGGCACCTTCACCACGCGGCGCGCGGCTCGGACGTTCGGCCCCCTCGCCACGACCACGAGCGGGACGCTCGCCACCTTCGCTGCGCGGGCCACGGGCGGGACGGTCACTGCCCTGGCGACTGCCACGGCCGCTCACCGGCTTGACCAGCTTGCGTTGCATGCGCTCGACCTTGTCCTTGTGCTTGGTGGAGACCTCCGGCAGCAGGACCGGCTTGAGGCCGACCTCGCCACTGAGGATGTCCACCTCGGCCTGGCCCATCTCGCGCCAGCGGCCCATGGTCAGGTCGGAAGTGAGGAACACCGGACCGAAGCGCACGCGCTTCAGGCGGCTGACCACCACGCCCTGGGATTCCCACAGGCGACGCACTTCGCGGTTGCGGCCCTCCATGACCACGCAGTGGTACCAGTGGTTGAAGCCTTCGCCGCCGGGCGCTTCCTGGATGTCGGTGAACTTGGCGGGGCCGTCTTCCAGCATCACGCCGTTCTTCAGGTTCTCCAGCATCTCCTCGGTGACTTCGCCGCGCACGCGCACGGCGTACTCGCGGTCCATCTCGTAGGAGGGGTGCATCAGGCGGTTGGCCAGCTCACCATCGGTGGTGAACAACAGCAGGCCGGTGGTGTTGATGTCGAGACGGCCGATATTGATCCAGCGACCGGCACGCAGGCGCGGCAGACGTTCGAAAACGGTGGGGCGGCCTTCCGGGTCGTCGCGGGTGCAGACCTCGCCGTCGGGCTTGTTGTAGATCAGCACGCGGCGGACGGCTTCGGTCTCTTCCTCGCGCTTGAGCAGGCGGCCGTCGACGCTGATGGCGTCATGACGGTCGACGCGCTGGCCAAGGGTCGCGGCCACGCCGTTGACCTTGACGCGGCCCTCGGTGATCCAGGCCTCGATATCGCGGCGCGAAGCCAGGCCGATACGGGCCAGGACCTTCTGCAGCTTTTCCCCAGCGGGGCTGTATTCGTCTTCGTTCATCTGGGCACCTCCCGGTGTAGTCGTTCAAAAAGGTCGCGCATCATACGCGGCGGGCGAACCTCAGGCTAGCTGAGTCCGCAGGGGTCGTCAGTGTTTTCGCCGGCCGGTCGCGGCCAGGGCCAGCAGGCGCATATCGGCCTCGGCCAGCACCTCGCGGCGCTCCGCCTTGCCCAGTTTCTTCCAGGCCTTGATCTCGCCACGGGTGCGCCCGCAGCCCCGGCAGACATCGTCCGCGAACTGGCAAACCTTGATGCAGGGGTCCTTCATCGTCGCGCCTCGCCTTCCGGCCTCAGTGGCGGGTCTCGTCGGAGCCATCGCCCAACAGCGCCGCGTCGCCCTCCTCCGCCTCGGCCTCCGGCTGCTCGACCTCGGGGGCGGGCAGGTCGTCGAAGTCGGTCTTCAGGCCCTGCTCCATGGTGTCCAGCTCCGCCAGCAGCGAGCGGAAGCTGGTCTCCTCGCGGGGCTCGGCGGGCTCTTCCCCGGCCAGGTCGGCACGCGCTTGCAGCCCTTCCGGAACCGGTACGTCGACATCGTCGAGGGCCAGCACCGGTTCGGGCTCCAGCTCGCGCAGGGCGGCCAGCGGCGGCAGTTCATCGAGGTTCCTGAGGTTGAAATGGTCGAGGAAGGCCTTGGTGGTGGCGAACATCGCCGGCCGGCCGGGCACGTCACGGTAGCCGACCACGCGGATCCACTCGCGCTCCATCAGTGTCTTGACGATCTGGCTGTTCACCGTCACGCCGCGGATGTCCTCGATCTCACCCCGGGTGATCGGCTGGCGGTAGGCGATCAGGGCCAGGGTCTCCAGCATGGCGCGCGAGTAGCGCTGCGGACGCTCCTCCCAGAGGCGGCCGACCCAGGGGGCGAAGCGCTCGCGCACCTGCAGCCGGTAGCCGGATGCCACCTCCTTCAGCTCGAAGGCCCGCCCCTGGCAGGAGGCGGTGAGAATCGCCAGCGCATCGCGGATCTGCGCCGGCTCCGGGCGCTCGGCTTCCTCGAACAGCTCGCCGATGCGCTCCAGCGACAGGGGTTTGCCGGAAGCCAGCAGGTAAGCCTCGAGCAGGGAGGCCAGCTCCTTGGGGTCGTTCAGGTTCATCTACTCGGCTCTTGCACGGACGTGGATGGGTGCGAAGGGCTCATTCTGCACCAGCTCCACCAGTTGTTCCTTGATCAGCTCCAGCACCGCCATGAAGGTCACCACCACGCCCAGGCGCCCTTCCTCGGCGGTGAACAGGCTGACGAACGGCAGGAAGGCGCCGCCCTTCAGGCGCTCCAGCACCTCGCTCATGCGCTCGCGGGTGGACAGCGCCTCGCGGGTCACCTGGTGGCTTTCGAACATGTCGGCGCGGCGCAGCACCTCGGCCATGGACAGCAGCAGCTCTTCCAGGCTGACGTCCGGCAGCAGCTTGCGCGCCCGCGCCTCGGGAGCCTCCAGGCGCGGCACGGTGTTGTCGCGACCGACCCGCGGCAGCATGTCGATGCCCTCGGCGGCGGCCTTGTAGCGTTCGTACTCCTGCAAGCGACGGATCAGCTCGGCGCGGGGGTCTTCCTCCTCCGCCTCGGCATCGCTGGAGCGCGGCAGCAGCATGCGCGACTTGATCTCGGCGAGCATGGCAGCCATCACCAGGTACTCGGCGGCCAGCTCCAGGCGCACGGATTTCATCAGCTCGACGTAGCCCATGTACTGGCGGGTGATCTCCGCCACGGGGATGTCGAGGATGTCGATGTTCTGCTTGCGGATCAGGTAGAGCAGCAGGTCGAGCGGCCCCTCGAAGGCTTCGAGGAACACCTCCAGGGCATCCGGCGGGATATAGAGGTCGACAGGCAGCTCGGTGACGGCCTGCCCGTAGACCAGGGCGAAGGGCAGCTCCTGCTGGGCTCCGGCCTGGCTGTCGACCTGGGGCGCAGCTTCTGCGCTCACGCCTCGGCGTCCGTCATGAAGGGCGTCGGGTCACCGCAACCGGCACGCACCAGGCGCGGCTCGCCTTCGGACAGGTCGACCACGGTGGAGGCCGCCATGCCGCCGTAGCCGCCGTCGATGATCAGGTCCACCTGGTGCTCGAGGATCTGGCGCATCTCATAGGGGTCGCTCATCGGCAACGCCTCGCCAGGCAGGGTCAGGGTTGCGCTCATCAGCGGCGCCCCCAGCTCTTCCAGCAGTGCCAGGGCGATCGGATGGTCCGGCACCCGCAGGCCGATGGTGCGGCGCTTGGGGTGCAGCAGCATGCGCGGCACCTCGCGGGTGGCGCTGAGGATGAAGGTGTAGGGGCCGGGGGTATGCGCCTTGAGCAGTCGGAACGCGGCGGTGTCGACCTTGGCGAACAGCCCCAGCTCGGAGAGGTCGCGGCAGACCAGGGTGAAGTTGTGCTTGTCGTCCAGGCGGCGCAGGCGGCGGATGCGCTCCACGCCGTTCTTCTCGCCGATTGCACAGCCGACGGCGTACGAGGAGTCGGTCGGATAGACGATCACGCCCCCCGCCCTGACGATCTCCACCGCCTGCTTGATCAGCCGCGGCTGGGGATTCTCCGGGTGGACCTGGAAAAACTGACTCACGTTATCTCCCTGCTCAGCATTCAGTTGGTCGTTGTGCATGTTGGAAACGCGCCGCCAGGGGCGACAGGTCCTCCGGTATGGGTCGGTACACGCCCAGCTCCGACCAGTCCCCAGGTGCGTGGAAATCGCTGCCGGCGCTCACCAGCATGCCGAATTCGCGGGCAAGGATGGTCAGCGTGCCCACCTGCTCCGCAGGCTGCATGCCGTTGACCACCTCGAGCGCATGGCCGCCGGCAGCGATGAAATCGGCCACCAGCTTGCGACGCTTGGTCTTAGTGAAGTCGTAATGGTAGGGATGCGCCAGGCTGATCCAGGCCCCGGCGGCGCGCAGCGTACCCACGGCCTCGGCCAGGGTCGGCCAGTGCTGCTTGACGTCGCCGAGCTTGCCCGAGCCCAGCCACTTGCGAAAGGCCTCCGCACGATCGCGCACATGCTTCTCGCGCACCAGGAACTCGGCGAAGTGCGGCCGTGCCGGCGCGTTGCCGCTGTCACCCAGCTCGCGCTGGATCGCCCGCGCGCCTTCCAGCGCACCGGGCATGCCCTTGGCCGCAAGGCGGCGGTCGATCTCCTCGGCCCGCGACCAGCGCCCCTGGTGCAGGTCGGCGATGGCCTTGCGCAACTCCGGGGCGTCCGGACGGAAGGCATAGCCGAGCACGTGAATCGTGGCGCCACCCCAGGTGCAGGACAGCTCCACGCCATCGATCAGCTCGATATCCAGCCCGGCGGCGGCACTGCGGGCCTCTTCCAGCCCCTCGAGGGTGTCGTGGTCGGTCAGCGCCAGCACCCGAACGCCCTTTTCATGGGCGCGCGCCACCAGCACGGCGGGCGCCAGGGCGCCGTCGGAGGCCGTGCTGTGACAGTGCAGATCAATGTGCATGGCGTGCGCTTTCGCTAAGGGAATGGTTTGTTATTATGCCGGCACATCCCGCTTCTGGCTGCCGCCGTGAAACAATTCATCGACTTCATCCCGCTCATCCTCTTCTTCATCGTCTACAAGCTCGAACCCCGCGCCATCGAATTCGCCGGGCACAGCCTCATGCTGGGCGGCATCTTCAGCGCCACCGCCGTACTGATCGCCGCCTCGGTGGTGGTCTACGGCGCGATCTTCCTCACCCAGCGCCGCCTGGAGAAGGGCCAGTGGCTGACCCTGGCCGCCTGCCTGGTGTTCGGCGGCCTGACCCTGGCCTTCCACAGCGAGACCTTCCTCAAGTGGAAGGCACCGGTGGTCAACTGGCTGTTCGCCCTGGGCTTCGCCGCCAGCCACTTCATCGGCGACAAGCCCCTGATCCAGCGCGTCATGGGCCATGCCGTCTCGCTGCCCCAGGCCATCTGGGTGCGCCTGAACCTGGCGTGGATCGTCTTCTTCCTGTTCTGTGGCTTCACCAACCTTTATGTCGCCTTCACCTACCAAGAGTTCTGGGTCGACTTCAAGGTCTTCGGCAGCCTGGGCATGACCCTGCTGTTCCTCATCGGCCAGGGCATCTTCCTGGCGCGTCACATGCACGATCCCGAATCCGAGAAACCTCAAGAATAAGGACCATCATGCTCTACGCGATCATCTCCTCCGACGTTGCCGACTCCCTGGAAAAACGCCAGGCCAACCGCCCCGCGCACCTCGCCCGCCTGGAGCAGCTGAAAGCCGAAGGCCGCCTGGTGCTGGCCGGTCCGCACCCGGCCGTGGACAGCAACGACCCGGGCGCCGCCGGCTTCACCGGAAGCCTGGTCGTCGCCGAGTTCGAATCCCTGGTCGCCGCGCAGTCCTGGGCCGAAGCCGATCCGTTCCGCACTTCGGGCGTCTACGCCAGCGTGATCGTCAAACCCTTCAAGCAGGTCTTCTGACAGCAGCACACCGAATCCATTCAGGAAACAGGAGTTCCGATGCGCCACGCCTCGCTGTCCCTGCTGTTCGCCCTGTCCCTCCTCGCTCCGCTGGCCCAGGCCGAAGAAGCCTTGCCGACCGTCGCCCCCAATGCGTCGGTCGAGCCCCGCCCGGTGGAGAACGTCGCCGCGCAGGAGCTCACCGTCCTGCAACAGCGCCTGGCCGAAAGCGAGCGCCAGCGCAACGAACTGGCCGCCCAACTGGCCAACGGCACCACGGCCGAGCGCGACACGGCGCTGCTCTCGCGCCTGCGCCAGGAAAACCAGCGCCTGAAGCTGCAACTCAAGGAAGCCCAGGCGAACCGCTCCCCGAGCCTGGTCAGCGATGACCAGATGTGGTTCGCCATCGGCGGCGGCGTGGCGCTGCTGTCCTTGCTGGTCGGCCTGTTCGCCCGTGGCGGGCAACGCCAGCGCCGGCAGTGGATCAACTGACGAATCGACGGCCATGAGCGAACTGCTGCTTATCGATGACGACCAGGAGCTCTGCGAGCTGCTCAACAGCTGGCTCAGCCAGGAAGGCTTCAGCGTGCGCGCCTGCCATGACGGTGTCAGCGCCCGTGCCGCCCTGGCCGCCCATGCCCCGGCGGCCGTGGTGCTCGATGTGATGCTGCCCGACGGCAGTGGCCTGGAGCTGCTCAAGCAACTGCGCAGCGACCACCCGGATCTGCCGGTACTGATGCTCTCTGCCCGAGGCGAGCCGCTGGACCGCATCCTCGGCCTGGAACTGGGTGCCGACGACTACCTGGCCAAGCCCTGCGACCCGCGCGAACTCACTGCCCGCCTGCGTGCCGTGCTGCGCCGCACCCAACCGCCCTCGCAGTCCAGCCAGCTGGAGCTGGGTGACCTCTGCTACAGCCCGGTGCGCGGCGTGGTCAACGTCGGCGAACACGAGATCAGCCTCACCGTCTCCGAAGGCCGCCTGCTCGAAGCCCTGCTGCGCCAGCCCGGCGAGCCGCTGGACAAGCAGGAACTCGCGCAACTGGCCCTGGGCCGCAAACTGACCCTCTACGACCGCAGCCTCGACATGCACGTCAGCAACCTGCGCAAGAAGCTCGGCCCACACGCCGACGGCAGGCCGCGCATCGTCGCCCTGCGCAGCCGCGGCTATTACTACAGCGCCTGAGGCAAGCTACTCGCTCCTCGCCCCGAGCCAGTCGTATCAGCGTCCTGAACGTCTCTTTACCCAAGCTTTACCCAGGCCTGACCGCCCTTGACCTTGCCCTCCCTAGACTGAGCACATCCGGCAACCAGCCGGTTCAGAGACAAGGAGATAGACCATGCGCAAGACAATCGCCGCCCTGCTGCTCGCAGCCGCCCTGCCCACCGTCGCCATGGCCATGCCCGAAGACGGCCCCGGCCCGGAGCGCGGCTTCGGCGGCCCCGGTCACGGTGGTCCCGGCCTGTTCAAGGAGCTGGACCTGAGCCGCGAACAGCGTCACCAGGTCGGCAAGCTGATGGGCGACTCCATGAGAAGCCGCCACGACATCACCCAGAAGTACCTGGACAAGCTGCCCGCCGCCGACAAGAAGGCCATGCAGGACGAGCTGAAGGCCAGCGAGGAAAAGAACCGCGCCGAGATCCGCGCGCTGCTCAAGCCCGAGCAGCAGAAGGAGTTCGACGAGCTGCAGAAGAAGATGGAGGAGCGCCGCGCCGAACGTGCCGAGTTCGAAGCCTGGAAAGCCCAGCGCGCGCAGAAAGCCCAATGACCGTGGCGGCCTGACCGCCAGCCCCAGCGCCCATCAGGCACCCGCCTGATGGGCTTTGCCGTTTCCGGAGGAGACTCGCGTGCGTTCACTGTTCTGGCGGATCCTCGCCGCCTTCTGGCTCGCCCTGGCGCTGGTCGCCGGCCTCGCCATGCTGCTGGGCCGCGCCCTCAACCAGGACGCCTGGATCCTCAGCCGCCACCCCGCCCTGCAGGGTTTGGCGGAAACCCTGGTGCAGCGCTACGAGATCGGCGGGCCGGACGAGGTGCAACGCCTGCTCGAACAGTTCAAGCGCCGCGCCCGCATCGACGTGCAGATCCTCAACGACAGCGGCCAGCCGGTGGTGCGCGGCACCTTCCCGCCCCGCGCCGCCGCCTTCGAGGCCCGCCAGCACGACGAGCGCCTGCCCTGGCGCCGCCTCACCGAGGAATATACCAGCCCGCGCAGCGGCGACTCGTTCCTGCTGATCTACCGCATCCCCTACCCCGAACTGGAAGCCTGGCACCGCGGCAGCCTGCTCTGGCCCTTCAGCGCCCTGGGCATCGCCCTGGTGGTGCTGAGCCTGTTCAGCCTGGCACTGACCCTCTACATCACCCGTCCGTTGAACCGCCTGCGCCGTGCCGTGCACGACCTCGGCAAGACCGCCTACCAGCAGGACAGCCTGGAACGCCTGTCGCGGCGCCGTGACGAACTCGGCGTGCTCGCCGGCGACTTCAACCGCATGGGCCAGCGCCTGCAGGGGCTGATCGGCAGCCAGCGCCAGCTGCTGCGTGACGTCTCCCACGAGCTGCGCTCGCCCCTGGCGCGCCTGCGCATCGCCCTGGCCCTGGCCGAACGCGCGGCCCCCCAACAGCGCGAGGCCCTGTGGCCGCGCCTGGGCCAGGAATGCGACCGGCTGGAAGCGCTGATCAGCGAGATACTCGCCCTGGCGCGCCTGGACGCCGAACCCGGCGCGACCCACCCGATCGAGCTGCGCCCGCTGCTGGCGGGCCTCGCCGACGATGCGCGCCTGCTCTACCCCGAGCAGCGCATCGAGATCCGCTGCCCCGCCGAGCTGCGCCTGGACGGCTGGCCGGACATGCTGGAGCGCGCCCTGGACAACCTCCTGCGCAACGCCCTGCGCTTCAACCCGGCCGAACAGCCGGTTGAGCTGGATGCCAGCCAGGCCGACGGCCTGTTGCGCGTGCAGGTCCGCGACCACGGCCCTGGCGTCGCACCGGAGCACCAGGCGCAATTGGGCGAACCCTTCTACCGCGCGCCGGGCCAGGCCGCAGCGGGCCATGGCCTCGGGCTGGCCATCGCCCGTCGCGCCGTCGAACGCCACGGCGGCTCGCTGGCACTGGCCAACCACCCCGGCGGTGGCTTCGTCGCCAGCATCGAACTGCCGCTGCACCCGCAAGGCCGAGTGCCCCCCAGGCAATAAAAAACCCGGCGGAGGCATCTCCAGCCGGGTTCTTCGGTCTCGCCGCCGATCAGTCGATCAGCCCCAGGCGCTCACGAAATCAGCCGGAGCCAGCTCCGGCGGGCTGCGGCGGTCGCCTTCCACACTGCCCAGGTAGAGGAAACCCACGACCTGCTCGTTGTCGGCCAGGCCCAGGCCACGGGCGACATGGCGGTCATAGCTCAGCTCGCCGGTGCGCCAGATGGCGCCCAGCCCCTGGGCATGGGCGGCCAGGAGGATGCCGTGGGCGGCGCAGCCCGCCGACAGCACCTGCTCACTTTCCGGCACCTTGTGCCCGGCGGTCAGGCGGGCGATCACCGCCACCAGCAGCGGCGCACGCAGTGGCATGCCGAGGGCCTTGTTCACCGCAGCCTCGGGTGCCTGCGGGTCCCTGGCCTTTACCGCCTCGGCGAACAGCTCGCCCAACCGGTTGCGTGCCTCGCCCTCGATGGTGAGGAAGCGCCAGGGCCGCAGGTAGCCATGATCCGGGGCGCGCAGGGCGGCGCGGAACAGCACCTCGCGTTGCGCCGCATCGGGCGCCGGCTCCACCAGGCGAGACAGGGATACGCGGTTGAGCAGAGCGTCGAGAGCCTCCATCGGGCCACCTCCAGGTTCGAGTGAAGCGGCATTCTAGCCGAAGTTGCGAAGCATTCCGGATATACGACATCGCTTTACAGTCCCATGCACCTGCGTAGAATCTCGCTCCTCGTCCACCGGGCCAGACTTGCCATGGCGCTGCCGACCCTCCGCATCATCGCCTTCATCATCGGCATCTTTCTCATCACCCTGTCCGCCAGCATGGTCATTCCCATGCTGGCGCTGCTGGTGTTCGAGCGCACCGACGACCTCAGCGCCTTCACCTGGTCGAGCTTGATCACCTTCGCCTCCGGCATCGCCCTGGTGGCCCAGGGGCGGCCCGAGCACTCGCACATGCGCCCCCGCGACATGTACCTGCTGACCACGGCGAGCTGGGTGGTCGTGTGCTGCTTCGCGGCACTGCCGATGGTGTTCATCCAGCACATCAGCTACACCGACGCCTTCTTCGAAACCATGTCCGGCATCACCACCACCGGCTCGACCGTCCTCACCGGGCTGGACTCCGCCTCGCCCGGCCTGTTGCTGTGGCGCTCGATGCTGCACTGGCTGGGGGGCATCGGCTTCATCGGCATGGCCGTGGCGATCCTGCCGCTGCTGCGTATCGGCGGCATGCGCCTGTTCCAGACGGAGTCCTCCGACTGGGGTGAGAAGGTCATGCCGCGTTCGCACATGGCGGCCAAGTACATCCTCCTCGTCTACATCGGCCTCACCGCCCTTGGCACCCTGGCCTTCTGGCTGGCCGGCATGACCCCTTTCGAAGCGCTCAACCATGCCGCTTCCCTGATCTCGACCGGCGGTTTCTCCACCTCCGACAGCTCCATCGCGCACTGGCCGCAGCCAGCGGTGCACTGGGTCGCCGTGGCAGTGATGATCCTCGGCAGCCTTCCCTTCACCCTGTATGTCGCCAGCCTGCGCGGAAATCGCAAGGCCCTGGTCCGCGACCATCAGGTAAGGGGCTTCCTGTTCTTCCTGGTGGTCACCTGGCTGCTGTTCGGCACCTGGTACTGGGCCAACTCCAGCAACAGCTGGCTCGACGCCGTCCGCATCGTCGCCGTCAACGTCACCTCGGTGGTCACGACCACCGGTATCGCCCTGGGCGACTACACGCTGTGGGGCAGCTTCTCGGTGATGCTCTTCTTCTACCTGACCTTCGTCGGCGGCTGCTCCGGCTCCACCGCCGGCGGCCTGAAGATATTCCGCTTCCAGGTCGCCCTGGTCATGCTCAAGGCCAACCTGCAGCAACTGGTGCACCCCCGGGCGGTGATCCGGCAGAAGTACAACGGGCACAACATCGACGAGGAAATCGTGCGCTCGTTGATCACCTTCTCCTTCTTCTTCACCGTGACCATCGGCGTCATCGCCCTGGGCCTGTGCCTGATCGGCCTCGACTGGACCACCGCCATCACGGGCGCCGCCACCGCGGTCTGCAACGTCGGCCCCGGGCTGGGACCGACCATCGGCCCGGTCGGCAACTTCTCCAGCCTGCCGGATGCGGCGAAATGGCTGCTGACCTTCGGCATGCTCCTCGGCCGCCTGGAGATCCTCACCGTCCTGGTGCTCTTCACCCGTGCCTTCTGGAAGCACTGACCCCCGGAGGCGGTGAGCATGGACAGGTCGCCCAGCCCGGATAGAATGGCGACCTCGACAACTCAGAGCTCGACCCATGGCATTGCCGACCCTGCGCATCATCGGCTTCATCATCGGCATATTCCTGATCACCCTGGCCGTGAGCATGGCCATCCCCGTGCTGACGCTGTTCATCTTCGAACGCACCCAGGACATCCACTCCTTCGTCTGGTCGAGCCTGATCACCTTCCTCGCCGGCCTGGCGCTGGTCATCCCCGGGCGCCCCGAGCACGTGCACCTGCGCCCGCGCGACATGTACCTGCTCACCGTCTCCAGCTGGGTGGTGGTGGCGATCTTCGCCGCGCTGCCGTTCCTCTTCACCCAGCACATCAGTTACACCGACGCCTTCTTCGAGAGCATGTCGGGCGTCACCGCCACCGGCGCCACCGTGCTCAGCGGGCTGGACACCATGTCGCCCGGCATCCTCATCTGGCGCTCGCTGCTGCACTGGCTGGGGGGCATCGGCTTCATCGGCATGGCCGTGGCGATCCTGCCGCTGCTGCGCATCGGCGGCATGCGCCTGTTCCAGACGGAATCCTCCGACCGCTCCGACAAGGTCATGCCGCGCTCGCACATGGTGGCCAAGTTCATCGTCCTGGTTTACGTCAGCTTCACCCTGCTCGGCACCCTGGGTTTCTGGCTGGCCGGCATGAGCCCCTTCGACGCGGTCAACCACGCCATGTCGGCGATTTCCACCGGGGGCTTCTCCACCTCCGACCAGTCCCTGGCCAAATGGCACCAGCCGGCCGTGCACTGGGTCGCGGTGGTGGTGATGATCCTCGGCAGCCTGCCCTTCGCCCTCTACGTCTCCACCCTGCGCGGGCACCGCAAGGCGCTGATCAAGGACCACCAGGTACGCGGCTTCCTCGGCCTGCTGCTCGCGACCTGGCTGGTGCTGGGCACCTGGTACTGGCTGACCACCGACCTGCCCTGGACCGAGGCGCTGCGCCACGTCGCGGTCAACACCACCTCGATCCTCACCACCACCGGCTTCGCCCTGGGCGACTACAGCCTGTGGGGCAACTTCTCGCTGATGCTGTTCTTCTACCTGGGCTTCATCGGCGGCTGCTCCGGGTCCACCGCCGGTGGCATCAAGATCTTCCGCTTCCAGGTCGCCTACATCCTGCTCAAGGCCAACCTCTACCAGCTGATCCACCCCCGCGCGGTGATCAAGCAGAAGTACAACGGCCACCGCCTCGACGAAGAGATCGTCCGCTCGATCCTCACCTTTTCCTTCTTCTTCACCATCACCATCTGCGTCATGGCCCTGGGCCTGTCGCTGATGGGGGTGGACTGGATCACCGCACTCACCGGCGCCGCCAGCACCGTCTCCGGCGTGGGGCCGGGCCTGGGCGAGGTGATCGGGCCGGCGGGCAACTTCTCCAGCCTGCCGGACGGCGCCAAGTGGCTGCTCTCCCTCGGCATGCTGCTGGGCCGCCTGGAGATCATCACCGTGCTGGTGATCTGCACGCCGTATTTCTGGCGGCATTGAGGCGGCGTCGCGCACAGGCACCTGCGTGCCGCGTCACCCTCGCGAACGCGCAGCTCCACTAAACAGGGGTGGCGCCTGGCCTCCCCCAGCCGCGCTGGGCGAGCCGGGCGACTGAAGTCGCCCCTACATCCCCCTACAGACTCCGGGAGGCGATTACAGGCGCGCGCGGTACTCGCCCGGCGTGGCGTCGAACCAGCGGCGGAAGGCGCGGAAGAAGTTGCTCGGGTCGGCGAAGCCCAGCAGGTAGGCAATCTCCAGCAACGTCAGGTTGGGCTGTGCCAGGTACTGCTCGGCGAGCTCGCGACGGGTGTCGTCCAGCAGTTGCTGAAAGCTGGTGCCCTCTTCCTGCAGGCGGCGCTGCAGGGTGCGCTGGGACAGGTGCAGGGTGCTGGCCACCACCTCGCGCTTGGGTTCGCCCTGGGGCAACAGACGGCACAGAACCTGGCGCGCCTGGTGGGTCACGCGGCTGCCGGAGAAACGCGCCAGGTACTCGCCAGCGAAGCGGTCGTGCAGCTGCGCCAGGGACTCGTTGGCCGTGGGCAGCGGCGTCTCCATGTCGGCGCGGTCGAACAGCAGCGCATAGTGCTCGGCATTGAACCGCAGCGGCGCCTGGAACACCTGGCGATAGGGCTCCAGGTCCGCAGGCGGCGGGCCCTGGAAGCGGATTTCCAGCGGGTTGATCGGCCGCCCCGTCATCCAGCGGCAGAAGGCCAGGGAATAGGCCATGGACGCCTCGGCGCTCTGCCGCGCCGGCGGCAGGCGGTCGCCATGGATCGCCAGGATCAGCGCATAGCCGTCTGGGGTGGCGCGAAAGCTCAGGTCCGCGCCCTCGGCGATGATCCGCTGGTAGCGCACCAGGCGGGCGAAACCCTCCTTGAGGGTGCGGCTGGACATCAGCGCATAACCCACCACGTGGAAGGACGCCGGCCTCACCACCTTGGCCATGTTCAGGCCAATGGCCGGGTTGCCCGACAGCTCCACCGCGCGCAACCACAGGCGGGTCATGCCGTCCTGGGGGAAACGGGCATCGGGATCGTTCAGGGCGGCGTAGTCGAGCCCCAGTTCGGGAAACAGGTTGCGGCAGTCGACGCCGCCCATTTCCAGCGCCTGGACGATCCCCAGGGCCCAGCTCGATGACGTGGTACGTTCGCTCATGGCGCCTTCTTGTTCTGTCAGACGGAGACCACAGGACAGGGTCTGGCGACGAAGGATACTAAACTGGCACCTAATGTCACTGGTCTGGAAAGGTACCAGTCCTACACTCTCTTCCTACAAGAAAGAGGAGACATCCCCATGAGCACCGCGCCCGCCGAGCGTTTCAGCAGCTTCGCCGAGTTCTACCCCTATTACCTCCAGGAACACAGCAACGACGTATGCCGCCGCCTGCACTACGTCGGCAGCCTGCTGGTCCTGAGCATCCTCGCCTACGCCCTGGTCACCCAGCAGTGGCTGTGGCTGCTGGCCCTGCCCGTTGCCGGCTATGGCTTCGCCTGGGTCGGCCACTTCGTGTTCGAGAAGAACCGCCCCGCCACCTTCAAGTACCCGCTCTACAGCCTGATGGGCGACTGGGTGATGCTGAAGGACGCCTTCACCGGCCGCATCCGCTTCTAGCAAGCCCCCGAAAACAACAACAAGAGAGGCCCCTGATGAATGCCCACGCCCGCTTCACCCACATGGAAGACGGTACCGCCGAGGACTGGAGCATCATCGCCCAGGACTTCGCCCGCTATGCCGCCCAGCTCCCGGACCGCATCCTCACCCACCTCAGGCTGCTGGATGGCGACTTCGGCGGCTTCCCGGTCGACCGCCTGACCCACTCGCTGCAGACCGCCACCCTCGCCCACCGCGACGGCCAGGACGAGGAATACGTGGTCTGCGCCCTGCTCCACGACATCGGCGACACCCTCGGCTCCTTCAACCACGCCGACATCGCCGCGGCGATGCTCAAGCCCTTCGTCAGCCCCGAGAACCACTGGATGGTGGAGAAGCACGCGATCTTCCAGGGCTACTACTTCTTCCATCACCTGGGCCTGGATCGCCACCTGCGCGAGCAGTTCAAGGACCACCCGCAATACCGCCAGACCATCGAGTTCTGTGCACGCTACGACGCCGCCGCTTTCGACCCCGAGGCCGAGCACCTGCCCCTGGAATACTTCGAGCCCATGCTGCGCCGCGTCTTCGCCCAACCCCGGCAGTCGATCTACAAGGCCGTGATGGAGCGCAACGCGAGCTGAACGTCGAGGCCGTGCCACCGTTCGGCGGCCATGCTTGGCCGCCGTAGTGGCACTTGGTTATGATCCCGCACCCGCCAGGCATTGGCTCAGGTCTTGCAGACCATCGGACGCCCGTACGTCGCGTCAGAAAATCATCAGGGATCGTTCGTTTACATGAAGTCAGCCAATCTAGACCGGCTCAGCAGTCTTCCGACCCCGCCGCTTCGCGAGTATTACTCCCGCGTACTGGCGTATATCGCCACGGCCGCCAGCATCGCCGCCGGCAGCTACATCCAGTACTTCTCCTACGACGTGCTGTGGATGGTCCCCTACGCCCTGCTCTATCCGCACCTGGCCCATCACCTGAGCCTGCGCTTCAAGCGTGACCACCCCGAGCGCACCCACCTGATCCTGCTGTTCATCGACGCCCTGCACGCCGGCGCCGGCGCGGCCCTGCTCGGTTTCTCGGTGGTGCCGAGCCTGATGTTCATGCTCACCCTCTCGTTCAGCGCACTGATCATCGGTGGCCTGCGCCAGCTGGGCCTGGCGATCCTCGTGGCCGCCAGCGCCACGGTGCTGACCACGGTGGTCGCGCACCCGGACCTGAAGCTCGCGACCCCGGCCCTGGTGTCCTTCGTCAGCATCTGCTTCACCACGCTCTACGTCTGCATCACCGCCTTCTTCGTGCACCAGCAGGGCCTGCGCCTGGCGCTGGCGCGCAGCGAGATCAAGCTGGAGCAGGAAAAGGCCGCGCGCCTGGCCCGCAACCTCGCCAAATACCTGTCGCCGCAGGTCTGGGAAATGATCTTCAGCGGCAAGCGCCACGTGCGCCTGGAGACCCAGCGCAAGAAGCTCACCGTGTTCTTCTCCGACATCAAGGGCTTCACCGAGCTGTCCGAGGAGCTGGAGGCCGAGGCCCTGACCGACCTGCTCAACAACTACCTCAACGAGATGTCGAAGATCGCCCTGAAATACGGCGGCACCATCGACAAGTTCGTCGGCGACTGCGTGATGGTGTTCTTCGGCGACCCCTCCACCCAGGGCGCCAAGAAGGACGCCGTGGCCGCCGTATCCATGGCCATCGCCATGCGCAAGCACATGAAGGTGCTGCGCCAGCAGTGGCGCGCCCAGGGCATCACCAAGCCCCTGGAAATCCGCATGGGCCTGAACACCGGCTATTGCACGGTGGGCAACTTCGGCGCCGACACGCGCATGGACTACACCATCATCGGCCGCGACGTGAACCTCGCCAGCCGCCTGGAAAGCGCCTCCGAGGCCGGCGAGATCCTCATCTCCCACGAGACCTACTCGCTGATCAAGGACGTGATCATGTGCCGCGACAAGGGCCAGATCACCGTCAAGGGCTTCGCCCGCCCCGTGCAGATCTACCAGGTGGTGGACTTCCGCCGCGACCTGGGCGCCACCTCCAGCTACGTCGAGCACGAATTGCCGGGCTTCTCCATGTACCTGGACACCAACGGCATCCAGAACTACGACAAGGAAAAGGTCATCCAGGCGCTGCAACTGGCTGCCGAGAAACTGCGCGACAAGGTCATTCTCTGACCGAATGGGTCACAGCAAGGCCGCCCTCGGGCGGCCTTTTTCATGGGCGCGGTGCAGGCATCAGGCACCGCGAGGACAGTGGCGCCGCGCTCACGAAGCGCTTCGGTGCGCACGTCGCCTCCCACGACGAAGCTTCGTGCTGTTCGTAGGATGGGTAGAGCGGAGCGAAACCCATCAATGCGGAGTGCCGAACAGCGCGGCTACGCGGATACATGGCTGCGTGCCCTACGACAACGCCCCTTCCCCCACCGCCTCACCGCACAACTCGCCATCCAGCAGCGGCTGGCGTGCCAGGAACTCCTGGGCGGAAGCCCGCCAGGACAGGCGCGCGGCCCGTTCGGCGCAGGTGGCGCGGTCCAGCTCCAGGGCGCGCAGGCAGGCCCCCTGCAGGTCCTCGTCCATCACCCCGGTGACATCCGCTTCCAGCACGTCCAGCGGCCCCGGCACCGGCAAGGCGGCCACCGGCGTACCGCAGGCCAGGGCCTCCAGCATCACCAGCCCGTAGGTGTCGGTACGCGAGGGGAAGACCAGCACGCTGGCGCCGGCATAGGCCCCGGCCAGCGCCTCGCCGTGGCGGTAGCCGAGGAAGCGTGCATCGGGGTAGTCCGCTTCCAGTTCAGCCCGCTGCGGCCCATCGCCCACCAGCCATTTCTCGCCGGGCAGTTCCAGGTCGAGGAAGGCCCGCAGGTTTTTCTCCGGGGCGATGCGGCCGACGTAGAGGAACACCGGCTTCAGCGGCCGGGGCTGCTGCGGGCGCGGGTGGAACAGGCGGGTGTCCACGCCCTTGCGCCACAGCGACAGGTGCCCCAGCCCCCGCCCGGCCAGCTCGCCACGCAGGCGCTCGGTGGTCACCAGCACCGTCTGGCTGGGGCGATGGAAGGCGCGCAGCACGGCGTAGCCCAACTCCAGCGGCACGCCCGGCCAGCGGGTGTGCACGTATTCGGGAAAGCGCGTGTGCACGGCGCTGGAGAAGGCCAGGCCACGGCGCATCAGCCAGCGCCGCGCGGCCCAGCCCAGCGGCCCCTCGGTGGCGAGGTGCACGCAATCCGGGCGGAAATCGCGGATCGCCGGACCGACGCGCCAGAGGTCCCACACCAGCGGGATCTCCGGGTAGGTCGGGCAGGGCCGCGAGCGGAAGTCGCGGGGCGACAGCAGCTTGACCAGGTGGCCGAGCCCACGCAGTTCGGCCACCAGGGCCTGCAGGCTGGTCACCACGCCGTTGACCTGGGGCGCCCAGGCATCGCTGACGATGAGGATCCTCATGCAGCCGGCTCGAGGGCGGGCTGCCGGGTCTCGGCGGCGAGGCGCGCCTGGTCGTCGGCGAGGCGGTAGAGCTCGATGGTGCCGTCCCAGTGTTCGATCAGCGCGGTGCAGGACTCGACCCAGTCACCGCAGTTCATGTACTCGACACCGCCCACCTGGCGGATCTCGGCGTGGTGGATGTGGCCGCAGACGGCGCCATCCAGCCCGCGCTTGACGCACTCGTGGGCGATGGACTCCTCGAAGTCACTGATGAAGTTCACCGCCGTCTTGACCTTGTGCTTGAGAAAGGCCGACAGCGACCAGTAGCCGTAGCCCCAGCGCTCGCGCCAGTGGTTGAGCCAGCGGTTGAGGGTCAGGGTGAACTCGTAGGCCGAGTCGCCGAGGAAGGCCAGCCACTTGTGGTAGCGGGTGATGACGTCGAACTGGTCGCCGTGGATCACCAGCAGGCGGCGACCGTCGGCGGTCTCGTGGATCGCCTCGTCCACGAGCTGGATGTTGCCGAGCAGCAGGCTGGAGTAGCGACGCAGGAATTCGTCGTGGTTGCCGGTGACGTAGATCACCTCGGTGCCACGCTTGCTCATGGTCAGCAGGCGGCGGATCACGTTGGTGTGCGCCTGGGGCCAGTAGATGCCGCTGCGCAGCTTCCAGCCGTCGATGATGTCGCCCACCAGGTAGATGCGGTCGGCGTGGTGGCGCTTGAGGAAACGCGCCAGGTGCTCGGCCTGGCAGTCGCGGGTGCCGAGGTGAACGTCTGATATCCACAGAGTGCGGACGCGTTGCTTGCGGGGACGAGCCGGGTCGACCGGCTCCAGGCGTTGAACGCTGCTCATGGGCGGCCTCCAGCTGGGTTTTTCCGATCTTGCGCAGGCCCGGTGAAGTGCAGGTGACGGTTAGCTTGCAGAACGATGACACTGCCGGCGCCCGCGCCACGGAGTAGACTGGCGGCCTGCCGAGGACCACCCCATGAACCCGATGCTGACGCTGCGCCGCTACAACCACGACCTGCTCGCCCACAGCCACGACCACGCCCAGCTGGTGTTCGGCCTGACCGGCAGCCTGGAGTTCGAGGTGGGCGGCATCGGCGCGCGGGTCGAACGGCAGAACCTCGCCGTGGTCCCGCCGGGTGAGCACCATGCCTGCGGCAGCCCGCGCGGCAGCCTGTGCCTGGTGCTGGACGTGCCCGACGACACCTGGCTGCAACGCACGCTCGGCGGGCATTTCGATGCCAGCCGGCGCCTGCTGGAGACGCCCGGTGCGCTGCAGCTCAATCCCGCCCAGAGCCAGTTGGTGGGCTGGCTCGCCGCCAGCCCGATCGACGACCCGGTGATCGCCACCCAGGGCGTCGGCCTGCTGCTCGCCAGCCTGGTGGCACCGGGCAGCGAAGCCGCGACGGAACCTGGCGAACTGCCCCTGGCGGCGCTGGACGCCCACATCGACCAGCACGCCGCCCGCCCCTTGCAGGTGGCTGACCTCGCGCGGCTCTGCGGCCTTTCCGTGGCGCGCTTCCACAGCCGCTTCCTCGCCGCCACCGGACAGACGCCCATGGACTACCTGCGTACCCGGCGCCTGCTCCAGGGCCGTCGCCTGCTGCTCGAAAGCGCCCTGAGCGTGGCCGAGGTCGCCGCCCGCGTGGGCTATGCCTCGCAGAGCGCCTTCACCGCCGCGCTGTCGCGCGAGTTCGGCGTGACGCCGCGCTCGCTGCGTCGCACGCGCGACTGACGCGAGTGTCGCGACGAAACACGCGAGCCCTGCGACAGACAAGCCACCGCGCCGCCCTCTAGACTGCGGCCATCGTCAAACAAGGGGGCTGTATGTCATCGACCATCGAATGGGCGGATTTCGAACGCGTTGAGCTGCGCGTCGGCACCGTCGTCTCCGCCGCACCCAACATCAAGGCCATCAAGCCGGCGTACGTACTGGAGGTGGACCTGGGCGAACTCGGGGTGAAGACCTCCAGCGCACAGATCACTGCCCACTACGCCGCCGAGGAGCTGGTCGGCCGCCAGGTGCTGTGCGTCTGCAACTTCGCGCCCAAGCGCATCGCCGGGGTGCGCTCGGAGGTGCTGGTGACCGGCGTCCACGACGCCGACGGCAAGGTGGTGCTGGCCGGCTTCGACAAGCCCCTGCCCAACGGCGCGCGCCTGGCATGAACGAACGCAACGCGCTGCTCGCCATCCACCTGGGTGCCCTGCTCTTCGGCCTTTCGGGCATCTTCGGCAAGCTGGCGGAAACCACGCCGCTGGTGATCACCCTGGGCCGGGCGCTGTTCGCCGTCCTCGCCCTGGCGCTGTTCGCCCGGTTGGTCGGCGGCGCCCGGGGCGGCTCCCCGTCGCGGCGCCAGGTTCCCCTGCTGCTGCTCGGCGGCCTGCTGCTGGGCGGGCACTGGGTGCTGTTCTTCCAGGCGGTGAAGGTCGGCGGCGTGGCTATCGCCACCCTGGGCTTCGCCAGCTTCCCGGCCTTCACCCTGCTGCTGGAGGGGTTGCTGTTCCGCGAGCGCATCCACCTGCGCGAGATGCTGGTGGTCGTCCTGGTCAGCGTCGGCCTGGTGCTGGTGACCCCGGCGTTCGATTTCGCCAGCGACGCCACCCAGGGGCTGATCGCGGCCGTCCTCTCCGGCCTGTTGTTCTCCCTGCTGTCGTTGCTCAACCGCGCCAGCACCCGTGGGCTGGACCCGGTGAAGGTGGCGCTGTGGCAGAACCTCTGCATCGTCGTCTGCGTGCTGCCCCTGGGCGCGTCGCTGCTGCCCACGGTCCGGGCCGTCGACTGGCTGTGGATCGCCCTGCTCGGCGTGCTCTGCACCGGCCTCGCCCACAGCCTGTTCGTGGCCAGCCTGAAGGTGCTGAACGCCCGTACCACGGCGGTGATCTTCGCGCTGGAGCCGGTCTACGGCATCGCCTTCGCCTGGTGGCTGTTCAGCGAGGAGCCCTCGCTGCGCATGCTCGCCGGTGGCGCGCTGATCATCATCGCCATCGCCTTCCCGACGCGCAGAACCAACGCGGTGAAGCCCGCCGAAGCGACGCACTGAACCGTAGCCCGTACTTCAGCGCGGGAGCGAGGCCGCCGGGGCCCCGGACCGAAGTCCGGGGCAGGGTTCAAGGCGGCCCGGCTTTCTCAGTTGACGCTGTAGCCGCGCCCCATCAGGCAGGCGCCCAGCGCGCGGCGGTAGCGTTCGGTGCTGTCGCTGCCCACCGGGCGGGTCACGGTGGCCGGGTCGAAGCCGCTCTGGGACACCGCCCAGGTGTGGCATTCGTAGCGGTCGCGGCCCTGCTGGTCGACGCTCTGGCCGTTGGCCGGATAGGCGATCACCTCGTAGCTGGCCACGCTGTTGCCCTGCACCACCGGCGGCGGGGCCACCACCTCGTAGCGCTGCACGTTGGCGTTCCACAGGTAGTAGGTGCCGGCGGCGACGAAATACAGCGCGCTGCCGATCCACAGCTCCCGGGCGCCCGATGGCAGGCCGTGGCCATGCCCACCGGCGGGGCCTGGCCCCCAGCTGCCGGGGCCGCCCGGACCGGGCCCGCCGGGACCACCCGGCCCCGGGCCGGCGAATGCCTGGGTGGAGAGACCGAGCACCAGCAACGCCAGCGTCATGGTTGTTTTCAAGGACATCGTTCACCTCGCTGCACGGCGGCAGCAGGATCGCTGCCGCCGGGGGCATTATTCGCCGGGGCCGCACCGGCGGGCGTCAGCCCTGTGTAAAGCCCGGGTAAACCTCCTGATACATGCCTTTCTCAGGCCTGTTCCTGCTCCAGCAACCAGTGGCAGTAGCGCGCCACGCCGGTCTCCAGGTCGAGGAAACCGTCGCCTGCACCGGCCTCGCGCAGCAGGTCGATGTCCGCCTGCGTATGGCTCTGGTAGCGCCAGCGCAGGGCTTCGGGGAAGGCCTCGTAGACGAGCACCCCGCGCTCGACCAGCTCGGCCAGGCCCAGCGGTGGCTGGTCGGCCTCGGCGCGCAGGGCGTTGACCACCGCCACGGCCACCGCGTTGAAGGGTCGGGCGATACCGGTGCCGAGGTTGAAGATGCCCGAGCACTGCGGGTGGTCGAGAACGTGCAGGTTGACCCGCACCACGTCCTCCACCGAGACGAAGTCGCGCCGCTGCTCGCCATCGGCGAAGCCGTCGCAGCCCTCGAACAGCCGCACCCGCCCCTGCGCGCGGTATTGCTGGAAGCAATGCAGCGCCACCGAGGCCATCGGTCCCTTGTGGCCCTCGCGCGGGCCGTAGACGTTGAAGTAGCGCAACCCGACCACCTGGGCACGGGCCTGGGGCAGCAGGCGGCGCACGCGCTGGTCGAAGAGGAACTTGGAGTAGCCATAGACGTTCAGCGGCCGCTCGTGCTCGCGGGCTTCGCGAAAGACCCGCCCCGCGCCGTAGACGGCGGCCGACGAGGCATAGATGAAGGGCGAGCCGCGACGCTGCGCGGCATCCAGCAACTCACAGCTGTAGCGGTAGTTGTTGTCCATCATGTAGCGCCCGTCCGCCTCCAGGGTGCTGGCGCAGGCCCCCTGGTGGAACAGCGCGCGGACCATGCCGAAGGCGCCCTCGGCGAAGCGCGGGACGAAGTCGCGCTTGTCCAGGTAGTCGCGGATCTCGCAATCGGCGAGGTTGCGGAATTTGTCGCCCTCGGTCAGGTCGTCGACGGCGATGATGTCCGTCTCGCCACGCTGGTTGAGGGCCCGGACGAGGTTGCTGCCGATGAAGCCGGCGGCACCGGTGACGATGATGCTCATGACGGCACTCCAGAAAGGGGAATGCCGCCAGGCTATGCCTGCATTGCCGGGTCGCGCTTGACCTGGGGCAAGAAGGCTCAGGGCCGGTCGCTGTGGCCCAGGTCACGCGTCGGATCGATGCGATCGCGGACCCGCTGCTTGAGCACCTTGGCCTCGGGGAAGCCGCCATCGGCCTTGCGCTCCCAGATCTGCTCGCCATCGCAGGTGATGCGGAACACGCCGCCGGTACCCGGCTCCAGGGCCACCCGGCCGAGGTCGTCGGCGAAGGTGCTGAGCAGCTCCTGGGCCAGCCAGGCGGCACGCAGCAGCCATTGGCACTGGGTGCAATAGGTGATGACGATTTCGGGCCTGGCACTGGACATGGCGATGCTCGGTGGTGGGATGCGGGGTGCCTATAATAGCGGCGTTTTCCTCCCCGCCTGACCAGGGATGCGTTATGCGCCGCGTGCTTCTGTTCCTCGCTTTCACCCTCCTGCCACTGGCCACCCTGGCCGAGCAGGCCCACCCACGCATCGGCCTGGTGCTGTCCGGCGGTGCCGCGCGCGGGCTGGCGCACATCGGCGTGCTGCGCGCGCTGGAGGAACAGGGCGTGCACATCGACGCCATCGCCGGCACCAGCATGGGCGCGGTGATCGGCGGCCTCTACGCCTCGGGCTACAGCGTCGAGGAACTGGAGAAGCTGGCCCTGGCCATCGACTGGCGCCAGGCGCTCTCCGATGCGCCACTGCGTGACGACGTCCCCTTCCGCCGCAAGCAGGACGACCGCGACTTCCTGGTCAAGCAGAAGCTCAGCTTCCGCGACGACGGCAGCCTGGGCCTGCCCCTCGGCGTGATCCAGGGCCAGAACCTCGCCCTGCTGCTGGAGAGCCTGCTGGTGCACACCAGCGACACCCGTGACTTCGACCGCCTGGCCATCCCCTTCCGCGCCGTGGCCACCGACATCTCCACCGGCGAGAAGGTGGTATTCCGCAAGGGCCACCTGCCCCAGGCGATCCGCGCCAGCATGTCGATCCCGGCGGTGTTCGCCCCGGTGGAGGTGGACGGCCGGTTGCTGGTGGACGGCGGCATGGTGGACAACATCCCGGTGGACGTGGCGCGGGAGATGGGTGTCGACCTCGTGATCACCGTCGACATCGGCACCCCGCTGCGCGGGCGCAAGGAACTGCTCACCGTGGTCGATGTGCTCAACCAGTCGGTGACCCTGATGACCCGGCGCAACTCCGAGGCGCAACTGGCCACCCTGGGCCCGGACGACATCCTGGTGCAGCCGCCCCTGGCCGGCTTCTCCGCCACCGACTTCGGTCGCGCGCGGGAGATGATCGACGCCGGCTACCGCGCCGCCACCATCCTCAAGAACCGCTTCGCTCCGCTGGCCCACCCGGGTGGCCGGCAGGAGGCCGTGCTGGAGGAGGCGCGCCTGCCGGTCGAGCGCCGCCCGGTGATCGCCCGCATCAGCGTGGAGAACGACTCCAAGGTGGGCGACGAGGTGATCCGCCGCATCATCCGCCAGGAAACCGGCAAGCCGCTGGACCTGGAGCGCCTGCAGAGCGACATGGGCACGCTCTACGGCCTGGATTACTTCGAGCAGGTGCATTACCGCGTGGTCAAGCGCAAGGACGGCAACGTGCTGGTGATCAACGCGCGCGGCAAGCGCACCGGCACCGACTACCTGCGCCTGGGCCTGAGCCTGGACGACGACATGCGCGGCCGCAGCACCTTCAACCTGGGCGCCAGCTACCGGGTCAACGGCATCAACACGCTCGGTGCCGAATGGCTGACCCGCGCCCAGATCGGCAGCGACCAGGAGCTCTACAGCGAGTTCTACCAGCCGCTGGACTACGGCTCGCGCTACTTCGTGGCCCCCTACCTCGCCGCCGAGGCGCAGAACGTGGACGCCACCCTGGACAACGACCCCATCGCCGAATACCGCCTGCAGCGCTACGGCTACGGCTTCAACATCGGCCGGCAGATCGCCAACAACGGCGAGCTGCGCCTCGGCATCGGCCAGGGCTGGGGCGATGCCGACGTGCGCATCGGCGACCGCCGCCTGCCCAGCTTCAGTTTCAGCGAGGGCTACTACGAGGCGAAGTACTCCTTCGACACCCTCGACAACGTCGACTACCCGCACGAGGGCGAGGACATCAAGCTGACCCTGCGCCAGTACGACCCCGAACTGGGTTCGGACGACCGCTACCGCCAGTGGGAGCTGAGCCTGGACAAGGCGCTCTCCAGCGACGCCAACACCTTCGTGCTCGGCGGTCGCTACGGTCGCACCCTGGACAGCGCCGAGGTGGTCACCTCCAGCTTCCAGCTCGGCGGTGCGCGACAGTTGTCGGGGTTCCGCGAGGACTCGATCTCCGGGCAGAACGTCGCCCTGGCGCGGCTGGTCTACTACCGGCGCATGACCCAGCGCTCGTTCCTGCCGCTGGACTTCCCCTTCTACCTCGGCGCCAGCCTCGAACGCGGTCGGGCCTGGAACAACGACGACAGCTTCGACAGCGGCTACATCAACGCGGGCAGCCTGTTCATAAGCTTCGACACGCCGCTGGGCCCGCTCGACTTCAGCTACGGCCTCAACGACGCGTCCGAGCAGGCGCTCTACCTCAAGCTCGGCCGGGTGTTCTGAGTCGATCCAGTAAACGTCTACAAGCGATACGCACAGTGCCCTGACATGAAAAAGCCCGGAACCAAGTCCGGGCTTTTTCATGTCAGGGCTGGATCAGGCGATCTTAGCGAGCAACTGGCGAGCCTCCTGCTTCTGCTCCTCGTCGCCGCCATCGATCACCTCGTTGAGGATGCTGCAGGCGCTTTCGACGTCACCCTGGTCGATGTAGGCCAGGGCCAGGTTGAGCTTCATCAGGTTCTCCTGGCGCGCGGCCAGGTGGTCGAGGTCGTCATCGGCCTCCAGCGGGTCCTCGAAGTCGAAGGTCAGTTCGCCCAGCTCTTCGGCCTGGGGCAGGTCCGGCAGTTCGAGGCGGTCGGCCTGCTCCAGATCGTCCAGTTCGAACACCTCGGGCATGTCCTGCAGGTTGCTGCGGAACGCGGGGTCGACGTGGTGCTGCACCGGCTCGGGCTTGCTCGTCGCCTTGGCCTTGGGCGCCTCGGTCTTGAAGGGGCTGAGGCTGTCCCAGTCGGCATCCAGCGGCAGGTCGTCGAGGTTGAGCTGGAACTCGTCGGTCAGCTCGTCGTCACGGTGCACGACCAGCGTGGCCGGGGGCTGGTCGGCAGCCTCGTCGGCGAGGACGAACTCCGGATCGGCCAGCATCGGCTCGGCGCTCGGGTGCTGATCGATGCCGGGGTAGCGGGCCTTGATCTGCTCGATGCGCGCCGGGCCGACGCCCATCTCCAGCAGGCTCCGCTCCTCGGCGGCGAAGCCGCTCGGATCACGCAGCTCGCCGAGCACCTCAAGCAGGCGGAAACGCAGGTCGGTGCGCTTGGGCTCCTGGACGATGGCCGCGCGCAGGGCGCTCTCGGCATCGTTGAAGCGGCCGTAGGCGATGTAGATGTTGGCGCCATCCAGGGAATCGCTGGAGACACGCGGGGCCACGGGCTGGGGTTGCGGGCGCGGCGCCGGTGCAGGCACGGCGGCCACTGCAGCGGCGGTGGCGACCACGGGCTCCACTCGGTGCTGGGGCACGGCACCGATGCGCGGGCGCTCGGCGGTGACGGCCACGACAGCCGGGCGCACCCTGGGCTCGGGTTCGCGCTCGGGCCCGGCTTCCTCGGGGCGGGCCCCCTGGCGGCGGCGCAACAGCACCAGGGCCAGGACGGCCAACAGCAGCACGCCACCGATGAGCAGCAGGCCACGGGACCAGGCGTCCGGGCCAGCCGGCGCCTCGACCACCACCTGGGGCTCGGCGTCCGGCGAAGCCGCCGGCGATTGCGCGGCGTCGGCAGCGGGTGCGGGAGCGGACGTATCGCTGGCGGCCGGCGCCGGGGCTTCGCTCGGGGTGGTTCCGGGCTGGGAATCGGCGGGCTCCTGGGCCTGACGGTCCGCAACGTTGGCGTCCGGGGCGACGGCAGCGCCTGCCGGCGGCACGTTCGCGCCCTCGACGGCGCCTTCGGCCCCCCGGGTGTCCAGGGCGCCCTGCAGACGCGCCAGCTGGGCGTCCTTCTGCTCCATCTGGCGCTGCAGGTTCTCCAGCTTGAGCTGGAGGTCGGCGATGTCCTGGCGCAATTGCAGGCGTTCGTTCTCGCTGTTGAGCAGCTCGGTGTCGACACGGCGCTGTACTTCAGCGATCTGCTGCGGCAACGGCGCCGGTTGGCCCGGGCTGGCGGGCGCGGAGAGCGGGCCAGGGGCGCTGCCCGAAGTCGCTTGTGCGTCACTGCCCGGGGCGGCGGCCGGGGCGGTCGAGGTGCTCGCTGACAGCATCGCGGCATCCGGCAGCAGCAGGCTCTGGCCCACGCTCAGGCGGCTCGGGTCGCCATTGGCGAAGGCGCCGGGGTTGAGCGCGTGGATGCCGTTCATCATCTGCGCGGTGCTCATGCCGCTGCCGGCACTCTGGCGCTGCGCGATCGCCCACAGGCTGTCGCCCTTGACCACCGTGTAGCGCTTGCCCTGGGTGGCGGGCGGTGCGGCTGCGGAGGCGGGTTGGCGGGTGGCGCCGGGCGCGTCGCCACGGCTGCCGTCGCGCTGGCCGGCGGCAGCGCGCAGCGGCGCGGCCACGGGGTTGTAGGCGGAGAACTCCGGCGGGTCCAGCAACAGGGTGTATTCGCGCAGCAGGCGGCCGTTGGGCCGGGCCACCTCGACGATGAAGTTCAGGTAGGGCTCGCGCACCGGCTTGTTGGAAACCACGCGGATGCGGCCGCTGGAACCGCGGATCATGGGGCTGAAGCGCAGGTCGTTGAGGAACAGCACGCGGTCGACGCCGGAACGCTCGAAGACTTCGGCCGACGCCAGGCTGACCTTGATGTCGCTGTCGGTCAGGTCGCCCACGTCGAGCAGGCCGATTTCCGCCTCGAGGGGCTGGTTCAGCGCGGAATGCAGGGTGATCTCACCCAGGCCGATGGCGGACGCCAGGCCGGAATAAAGGATGGGTCCCGATGCAAACGCAACGAGGATCCTGTTGACTCGAGCCATGTGCCCTCCCCCGGTCATGCCGGCTCGAACGCCACGGCCACCTCCCTACAATCCGGTATCCATGGAGGGGCGAAAGACAGGCGTTGGCATTGAAAGTGAACGAGTTGGGAAGCGATCCCTGGAACCCAACTGAAAATTAGTATGGATGCAATTTCCCAGATTGCCCGGCGTACCGGCCTTGGGCCATCAGGCTGGGGGATATTACTTCAAGTTCGCCATGAAAGTGACGTATTTCACACCCTTGGCGAACATTTATAGAGGCACGTCAGCCTTTTGTCGCTTTTACGCCCCAGGCGGGCCACAAAGCGAGCAGGAAAAGCCCCGCGACCAGCCAAAAGGTCTGCTGGAACGCCAGGGCTTCGGCCAGCGCGTCACCGCCGCCGGCATGGTGGCGCCACTCCAGGAAGAAGGTCACCAGGTTGACGCCGAAGGCGCCGCCGAGCTGGCGTACGAAGGTGATGGCGCCGGCTCCGAGGGCCAGTTCCTCGGCACTCAGCACATCCAGCGAGCCGGTGCTCAGCGCCGGCAGCAGCAGGCCCAGGCCGAGGCGGCCGACGCAGGCCCAGAAGCACAGCACCACGAAGGACGCACCGCTCTCCACCAGCCCCAGCCCGAGGCTCGAAGCCGCGAACACCAGCAGGCCGGCCACCAGCAGCAGTGCGGCGGAGAGCTTGTCGCTGAGCCAGCCGCCGATGAAGGACGCCAGGCCAAGCACCACGCCCGTGGGCAGCAGCAACAGCCCCGCGCGGCCGGCGCTGTAGCCCTCGACCGTCTGCAGGAACAGCGGGATCAGGTAGGTCGAGCCGTAGAGGCCGAGCCCCAGGACCAGCGCCACCCCACTCGCCTTGCGGAACGCAGCGTGACGCCACAGCGGGAGCGGCAGCAGCGGTCGCCCGCTGGCGCGGCTGCGCAGGACGAAGGCCACCGCCGCCAGCACGCCGAGCAGCCCTGGAATCCAGCAGCTCGGTGCCAGCCAGCCGAAACGCTGGGCCTCGGCCAGAGCGCCGAGCAGGGCGAACAGCGCGACGCTGAGATAGAGGAAGGCGACGAGGTCGACACCCGGTGTGCCCCGGTCGCGGTCCGACGGCATCAGCCACTGGGCACCGAGCGCCGCCAGCAGGCACATGGGCAGTGGTAGCCAGAACACCGCCTCCCAGCCGAAGTGGTCGATGAGGTAGCCACCGATGGTCGGGCCGAGCGTCGGCGCGATCATCACCCCGAGCCCGTAGATGCCCAGGGCCATGCCCCGGCCACCCTCGGCGAAGATGCGGAAGATCAGCACCATCGCCAACGGCTGGATGATCCCGGCACAGGCGCCCTGGACGATACGCAGGGCGATCAGCTCCCAGGCGGAGGTGGCTGCCAGCGCCAGGAGGGAACAGAGGATGAAGACCAGCAGGCCGCCCTGCACCGTGCGTCGCGCGCCCAGGCGCGACTGGGCCCAGGCGGCGAGCAGCAGCCCGGCGGTCATCGCGGCGAGGAAGCCGGTGGCGAGCCACTGGGCCAGGGGCCGGCCGATGGCGAAGTCCGCCATGATCGCCGGCAGGGCGACGTTGATGCTGGTGGAGGCGAGGATCATCGCCATGCTGCCGACCATCAGCAGGCCGAGCAGCAACTGCGGATAACGCGGACCGAAGCGCGCGTGCAGGGCCTCGAGGTCCTGCATCAACGCCGTTCCAGGTTGGCCAGTATCTGCGCGTGGATCTGCTGGCAGCGACGCAGCTCTTCTTCATCGATGCCGGTGAAGACCTCCCTGCGCAGCTGGTTGGAAATGGCCTCGATCTTCTCGATCAGCGGCCGTGCCTTGGGGCACAGGGTGATCTTCTTCGCCCGGCGGTCCTCGGCGACGGCCAGGCGCTGCACCAGCCCCTGGGCCTCGAGGCTGTCGAGCAGGCGGGCCAGGGTCGGGCCCTCGACGCCGACGCTCTGCGCCAGTTCACGTTGGGTGGGGAGTTCTTCGAAGCGGGCGAGATGCAGGAGAACCAGCCAGCGAGCCTGGGACAGGCCGAGGTCGACGAGCCGGCGATCCAGCTCCGCGCGCCAGGCTCGCGACATCTGCGCGAGCTGCATGGCGAAGCGGTGTTGATCGGTATGGGACATTGAAACGGACTCTAACTGCCTAAACTAATAATTAGCGAGCTAACCATAGGCGACAGCCGGGAGCAAGCGCAGCTTTGTATCTACCACTTCACATATTGATCTTCGACAAAGCCCCACAGCCCATTGATTTCCAGGGCCGGACGCCCATGCGGCCGGAGCACCCCATCGAAGCGCCCGAAGATCTGCTTGAAGTTGCTGGCGATGAAGCCCAGGTTCAGACGCTCCTTGTGCAAGCCGGTGCCCACGAAGCGCAACGCCACCTGGCCGTCGGCGGAGGTGATCCGCCACTCCTCCAGTGGCCGGTCGCGATCGAAGGCGAAGCGCACGCAGTCCACCTTGATCAGCTCGCCATCGATCCAGAAGCAGTTCTCGGTGAAGCTGGTCTCGTTGACCCCGCAGGACAGGTTCAGACCTACCCGCCTCCCCTGCGCCTCGCCGGACAGGCAGGCCCAGTTCCAGAAGGTCTCCGGGCGCATGTAGCCGGCGGACCAGTCGTGGTGGGCGAAGGCGCCGATGGCCTGCAGGTCGAACTCACCCAGCTCGCAGTGCACCTCGCCCTGGCAGGCGACGCCCGCCACCTTGCGCGCATACACCCAACCATTGACGGCAGCGGGCGTGCACAGGCTCATGGGCTGGAAGGCCGGCTCGTCCTCGGAGAAACGCGCGTCGATGCGGGTGCCGTCGTCCAGTTGCACCAGCAGGCGCTTCTCCTTCGGCTTGGGCGAGTTCTCCAGGCGCAGCAGGTTGCGGCCCTGGCGCAGCTCGCAGACGCCATCGTCCGGGGCTTGCGAGAAGCGCGTGCCCATCCCCAGCGGCAGCTTGAACTGGCGCTCGATCATGCGCCCGCTGGCCGGGTGGAACAGGTAGACGAAGCCCACGCCCACCAGGCTCAGGTCGGCCAGCGCGCAGCCGCCGATGAGCTGGTCGCTGATCAGGCCGAAATACTGGAACTGGTGGAAGCGCCGCCACTTCGCCAGGGCGCCGAGACGACGGCCCATGGGCGAGCGGAAATCGAAGTCACGGTGGTTGACCAGGCCGGGGGTGCCGTCGAAAAGGCCGTACTGCGGCTGGCCGTCGGCGCTGATCAGCTTGTCCATGGGCAGGGCTCGTCGGTGGTGGAGGCGCAGATCCTAGCACCGGCGTACCAGGCCACGCAGTCACGCACCGCGCCACCCGGGGGGACGAACTACGCCACCACCTGATTGCGCCCGAAGGCCTTGGCCTCGTAGAGCGCGCGGTCGGCGTGCTCGTAGAGTTCATAGAGCTGGCCGAGCGGCGTGTCGCTGCCCGGCGCGATGCAGGCCAGGCCGATGGACATCGTCAGCACCTCGGCGACCTGGGAACCCTCGTGGCGGATGGCCAGGCGTTCCAGGGCCGCGCGCACATTCTCAGCACACTGCCGCGCCTCGGCCTCCGGCGTGCCGTAGAGGAGCACGGCGAACTCCTCGCCACCCAGGCGTACCGCCATGTCCAGCGGTCGTCGCGCGGCGTCCTCGAGCACCTCGGCGACCCGCTGCAGGGCCTGGTCGCCGCCCTGGTGGCCGTAGAGATCGTTGTAGGCCTTGAAGTGGTCGACATCGCACAGCAGCAGCGCCAGGGGCAGCCCCTCGCGCTGGGCCTGCCGCCACACGCGCTCCAGCTGGCGGTTGAAACTGCGCCGGTTGTGCAGGCCGGTCAGGCTGTCGTGCTCGGCCAGCACGCGCATCAGACGGCTGATGAGAAAGTGCTCGCGGGACTTGAACTCCAGCAGGTAGCAGCCCACCGCCCCCACCAGGTTGCCGAACACGAGGAACAGCAGGTTGTTGACCAGCCGCGGCCAGGGCAGCCCGGCCCAGAGTTCCAGCGCCACATAGGCCCCCAGGATCAGGACCGACACCAGCAACGCCTCGCCCAGGCGCAGCCCGACGACGAAATAGGCCGCCATGCACACCAGCAGCAGCCCTTCATAGGGGAATGACGGGTCGACCCGGTGGGCGATGGCCACCACCGCCGCCGCGCCTATGCCCAGCGCACTGACGCACACCAGGCTCAGTGGCACCAGCAGGTGCACATGGCGCCGCTGCAGGATCAGCAGCCCGCAGACCACCAACAGCACCAGCACGCCCAGGCGCACGGCGAGCATCCACCAGCGTTCGGAGGAGGCGATCAGGTGGAAGTCGAGAAAGGCGAAGGCCAGCCAGATCGGCAAGCCGAGCAGCAGCGCGATGCGCTTGAGGTCGAAGGTCTGCTCGAGGAAGAAATTACGGTATTCCTGCTCCAGGGGACGGACGAACCGCAGCTGCCGGAATCCCAGGGCAAGTTGATCGGCATAGGGATTGGGGCGTACTTCGTCCAGCCAGGCGTTGAGTGTCGACACTGCCACCTCTTCTTTTTATGGGCCCGGGACATACTGCTGCGCCCGGCCTTGCAGCCTCGGGCCCCTGCGGAAAACCACCTACCTCACATAGACGGTCCATCGTCGCGGGCCCTGCGCCTCCTGTCGGGGCCGGCGACCTCACATCGCCGGCCGGAGGCCTAGGTGCACATTAGTAGCAGGCGGAATCCGCCACAAGTCGTCGGGCGCGTCTTATGCGGCGCGCCCGTGACGGCGGCCTCAGGACTCGAACTCGGCCTGCAGCGCGGCACGCACGCAGTGGAGCACGCCTTCGGGGACCTTGCCGCCGAGCATCTCGGCCACCTCGGCGACGCTGGGCAGCTCGCCCTCGCCATCGAGGAAGGCGTCCTGCACCGCGCCGAGCATCTCCTCGGGCAGGTCCAGCGCCTGCTCCAGGCTCAACTGCTGCTCGCTGATGGCCTCGGCCAGCAGCGAATAGACGTTCTTCTCGGTGCAATCGAGCTGGCGCGCGATCTGCGCCGGGGTCATGCCCGCACGGGCCAGGCTGACCAGCTCGTGGCGCAGGTCGGCCACCGCGCGCGGCGCCGGCGCGGCGCCGGCGCCACCGTTGAGCACTTCGAGGAAGGCCTCGCCGTAGCGCTCCAGCTTGCGCGCACCGACGCCGCTGACCCGCGCCATCTCCGCCAGGGTGCCGGGCTTGCTGCGCAGCATCTCCAGCAGGGTGGCGTCGGGGAAGATCACATAGGGCGGCACGCTATGCTCCTCGGCCAGCTTGCGGCGCAGGGCGCGCAGGGCCTCCCACTGCTCGCGCTCCTCGCCACGCACCAGCTGGCTGGCGGCACTGGCCGCCGGCTTCGGCGCCTTGGTCGAGAGGTCGCGGCGCAGTTGCAGGCTCACCTCGCCCCGCAGCAGCGGGCGGCAGGCGTCGGTCAGGCGCAGGCCGCCGAAGCCGTCGAGGTCGACATCCGCCAGGCCACGGGCGACCAGCTGGCGGAACAGCGTGCGCCATTCCCCCTCGGACAGCGCCTTGCCCATGCCGAAGACCGACAGGTGCTGGTGGCCGGCGGCGCGGACCTTCTCGTTGTCGCGGCCCAGCAACAGGTCGACCAGATGGCCGACGCCGTAGCGCTGGCCGCTGCGGTAGATGGCCGAGAGCGCCTGGCGCGCGGGCTCGGTGGCGTCCCAGGTCTGCACGCCGTCGACGCAGATGTCGCAATGCCCGCAGGGTTGCGGCAGCTCCTCGTCGAAATAGGCCAGCAACGCCTGGCGGCGGCAGCGGATCTCCTCGCACAGCGCCAGCATGGCGTCGAGCTTGTGCTGCTCGATGCGCTTGTGGCGCTCGTCGCCCTCGGAGTTGTTGAGCATCTGCTTGAGCAGCAGCACGTCCTGCAGGCCGTAGGCCATCCAGGCATCGGCGGGCAGGCCGTCACGGCCGGCGCGGCCGGTCTCCTGGTAATAGGCCTCCAGGGACTTGGGCAGGTCGAGGTGGGCGACGAAGCGCACGTTGGGCTTGTCGATGCCCATGCCGAAGGCGATGGTCGCCACCATGATCAGCCCCTCCTCGTTGAGGAAGCGCTTCTGGTGGTAGGCCCGCAGGTCGCTGGGCAGGCCCGCGTGGTAGGGCAGCGCCGGGTAGCCCTGTTCGGAAAGGAAGGCGGCGACCTCGTCGACCTTCTTGCGCGACAGGCAATAGACGATGCCGGCGTCGCCACGCCGCTCGGCGAGGAAGGACAGCAACTGCTTGCGCGGGCTGTCCTTGGCGACGATGCGGTAGAAGATGTTCGGCCGGTCGAAGCTCGAGAGGAAGCGCTCGGCGTTCTGCAGGTGCAGGCGCTGCACGATCTCCTCGCGGGTGCGCATGTCCGCCGTGGCAGTCAGGGCGATGCGCGGCACCTCGGGGAACAGCTCGGCGAGCTGGCCCAGCTGCAGGTATTCCGGACGGAAATCGTGCCCCCACTGGGAAACGCAGTGGGCTTCGTCGATGGCGAACAGGGCGATGTCCAGGTTCTGCAGGAAGGCCAGCATGCGCGGTTGCACCAGGCGTTCCGGTGCCAGGTAGAGCATCTTGATCTCGCCCCGGCGGATGCGGTCGGCGATATCGCGTTGCTCGTCGTTGCTCAGGGTGGAGTTCAGCGCCACCGCGGCCACGCCGAGCTCGTCGAGGGTGGCGACCTGGTCCTCCATCAGCGCGATCAGCGGCGAAACCACCACCGCCAGCCCGTCGCGCATCAGCGCCGGGACCTGGAAGCACAGGGACTTGCCGCCGCCGGTGGGCATCAGCACCAGCACATCGCCGCCCTTGGCCACGCGGTCGATGATCGCCGCCTGGTGGCCGCGGAAGGCGTCGTAGCCGAATACGTCTTTGAGGATGCGCTGGGCGTGGTCGAGCATGCGGGTCTCCGAATGAAGCCGCGCATTATACGTCAGCGAACGCCCGAGGAAGCCCTCGCCCATCGGGGCCGCTTTTGCCGCGGGCCTCCCACTCGACTAGAATCCACCCTCGTTTATTCCTCAAGGTAGTCCCACGATGTCCTTCGCTGAGCAACTGTCCCGCCTGCAAGCCTTCCTCGATGCCGATGACCTGCACGAAGAAGCCCTGGACTACGTGGCCGCCCATGGCTACCTGACCGCCCTGTGCATCTGCCCGGACCAGGTTCCGGAGCGCGAGTGGATCGACGCCCTGTTCGCCGAGCCACCGCACTACCGCAGCGACGCCGAGCGCGAGGAGGTCGAAGCCACCCTGCTGCTGCTCAAGGCCCACATTGCCCGCCAATTGGCCAGCGACGAAGACCCGGAGATGCCCTGCGACCTCGATTTGGGCGACGACCCGGACGATTCCGACCTGCGCGGCTGGTGCATCGGCTTCATGGAAGGCGTGTTCCTGCGCGAGTCCGTGTGGTTCGAGGACGCCGAAGAGGAAGTCAGCGAGCTGCTGCTGCCGATCATGGTCGGTTCCGGACTCTTCGACGAACAGCCCGAATTCGCCGATATCGCCGCCGATCGCAACCTGGTCGACGAAATGGTCGAGCAGATCCCCGAGCTGCTCACCGCCCTGTTCCTGTTGTGCAACGCCCCGGAAGAAAAGCCCGCCCTGCTAAAGCCGCGTCACTGAGACGGTCGCGCTGATGGCGCACGGTGATATCCGCCAGAGCCGCAACCCGGCAGTGCGCTACGTACTGCTGGTGGTCGGCTGGCTCGCCGTCGTCCTGGGTGTGATCGGCATCTTCCTGCCGGTATTGCCGACCACACCCTTCCTCCTTCTCGCCGCTGCTTGCTTCGTGCGCAGCTCGCGTCGCTTCTACCTCTGGCTCGTCAACCACAGGCACCTCGGCCCCTGGATCAGGGACTACCTCGAAGGCAACGGCATCCCGCTCAGGGGCAAGGTCTACGCCATCGGCCTGATGTGGATCAGCATCGCCTTCTCCTGCTACCTGGTGCCCATGCCCTGGGCGCGCGGCTTCATGCTCACCAGCGCCGTGCTGGTCACCGTCTACATCCTTCGCCAGAAGACCCTGGGCCGCGACTGAAACCCCGTCTTCGAACATCGCCCGAGCCCACCGGCAAAAAGCCCGACCACCACCTAGACTGCACTGATCCAAGGGCGGAGACCCTGATGATGCAGCTAGGGCGGCGTGCGAAAGCGAAGCAAGGACGGCCACGAACCGCGTGGCTGGCCCTGCTCGCCTGCCTGCTGGTCTCGGCGGTCGCCGCCAACTGGGATTTCGGCCTGATCCTGCAGAACGCGCAGAAGCGCTACGGCAGCCTCGGCACCGCCAAGGAGCGCATCGAGGCCTGGAGCGCGCTGATCGACAGCAGTGGCGAGCTGCCGGAGAAGGAGAAGCTCGCCACGGTCAACCGCTTCTTCAACCGCCAGCTGCGCTTCGTCGACGACCAGCGCAACTGGGGCCAGAACGATTACTGGGCCACCCCCGTCGAGGCCCTGGTCAAGGGCGCCGGCGATTGCGAGGACTACTCCATCGCCAAGTACTTCACCCTGCGCCGCCTCGGCATCCCGTCCGAGAAACTGCGCATCACCTACGTCAAGGCGCTCAATTACAACCAGGCACACATGGTGCTCACCTACTACGCCAGCCCCAGCTCGGACCCGCTGGTACTGGACAACCTGATCGGCGAAATAAGGCCGGCCTCGCAACGCAAGGACCTGCTGCCCGTGTACGCCTTCAACGCCGAAGGTCTGTACACCGCCGGCAAGCGCAGTGGTGACAGCAAGAAGCTTTCGCGCTGGCAGGACATCCTGCAGAAGATGCGCGCCGAAGGCTTCGCCATTGGAGAGGGATAGACGATGTCGTTACTCAAGCAGCTGTTTCTGGCGATCTGCCTGTTCCTCGTGGTGGCCTTCACCGGCAGCTTCCTCGCCGGGGTGGAAAGCTCCCGGGAACAGCTGCGCAGCCAGTTGCGCTCCCACGCCCAGGACGCCGCCACAGCCCTCGCGCTGTCCATGACGCCCCACGTGGACGACCCGGCGATGATCGAGCTGATGGTCAGCTCCATCTTCGACAGCGGCTACTTCGCCCGCATCCGCGTGGTCAACATCGCCGATGAGAAGGTCATCGTCGAACGCCAGGCCGACCCGACCTCCGACAAGGTCCCCGCCTGGTTCGTCCGCCTCGTCGACCTGCGCGCCCAGGGCGGCGACGCCCTGATCATGCGCGGCTGGGAACAGGCCGCGCGGGTCGAGGTGCTCAGCCACCCGCAATTCGCCCTGGCCAAGCTGTGGGACAGCGCCATCGGCAGCCTCCTCTGGCTGCTGCTCTGCGGGCTGGTCAGCGCCGTGCTCGGCGGCTTCCTCCTGCGCACCCAGCTGCGCCCGCTGGACAACATGGTGCAGCAGGCCCAGGCCATCAGCCGCCGCGAGTTCCTCACCCTGCCCCGGGTGCCGCGCACGCCCGAGCTCAAGCGCGTGGTGCTGGCCATGAACCAGATGGTCGACAAGCTCAAGACCCTGTTCGCCGAAGAGGCCGCGCGCAGCGAGAAGCTGCGCGAGGAGGCCTACCAGGACAGCCTCACGGGCCTGGCCAACCGCCGCCAGTTCGACATCCGCCTGGGCAACCAGCTGGCCGTGGCCGAGCAGAACGCCGCCGGCTACCTGCTGCTGCTGAGGGTCAACGACCTCGGCGGCCTCAACCAGCGCCTCGGCGGCCAGCGCACCGACGCCCTGATCGGCGCGATCGGCGAACTCCTGAAGAAGCGCGTGGAGGAGCGTGGCAACCCCGACTGGCTGGCCTCGCGCAGCCGCGGCGGCGAATTCACCCTGCTCGCCCCCGGCCTGGACAACGAGGACGCCGACCGCCTCGCCCAGAGCCTCAGCGACTCCCTGGAAAGCCTGCGCGGCACCGGCGCCAGCGACTGCACCCCAGTGGCACACCTGGGCATCGCCGCCTTCCGTCCCGGCGAGGACGCCACCAGCGTCATCGGCCGTGCCGACCAGGCCCTGGCCCAGGCACAGAGCAACCCGGCGCACCCGTGGGAGCGCCTCGACGACTACCAGGCCGCACCCAACCAGGGCCTGCACAGCTGGCGCGCCTGGATCGACGAAGCCCTGCAGCAGGGCAAGCTGCAGCTCTACTTCCAGCCCGTGGCCGAATGCGCCGCCCCCGCGAGGCTGCTGCACCGCAAGGTCCTCGCACGGCTTCTCGACCCGCAGGGCGAGGCCGTGGCCGCCGGGCGCTTCCTGCCCTGGATCGAGCGCCTGGGCTGGGCCGCGCGCTTCGACCTGGCGATGCTCGAACACACCCTCGCCCACCTCGACCGGCACCCCGAGCCGCTGGCCCTGAGCCTGTCCGCCGCCACCCTGCGCGATGACGCCACCCAGGAACGCCTGCTCGCCATGCTGCGCGCCCATCCGCAACACGCCGAGCTGATGACCCTGGAAGTGGACGAACGCTTCCTGCCCCCGCCCGCTGCGCTGGAGAAACTCAGCCAGGCCGTGCGCGAAGCCGGCTTCCACCTCGGCCTGCAACACTTCGGCGGGCGCTTCAGCCTGATCGGCAACCTCACCCACCTGGGGCTGGCCTACCTGAAGATCGACGGCACCTACATCCGCGCCATCGACCAGGAAAACGACAAGCGCGTGTTCATCGAGGCGATGTTCCGCGCCACCAACAGCATCGACCTGCCGCTGATCGCCGAGATGGTGGAAACCCAGGGCGAACTGGCCGTGCTCGGCGAGCTGGGCATCCAGGGCGCCATGGGCCGCCTCATCGGCCCGCCCGCCCCCTGGAGCGAAACCCAGGCCTGATGAATGTTGGCCGGCGGCGCACCCGTGGGAGCGGTTTCAACCGCGAAGGCCGAGGCACTCGCCCCAACCCTTTTCGCGAATGAATTCGCTCCCACAATGAACTCGCTCCCACAACGACGATGCGCTGCGCCGGGCCTCGCTTTGTTGGGCCTCGCTGCGCTCGGCACCAACCTACGGCACGCGCCTGTGGGAGCGGTTTCAACCGCGAAGGCCTAGGCACCCGGCCTAGCCCTTTTCGCGAATGAATTCGCTCCCACAACCCAAACACCACCCACCCCGCAGTCTTCGTAGGGTGGGCTTCAGCCCACCAAGCCGCCCGCAAAAGAAAACGCCCGCATCTGCGGGCGTTCTCGTTACGGGTGGAGCCGGTTAATCGTCACGGTTGGTGTCGTTGTCGCTGTCATGGTCACTGCCACCGAACTGGGCGTCACGGTAACCATCGTTGTCCAGATCATGGTCACTGCCGCCGAACTGCGCATCGCGATAACCATCGTTGTCCTGGTCATGGTCGCTACCACCGAACTCGGCATCGCGATAGCCGTCGTTGTCCAGGTCATGGTCACTGCCGCCGAACTGGGCATCGCGGTAGCCGTCGTTGTCCAGGTCGTGGTCGCTGCCACCGAACTGGGCATCACGATAGCCATCGTTATCCAGGTCGTAATCCACCGCATGGGCCGTCACCGCCCCAAGCGCCACCACAGTCAAAAGCACGCCCAACACACGTCTGGTGAAGACACCCGCTTTTGTCGCCATCTCGCTTATCGCTCCTGAAGAGGACATGACGGCCGCAACCCGGGTCACCCTCGGTGGACCGAGGAGCCGTCGCGCAATAGAACGCAACGGCAGGCGCCGGTTCTGTCGCCTCCGGGGCATTATCTTTTGCCATTCGTTTCAGGCAGGAAAACCCGTGGGAGCGCTTTCAACCGCGATGGGCCAGGCAGCCGCCCGAGCCCTTTCGCGCAGGATCGCGCCCCGGCGAGCAGGGTTCAATAAGGCAGGCGCCCCTCGTCCTGCACCAGGCTGCCGAGCCCTTCCACCTGGGCGCGGGCCTGGGCGCGGTGCTGGAGCTTGTTGCGCGCGGCCTCGGGCAGGTCGGTGTAGCGCATCACGCCACGGTCGACGAGAACGCTGACCAGGTCTTCGATCACCCGCACGAGCTCCAGGTCGGAATGCTGCAGCGACATCAGGTGCTCGTGCAGCGAACGGCTGGCCAGCCAGCTCTGCACCTCCGGATCCGCGGCCGGCATGCTGTGGGTCATGTTCTCGAAAGGCTCCGACTCGACCCGCAGCACCCGGCCCCGCTCATCACGCTGTACGTACACCATGGACTGCTCTCCCCAGCGAATCCGCATAAAAAAGCCCGCCACCCGGAAAGGTGGCGGGCCGCCTCGTTCAAAGAGCTTAGACGTCAACCTTCAACGTGCCATCGCCCAGCATGCTGGAGATCACACCGCCGGCATCCGCCACCCCGTAGGAGGTCTGCAGGTTGATGCCGTCGAGCACGATGGTCGGGCCCGCCGCCCCGGCACCGGTGCCATTGGAGTCCACCGTGATGGTGGTGCTGGCCCCGAAGCTGAAGGTCAGGTACTGGCTCAGGCTGCCCAGGTTGGCGTGCTCACCGGAGAGCAGCTGCGACAGATCCAGCGAATCCAAACCCTTGGCGAAGTCGGTGATATGGGTGGTCCCCGTCTCGCCCGCCAGCCACTTGAAGGTATCGGCACCGTCGCCGCCGCTGAGGATGTCATTGCCACCGTTGCCGATCAGGGTGTCGTTGCCTGCCAGTCCACTCAGCGTGTTATCCCCGGAGTTGCCGATGAGCACATCGCCGAAGTTGGAACCGATCAGGTTCTCGATGCCCGACAGGGTGTCGGTGCCCGCGCCGCCGGTGTTCTGCGCCGCCGCGGATGCCAGGCTCACCGTCACGCCGGAGGTCGCGTCGATGTAGCTGGCGGTGTCGTTCCCGCCACCGCCGTTGAGCGCGTCGTCACCGGCGCCCCCTACCAGCAGGTCGTTGCCGTTGCCGCCATTGAGGGTGTCGCTGCCGGCCCCGCCGATCAGCACGTCATTGCCACTGCCACCGGCGAGCGTGTTGCCGAGGGTGCTGTTGTCGATGACGATCTGGTCGCTGCTGTCACCCGAACTGCCGATGGTGCCGCTGTTGTCCCGGTCTACATCGACTGCACCGGCACTGCTGACCGCACCCTGCTCGTCCTTGGTGGTGTAGGTGAACGAGCCGCCCACCGAACCGCTATCGGTGAAGCTGGTGGTGCCCGCCAGCCCGGTGCCGCTGTGCGAGACCGAGCCACCGCTGGCACCTCCGACGCTGTTCAGCGAGAGGACATTGCTGTCCGCATCGGTGTCGTTCCACAGCAGCGCCCAGTCCGGCACCACCACAGAGGCGTTGTAGGCCACCACGTGGTCGGCATTGGCGACCGGCGCATCGTTCACCGCATTGAGGTGCACGTAGGCGATGGCAGAGGCACTGTCGGCGCCGCCGTTGGCGGTGCCGTCGCCATCCCTGACGGTAAAGCTCAGGGTGCGGTCCAGGGTGGACGGGTTGTCGGAGGTGTTGGCGTAGGCGATCTGCTGGATCAGCGCCTGGATCACCGCGAGGGTCGCCAGGTTGTTGGTGAAGCTGATCGTCAGGCTGCTGCCATTGGTGCCGCCGGCGATGGTACCGATGGTGGTGGTGCCCAGACGCAGGTTGCTGCCGCTCACGTTGAGCTGACCGCTACCTGTACCCTGGTTGACCACCGACAGCTGGTCCGCCGTCGTGCCGTTGGCGGTGAAGGCCACCACCAGCGAGCCACCGTTGAAGTTCGGCGAATCGACATCGCTCAGCGTGACGCTGCTGTCGATGATCCTGACGCCGGCGTTCTCGGTGTAGTTCAGCGTGCCGCCCATGCCTCCCAGCACCGGCGCATCGTTCACCGGCGTGACATCGAAGGTGATGGTGTTCGGGTTCGGGTCCAGGTCGACCCCACCGTTGGCCGTGCCTCCGTTGTCCTGGACCTGGAAGGTGAACTTGGCGTAGCCGGTGCCGCTGGCGTTCGCCGCCGGGGTGAAGACCAGCTTCCCGGCATTGATGTCCGCCACCGAGACGGTGGTCCCCGCACTGATCGCGCTGCCGTTCAGCGTGAGCTGGCCAGCGGTGGGCAGCGTGGTGATCTTCACGGCGGCCAGGCTGTCGCCTTCGGCGTCGGAGAAGCCGAAGCTGCTCGCGCTCAGCACGTGGCTGGCGTCCTCAAGCAGGCTGAGGGTCGCGTCCGCACCGGCAGGCGGGCTGTTGGCGTCGATCACGTTGACCGTGAGGGTCGCGGTGTCGGTGGTGCCATCGGAGTCCACCAGGGTGTAGCCGAACTGCTCGGTGAGGTTGCTGGTGAGGCCGTCGGGTGCCACGTAGCTCCAGGCGCCGGTGGCGAAGTTGAAGGTCAGCTTGCCGTGCTGCGCCGTCTCGATGCCGGTCAGCACGCTGCCGGAAATCGGCGAGCCGCTGCTCGGGGTGATGGTCGAGGTGCCGTTCCAGGTGTAGGTGACACTGCCGATGGTGATCGACTTGATGAAGCCGGGGCCGTCCACGCCGTAGCTGTCATCGTCCGCCGTACCACTGACGCCATCGCTGCCCCAGAGCACGTTGCCCGATACGTCGCCACCGACCACCTGGCCGAGCAGCGCGTCCACCAATTGGCCGAAGCCGGCCACGTTGAGCGGCGACCCCTGCCCATCGAGGTCGACATCCTGCAGGCGGGCATTGTTGATGCCGTCGCCGATGCCCACCGTGGTGACGTTGATGCCATTGCTGTCGACGAAGTTGTTCCAGGCCGTCGCCGTGGCATCGGTCAGCGAGTTGCCGCCGGTTCCGGTCTGCTCGTTGGGGTTGCCGTCACTGATGAACACGACCTGGTTGCTCCACCCCGGGACCGGGGTGTAGGCACTCATGGTCTGCTGGATGCCGGCCGTGAAGTCGGTGTTGCCATCGAACGGACGGACCCCACCGGCAGCCGGGTTGAGGCTGTTGATCAGCGAACTGAAGGCCTCGACGCTGGTGACCGGCGCGTAGGACGCGGCGGTGGAGGAGAACGCCACGACCTGCAGCTGCACGTGCCCCGAAGTGCCGTCGAACAGCTCGGCACCGGCCTGCTTGACCGCGGTGAGCATCTGGTTGAGCTCGGTGTTGTCGATGCTGCCGCTGAAGTCGAGGACGAACACCACGTTGAAGTCCTTGCCATGGCCTTCGACCACGCTGGCGACATCGTTCTTGGCATCCGGACCGTTGTCCACGGCCACCACGTTGATGGTGGTCTGGGCGGTGTTGGAGTCCGTCGCGCCGTCGTTCACCACAACCGTCACGTTGCGTGGCGTGGTGCTCGGGTTGGTGCTGGTGCTGGAGTAGCGTACCGCCTCGATCGCCGTCTCGTAGGCCGCCTTGGTGGCGACGCCGGTAAGGGTGACGGTGATCTTGCCGGCGACGCTGGTATCCACCACACCGGTGATGCCGCTCGGCAGGCCGCTGGCGGTCAGCACGTCACCGGCCTGGGCGTTGGTCAGCACGACCTTGGCCGAGGCGATGGTGCTGTTGTCGATATCGGTGACCAGGGTGTCGATATCGGCGATGGCCACGGCCGGGGTGCCTTCGGTGTAGGTGGTCTGGTAACCGGTGCCCACCACGCCGCTGCTGTCGTTGCCGTCCAGGTCGAGCTGCGGAGCGTCATTGACCGCCGAGACGTTGATGGTGACCGTAGCGGTGTTGCTATAAAGGCTGCCGTCGCTGACCTGGTACTGGAAGGTCGCGTAGGGCGAGCCGTTCTCGTTGCCATCGGGCACGAACACCAGCTTGCCGGCATTGATGTCTGCCACGCTGATCACCTGGTTCAGCGTCACGGCCACGCCGTTGAGCTTGAGTACACCGTCGGTGGCCAGCTGGGTCACCTTGATGTTGTCGAAGGCGCCCGAATCGACATCGCTGTCGTTGATCGGCCCGGTGCCGTCGTTGCCGAACAGCCCGGTGGCGGTGATGGTCACGGCATTGTCTTCGGTGGTGCTGAAGGTGTCGTTGACCGCCACCGGCGCGTCGTTCACCGCCGAGACATTGATGGTCACGGTGGCAGTGTTGCTGTACAGGCTGCCGTCGCTGACCTGGTACTGGAAGGTCGCGTAGGGCGAGCCGTTCTCGTTGCCGTCCGGTACGAACACCAGCTTGCCGGCATTGATGTCGGCCGCACTGATCACCTGGTTCAACGTCACCGCCACGCCGTTCAGCTGCAGCACGCCGTTGCTCGCCAGCTGGGTCACCTTGATGTTGGCGAAGCTGCTGGAGTCCACGTCGCTGTCGTTGTCCGGACCGGTGCCGTCCGCGCCGAACAGGCCGGCGGCGGTGATGGTCACCGCAGTGTCCTCGGTGGTGCTGAAGGTGTCGTTGACCGCTACCGGCGCATCGTTCACTGCAGCGACGTTGATGGTGACGGTGGCGGTGTTGCTGTACAGGCTGCCGTCGCTGACCTGGTACTGGAAGGTCGCGTAGGGCGAGCCGTTCTCGTTGCCGTCCGGCACGAAGGTCAGTTTGTTGGCGGCGATGTCCGCCGCGCTGATCACCTGATTGAGGGTCACGGCGACGCCATTGAGCTTGAGCACGCCATCGGTGGCCAGTTGGGTGATCCTGATGTTGGCGAAGCTGCTCGAATCGACATCGCTGTCGTTGTTCGGGCCGGTGCCATCACTGCCGAACAGGCCGGTGGCGGTGATGGTGACCGCAGTGTCCTCGTTGGTGCTGAAGGTGTCGTCGACCGCAACCGGCGCATCGTTCACCGCAGCGACGTTGATGGTCACGGTGGCCACGTTGCTGTAGGTGGTGCCGTCGCTGACCTGGTACTTGAAGGTCGCGTAGGGCGCGCCGTTCTCGTTGCCATCGGGCACGAACACCAGCTTGCCGGCGTCGATGTCGGCCAGGCTGATCACCTGGTTCAGGGTCACGGCGGTGCCATTGAGCTGCAGCACGCCGTTGCTCGCCAGCTGGGTCACCTTGATGGTGGTGAAGGCGCCGGAGTCCGCGTCATGGTCATTCAGCGGGCCGGTGCCATCGGCGCCGAAGAGCCCGGCGCTGGTGATGGTCACCGAGGTGTCTTCGTTGGTGCTGAAGGTATCGTTGACCGCCACCGGGGCATCGTCAGCCGCCGTGATGTTGATGGTCAGCGTGGCGTCGGACGGGTCGCCGTCGGAGTCGACGATGGTGTAGCCGATGTGCTCGGCGGCGTTGCCGGTCAACCCGCTCGGCGCGGTGTAGCTCCAGGCGCCGGTAGAGAAGTTGAAGGCCAGCTTGCCGCCCAGGTCGGTGGTGATGTTGACCTGGGCGGTGGCATTGCTGCCGTTCCAGGTATAGACGTCGCCATCGACGGTCAGGGACTTGATGCCGCCCTTGCCGTCGGCGCCGAAGCCGTCGTCGTCGGCGGTGCCGGCGACGCCATCGCTGCCATTGAGTACGTTGCCGGAGACCATGCCGGTGCTGACCTGGTCGAGCAGGGTGTCCACCAGGTCGGAGAAGTCCCCGATCAGGATGGGCGAGCCGCTGCCGTCGAGGTCGACGTCCTGCAGGTTGTCATTGTCGATGCCGTCACCGATGCCGATGGTGGTGACGTTGATGCCGTTGTCGTTGATGAACTGCTGCCAGTCGGTGGCTGTCTGGCTGAGCAGGGCATTGCCGCCCTGGGTCTGCTCGTTGGGATTGCCGTCGCTGATGAACACGACCTGGTTGTTCCAGCCCGGGAGCGGGCTGAAGGCATCCATGGTCTTCTCGATGGCGGCGGTGAAGTCGGTGTTGCCGTCATAGGGACGCACACCACCGGGCTCGTTCGGGTCGAGGGAATTGATCAGGCTCTCGAACGCCGCGAAGCTGGTCACCGGCGCATAGGACTTGGCGTCCCCCGAGAAGGCCACGACCTGCATCTGCACGTCACCGGTGTTGCCGGCGAACAGGGCCTGGGCGGCGGCCTTCACCGCATCGAGCATCTGCCCGAGCTCGGCCTTGCTGATACTGCCGCTGAAGTCCAGCACGAACACCATGTTGATGTCCGGCGCCACGCTCTCGCCCACGGTCGCCACGTCGTTCTTCGCCACCGGGGTGTCGTCGTCGACGTTGATGTTCAGGGTGCCGTTGGCGCTGTCACCGTCCTTGTCGGTGACCTTGTAGGTGAGCTGGAAGGCCTGGTTGTTCTCGTTGTCGCCATCGGCGTGATGGATCGGTGCGTTCTGCACCACCGAGTAGGCGCCGGTCTGGCTGTTGGTCAGGGTCACCGTCAATACGGTGGTGGTGCCCTGCTTGATCACCAGGTTGTTGCCAGAGGTCTCGTAGGTGAAGCCCGCCGGTGCGCCGGTGTTGACCCAGCTGATGCTGCCGGCGTTGTCGTTGCCGTAGCTGTGGCTGAGGGTGCCGGTGGCGTTCTGCGAGTCGGCGTCATCGCCCGTACCGCCGGGAATGCCATTGGGCCGCGCGTCGTCGTCCAATTGCACCGTCTGGTTGGTCCCGGCGCTCGGGCCGTCGTCCTTGAAGCTGATGACCTTGCCGATGTCCAGGTTGCCGGTGGCGGTATCGCCGTCCTTGTCGGTCACGGTGGCGCTCAGGCTGATGTGCCCCGAGCCGAGGAACTTGGCCTCGTCCGCATCGGAAGTCGGGTGGACGATCGCACGGATCTGGTCAAGGGTGACCTTGCCGTCCGCACCAACGGTGAGGGTGAACACCAGGTCGCCGCCGGTGGCGGTACGGCCCTCGACCACGCCCGCGCCGTTGACGCTGAGCACTACGTTCTGCCCGCTGGCGGTATCCACCAGGCCGGAATTGGCGTTCTGCACGGTCAGCTTGTAATCCAGGCTCTGCAGCCCGTCGGCACCCGGCTGGACGTTGAACAGGCCACTGAAGTCGGCGGTGGCGTTCTGCATCAGGTTCGACTCGTCCACCTGCAGTTGCTGGGTGGCCCCCCAGGTGACGGTGGTGCTGACATCGTTGTAGTCGTAGTCGGAAGTAGCGGTCTTGTCCTCCCAGTTCTGGTTGCCGGCGCTGCCGGTGTCCTGCAGGTGCGAGCCGCCGGGGTTCAGCGAGGCGTCGCTGAACAGCACGTTGGCACCGTCGGCGCCGGTCAGCGGGGTGCTGCCGACGAAGGCCTGCCATTTGCCGCCCACCAGCTGGAAGGTGATGTCGGCACCGTTGGCCAGGCCGCCGTTGGCGCCACCGTCGGGGATGATGAAGAAGCCGGTGTGTGCCGGATCCAGGCTACTGATGTCGGCGCTGTCGCCGGCGCTCTGGTTGTGCACGTTGGCCCAGATCACCTTGCCGCTGACCGGGGTTCCGTCGTCGCCCTTGATGTAGTAGCCATAGCTGTTGCTGTAGCCGGCCGAGGTACCGACGAAGGTCACCGAGGAGTTCAGGTCCAGGGCGCCGACCTGGATGGTCGGGGTGTCGTCGTTGATGGTCACGGCCAGGCTGCCGGTAGCCGAGTCATCATCCTTGTCGGTCACCTTGTAGCCGACGTTGAGGGTGATGTTGTCCTCGGTGCCGGCGGTCGGGTGCATCAGCGGCTTGAGCAGATTGACGGTGTAGGCGCCGCTGGCCAGGTCGGTCAGCACCACGGTCATCAGGTCGCCACGGGCGCTGCTGATGGTCAGGGTGTTGGTCGAAGCGTTCCAGGTCGAAGTCACGCTCTCGCTGCCCAGGCTGGCGGGCCCGGTCAGTTCGATGGACTTCAGACCGTCGTTGCCGGCGTTGTAGTTCAGCGTGCCGCTGGTGCTGGTGCTGGCCCCGGCCGCATCGCCGGGACCACCGTTGATGCCACCGGACAGGCCCTCGTCGTCGAGCACGGCGGTGGCAGTGGTGTTGCCGGCGGTGGGCGCGTCGTCGCGGAAGCTGATGGCGTTGCCCAGGTTCAGGCTGGCATTGCTGGAGTCGCCGTCCTTGTCGGTGAGGGTCGCCGTCAGTCTCACCAGATCGGCCGAAGACAGGCCGGTGGCCTGGTCCGGCCCGCTATTGGGGTTGTGCAGGACGGCCAGTTTCTGGTCCAGGGTGACCTTGCCGTCGGCATCCACCGTGACCTTGAAGGAGATCGCACCGCTCTGGTCGCCGACCCGGCCGACCACGGCGTTGCCCTCCAGGTACAGCTTGATGTCGCTGCCGGTGGCGGAGTCCTTCAGGCCACTGTCGGCACCTGCGGCCTTGACCTCCAGCGCATAGGTGGTGGTGCCGGCGCCATCGTTGCCGTAGCTGCCGGTGAAGGCTCCGCTGAAGTCGCGGGTGGCATCGGTGGCGAGGGTGGTTTCATCCACCTGCAGGCTGCCGGATTCGACCTGGCCGGCGCTGATGGTCGGCGCATCGTCCCTGAAGCTGATGGCATTACCCAGGTTGAGGCTGGCACTGCTGGCATCGCCGTCCTTGTCGGTGATGGTCGCCACCAGTTTCACCAGGTCCGCGGCGGACAGGCCCGTGGCCTGGTCGGGCCCGGTGTCGGGCGAGTGCACGATGGCACGCACCTGGTCGAGGGTGACGTTGCCGGAAGCATCCACCGTGACCTTGAAAGCGATGGCACCGGTGGAGGTGCCGACACGGCCCACCACTTCGCCCCCTTCCAGGTAGAGCTTGATGTCGCTGCCGCTGGCGGTGTCCTTCAGGCCGCTGTCGGCGCCCGGGGACTTGACCTCCAGGCTGTAGCCGATGCTGCCGGCGCCATCGGCGCCGTAGTTGCCGGTGAAGGCGCCGCTGTAGTTGGTGGTGGCGTTGAGCGCGAGGTTGGTCTCGTCCACCTGCAGGCTGCCCACCTGGGCCTGGCCGGCACTGATGGTCGGGGCGTCGTCCTTGAAGCTGATGGCGTTGCCCAGATTGAGGGTGGCGCTGCTGGCATCACCGTCCTTGTCGGTGATGGTCGCCACCAGTTTCACCAGGTCGGCCGCACCCAGGCTGCTTTCCTGGTCCGGGCCGGTGTTCGGCGAATGGACGATGGCACGCACCTGGTCGAGGGAGACCTTGCCGTCGGCGTCCACGGCGAGCTTGAAGGAGATCGCGCCATTCTGGTCGCCCACGCGGCCGACCACTTCGCCGTTCTCCAGGTACAGCTTGATGTCGCTGCCGGTGGCGGTGTCCTTCAGGCCGCTGTCGACACCCGGGGACTTCACGTCCAGGGCATAGGTGGTGCTGCCGGCGCCATCGGCACCATAGGCCTTGATGAACGCGCCACTGAAGTCGGTGGTGGCGTTGCCGAGCAGGTTGGTTTCATCCACCTGCAGGCTGTCCGCGGGAATGGCCGTGGCGCGGATGCTGGGGGCGTCATCCTTGAAGCTGATGGCGTTGCCCAGGTTGAGGGTGGCGCTGTCCGGGTCGCCGTCGCGGTCGGTGATGGTCGCGACCAGTTTCACCAGGTCGGCGGCGGAGAGCCCCGTGGACTGGTCAGGCCCGGAATCGGGCGAGTGCACGATGGCCAGTTTCTGGTCGAGGGTGACCTTGCCGTCGGCATCCACCGTGACCTTGAAGGAGATCGCCCCGCTCTGGTCGCCGACACGGCCGACCACTTCGCCCCCTTCCAGGTACAGCTTGATGCTCTGGCCGCTGGCGGTGTCCTTCAGGCCGCTGTCGGCACCCTCGGCGCTGATGGCCAGCGCGTAGGTGATGGTGCCCGCGCCGTCACTGCCGAAGCTGTGGGTGAACGCGCCGCTGAAGTCACGGGTGACGTCGGTCGCCAGGAAGCTTTCGTCCACCTCCAGGCTGCCATTGGCGGCCTGGCCGGGGTCGATGTTCGGGGCGTCGTCACGGAAGCTGATGGCGTTGCCCAGGTTGAGGCTGGCGCTGCTGGAGTCACCGTCCTTGTCGGTGATGGTCGCCACCAGTTTCACCAGGTCGGCGGCGGAGAGGCCGGTGGCCTGGTCAGGCCCGGAATCGGGCGAGTGCACGATGGCCAGTTTCTGGTCGAGGGTGACCTTGCCATCGGCGTCCACCGTGACCTTGAAGGAGATCGCCCCGCTCTGGTCGCCGACACGGCCGACCACCTCGCCACCTTCCAGGTACAGCTTGATGCTCTGGCCGCTGGCGGTGTCCTTAAGACCGCTGTCGGCACCTGCGGCACTGACGGCCAGCGCGTAGCTGATGCTGCCGGCGCCATCCGCGCCATAGCTGTGGGTGAAGGCGGTGCTGTAGTCGAGGGTCTTGTCCACCAGCAGGTTGGTCTCGTCCACCTCCAGCGCGGCGCTGGCGATCTCGCCGGCGCTGATGCTCGGGGCATCGTCGCGGAAGCTGATGACCTTGCCGATGTCCAGGCCACCGCTGACGCTATCGCCGTCGCCGTCGGTCACCGTCAGGTTGAGCTTGACGTGGCCGGAGCCGAGGAAGGCCGCTTCGTCCGGATCGGACGTCGGGTGTTCGATGGCACGCAGCTGTTCGAGGGTGACCTTGCCGTCCGCGCCCACGGTCAGGGTGAAGACGACCTCGCCGCTGGCGTCACCGACGCGGCCCACGACCTGGCCGTTCTCCAGGAACAGCACCACGTCATCGCCGGTCTCGGTGTCCACCAGCCCGGAGGCCGGGTTGGTGACTTCCAGGCCGTAGTCCAGGCTGCCCAGGCCGTCGGCACCGGGCTGCACGTTGAACAGGCCGCTGAAGTCGGCGGTGGCGCTGGCGCCCTGCCCGAGGTTGGTCTCGTCCACCTGCAGTTGCAGGGTCGAGCCCCAGGTGACGCTGGTGCTGACGTCGTTGTAGTCGTAGTCGGAGGTGGCGGTCTTGTCTTCCCAGTTCTGGTTGCCGGCGTTGCCGGTGTCCTGCAGGTGCGAGCCGCCGGGGTTCAGCGAGGCGTCGCTGAACAGCACGTTGGCACCGTCGGCGCCGGTCAGCGGGGTGCTGCCGACGAAGGCCTGCCACTTGCCGCCCACCAGCTGGAAGGTGATGTCGGCACCGTTGGCCAGGCCGCCGTTGGCACCGCCGTTGGGGATGATGAAGAAGCCGGTGCTGGCCGGGTCCAGGTTGCCCAGGTCGAAGGTGTCGCCGTTGCTCTGGTCGTGGACGTTGGCCCAGATCACCTTGCCGCTGACCGGGGTGCCGTCGTCGCCCTTGATGTAGTAGCCGTAGCTGTTGCTGTAGCCGGCGTCGGTGCCGACGAAGGTCACCGAGGAGTTCAGGTCCAGGGCGCCGACCTGCAGGGTCGGGGTGTCGTCGTTGATGGTGACCGCCAGGGAGCCGTCGGCGGTGTCGCCATCGCCATCGGTGACCTTGTAGCCGACGTTGAGGGTGATGTTGTCCTCGGTGCCGTCGACGGTGTGCATCAGCGGCTTGAGCAGGTTGACGGTGTAGGCGCCACTGGCCAGGTCGGTCAGCACCACGGTCATCAGGTCGCCACGGGCGCTGCTGATGGTCAGGGTGTTGGTCGAGGCGTCCCAGGTCGAGGTGACGCTCTCGCTGCCCAGGGTGCTGGGCCCGGTGAGCTCGATGGATTTCAGGCCATCGGCACCGGCGTCGTAGCCGAGGCTGCCGCTGGTGCTGGTGTGGGCGCCGGAGACATCGCCAGGCCCACCATTGATGCCGCCGGACAGGCCCTCGTCGTCCAGGGTACTGGTGGCGGTCACCTGGGTGGCGCTGGGGCCGTCGTCCTCGAAGCGCACCACGCCGCCGATGCCGACGGAATCCACCGACACGTCGCCATCCCCGTCGGTGACGGTGACCACCGCGCGGATCTTGCCGGAGAGGTTCAGCGCATCGTCATGGTTGGCGGTATCCGGGTGCTGCAGCGGGATGTACTGGGCGATGCTGATGCTGCCGTCCTGGCCGATGGCCACGGCGAAGGCCGCCTGGCCGTTGTAGGTGCCGCCATCCACGCGGCCGACCACCAGGCCGTTCTCCACGCTGAGCACGATGGACGAGCCGTCCAGGGTGGTGAGCCCCGAGTCGGCGTCCTGCACTTCCAGGCTGAGCACGGTGGTCGCGCCCTCCTGGTCCTCGCCGGTGGTACTGCCGGAGGCATCGACCACCGGCCCGTTGCTGGTGGCGTAGCCGGCCGCCAGCGCGGTGCCGGCATTGGCCACGCTGCTGAACAGCGCGATGACGCTCGGGCTGTTGGTGTCGTTGTCGTTGGCGTCGTTGCCCGGGGTCGGGGTGGCGGTGCCGTTCTGCAGGCCGGGGGTCTCGTCGTGGGTGACGCGAGCGCCTTCGACCACCTGGATGCTGGCGGTGGGGGCGTCGTCCTCGAAGCGGATGGCCCCACCGATGTTGACCGTGGCGACGTCGACATCGCCGTCCCCGTCGGTGACGGTGACCACGGCGCGGACCAGGCCGCCGAGGTCGACGCCCTCATCGCGGCTGCCGGTATCGGGGTGGTTCAGCGACATGTACTGGGCAACGCTAATGCTGCCGTCCTGGCCGATGGCCACGGCGAACACCGCCGCGCCGGGGCCCTGGTCGCCGCCGTCCACGCGGCCGACGATCAGGCCGTTCTCCATATAGAGGCGGATGCTCTGGCCATCGGTGGTGGTGAGGCCCGAATCGGTGCCGTCGCCGCCGTTGATCGCCAGGCTCAGCACCGTGGTGGCGCCTTCGTCGTCCTCGCCGGTGCGGGTGCCGGCGGTGCTGACCACGGGGCCGGCGCTGGTGGCGTAGCCCGAAAGATCGGTGCCGACGTTGGCCACGCCGGCGAATAGGGCGATCACATCCGGGTTGCTGGTGTCGTCATCGAGTGCGTCGCCCTGGGGCGTCGGGGTCTCGGTGCCGTTCTGCAGGCCGGCGCTCTCGTCGTGGGTGACGCGCACGCCTTCGAGTCGTTCGATGACGGCGGTGGGGCCGTCGTCCTCGAAGCGGATGGCACCGCCGATGCCCACCTGGGCGGTGTCCACGTCGCCGTCGCCATCGGTCACGGTGACCACGGCGCGGACCTTGCCGGCCAGGGTCACGGCGTCATCGGCGCTACCGGTGTCGGGGTGATTGAGCGAAACGTACTGGGCCACGCTGACGCTGCCATCCTGGCCGATGGCCACGGCGAATGCCGCCTGGCCGTCGAGGCTGCCGCCGACGATACGACCGACCACCAGCCCGCCCTCGAGGCTGAGCACGATGGAATGGCCATCGGTGGTGGTGAGGCCGGAATCGCTGCCGTCACCGTCGACGATCGACAGGCTGAGCACGGTGGTGGCGCCTTCGTTGTCCTCGCCCGTGCTGCTGCCGGAGATATCCACCACCGCGCCGTCGCTGGAGGCGTAGCCGGTGCTGGAAAGATCGGTGCCGGTGTTGGCGACGCCCGCGAACAGGCTCACCACCGACGCGGAACTGGTGTCGTTGTCATTGGCATCCCCGCCCGGGGTGGGCGTGGCGGTGCCGTTCTGCAGGCCGGCGCTCTCGTCATGGCTGACCCGCACGCCTTCGTTGGCCTGGATGCTGGCGGTCGGGCCGTCGTCGACGAAGCGGATCAGTTGGCCGATGTCGGCACTGGCAACGGCCTTGTCGCCGTCGCCGTCGGTGACGGTCAGCACCGCGCGGATCAGGCCGCTGAGGTCGATGCTGTCGTTGGCATCGCTGCCGTCGGGGTGATGCAGGGACTGGTACTGGGCGACGCTGATGACGCCGGTGTCCGGGTCGATGGCAATGGCGAACGCGGCGTTGCCGTCGGCATCGCGACCGACCACCAGGCCATTCTCGACGCTCAGGGTGATGGGGCTGCCTGCGGTGGTGGTGAGGCCGACCGCTTGTGCCTGCGGGCCCTGCTCGCCTTCGCCATCACCGCCCTCGCCTTCGCTCAGCGCCAGGGAATAGACGGCGGTGGCGCCGCCTTCGTCGGCGCCGAATTCATAGGTCGCCACGACCGCAGGAGCGGTGCCCTGGGCATAGGCGCGCATGTCGGACGAGGGATTGGCAACGCCATCGAACACGGCCAGCGGGCCGCTGACGTCATTGCTGCCCGGCTGCAGGCCGGCGCTCTCGTCGATGACCACTTCGCCGCCTTCGCGCGAGAAATCCAGACCGGCGCTGGGGCCGTCGTCGTTGATGGCGATGGTCAGCGGCACGGTGGGCGACACATCGCCGTCGAGGTCGAAGACGCGCACGCTGAAGTTATCGAACAGTTGGTCGTCGGCCCCGGTGGCATTGGGGTCGCTATGGTCGAGGCTGTTGTCGGTAAGGGTGTAGGTCCAGTTGCCTGCGGCGTCGAACACCAGCACCCCATAGGTGCCCTGAACGGTGCCGCCGCCAGCGACGTTGATCCAGTTGCCGCTCGCGTCCAGCACCTCGATGCGGCCGATGCCGTCGGGGGAATTGATGATCAGGGTGCCCGAGGTGGTCTCGGCGTCGCTGCCGGGGTTGCTGCCCGGCTGGCCGCCACCGCTTTCGCCGCCGTCCAGCGCTTCTTCGTCCACCACGCCGGGGCCGGTGACCACACTGCCTTCTCGGTCCAGGAAGACCACGGTCAGCTCGGGGCTGAAGTCGACGGGCGCGAGGATTTCAGCTTCAGGGAACAGCGGGCCGGCCGTGATCGGACCGGTGGGGAAGCCGATGGTCGGGTCCAGCGCTCCGCCGGTTTCCGAGAGCAGCACGAAGGAGTGGCCGCCACCCGCGCCGCCTGCCCCGCCGGCACCGCCAGCGCCAGGGCCAGCAGCCGTGGCCTCACCGGTCTGGGTCGGGTCCGCGCCGGCCTCGATCGCGGCCTGCAGTTGCTGGACGTCGGTCAGGTCCTGCTGGCTCGGCGGTTGCTGTTGCTGGGCGTCGGCAGTGGGGTCGACGACCGGCGTGTCGCCGTTGCTGGTGGCCAGCAACTGGGTGGTCAGGTTGAGACTGCTTTCGCGACCCAGTGTCAGTTCGCCGCCGTTGGCCAGGGCCACCGAGACTGCACCTTCGGAACCGGTGAGCAGTTGCTCGCCGGCAAAAAGCCTGTCGCCTTCAACCAGGGGCCGACGCGTTCCATCGCTTGCTACCGCGAACACCTCGCCTACAACCCGACTGACGACACCGATTACCGTAGCCATGAATCCTTCCTCCACCACAACTGCCGACCACCGCCGACACCTATCGCAAAAAGGGTCAAGACAGGCCTGCACCGGAGGTTTGGAAGAAGGAAAAACTGAAGCGGAATGGAACGACATTAATCAGGTCAAAAAATTCGCGACAAAAAATCGTCACTCATTCTCCGTGTCGTACTACTCCATCAGAACATCCCCGCCCCTTGGGCTCTGAACCTTGTTTGACCGCCCTAGCCGCTCGCGCTGAATGGCCTGAAGGCCTGATTAATCGCGGCTGACAGGAAAAGAAGATGTGCCCGATTGTGAGGAGTGCATAAGATTTTTTCGGCATAAATCATGTGAGAAAAATTTCTTAGCTTCTCCAAAAGATGTTCTTAGCTCTGATGTTACAAGCCTGAAACGGTTGAACAGGCGATTTCGCCAAAAAAATGGCGATCCGTAAAAGAGCATCGAACAAGGAGACACCCCCTCATGCGAGCAATGACCCCCCTCTGGAGCAGCATGCTGTTGGCACTCGCCAGCGCTCAGGTCCAGGCCATGAACCTCACCGAGGCTATCCAGAGCACTCTCGATAACCACCCGGAAATCCGTGCTGCGTCCAATGCTCGGCTCGTCGCCGACGAAGAGAAGAAAATCGCCAAGGGCGGCTATCTACCGACCGTCGACCTGATAGCCGGTGTGGGCCGTGAAAACACCGACAGCCCGAGCACGCGCGCGCTGGGCGATCACAACACCGAGACACTGAACTACCGCAACGCCGAGCTGCGCCTGCGGCAGATGCTCTTCGACGGCTTCAACACCCCCAACGAGGTGGGCCGTACCGAAGCGGTGGTCAACTCCCGCGCCTACTACACCCTGGGCACCTCGGAAAGCCTGGCGCTGCGCACCGTCGAGGTGTACCTCGAAGTGCTCAAGCGTCGCGAGATGGTGGCCCTGGCCCGCAACAACCTGCAGTCGCACCAGCGCGTGGGCGACCAGATCAACCTGCGCAGCCAGCGCGGCGTCGGCAGCATGGCCGACTCCGACCAGTCCGCTGCGCGCCTGGCCCTGGCCGAGAACAACCTCTACACCGAGGAAGTGAACCTGGCCGACGCCGAAGCCAACTTCCTCAGTGCCGTCGGCCGTCCCGCCGACGAGCTGGAAGCGCCCGCGACCATTCGCGGCGAAATGCCGGCGGACCTGCTCGCCGCCCGCCAGACCATGATGGACAACAACCCCTTCCTGAAATCGGCCCAGGCCGACGTGCAGGCGGCAGAGAAGCAGTACGAGTCGGCCAAGTCGCCGTTCTACCCGCGCTTCGACGCCGAGCTGGCGACCACCGCCGATGACAACGTGCAAGGTGATGAAGGCCACTACAACACCTGGCGGGCCGCCGTGGTGATGAACTACAACCTGTTCAACGGCATGCGTGACAAGGCCCGCCTGCAGGCGGCCGCGCACTCGATCAACCAGTCGATGGACATCCGCAACAACGCCCTGCGCGTGCTCAACGAGAACCTTGCGCTGGCCTGGAACGCCATGGAAAACGCCCGCCTGCAGACCCCCAAGGCGCGTGACTACGCCGACTACACCCAGCGCGTGCGCGAGGCTTACCAGCAACAGTTCGGCCTCGGACAGCGCACCCTGCTCGACCTTCTGGACAGTGACAACGAACTCTTCACCGCCAACCGGCGCTATGTCGAGGTGCGCTACACCGAAGAGTTCGCCATGTTCCGCGTGATCTCCGCCATGGGCGATCTGCTGCGCCGGCAGAACGTCGTAGTCCCGGCTGAGGCCATCGCCGCTTCTGAAGTGAAGAGCGAAGCCCGTCTGCCGGAAATGAAGTGATCGAGGTTCCGGAGTAGCAGTAGATGACCACCATGGAAAGGGCGGGTGCCGCCGTCGACCCCCGGCAGAGTCACGACGACCCGCTGCTGGACGGCCTGCTGATCCTCTGCAGGCTACACGACTGCCCCGCCAGCCGGGGCAGCCTCACCGCCGGCCTGCCGCTGGCGAACCAGCGGCTGACACCCGACCTGCTGGCCCGTGCAGCTGCACGGGTCGGCCTGCAGGGGCGGCTGCTGCGCCGTGACCTGGGGGCTATCTCTCCGCTCAACCTGCCGGTGCTGCTGCTGTTGAAGGATGGCCGCAGCGCGGTGCTCCACCAATGGGGCAAGGACGGCCGCGCGCTGATCCTGCCCTGCGAATCCGACGGCGGCCAGCAATGGATCGACCGGGATCTTCTGGACGCTGCCTACAGCGGCGAAGCCCTGTTCGCCCGCCCCCGCCATGAACTGGAGGAAACCCGCGCGCCGCTCGTGCCACGGGTCAAGTCCTGGTTCCGCGACACCTTGCGGCTGTCGCGCTGGCTCTATACCGATGCGGTGCTGGCCAGCCTGCTGATCAACCTGCTGGGCATGCTGGTGCCTTTGTTCGTGATGCAGACCTACGATCGCGTGGTGCCCAACCAGGCCACCTCGACCCTGTGGGTGCTGACCATCGGCCTGCTCATCGGCACTGGTTTCGATCTGCTGCTGCGCGTGCTGCGCGCGCACCTGCTGGACACCGCCGGGAAGAAGACCGACGTGGTGCTCTCGGCCACGCTGTTCGAACGCATCACCGGCATGTCGATGAAGGCGCGGCCGACCACCATCGGCGGCTTCGCCCAGAGCATCCACGACTTCCAGGGCCTGCGGGAATTCCTCACCGCGGTGACCCTGACCAGCCTGATCGACCTGCCCTTCTCCATCCTCATGCTGCTGGTGATCGGCCTGCTCGGCGGCTGGCTGGTTGTGATCCCCATCCTTGCCTTCCCCCTCACCGCGATCTTCGCCTGGATCATCCAGACCCGCCTGCGCGACACCGTGCAGCGCAGCCTGGCCCTGGGGGCGGAACGCCAGGCCCTGCTGATCGAGACCCTCTCGGGCCTCGAGACGCTCAAGGCCTGCAGCGCCGAGAGCGAGCGCCAGCACCGCTGGGAACGCACCCACGGCGCCCTCACCCGCCTCGACAGCCACGCGCGCTTCCTTTCCGCGCTGGTGACCAACGGCACCATGTTCCTGCAACAATTCGCCGGCCTGGCGATGATCATCGCCGGGGTCTACAGCATCATCGCCGGCAACCTCAGCGTCGGCGCCCTGGTGGCCAGCTACATGCTCAACAGCCGTGTGCTGGCGCCGCTCGGGCAGATCGCCGGGCTGATCACCCGCTACCAGCAGGCGCAACTGACCATGAAGAGCACCGACTCGCTCATGGGCCTGCCACAGGAACGGGAGAACAAGCAGCAGCCACTGGAGCGCACCCACATCAAGGGCGCCATCGATGTGCGCGGCGTGAGCTTCCGCTACCCCGACCAGGCCGCCCCCGCACTGGCCAACGTTAGCCTGCGCCTGAATGCCGGCGAACGGGTCGGCATCATCGGCCGAAGCGGCTCGGGCAAGAGCACCCTCGCGCGCCTGGTGATGAACTTCTACAGCCCCGACGAAGGCCAACTGCTGCTGGACGGCATCGACCTGCGCCAGTTGGACGTCGCCGACCTGCGCCACCAGATCGGCTTCGTCACCCACGACATGCCGCTGATCGCCGGCAGCCTGCGCGACAACCTCACCCTGGGCGCGCGCTACGTGAACGACGCACGGATGCTGGAGGTGGCCGAACTGACCGGCGTCACCGAGCTGGCCCGCCAGCACCCGCAGGGCTTCGACCGCCCGGTGGGTGAGCGCGGCCAGCTGCTCTCCGGCGGCCAGCGCCAGGCGGTGCTGCTGGCCCGCGCCCTGCTGCTCGACCCGCCCATCCTCCTGCTGGACGAACCCACCAGTGCGATGGACAACACCAGTGAGGACATCCTGCGCAACCGCCTGCACGGCTGGGCCCAGGGCAAGACCGTGCTGCTCATCACCCACCGCGCCTCCATGCTCAGCCTGGTGGATCGCCTGGTGGTGCTCGATGGCGGCCACATCGTCGCCGACGGCCCGAAGGACGCGGTGATCGAAGCCTTGCGCAAGGGCCGCGTCGGCCCGGCGGCCGTCTAGGAGCAGATCATGGAAAACACCCGATCGATCCGCGACTACTTCGGTGGCATGGGCAGCAAGCCCGATACCGAGTTCATGCCCGAGGTGGACGGCGCAGCGCTGGAGGACTCCCCCACCGGCACGCGCGTCACCGTGTGGGTTGCCTGCACGCTGCTTATCGTCGCCCTGGTCTGGGCCAAGTTCGCCGTGCTGGAGGAAGTCACCACCGGTGAAGGCAAGGCCATCCCCTCCAGCAAGATCCAGGTGATCCAGAACCTGGAGGGCGGCATCGTCTCCGAGATCTTCGTCCGCGAAGGCCAGGTGGTAAGCAAGGGCGACGTGCTGCTGCGCCTGGACGACACCCGCTTCCTCTCCAACAAGGGCGAGACCGAGGCTGATCGCCTGGCGCTTATGGCTCGGGTGCAGCGGCTCTCCGCCGAGGCGGAGGACCGCCCCTTCAAGGTGTCGGAGGACATCGCCAAGGTCTCGCCGCAACTGGCCGAGGACGAGATGGCGCTTTACAGCAAGCGCCTGCAGCGCCTGGACAGTGAGCAGCACATCCTCCAGGAACAGCTGCGCCAGAAGCAGCAGGAGCTGGCCGAGTTCCGCTCCAAGTCGCAACAGTACGCCTCCAGCCTGGGGCTGCTGCAGCAGGAACTGAACATGTCCCAGCCGCTGGTGGGCACCGGCGCCATCTCTGAAGTGGAGATCCTGCGCCTGCGCCGCAGCGCGGTGGAGATGCGCGGCGAGCTGAACGGCACCAACCTGGCCATCCCCCGGGCCGAGGCGGCGGTGAAGGAAATCGAGCGGAAGATGGAAGAGAGCAAGCTGTCGTTCCAGTCGGACGCCTTCAAGGAACTCAACGAGGCCCGCACCGAACTGCAGAAGATCACCTCCACCGGCAAGGCCATCGATGACCGCGTCACCCGCACCACCGTGGTATCGCCGGTGAACGGCATCATCAAGCAGTTGAAGGTCAACACCATCGGCGGCGTGGTGCAGCCGGGCAACGACATGGTGGAAGTGGTGCCGCTGGAAGACAACCTGCTGATCGAGGCGCGCATCCGCCCGCAGGACGTGGCCTTCCTCCACCCGGGACAGAAGGCGATGGTCAAGTTCAGCGCCTACGACTACACCATCTACGGCGGGCTCAAGGCCAAGCTGGAGCTGATCGGCGCCGATACCATCACCGACGACAAGGGCAACAGCTTCTACCTGATCCAGGTGCGCACCGACAAAAGCCACCTGGGCAAGGACGACCACCCGCTGCTGATCATCCCGGGGATGATCGCCACGGTGGATATCATCACCGGCGAGAAGAGCGTGCTCGACTACCTGCTCAAACCGGTGCTCAAGGCTCGCTCGGAAGCCATGCGCGAGCGCTGATCACCCTCATTCGCCGCGCCGCAGGGCGCGGCTCACCTCCAGTTGGCGGGCATAGGCCGGCGACTCGACCGCATCGAAGTCGCGGCTGTAGCGCCGGGCGAAACCGTCGCTGCCCCATTCCCGGTACTGCTGCACGTGGAACAGTTCATGGGCCCAGAGCGCCACATCGTGCAGGGCCGCCTCCGAAGTGCGGAAGACGATGATGTCCACCAGGGTCACGGCCTTGATGTCGGGGTTCTGCAGCATGGTGCGCGCGGCGTTCATCTCGTCGTTGTCGCCGACCTTGTAGCGCACCGCATCGAGCAGCTCCGCCGAATACCAGGGCAGCAGGCGCTGGCGGATTTCCGGGGGGATCGGCAACGTCCCCTGCTGCGCCGCCGAATCACGGGAGCGCAGCAACCAGCCCTCCAGCGCCGACGCGGCCACCGCGCCGGCCTGCTCCTGATAGGGCGCCAGCACGCCATTGGGGTCGGGCACGCAGATGCAGCCGCCCAGGCACACCTCGGTCTCGCCTTCGGCACAGGCGAGCGCCAGGTTAGAAGCAGACGTTATGAACAGGGCCAGCAACAGGGACACGGGCAAGGCGCGGGGCATGGAGGGTTCTCGAAAGGCAAGGCGGCGATGGTGGTGGAAAGGCGGCATTGAGACAACGGCAAAAGCCGTTATGCGTCAGGGCGACCTGTTGGAGGCGACCTGTAGGGGCGACTTCAGTCGCCCAGCGGCGCGCAGCGCCGCCGCCCCTGTGGGAGCGAATTCATTCGCGAAGGGCGCCGACTCCACGCCCTTCGCGGTTTAAACCGCTCACACGCCCTTGCGGCGAGTCCCTCAAAGCTCCCGGTAGCGCGGCACCTTCTCCCACTGCATCCACAGCTCGCCTTGCCAATCCAGCAACACCAGCCGGTGGGACTTCCAGTCCAGCATCACCCGCCGTGGCTGCTTGCGGCAGCGTTCGTACTGGTCGCGCAGTGTGGGAATCACATCGCGGGCAAGCCATTCCTCCAGATGACGGAGCTCGGGGTGACCGAAACGAAGCATGGCCTTGTAGAGGCCTCCTTCGCTGACGAGCTGGACATCCTCCTCGCTGCCCGTGGCGTAGCTGAAACGAGCCTTGCGAACCTGATAGGGACGCAGGCGACGGTGCAGCGCCTGGGGGTGGTGCAGCCCCAGCAGGCGGGCGAAGTCGTAGGCGCAGAACCAGGGTTGGTCGTCGATCATCACGCCGCGCAGGGGGCGTTCATTGCGGTAGAAAAAGGTGGGGGTGAGTGCGTCATGCATGGTGCTTCTCCGTTTGCGTTTCCATGCCTCCGCCATCGTCGTCATTCGATGGGTGGAGGATCGCGTGGGGTTGACGAACCGGGCAAACGGAGCCGGCAGACCACGAGTGGTCTCCCCACGCGATCCGCCATTAGATGATGCAGTCCTGAAAACTGCATGCGAGCCGGTTCCCGCTGGAAACGTACGCCGTTTCCCGCAAGCACCGTAGGCGGCATCGCGCCGTTAGCTTCAGGTCGTCAAACCCGGTCGCAGATTGACCGCGACCGGGCGAACTTAGGGAGGGGGTGGGAGGCGAACAAGGGGTTGCGGCAGGTTTGGGAAATTTCCGTGTGTTGCTTGGGCGGTGGACCCTGTGGGAGCGAATTCATTCGCGATCGATGGCCCTCCACACCCTTCGCGGTTGAAACCGCTTCCACGCCCAGGCCACATCCGGTGTCCGCCCCTGCCGGGTTTACCCGACCTGCACCACAGCGCCGTACCACCCACGCCCCCGCCCGTTGACGGCTCGGTCGATTCCGGTAGGCTCTGCGCTTTCTTCAAGAGGAGTCCTCCCATGCCCCGCGCAACCGCCCGCCACATCCTGGTTTCCAGCGAAGCCAAGTGCAACGAACTGAAAGCCGCCATCGAAGGGGGCGCCGATTTCGCCCAGGTCGCCAAGGACAACTCCACCTGCCCGTCCAGCCGTGACGGCGGCAACCTCGGCTCCTTCGGCCCGGGCCAGATGGTCCGCGAGTTCGACACCGTGGTCTTCAGCGCCCCGGTCAACGTCGTGCAAGGCCCGGTGAAGACCCAGTTCGGCTACCACCTGGTGGAAGTCACCAGCCGCCAGGACTGATCCCGGTCGAGGGCGTCACCCAAGGTGGCGCCCTGCTCCAACCCTCCGCATCACCCCCTCCCCCGCGTCAACTCGACTACCTGCGCAGTCATATCGACCCGACCAAATCAGGTCATAACGACAGCGATAATTTTCAAGCGGTTGATTTTACTGAATATTTTACCTGGCACGCTTCCTGATTCCTGTCATTGCCCCATCACAATGACCCATAAGGAATCGCCTCATGCCTGCACACGAATTCAACGACCGCCTCGCCGTGATCACCGGCGCCAGCTCCGGCATCGGCCTTGCCCTGTGCGAACGCCTGCTCGACGCCGGCGCTCGCGTGCTCGCCTTCTCGCGCCAGGGCGGCGGCCTGCCGGACCTGCTGGAGCGCTACCCGCAACGGCTGCACTGGCTGGCGGGCGACGTCACACGGGCCGATGACCTGGCGCGCCTGGCCCGCCGCGCGGCAGAGCTGGGGCCGGTGGACTGCCTGGTGCCCAACGCCGGTATCGCCCAGCTCGCCGACGGTCTCGACGCGGGCGCCTTCCAGCGCCAGTGGGCGGTGAATGGCGCCGGTGCGCTGGACACCCTCGCCGCACTGCTGCCCCACCTGTCGCGCCCGGCTTCGGTGGTGTTCATCGGCACCTTCCTCTCCAGCGTCACCTTTCCCGGCCTCGCCGCGTACATCGCCAGCAAGTCCGCCCTCAAGGCCCAGGCGCGCACCCTGGCGGTCGAGCTGGCGGGGGACGGCGTGCGTATCAACCTCGTCTCCCCCGGCCCGACCGCAACCCCCATCTGGGGCACCCTCGGCCTCGACGACCAGCAGCTCGCCAGCGTCGCCGGCACGGTGAACCAGCGCCTGCTCGACGGACACTTCCTCGACGCCGGCGCGATCGCCGATGCCATCCTCTTCCTCCTCTCCCCCGCCGCCCGTGGCATCCACGGCCAGGACCTGGTCGTCGATAACGGCTACACCCTGCGCTGACGCCACCCGCCCCCGCGCCCAGCGGGGGCGCTCCGCAAGCGGCGCCGGCGCCTGCGGCAATCGCACCCCATGTTCGCGCGGCCGGTTCCGCTGCTAGGCTTGCCCATCGACGAAAGGAGGCAGGATGAGCGACCCCAACGAGACGACGCCCAGCGTCTTCCCCTACCTGGAGCTGCTGCACCAGCACGCCGGCTCGGACATGTTCTTCAGCGTCGGCTCGCCCCCGCACATCAAGCTCGAAGGCCATGCCCGCCCCCTGGGTGAGCGCGCCCTGCAGCCGGGCGAGGTGCGCCTGCTGGCCAACCAGCTGATGACGCCCGTCCAGCGCGAGGAGTTCGAGCGCGAGCTGGAGATGAACCTCGCCATCAGCCTGCCGGGCAGCGGCCGCTTCCGCGCCAACATCTACCTGCAGCGCGGCGAGGTCTCGATGGTGGTGCGCCTGATCCGCACCGAGATCCCCAGCCTGGAAAGCCTCGGCCTGCCGCCGCTGCTGGAGAAACTCGCCCTGCAGGACCGTGGGCTGATCCTGGTGGTCGGCGCCGCCGGTTCCGGCAAGTCCACCACCCTCGCGGCCATGCTCGACTACCGCAACGCCCAGCGCAGCGGGCACATCCTCTGCGTCGAGGACCCCATCGAGTTCCTCCACAGCCACCGTCGCTCGATCATCGACCAGCGCGAGGTAGGCCTCGACACCCACAGCTTTTCCGCCGCCCTGCGCAACGTCCTGCGCGAGGCCCCGGACGTGATCATGATCGGCGAGATACGCGACGCCGAAACCATGCAGCACGCCCTGCACTACGCCGAAACCGGCCACCTGTGCGTGGCCACCCTGCACGGCACCAGCGCCCGCCATGCGGTGGAGCGCATCACCCGTTTCTTCCCCGACGCGGCGCGGCGCCAGGTGCTCGGCGACCTGTCGCAGAATCTCCTGGCCATGGTCGGCCAACGCCTGGTGCCCGGCATCGACCACAAGCGCGTGGCGGCGGTCGAACTGATGCTGGGCACGCCCCATGTGCGCGACCTGATCCTGCGCGACGAGCTGCATGAGCTGAAAGGCGCCATCGAGAACGCCCTGGAAAGCGGCTCCTGCAGCTTCGACCAGAGCCTGTTCGCGTTGGTGGAGGCCGGCCGCATCAGCCTGGCGGACGCCTTGAAGTTCGCCGACTCGCGCACCGACCTGGCGCTGAAGATCAAGCTCGAACGCGGCTTCGACCCCCAGGACAGCGAGCGCAAGGTGCTGCGCGACCATTGAGTGGCAAGTCATCGTTCGAGGTTCGTCACGGAGGTCGGCGATGGTCGGTGTACCTGCCCGGAGAAAGAGGCCGGCAACCCCTTGCCAAGCGCCGCGCTTGGTGCGAAAACGCGGCACCCCGAGGGCGAGCGAGCAGCCATGAGCGAAGAATTGAAGATCGAAGACCTCCACGAAGGCGATGGCAAGGCCGTGGTCAAGGGCGCCTTGATCACCACCCAGTACAACGGCTGGCTGGAGGACGGCACCCTGTTCGACTCCTCCATCGAGAAAGGCCGCCCCTTCCAGTGCGTGATCGGCACCGGCCGGGTGATCAAGGGCTGGGACCAGGGCCTGATGGGCATGAAGGTCGGCGGCAAGCGCAAGCTGCGGGTGCCCGCGCACCTGGCCTACGGCGAGCGCCAGGTTGGCAGGATCCCGCCCGGCTCCAACCTGGTGTTCGAGATCGAGCTGCTGGAAGTGCTGACCCGGGACGATTGATCCCCCTCACGAGACCGCGCCATGCCTTCCGCCCCCTCACTCATCGAGGCCGAAGTCCGCTTCGCCGACCTGCAGGAGCCAATTCATTCGCGAAAAGGCCGAGCCCATCGCGGAGGCCGGCGTCGCTGCCTGTGACGATTCGAGCTGAGGACTGGCAGGGTGAGCTCGTGCCGTAGGGTGTGCCGTGTGCACTGCGCCGCACGGTGCTTCCGGCGAGCCCCGGTGCGCGCAGCACACCCTACGCCTGGAGTGAGCGGTGGCTGCTGCTCCGAGGTCTGGTCGAACACCCTTCCAGGGGGGCCAAAGGCAAAGTCACGTTCCAGGAACGTGGATGTCCACTCACGAAAATGCCGAGCCCCGTCGCAGGGCTCGGCATCGCGGCGTGGGGCCTCGCTGCGCTCGGCGCCAACCTACGGCTTCGGCCGCTCGTAGGCGCCCAGGTCGCAGCGGGCCACGCCATCGCCGTCGCCGTCACGCGGGCGCTTGGAGCCGCGCTGGTCATGGGCGGTGCAGGTGCCGATACCGGCATCCACCGCCGGGCTGCGCGGGCGCAGGGCGTGGGTCTGGGTCAGGCCGTTGTTGTCCGCCAGGGGGTAGAGGACCTTGGTGAGGACGTCGGTCTGTTCGACATACAGCTCGCCGGTGCAGTTGCCGGGCCCGGTGCCCAGCAGCAGGCCGATGGCCTTGTACTGCGCCTGGGCGCCCTGGTTGTCGCAGTTCATCGGCGTCTCCAGGCCCTCGTCGAGATTGCCGGCGATGATGCTGTTGCGCAGGGTCACCGAGCCTGTGTTGATCAACCCGTAGCCGCCGCTGTTGTTGGCGATGGTGACGTTCACCAGCAGCGCCTCGGGGCTGGCGCTGATCCAGGGCTGGCCGTTGTTCAGGGTGGCCTGGGCACGGTAGTACTGGGTGTTGCCGCTCAGGGTCGAGTTGACCAGGGTGAGCGTGCCGTCGTTGCCGATGGCCGAGCCGAAACTGGACCCGTTGCCGCTGAAGGTGGTCCGCGCCACGTCGGCCGTGCCGCGGTTGTAGAGGCCGCCGCCGTAGCCGGCGTCATCGTCGTCGCTGGCGGAGTTGCCCTGCACGCTGCTGTCACGCAACAGCAGCTCGCCGGTGTTGTAGATGCCACCACCCAGGCCGAAGTAGCCCTCTCCGGCCCCGGCGCGGTTGTTGGCGATGACCGAGCGGTGCACGGCCAGGCGCCCGTCGTTGGCGATGCCGCCGCCATTGCCGGGGCTGAAGGCACCGGTGGAGCTGTTGCGGCTCACTTCCACCTGGCGCAATACCACCTCGCCATGGTTCTCCAGGGCGCCGCCATAGGTGGAGCTGTGGCCACCGGTGAGACGCAGGCGCTCGAGCACCACGCGGGCGCCGTCGAACACCTCCAGCAGGCGGTCGTTGGCCTGCGGGGTGCCGCTGATCACGGTCGCGGCAGGGCCCTGGCCGATGATTTCGAGGGAGTCGTGGATGTCGAGGTCGCCATTGAGGTTGTCGTCCTCGTCGAGTACGTCGCCCTCCTCGTCGCGGCCGGCCGGCAGGCTCAGGCGATAGGTCTGCGCCTGGAGCACGATGCGGTCCGGCCCCGGCGCGGCGTTGGCGGCGGAGATGGCATCGCGCAGCGAGCAGTGGGCATCGCAGACGCCGTCGTAGCTGTCTTCGGTCTGGTTGACGACGAAATCGGCGGCATGGGCGGCCTGGCCGCCCACTGCCAGGGCGACGAGCACCGCGGTGGCAAGGGGAGAGATGAGCGTCTTGTGCATGAGCTGTCCTGCGTGTCGAGGACAGGGCGTCCACGGGACGCACGGCGGCCCTGCCCTGTCGGTTCCTTGGGGCGCGGACACGACGCGGCTTCCGCTCCAGCCGCGCGACGGCTCGTCATGCGGCTAGTGATGGACCGGGCGTTTTCGGCCTTGGTTCCGATGGATTTCGCCCGCTGGTCGCTCCAGGTTCCTGGGGAGTGGATCGGATGGGCAGCTAAGCGGGATTCCGATGCTCGCGGCAGATCAGCACCTCGTCGCCGGCGGCCAGGGGCTCCTCGGTCAGCCCGCAGAAGGGCAGGCCGTCCAGGGTGCGGTGGAAACTGCAGGTGCGGCACAGGCCGAACGAGGGCACGTCGACGCTGCGCTGGACGTTGCGCAACAGGTCGCCGAGCAGCGCCTCCAGCTGCCCGGCGGCGGGGCCCATGTGCAGGGTGGCGGCGGCGAGGAAGTCCGGCGGCAGCACCGCGCCCAGCAGCTCGCGGGCCGACGGCGTGAGCTCCAGGTGCACGCTGCGGCGGTCCTGCAGATCCGGACGCTTGACTACCAGCCCCTTGGCCTCCAGGGCCTTGAGCGACTGCGACACGGTGCCCTTGGTCAGCCCGAGGTAGTCGGTCACAGCCAGCGGCGTGTCGGAATAGCGGTTGCAGCGGGCCAGGTAGAGCAAGGCGCTGAACTGGATCGGCTGCAGGTCGGCCAGCAGCGGGTGCTCGCGGAACCAGACGCGGGTCAGGCTGGAAAGGCGTTCCAGCAGGTCGAAGAGCAAGGCGTTTCTCCCGATAGATTATTTCAATTGATAGTATCGAATAAAAACTATATCGACAAAATCTCACTGACTGTAATCTCCCACCTGAAGGTATCGAATCGATACCAAAAAGGAGAAACGCCATGACCCAAGCTCGCTATTACCACGCTGGTTGCCCCGTCTGCGTCGAAGCCGAACGCACCCTAATCGGCCTGCTCGACCCGAAGGTGCAGGTCGAGATCGTCCACCTCGGCGATGTGCCGGCCCGCGTTGCCGAAGCGGAAAACGCCGGGGTGAAATCGGTCCCCGCCCTGGTGGTCGATGGCCAGGTGCTGCACCTGAATTTCGGTGCGGCCCTCGCCGATCTCAAGTAACCCGCCGGCGGGTCGCGTTCGCCATCGCGACCCGCTCCCCAACGAGGAATCCACCATGCAGATCCAGGTATTCGACACCCACGTGCGCACCCGTGACGGGCGCTACCTGCACTTCGACGTGCTAATCGACTCGGCCGAGCAGCCGCGCGCCGAACGCTTCGCCCGCGATTGGCTGGGCAGCCTCGGCCTGGCCGACGCCGATCTCGCCCAGAGCCAGTGCCTGTACTGCCACAGCGAGTCGGCCCCGGAGCCTGTCGCCGCAGCCATCGAGCGCGACGGCTACTTCATCATTGCCCTGCAAGGTTTCGAGGCGGCGCCATGAATGCCTACCAACCGCTGCACTGCGATCTCCATGACTACCTTGAGATCGCCTGCCTGCGCAGCTACCGGCTGCGGGTGGAACTGCTCGATGGGGAGCCCTTCGAAGCCCGCGCCCTGACCACCCTTACCGCCGCCAGCAAGGAGGAATTCCTGCGCTTCGACGACCTGCGCGAAATACGCCTCGACAGGTTGCTGGCGATCACCCCGCTGGACCCCGACGCCCCCTTCGGCCGGGTGCTGCTGGCGGGCGCTGCCTGCTCGGCCCCGCGATGACGCGCCGCACAAGCCTCACGCACTACAGCCACCTCAACGCCCCAGGTTGGCCGCCGCCCAGTCCCGCTGGCGCGCCAGCACCGAAGCGACGGGTTCGCCCACCAGCCCCTCGTAGACCGAGGGGGCGGTGGCGCCTTCGGTGTTGATCAGCAGCACCCGCGCGTTGGCGTCCAGCCCCAGCAAGGCGGCGCGCTCGGGTGCGGCCAGGAGGCGCAGCAACCCGGCGAGGCCTGCGGCGCCGGATTCGCCGGCGATCACCGGGATGTCCCGCGTGCTGCCGGCGGCGAGCACGCCCATGGCGGCCACTGCGTCGGCGTCCTCGACCTTGAGGAAGGCGTCGATGCTGCCATCGAGGAAGCGCCAGGCTAGCGGCGAGGTGGCGCCGCAGGCGAGCCCGGCCATCACCGAATCCACCGAGCCCGTGGCCCGTGCCGGTTCGCCCGCGAGGGCGCTCTGGTAGAGGCAGTCGGCCTGGCTCGGCTCCACCACCAGCAGGGTCGGGCGCGAGGCGCCGCAGCGCTCCCAGTAGTAGCTGGCGATGCCCGCCGCCAGGCCGCCGACGCCGCCCTGCAGGATGATGTGGGTGTAGGCGTCGACGCCGGCGGTCTCGATCACCTCCTCGGCGATGATGCCGTAGCCCTGCATGACATCGCGGGGGATCTCCTCGTAGCCCTCCCAGGAGGTGTCGGCCACCACCTGCCAGCCATAGGCCAGCGCCAGGGAGGCGGCCTCCTCCACCGAGTCGTCATAGTTGCCGGCGATGCGCCGTACCTGCGCGCCGTAGGCGGCGATGGCGCGCTCGCGCTCCTCGCTGACTTGGGCGTGGAGCACGATCACGCAGTCGCAGCCGATGCTGCGGGCGGCGGCGGCCAGGGCGCGACCATGGTTGCCGTCGGTGGCGCTGACCACGGTGAAGCCGGCCAGGCGCGAGCGGTGCTCACCGGCCAGCAGGCTGGCGGCGTCGAAGTCCTGGGCGGGGAAGCGCCGCAGGATCAGGCGCACCAGGGCGATGGGGGCGCCCAGGGCCTTGAAGCTGGCGAGCGGCGAGCGCAGGGATTCGTCCTTGATGCACAGCCGCCCGATGCCCAGGCGCGCCGCCAGGTCGGGCAGGCTCCAGAGCGGCGTCGCACGCGGGCTCAGTTCCGCCCAGCTGGCCAGCCAGGCGCGGTCCTGGCCGGCCTGGGCGATGTTCATCAGCGCGCGCAGCTCCGTGGGGTAGCCGCCGTGCACGGCGTGGGGGTTGAGCAGCAGTTCAAGCGGCGCGGCAGTGGCCGGGTCCGGCAACGCCGGCATCTCGCCGACCGCCGGACGACGCTGGGCCGGGCGCGCGGCACCGAGGCGGTCCACCACCAGGTCCAGCAGCAGGCGCGCACCGGCCAGCAGTTGGTCGTCGTCGGTGGACTCACGCGGGTTGTGGCTGATGCCGCCCCGGCTGGGCACGAAGATCATCGCCGCCGGAGCGATGCGCGAGATCATCTGCGCGTCGTGGCCGGCGCCGGAGGTCATGCGTCGGTGGCTCAGGCCCAGGCGCCGGGCGGCGCCTTCTATCGCGTCCACCAGCTCGCCGTCGAACACCACAGGCCGGGTACGCGCCAGGAACTGGCTGTCGATCTGCACGCCACGGTGCTCGGCGAGTGAAGCAAGGTAACCCTGCAGGCGCCGCTCCACGCTCTGCAGGCGCTGCTCGTCGGGGTCGCGCAGGTCGACGCTGAAACTGGCCAGGCGCGGGATGACGTTGATCAGGTTGGGCTCGAAGCGCATGCACCCGACGGTGGCCAGGGTGGTGCCCGACTCGTCGGCGATCAGCCGCAGTTGCTGGACGATGGTCGCCGCCACCAGCCCGGCGTCGTAGCGCAGGCGGGTCGGGGTGGTGCCGGCGTGGTTGGCGTGGCCGCGCACCGTGACCTGCTGCCAGGAAATGCCCTGGAGGTTCTCCACCACGCCGATCTGCAGGTCCTCGGCCTCCAGCACCGGGCCCTGCTCGATGTGCAGCTCCAGGTACTCGTGCACGGGGATGCCCCCTGGCTCCAGGTCGCCGGCGTAGCCGATGCGGCGCAGCTCGTCGCCCAGGCGGCTGCCGTCGCTGCCGACGATGTCCAGCGCCTGCGCAACGGGCAGGCCGCCGGCGTAGACCAGGGAGCCGAGCATGTCCGGCTGGTAGCGCACGCCTTCCTCGTTGGTGAAGGCGGCGACGGTGATCGGCCGCAGCGGCTCGATCCCCGCCTCGCGGAAGGCCCGCACCACCGCCAGCCCGGCGAGCACGCCGTAGCAGCCGTCCAGGGCGCCGGCATTGGCGACGCTGTCGATGTGCGAGCCGAGCATCAGCACCGGCGTCCCCGCCGCACCGCCCGGCAGGGTGCCGAAAAGGTTGCCGATGCGGTCGATGCGCACCTCCAGCTCCAGCTCGCGCATCCAGCTCACCAGGAGGTCGCGCCCGGCCTTGTCGGTGTCAGTGAGGGCGATGCGGGTGCGCCCACCGCTGTCGTCCGCCCCCACTGCCCCCAGTTCGGCGAGCTGCGCCAGGAGCCGCTCGCCATCGAGGCGGGGCAGAGGAGGTTCGGGGTGTACGGCCATGTGGGGTGCTCCGGGTTGGATGGGGAAACCGAGGTGGTGAAATAATATTTCCCACCCGCTGCCGTTCTTTTGCGTTATTGGCGCTTCCAGCGGAATTTCATACCCGCGCGACCTGCCCAGGCGATTGCAACCATGACCCTCGATGACTATGACCGCCGCCTGCTCGCGGAAATCCAGCGCGATGCGACCCTGCCCCAGAGCGAGTTGGGCGAGCGGGTGAACCTTTCCGCCGCCGCGGTGAACCGGCGGCTGAAGCGCTACCGCGACGAGGGCATCGTGCGAGGCCAGGTGGCGCTGGTGGAGCCGGAGCATCTGGACCACCCGCTGACCCTCGTGGTGCAGGTGGAGGTGGAGAGCGAACGCATCGACCTGCTCGACGCGATGAAGCGCAGCTTCGCCCGCTGCCCCCAGGTGCAGCAGTGCTACTACACCGCCGGCGAATGGGACTTCGTGCTGATCCTGGCGGTGCGCACCATGGAGCAGTACACCGAGCTGACCCGTCGCCTGTTCTTCGAGAGCAACAACGTGCGGCGCTTCAAGACGCTGGTCTCCATGAGCAACGTCAAGGTGGGGCTGGAGATCCCCACCGACGCCGATGCGCCTCAGGGCGCGGCCCGCTCGTAGGCGCCCAGGTCGCAGCCGGCGACACCGTCGCCGTTGCCGTCCTGCGGGCGCAGGACCTTGCGCTGGTCGCTGGTGGTGCAGCTGCCGACCCCGGCGTCGATGGCCGGGCTGCCCGCGCGCAGCGGGTGCAGGGGCGGCGCGCCGGGCGCGGCGCTCAGCGGCTCGAGCACCCGGGTGAAGGTGAGCGCGTCGTCCAGCGGCAGGTCGGCGCTGCAACCGTGGCCATCGCGGCCCAGCATCAGGCCGCGCACATCGAAGGAGCGGCCCTGGTTCAGGCAGTTGCGCACGAACACCTCGCTGTCGTCGTTGATATGGCGGTTGCCGGCCACCAGGCTGTTGCGCACCGCCATGGAGGCGAAGTTCATCAGCCCGTAGTTGCCGTTGCCCGCGATGGTGACGTTGCCCAGCAACGCCTGGGCGCCCTCCCCGCCCTGCCCCTGGGGCCGGCCGTTGACCAGCACGCCACGGCCGAAGTAGGTCGGGTTGTTGCTGAGGGTGCTGTTGACCAGGCGCAGCACACCGGTGTTGAGGATGGCCGCGCCGAGCCCGCCCTCGCCCTGGCTGTTGCGCACCAGGGTGCTGCGGGCGATATCGGCGAGGCCCTGGTTGTAGAGGCCGCCGCCAAAGCCGTTGTCGACGCCGTTGGAGCTGTTGTTGTGCACCAGCGTCGAGTTGCGCATACGCAGCTGGCCGGCGTTGTAGAGGCCGCCGCCACGGACTTCGTCGGTGGTTTCGGAGAAGGCCTGGTTGTCGACCAGGTGCGAGGAGCGGATGTCCAGCCAGCCGTAGTTGGCGATGGCACCGCCCCAGCCATGATCGGGGCCGGGGTCGATGGCGTAGACCTGGTTGTCGCGCAGTTCGACATGCTCCAGGGTGGTCTCGCCCTCGTTGAGCAGGGCGCCGCCACGGGTGGCGCTGCGGCCGTTGCGCAGGCTCAGTTGCTCAAGGTGCAGGCGCGCGCCTTCGCTGACGCTGAACAGGCGGCCGTGGCGACCGCCGTCGAGGAGGGTCTTGCCGGCGCCCGCGCCCACCAGGGTCAGCTCGCCGCTGACCACCAGCCCGTCGTCGGCACCGGCACGGGCCGCGCCGCCGGGGTCGAGGACGTAGCGCCCCTCCGCCAGCTGGATGCGATGGCTGCCGGGTTGCGCGGCGGCATAGGCGATGGCCTCGCGCAGCGAGCAGTCGGCGTTGCACACGCCATCATCGCTGTCGCCGGTCTTGCTGACGCGGATGTCCTCGGCGAGCACCGCCGGGGAGGCGAGGCCGAGCATCAGGAAAATAAATGCGCTGCGGGTGGATCGGTCGGGCGCCATGGGGAAGTCCTTCTGCGGTGGCTGGGCGGGTGCCGAACGCGCCCTTCCCTGGGCCGACCAGAAATGGACTGCGCGGCGCGCCTGTTGTCCCCCTCGCCGGGCGACGGGCCGACGACAGGTCGCCGGCCACGCGCCACCCTGACCATTGGCGATCTTGAACCGCCCGGGCGAGTTGTTCAGAATCGCCGCCTTTCGAAAACCGAGCAGTACCTACAATGAAGAAAAATCTGAGCCTGATCGCCCTCTGCATCGCTGCCTCCGCCCCCGCCTTCGCCGACGAGCAGGCGCAATCCAAGGGCTTCGTGGAGGACAGCAGCCTGAACGTGCTGCTGCGCAACGCCTACATGAACCGTGACTACAAGCACGGCAAGTCCGACCGCATGGAATGGGGCCAGGGCTTCATCGGCAACTTCAGCTCCGGTTTCACCCAAGGCACCGTCGGCTTCGGCGTCGACGCCTTCGGCCTGTACGCCCTGCGCCTGGATGGCGGCAAGGGCCGCGTCGGCGCCGCCGGCATCGACTTCTTCAAGCCCGGTGACAGCGGCCACGCCCAGGACGATATCGCCCGCGCCGGCGCCGCCATCAAGGCCCGCATCTCCAACACCGTGATCAAGGTCGGCGACCAGATGCCCGCCCTGCCGGTACTGAGCTACGACGACTCGCGCCTGCTGCCGGAAAGCTACACCGGCACCCTGATCACCTCGAAGGAGATCGAAGGCCTGGAACTGAACGTCGGCCGCTTCAACGCCGAAGCCCAGAAGAGCGCCGAGGCCCGCGACAGCGGCGGCCTGAAGCGCATCGACGTGTACGGCGGCAGCTACAGGTTCAACGACCAGTTCAGCACCTCGCTCTACGCCTCCGACGTGAAGGACGTGCTGAAGAAGCAGTACCTGAACCTGAACTACATCATCCCGGTGGCCGACGACCAGTCCGTGACCCTGGACTTCAACGGCTACAAGACCCGCCTGGACAAGGAATTCGCCACCAACGACGCGCGCGACAACCGCATCTGGAGCCTGGCGGCCACCTACGCCCTGGGCGGCCACTCCTTCACCCTGGCGCACCAGCGCAGCAGCGGTGACATCGGCTACCTCTACGGCGGCTACCAGAGCGGCGACTACATCGGCGACGGCGGCACCACCATCTGGCTGGCCAACTCCTACTGGTCGGACTTCAACGGCAAGGACGAGAACTCCTGGCAGGTCGCCTACGGCCTGGACTTCGCCGAGTACGGCGTACCCGGCCTGAGCTATCGCGTGGCCTACGTGCGCGGCGACAACATCGACGCCGGCCAGGGCGGCCGCGGCCAGGAGCGCGAGATCTTCAACCAGGTGCAGTACGTGGTCCAGGAAGGCCCGGCCAAGGACCTGAAGATGAAGCTGCGCGGCTCCATGCTGCGTGCCTCCAACAACATCAACAGCTACGTCGACGACGGCAACGAAGTCCGCGTATTCGTCGAGTACCCGGTCAATATCTTCTGATCGAGCCCTCGCGAGCCCAGGAGCCCCGGCGTGAAAGCGCCGGGGCTTTTTTGTGGGCTCGAGAGCGCCAGGCAAGCGTGCCACCTAGCGAATTCATTGGCTCTGTCCGCATTAGCTGCTTTGGATTCAAAGAAAAGGTTCAAGAACGGCGCTTTCAGGACGATTCTGGACTTCTGATACACCCACCGCATGGGTTTCGCTTCGCTCTACGCCATCCTACGAATGCCGCCAGCCACGGCGTCCACCCGGTGGTGATGCGCACATCGATGTGAAGTATTGAGCATCGATGTTGGGGCAGCGGCAAAAAGCCCCTTCAGGAGGCCGAGCGCAATCGTCGTTTCAGGGGTTGAGCGACATGGATGTCGCGAGAGCCGCGATGGGCCAGGGACGGCCCTTCGCGGCGGGCCCCTGAAACGATGATGGAGCGAGGGAACCCGACGTAGTCGGGCCGGATGCAGGGGCGAGCGCTTTTGGTTCCTTTTAAGGCGATTGTTAAAAGGGACTCGCCCGGCAAGGCGAAACAGAAACCGTCAGCAAGACTCGGCAATCAACCGGGTTCCAAATCCTCTAGCAACACTTAACGCAGACAGGCCAATTCATTCGCGATCGGCTCTTCGCGGTTGAAACCGCTCCCACCGGACCGGCGGAGCTCCGCTTTTGCAGGTCGGGTGCAACCCGGCATTGGTGCAGGATGCTTGCACGGCAATAGGCCTAGGCGCGGATAAGCGGTGGGCTGAAGCCCACCCTACGCCCACCCGATGCACCACTCTGCACGCGCCATTAAAAGCATCGCGAATGAATTCGCTCCTACGACGGGCTCCCCGCTTCAACCTCGACCCGCGCACAAAAAACCTGTCGATCGGTGCCGCAACCGACTAATGGCCTGGCGCCATCAGCCAAAGATGGGCACCATGCGCGCCCGGCGGCCTGGCCGCCCTGGATGAAGTCGTACCGATAAAGGAATGGATGTGAAGATGTTCAAGCGCACGGCCGCCATCGTCGCGGTGGCCCTGGTGGCGGGGGGTTGCTCCACCCGCACCTATTTCAAGCTCCCGGAAGACACCAAGGTCTCGGTCTACGAGCGCCCCCAGCAGTTCAGCCAGGGCATGGTGACCACCCGCCCGTTCTTCTGGAGCTCCGCCGGCGGCATCCCCTACAAGCTGACCGACAGCCACGGCACGCTGGTGCAGCAGGGCAAGCTGCGCGCGCGCTTTCGCGTGGCGTCGATCTTCTGGCCGCCCTTCGCGATCATCTACTGGCCCATGGGCTTCGGTCAGCGTTGCTACGACCTGACCGCCGCCCAGCCGCAGCAGTGCACCAAGGGCGACCTGATCCAGCTGCGCCGCGACCAGCGCCTGGCGGACTGATCCACCCAGGCATGAAACAAGGGAGCCCCAGGGCTCCCTTTTTCATGGGCCCGCGCCGGGCGTCACGGCGCCTGGCCGATCGAGGCGCGGTAGAGCGCCGCCTCCTCGTCCAGCCAGCGCCCGAAGTCCTCGTGCTTCTGGCCCACGCCCTCGCCCGGCTGCCACACCCGCCAATAGGGAAAGGCGTAGGGCACGCTGATGCCGGTAAGTTGCACCAGCTCGCCCCGTGCCAGTGCGCCCTGTACCAGGCTGCGGCGTTCCAGGGCGATGCCCTGGCACAGGCGCAGGGCCTCCAGCACCAGGTTGGAGTCGTTTATCCACAGGCCAAGGTCCGCTGGCGGCTCGTCCACGCCGGCCGCCTGGCACCAGCGCAGCCAGGGTTCGGCGGTGCGGATCAAGGGCAGGCGCAGGGCCTGCTGGGGTGTCTGCGGCAGGTCGCCGCCATTGAGGCGTGGCGAGGCCACCAGCAGCAGTTCGTCGTCGAACAGCCGGCGCCGCTCCAGCCCCTCCCAGTTGCCCTGGCCCATGCGGATGGCCAGGTCGATCCCCGACTGGCGCAGGTCCTGCACCCCGAGGCTGGCTTGCAGGTGGATGCGGTAGAGCGGGTGGCGCGCCTGGAAACGCGGCAGGCGTGGCAGCAGCCACTGGGCGCCGAAGGACGGCATCACCGCGATGGTCAGTGCCTCGCGCTCGGGGCGGTCGCGCACCAGGCGGGTGGCTTCGCCGATGTCCTCCAGCGCCCGGCGGATCTGCAGGGCGTAGAGGCGGCCATCCTCGTTCAGGCGCAGACCGCGCCCTTCGCGGACGAACAGCGGCAGGCCGAGCAGCAGCTCCAGCTGCTTGATCTGCTGGCTGATGGCCGAGTGGGTGACGTGCAGCTCGGCGGCGGCCCGGGTGATGCTGCCCAGGCGCGCGACCGCTTCGAAGCTGCGCAGCGAGGCCAGTGGAGGCATGTGGTTCATGTAAGGAAAACTAACAGGAATCGGCAGAAAGTATCGATATTCACGGCACCGGCGCGCCGCTATTTTTTTGGTGAGCCGCCTACCTGGTCGAGGCGCTTCCTCCAATCCGTCGCCAAGGAACCTGTTAATGAAACTGATCGGTATGCTGGATTCCCCTTATGTACGCCGGGTCGCCATCAGCCTGCGAACGCTCGACATCCCCTTCGAGCACGAGGCGGTTTCGGTGTTTCGTCATTTCGATGCCTTCAAGGCGATCAACCCCGTGGTCAAGGCACCCACCCTGGTGCTCGACGATGGCACCACGCTGATGGATTCGAGCCTGATCCTCGACTACCTGGAAACCCTCGCCGGGCGCAGCCTCCTGCCCGCAGCGCCAGCCCCGCGCGCCCAGGCCCTGCGCGTGGTCGGCCTGGCCCTGGCGCTGTGCGAGAAGGCGGTGCAGATCGTCTACGAGAAGGAGCTGCGCCCGCAGGACAAGCAGCACGCGCCCTGGCTGGAGCGGGTGCGCTACCAGTTGCACGCGGCCTGCAGCGAGCTTGCGGCGGAACTGGCCCGCCGCCCCCTGGGCGAAGGCGCCGCGATCGGCCAGGACGGCATCAGCCTGGCGGTGGCCTGGGGCTTCGCCCAGCTGGTGATACGCGACGAACTGGAGCCGGCCGGCTACCCATTGCTGGCGGCCTTCGCCGAACGCGCCGAGCGGCTGCCGGCCTTCCTCGCCACGCCGATGGCTTAACAAACCTTCACAGTTCCACGACAAAGCAGGCAATATTCGCCGCCGGTGGCTGCCTAGGATGGGCAGCTCCGACGGCCTGCCGCTCGCGACAGGCGACCACCATTCCGACAGGGACAGTCGCCATGACACTCACCCGCCTCTTCGATTCGCTGCTCGCCCTAGCTGGCGTGCTGGCGCTGGCCGGCACCCTCGCGGCAGCCGACTGGCAAGCCCTCGCCCGCCTCGACGCCAGCCACGCCCAGGACCTGTTCCTGCCCCTTGCCGCCAGCGACAAGCGCCCGCCCCTGGCCCTGCCGGCCAGCCTGGAGCTGCCCCAGGCCGGGCCGCTGGCACGGTCACTGCTTGGCAATCCGGCGCGCTACGTGTTCTGAGCCGGCGACCGGCGGGAGTGGAAGACCCATGGCGCGAAACCCGGAACATGCCCTGGCGGACCTCGGTCAACTGCTGGGAGAGATCAGGAACTGGCCCTGCATCAGCGAGCCCCGCCCCGGCAGCTTCTACCTGGGGCAGCGGCCGTTCTGCCACATCCGGGTGCGCGGCGCCCGGCGCTGGGTGGATATCCGCACGCGGCGCGCCTGGCTGCCCCGGTTCGACCTGCCGCCGAACGACGCGCAGAGCCGCCTGGCCCTGCGTATCCTGCTGCACCAGGCGTACCGGATAGACCGGCAACCCCTGCATTCAAGGAGAGAAGGATGAAGATGTTACGCAGTGCCCTGTTGGCCTTCGGCCTGCTGGCCTGCACCCTCGCCCAGGCCTCGGAGGCGCAGAAGATCGAGCAGGCCAAGGCCGCCGCGAGCGCCTGGCTGGCCATCGCCGACAGCGAGGATTACCTGCGCAGCTGGCAGCAGGCGGCGAGCCTGTTCCGTCACTCGGTGACGCGCTACGACTGGACCAACCTGGCGGTGGACCTGCGCTCGCCCCTGGGGCCGGTGCGGGCACGCACGCTGCAGTCGGCCAAGTACGCGACCCAGTTGCCGGGCCTGCCGGACGGCGAGTACGTGATCCTCGAATACCGCAGCAACTTCGAGCACCACAGCGAGGCGGTGGAGACGGTGACGCCGATGCGCGACACCGACGGCCAGTGGCGGGTGGCCGGGTACTACGTCGATTGAAAGAGGCCGACCCGGGCGGGTCGGCCAGGAACGGCCTACAGGACGAATTTCGCGACGACGGCCGCCACGCCCAGCACGGCCAGGACGATACCGCCGATCAGCACCAGGCGCCCGGTGCGATCCTCGCTGGAGGCGGCCACTGCGGGCGCCTCGGGTGCCGGCGCGGCGGCGCGCAGCGGATTGGCCACCGCCGGCTGGCTGGCCGGACGTGGTGCAGCGACCGGCTTGGGCAGGTCGATCACGCGGACGAACTGGGTGGCGTCCTCGTCGGCGGCCTGGCGCACTTCCACCTTGGGCCCGATCACCAGCAGGGTCACCGAGGCCATGCGCACCTGGTCACCCGGCGCCAGCACCGCGGTGCCGACCTTCTGCTGGTTGACGAACACGCCGTTGGCCGAGGCCAGGTCCTTGATCTCCAGCACGTCGTCCTTGAGGAAGAACTCGGCATGGCGACGGGACAGCTCCAGGTCGCTGAAGCACAGTTCGCACTTCACCGAACGGCCGAAGGTCATGGAGCCTGTGACGTGGAACTTCTGCCCCTCGTGCTCGCCCTTGATCACCTGCAGGAACCAGCGCGCGGTGGGCGCGGCCTTGGGCTTGACCTTGGCCGGGTCGACCAGCAGCAGCTCCAGGGTGCCGATGCGCACGCGGTCGTCGGAGCGCAGCTGGTAGCGCGCACCGATGCGCTCGCCGTTGACGAAGGTGCCGCTGCGGGTGCCGCAGTCGGTGAGGTAGTAGAGGCCGTGGTCCTGGCGGATCTCCGCATGGAAGGGGCTGACCTCGGCCTCGTTGAGTACCAGGTGGTTGCGGGCGTCCTGGCCGATGGTGAAGCGTTCGTCCGCCAGCCAGACCGGTTCCTGGCGATTGTCCGCGAAGTGAATCCTGAGCATGTCCGAAATCCTTGATCCTGGTTACGCCAAGCCGATCACCCAGCTGGCCCGTCGATGCGCATCAGTCGAAGATGCGGTTCCATAAACGCTTGACCGGGTTGGCGGTCTGTTGCTGCTGCCGCGCCTGGCTGCGTACCACCTGGGCCTTGCGCACGCGCATGGCGTGGTCGGCCTGCAGCTGCAGCAGCTGCGGGTCTTCCGGCGCCACCGCAAGGCCACCCTTGATGTATTCCTGGGCCAGGGCGAACTCACGGTGGCCGTAGGCTTCCTCGGCCAGCAGGGCGAAGCGCCGCGCCACCTGTTCGAGGCCCGCGAATGCGCGCGGGTTCTCGGGTTGCAGGGCCAGCGCCTGCTGGTAGTAGGCCACCGCGCTGTCGCCCTCGGGCTGCAGCAGGCGGTCTTCGGCCAGGCGCTGGTCGCCCAGGGCCACCAGGGCGTCGACCCGGGCCTGCAGCACGCGGGCCAGGCCCTGGGTGGCGGCGGCGTTGCCGGCATCCAGGGCCAGCACCTGGTTGAAGTAGTGCTCGGCGCTGTCGCCGGCCGGCTCCACCAGGCTGCCGGCGCTCAGGCGCAGTTCGGCCTGGGCCAGCAGGTCGTCGATCTTCTTCTGTTGCAGCAGGTGGTAGCCGAGGCCGCCGCCCATGGCGAGCAACAGCACGCCCAGCAGGGCCCAGCCCCAGATCGGCATGCCACGGCGCGGGGCCGGCTGCACGGGGGCGGCCGGTGCTGCCTTCGCCTTGCGCGTGGGGTTGGCGTCGCGGGGGGCGGCCTTGGGGACGGGGGTCAGGCGGGTGTTGTCGAGCTCGCCCTCGTTGAGTTCGGCCAGGCTCGCCAGCAGCACGCGGCAGTCGGCGAAGCGCTCGTCGGGGTCCTTGGCCAGCATGCGGTCGAGCAGGAACTGGTAGCGCTCCAGGGCGCCGTGCAGGCGCGGGGGCTCCTGCTGCACGTGGTTCATCACCGTCTGGGTGTAGCTGGAGCCACGGAAGGGGTTGGTGCCGCCGAGCATCTCCAGGAGGATGACGCCCAGGCTGTAGATGTCGCTGCGCGCGTCCAGCGGCTGGCACTGGGCCTGCTCGGGGCTGCTGTAGGCGGGGCTGCCGACGGCGACGTTGTACTGGGTCAGCTCGCTGTCGAGTTCCAGCTCCTTGGCGATGCCGAAGTCGCTGAGCACCGCGGTGCCGTCCTCGCGGAAGAGGATGTTGGCCGGCTTGATGTCGCGGTGAACCATGCCCTTGTCATGCACCACCACCAGCGCGGCGGCGATCTGCCGGACGATGTCCAGCGCCCGCTGCGGCTCGAAGCGCTCGCCACGGTGCTGCGCCAGGTCGCCACCGGCGACGAACTCCATGGCGATGTAGTAGCGCCCGTCGGCGAGCTGGCCGATGTCGTGGATGGTGATGATCGAGGGGTGGTGCAGGGACGCGACCAGGTGCGCTTCCTTGATGAAGCGCTTGGCGAAGGCTTCGTCGTCGAGGCGTTGCAGCACCTTGATCGCCACCTGGCGATGCAGCGACTCCTGGGTCGCGAGGTAGACCTCGGCCATGCCGCCCTTGCCCAGCCGGCCGTGCACGCTGTAGCCGGGTATTTCTAGCAAGCTGTCATTCATAGGGAGTCGATGCGCGTCGGATTCATCGTGGTTTTCGGGGGTTGAACAAACGGCTGAGGAAGGAACGCGGGGGTGGGGCCTTGGCCGGTTCCTGCTCCTGTGCGGGCAGGCCCAGCACGATGCAGGAGATATTGTCCCTGCCGCCATGGCTATTGGCTAGTACGATCAGCTGATCGACCATACCGTCCAGCGTCCGGGCCTTGTTGCACTGGGCATGGATCTCCTCGTCGTCCAGCTCGCCGCTGAGGCCGTCGCTGCACAGCAGCAGCAGTTCGCCGGGGAGCAGGCTGCCACTGAGCAGGCCGACTTCCAGCGCCTGGTCGTCGCGCCCCAGGCACTGGGTGATGACATTGCGCCGCGCGTCGGTGCGCGCTTGCTCGGGGGTCATCTGGCCCGCGTCCACCAGCGCCTGGACCCAGCTGTGGTCGCGGCTGATCTGGTGGATGCCGGCGGCGTCGATGCGATAGGCGCGGCTGTCGCCGACCCAGGCCAGTTCGAAATCGGTGCCCTGGAAGCGCACCGCCACCAGGGTGGTGCCCATGCCACGGCGCTCGTCGTCGAGCCCTTCGGCAGCCTCGAGCACCGCGAGGTTGGCCGCGTGCACGGCGGCTTCCAGGTCGAGGCCCCGGGTCAGCTCGCGCTCCAGGGTCTCCAGGGCGATGGCGCTGGCCACTTCGCCGCAGCTGTGCCCGCCCATGCCGTCGGCGACCGCCCAGAGGCCGAGCGCCGGCCTGCACAGCAGCGCATCCTCGTTGTGATCGCGAACCCGTCCGGCGACCGATTGCGCCGCATAGCCCAGGGGTTCCTGGCCAGGCGTCATTCCCATGCTTTCCCGTCCGTACTGCCACCGCGTGAACTCATCCGGCGCCGCGCCCGGGGGCCCGTCACCGCAACCCCGCATGATGCGATCACGGGCGTGCGCTGTCGCGGTTTTCCATGCCCAAGTGTTAAGCAGTCGAGGCTTTGCGCGGGCCTGCAGGTCGCCGCTTCCCGACTATGCTTCTGGGTGTAGCAGCAAATGGCCGGCTCTGGCAGCCGAAGGAGGTGCGGGTGATCGAGAGCGTTGCATCGCATGGATGCGCCACCCCCAACCCCTGACGGAGAAGCAGCATGAGCAAAGGCATGAACGCGAAGAAGGAAAGCAAGAAGAAGCCGCTGAAGAGCGCCCATGAGAAGCGCATGGCCAAGCGTGACAAGAAGCATGGCGATGGCCTGCTGGGCAGCCACGGGGCGTTGCCCTAGGGCGTAGCGGCAAGGGGGAAGACGGCCCGGGCGAGCCCGGCCGCCATCCATGGGGTCAACTCGACAGCGCTCGGTACCGGCCACCCGGTGCCGGGCGCTTTCGCATGCGGGCGAACCGCGCGCCGTGGCACGGGTCGAAGCACCTACTTTCCGGGGTCCGAGGACGATCGATGGTCTACCAACGTACCAATGCATGGATGCTCGCGCTGGGCCTGCCGCTGCTGCTGGCCGGATGCGCCTCCCACTCCTGCGACGAGCCGATGTCGGGCGAGCAATGCCGCGAGGAGCGCCTGCTGTACCAGAACGACATGCTGCAGGCGAAGATGCTGGTCGCCTCCGGCGAGCCGGACAATTTCGAGCTGGCCTCGGCCCTGCTCAGCCGTGCCGAGGCGCAAGACCAGCGCGGCGAGGTGCCCTTCTACCAGGCGGTGCTGAAGATCCACGAGGGCCCGCAGGTGGAGGAAGTGCTCAGCCTGCTGGAACGGGCCGCCGCGAAGCACCACCCCCACGCCACCGCGCTGCTCTACAAGATCTACGCCGAGCCCTTCCTGATCAGCGAGGCGGACCCGCTGAAGGCCGAGCTGTATCGCGCCGACTACGCCAACCTGGACGTGGCCAAGAGCGGCTACCCGTCATTCGAGAAGGCCCTGGCGGTGGTCAACGCCCTGGTCGCGCCACCGCCGCCCGCCCCGGCACAGGAGCCGTAGCGACGCGCCTGCGGCAATCCACCGTCCTCCCCCCGGGCGACGACCTGTTGCACAATCCCCCGCCGAGCCCGGCGCCAGACCGGGCCATCGCTTCGCCTGCGCGTGTAGACCTGACCCGGGTCCCCGGACCCCACAGCGAGGTTTACCCAATGAGCATCACCTCCAGCGGCATCTGCGCCGCCGCCGACCAGCTCAACGGCTTCGTCGGCTTCAACACCAAGACCGGGCGGCACATCGTGCGCTTCAGCGAGGACTCGTTCGGCATGGATGTGGACAACGACAGCATCATGCCGGCCTGCGAATTCGTCTGGCAGCCCCACGGCGACCGCACCATGACCCTCAAGCGCGAGCTGATCCAGCTGCTGCTGGAGCAGAACATCGACGATCGCCTAAACGTCACCGAGCCCCTGCGCGTCTACATGCGCCGCAAGGACCTGCCGGAAATCACCGCCGAGCGCCAGCTCAAGCCGTCCACCCTGACGGCCTGAGCCGTTTCCCCCGCGTCGCCCAGCGCTGTCGGCCCCGACCAGCGCCCGGCCGACGCTGCCTGCCCGCGCGCTCTGGCGGGCCGTTGAAAAGGCAGGCGAGGCGGCGCGGTCGTTCTTCGACAACGGCTAGACCTTGATCACCACTGCCGGCTGGGGCACGCCGTCGGCGTCCAGTTCGTAGCAATAGGCTTCCTTGAGATCGGCCTTGCCGCTGTCGGTGTAGACCAGCAGGCGCTTGCCGTCGGTGCGGGTCTTGACCAGGCCGTAGGCACTGCGGCTGAAGGCGAAGAAGTCGCCACGCTTCTCCGCCTTCTCCTTGTCGGAAAGATGCGCCCAGCCCTCCAGGCGGAAGAAGGCCACCAGCTCGGTGACGAACACCAGCGGCTCGTCCACCCGCGAGTAGCGGCCGAGCGCGCCCATCAGGGTGGCGCGGGGGTGGATGTACTCGTTCATCGGGTCATCGCCACTGGAGACGATGTTGACGATGGGCTCGACGCGCTTGAAGAAGCCGCCGGAGAAGTCCGCCGAGCCGTGGTGCGGCACCTTGAAAACCTCCGCGCGCAGGTCGATCTCGCCGGCATCGTGCTGGCGCGCCAGGGTACGCCCGGCTTCGTCGTTGAGGTCGCCGCAGAACAGGTAGTTGAAGCCGCCGTAGCGCAGGCGGAAGACGATGGAATGGCCATTGATGGTGTGCGAGGCGGAAAAACCGGCGAAACCCTCGGCGCCGATGTCGAGGGACTCGTGGCCGACGCGCGGCCCGGACGGCGTGCTGCCGAGGAAGGGCAGGCCGCTTGCCCCGCCGGCCTCGCTGAGCAGCGGGCCGAGCACCTGCACGTCGATGTCCTCCTCACGCAGGAAATCGAAGGCGTCGTGCTGGCCCTCGGACAGGCGGCGGAACTCGATGCCGGGGCGCCCCAGCTGCGCGGCCCGTGCCTCCCAGGCCTCCAGCGCCTTGCGCCAGGCGCGGAAGTCGCTGTTCATCTCCTCGGCCGGTACTTGCAGGGGACTGTCCAGCAGCGGCGTGAGCAGCTTGAGGCCGTCGGCGTCCAGGGTGGGGCCGAGCAGCTCGGTTTCCTTGCGCCCGGTCTTCGAGCGCTTGACCAGGCCGTTGTGATAGATGCGCCGAGGCTCGATGAACAGGCGCTTGCGCAGTTCGTTGTTGGTCTCCGAGCGCTGGATCTGGGTCAGGCCGGAGAAGTGGTCGGCATCGCCGTGGGTGACCAGGATGCAATCGATCAGCTTGGGCGCGTCGGCGCGGGAACCGCGATAACGCGCGGCCAGGTAGCGCGCGAACATCTGGTTGTCGCCGCCATCCACCAGCATCACCTTGCCGCCGGGGGTCTCGATCACCGCGCCATCGCCCTGCTGCACGTCGACGAAGTTGACCTTGAGCACCCGGCTGTCCGCCCGCGGGATCACCAGGTCGGCCGGCTTCAAGCGACGCCCGTTGCGGCGCGCGGACTTCGGCGGCACCAGCCAGGCCTCGGTGGCGACCGGCAGGATGCTGCCGTCGGAGCGCTCCTGGTAGGTGTAGGTGGCGATGCGCAGGTGGGTGTCGGTCACCTCCAGCACATCGACGTAGTCGCCCCAGGCCAGGGTGTAGAGCAGCTTGCCGGCCTTGGGGGCGTCGTAGACGTTGGCCAGGTCGACGGCAAGCACGGCGGCGGTGGTGGTCATGCTCAGGCTCCTTTTGCGCATGATGGGCGCGCAGGAGCATAGAAGAGCGATGGGCAGGTTGCCGGCCGCACGGCGAGGTCCCGACGAAGGTCGGGAGCGCTCAGTCGTCGGCGGCGGGGTCGAGGCCCGGGAACAGCACCTCGGTGAAGCCGAACTTGGAGAAATCGGTGATGCGCGAGGGATACAGGCGGCCGATCAGGTGATCGCACTCGTGTTGCACCACCCGCGCATGGAAGCCCTCGACGCTGCGGTCGATCGGCCTGCCATCGGGGTCCAGGCCCTGGTAGCGGATCGCCCGGTAGCGGTTCACCGCCCCGCGCAGGCCGGGCACCGAGAGGCAGCCTTCCCAGCCCTCCTCCAGCGCCTCGCCCAGGGGCGTGATGACCGGGTTGAGGAGAATGGTGGGCGGCACCGGCGGTGCGTCGGGATACCGCTCGCTGCGCTCGAAGCCGAAGATCACCAGTTGCAGGTCGACGCCGATCTGCGGTGCGGCCAGGCCGACGCCGCCGACGTGCTCCATGGTCTCGAACATGTCGGCGATCAGGCGCTGCAATTCATCGCTGCCAAAGAGTTCGGCAGGCACCGGAGGGGCGACGCGCAGCAGGCGCGGGTCACCCATCCTGAGGATTTCTCGGATCATCGGTCACTCTCCGCAGGGCCGTTGAAAGGAACGGATGAAGCCAGCAACCACGCGGCTTTGCAAGGTTCCAGCGCAACGCGAAGGGGAAGCGGGACGGCAGGCGACGAAAGCCTTTTGGCGAGATGCGAATAAAACTGTAGGCAATCCCCGCGAGGACGGGTATGGTGTTGCGCACTGTGCTGCATGTGTCACCGTAAATCGATCCACGGTTTCAACCCTTCGATTTATCCACTCTTTGCGCTCAGTCCGGCCTGGAAAGTTCCAACGCCGTGTCAACTTTGTTCAAGGAGTTTCAAAATGGCTGATCGTCAAACTGGCACCGTCAAGTGGTTCAACGATGAAAAAGGCTTCGGCTTCATCACCACCGATAACGGCCCGGACCTGTTCGTTCACTACCGCTCCATCCAGAGCGCCGGCTTCAAAAGCCTGAAGGAAGGCCAGAAGGTCTCCTTCATCGCCGTGCAAGGCCAGAAGGGCATGCAAGCCGACGAAGTACAAGTGATCTGATCACTGCCGTACAAGGAAACCGGCCTTCGGGCCGGTTTTTTTTTCAGGGTATTTTCTTCACCGCCGAGCCCTGCGGCACTGTCCTTGAAAAGGAGCCCCCATGCGTATCAAGAACTCCCACAGCAGCAAGCCCAAGCCCCCGCCCGCCGTCGAGACCAGCGAGTCGATCGCCGAGCAGGTCGCTGCCTTCCTGAAATCCGGTGGTGAAATCCAGAAGATCGCCAAGGGCGTCAGTGGCCAAGGCGCGCCGAGCCGCCACATCCGTATCGGCAAGTAACGCCCTTCCGCGCCCCCTGGCGAGTGAGCCCGCTCATTCGCCGGGCGCAGCTTCGACACCGCGCCATCCCCTCCCCGCCTGCATCCCCCCTTCGCCCGCTTCACCTCGCGCAACCGCCCGGCGGCGGCGCATCCCGCTCCTGCCCGCAGTATTAGACTGACTATCAGCGCCACAAGGACCGTCAGCCAACCAGGGGGCCAATCCACCGCGAAACCGGAGGTTTGCCATGAACCGCCACTACTACATCAGCGACGACCTCAATGACCTGGAAAAGGTCGAGACCGAACTCGAAGCCAGCGGCATCGATACCGAGCAAATCCACGTGCTCAGCGAACGTGACGCCGAGGTCGAGCGCCACCACCTCCACGATGTCTCTTCCCTGATGAAGAAGGACGTGGTCCATTCCGGGCTGGTCGGCAGCCTGATCGGCCTGGCCCTCGCGGCCCTGGTGGTCTGCGTCGCCTGGGCCAGCGGCTGGACCGAGACCCGCGCCGGCTGGATCCCCTTCCTGTTCCTCGCCGCCGCGCTGCTGGGCTTCAGCATCTGGGAAGGCAGCCTGCTCGGCATGCAGACGCCCAGCGCCGTGTTCAAGCGCTTCGAGCAGCGCCTGCACGAGGGCAAGCACGTGTTCTTCGTCGATGTGAAACCCACCCAGGAAGCCGTGCTGCAACAGGTGATCAGCCATCACCCGATGCTGCGGATGGCGGGAACCGGCAGCGCCCCGCCGGATTGGGCGATCGCCGTCCAGCACCGGCTGCATCGCCTGCGCAAGATGATCTGAAGACGCCGCGCTCAGAGGCCCGCCGCACTGCTCCGGGCTTCCGCCACCAGCCAGTCGATCAGGCGGCGCAGGCGCTCGCCGGGTGCGGCCTTGCGGCTCCAGGCCAGGCGGTATTCCCAGGGCGTGGCGATGCGATGGTCCGGCCCGAAGGGCAGCACCAGCCGCCCCTGGGCGATGTCGTCGCCTGCCAGCGCGGTGGAGCCCAGGGCGAACCCCTGGCCGGCGACCGCGCCCTGGATGGCATGGCCGATCAGCCCGAAGCGCATGCCCGCCGAAGCGTCCACCCCGGGGCCGACGTTGCTGTCGAACCAGTCGCCCCAGCTGGGAATGCTCAGGCGGGTGGCGCTCTTCCAGGTGGCATGGATCAGCCGTGCGCCCACCAGGTCCTCGGGGTGGCGCAGGGGATGCTGCTCCAGGTAGGCGGGGCTGCACACCGGGAAGAACGCCTCGCGGAACAGCAGCTCGCTGGAAGGCAGGCGGGTGCCGGCGGTGACGAAGCGGATCGCCAGGCTGGCTTCGCCGCGCTCCAGGTCCACCAGCTCTTCGGTGGCCTCCAGGCTCAGGGTGATGTCCGGGTTGGCGGCGGAGAACTGGTTGAGCCGCTTCATCAGCCAATGGGAGGCGATGGAAGGCGCGCAGCTGATGTGCACCGGCCCTTCGCGTTCGCCGCGCAGCTCATCGGCACCACGGGCCAGCAGCTCGAAGGCCTGGGAGACGGTGGCGGCCAGGCGCCGGCCGTTGTCGTTGAGGGTCACGGTATTGCGCGTGCGGTCGAACAGGCTGACGCCCAGCTCCTCTTCGAGCAGACGGATCTGCCGGCTGACCGCACCGGGGGTGACCGAGAGCTCCTGGGCGGCCTCGGTGAAATTGCGGCAGCGGGCCGCCACCTCGAAGGCGCGCAGGGCGATGAGCGAAGGCGTGCGCATGGGTTCTGCTTTGAGTTGAAGTCAAAGCATGATGACAAAACATCGTTTGAATGCAAGGTGGCGTGACGCGATCCTGCCCGCCTTGGCCGCGAGTCTGCGGCCCTGCCCTGCGAGACCGATGATGAAAGCCCGCCGCCTGCCCCTGGATCTGTTCGCCTGCAGCCTGATGCTGGTGCTGTGCCTGATCTGGGGGTTCCAGCAGGTGTCGATCAAGCTGGTGGACGATGACGTCTCCGCGATCATGCAGTTGGCGATCCGCTCCGGTGTCGCCGCCCTGGTGCTCGGCATCATCACCCTGTACCGCGAGGGCCGCGGCGCCTTCAGCGACGGCACGCTGCTGCCGGGCCTGGGCGTGGGACTGCTGTTCGCCCTGGAATTCCTCTTCATCTCCGAAGGCCTGGTGCGCAGCACCGCCTCGCACATCGGCGTGTTCCTCTACACCGCCCCGATCTTCGCCGCCCTCGGCCTGCACCTGATCCTGCCGGAGGAGCGCCTGTCGTCCCTGCAATGGCTGGGCGTGCTGGTGGCCTTCGGCGGCATCGCCCTCGCCTTCCTCGGCAACCCGGGGAACGACGCCGGCGCCACGCTGCTGGGCGACGCCATGGGTGTGATCGCCGCCATCGCCTGGGGCGCCACCACCGTGCTCATCCGGGGTTCCTCGCTGTCCGAAGCGGCACCGGTGAAGACCCTCTTCTACCAGCTCGCCGGCGCCGTGGTGCTGTTGCTCGCCGTGGCCTTCGCCACCGGCAAGACCCAGTTGCACCTGAGCGACCGGGCCCTGCTCAGCCTCGGTTTCCAGGTGGTGGTGGTGGCGCTGTTCAGCTACGTCGCCTGGTTCTGGCTGCTGCGCCGCTACCTCGCTTCGCGCCTGTCGATGCTGTCGTTCATGACGCCGCTGTTCGGTGTCGGCTTCGGCGTGCTGGTGCTGGGCGAGCCGCTGACCACCCCCTTCATGCTGGGCGCGCTGCTGGTGCTGGCCGGCCTGCTGCTGGTCAGCGGCGCCGAGCTCGTGCGTGATCGCCTGGCCCGGCGCAGGACGGCGGACGCCGGCACCTGAGCGACAAGGGCGCACTTTCGCGCGAACGGCCCGGCTGCTAGCCTGTCGGCCGTTTTGAACGAAGTGAGGGATGCACTTTGAGATCCACCCTGCTCGGCCTCTGCCTGCTGCCGGTCCTGGCACAGGCCCAGGTCTTCAAATGCGTCGGCAACGATGGCACCACCAGCTACTCCGCCGTGCCCTGCCCGGCCAGCGAAGGCCAGTCCATGCGCATCATCGAACCCGCACCGCCCTCCGGCGTGGCACCGCCTCCGGTGAACCTGCCGCAGGTCGACATCCAGGGCAGCGCCGAGCAGCCACGCCCGCGAAACGACGACGGCGGCGAAGATAACCGCTCATCGGCCCGAGGCTCGCGCGTCACCGTCATCGAGGACAGCGCCAGCCAGAGCCGCGACGCGCGGGTCAGCGAGATGCGCGAGAGAGCCGAGCGGGAAAAGCGCGAGAGCTATGACCGCGACTACGACCGCAAGCGCATGCAGCAGATGGAGCAGCAGATCCGCCAGTTGCAGGAGCGGAACAAGACCAACCCCCGCTGAAAGGTCGCCACAGGGCGGCTGATCGGCGGCACTCGGGAACCTTCCCCACCGCTCGCCAGTCAGTGAGTACGAGGCCGGCTGACCGACGGCCTCAAGCCTCGGGCCCAATACAGTCGCCGCTGGGGGCCCGAGGCTGTTCCCCTTCCCTGCGGCCTGTCATCTCCGCATACAGTTTCCCCACGCCGGGGCGTTCCACCGCGCGCCGTCCTGTTCGATCATGCCGCGCGTCCCAGGGCCACGCTCGACAGGCCCGGCCACCACGGAGTAGTACCCCGATGAAACCCGCCTCCCGCTTCACGTCCTTCGCCCTGGGCAGCGTCCTGATGCTGGCCCTGGGGGGTTGCGACCTCGCCGAAGAATCAGCCAACAAAATCGCCGACAAGGCCCAGCAAGCCGCCGAGAACGTCGCCCGCGAAGCCATCAGCGAAGCGGTGGAGCAGGTCAACAAGCAGGTGGACGAGGCGCAGAAATCCGCCAAGGACTGGCTCGGCAAGCCGCAACCGGGCCAGGAGCAGGAGCAGCCGCCGCAGCAGGCCGACAAGCGCGAGCCCGGCGAAGACGAACAGATGATGCCGCCGGTCCAGGGCGTCGAGACCTGATGGGACGGGAGGGCCGCTCGCGAGTGAGCCCGTCCGTGCGCTAGCGGCGCTGCGCGCCGTGGGCGACTGGAGCCGCCCCGGCATCACGGCCTTCTGCAATGCCGTGAACGCAGGCATAAAAAAACGGCCATCAACCCAGGCTGATGGCCGTTTTCGCTGCGGTAGATCAGGCGTTGAAGTAACGCGGCAGCGGCGTCTTGTGCAGGTTCTTCAGCGACTCCACCGGCGGCACTTCACCCAACTCCAGCGCCATGTCGCGCTTGATGGTGCTGATGGTCCACTCCAGTTGCTCGGCGACCTTCAGCGCAGGGACCACCCGCTGGAAACGGATGCCGTCTTTCTCCAGCGCCACCACATAGCCGCCGTCGGGGCGCAGCTGAGCGCTGAATTCATAATCCGGAAAGGCCTTGGCCAACTTCTTGATGTCGAGACCCATATCATTCACTCCCAATGAGCTTTTTTATCCTGAGGGGTTTCTTTGCAGCCGTCGTGCCAGCTCTTGGACAACGAAAACCCCAGATAAATCAATGGGTTGAGAATTTAACAAGACGCGAATTCCGTGCAAATTGCCCGATCGAGCGGTTTTCGACCGGGCAAAATGCAATGCGCAGCGCCAGGAGAAGGGCTCAGCCGACCAGCTCGATCCGGTCGTCATGGATGCGGATCAGGCCCTGCTTGTAGAGGCCGCCGATGGCCTTCTTGAAGTTGCCCTTGCTGACGCCGAACAGCCGCGAGATCACCTCCGGCGGGCTCTTGTCGCTGACGTCCAGGGCACCGCCCGCCTCGCGGAGCTTCTCCAGGATCTGCTCGTTGAGGCCGCTGGCCAGCTTCTCGCCCACCGGCTGCAGGCTGAGGGCGATCTTGCCGTCTGCGCGCACCTCGCGGATGAAGCCCTTCTCGCGCATGCCGCTGCGCAGGAACTTGAAGATCTCGTTGCGATGGATGAGGCCCCAGTGGCGGTCGTTGATGATGGCCTTGAAACCCATGTCGGTCTCGTCGGCCACCAGCAGCTCGACCTCCTGGCCGACGCTGTAGCGCGCCGGCGTGGTGTCGAGGTAGCGATCCAGGCGTGCGGTGGCGGTGATGCGGCGGGTGCGGCGATCCAGGTAGACGTGCACCACGCAATAGTCGCCGACCTGCAGCGGGCGCTTCTCTTCCGAATGCGGCAGCAGCAGATCCTTGGGCAGGCCCCAGTCGAGGAACAGGCCGATGCGGTTGATCTCCACCACCTTGAGGCTGGCGAAACCGCCGACCTGCACCTTGGGCTTCTGCGTGGTCGCGATCAGGCGGTCCTCGCTGTCCAGATAGACGAAGACATTGAGCCAGTCGCCGATCTCGGTGCCCTGGTCCTTGGGGATGTAGCGCTTGGGCAAGAGGATCTCGCCATCCTGGTCGCCGTCCAGGTACAGGCCGAATTCGGTGTGCTTCACCACCGGCAGGGAGTTGAATCGCCCGATCAGAGCCATCTTGCTTACCTCAATGAACAAGGCCGGCATTCTACAGGCCGCCGCCCAACCGGGCCATGCATGCCGTCCGCGACTCTTTTCCCGCCTTCCGTCGCCTCACCACCGAAACACCCTGGTGCACAGAATTCGCCTCGCGGCGGATTGTCTACTGGCCGTAAGCACAATGATGTTTCAGAATCATGTCCGCGACCGACCGTCGCCCATTTTTCTGTCCATCACCCCCATGGATTCTCGCTGCCTGATCTCAGGAGTTCCTGTGCGCCCTTCCAGCCGCCGGCTGCCTTCACCGCTTCACCTTCTGTCCCTTGGCGTTCTGTTCCTGATCATTCCGCTCGCCAGCCGCTGGTGGCTGGGCTGGAGCGACGGCTTCGGCTACCTGTCGGACCTGGCCATCGGCTCGCTGCTGATCGCGCTGCTCTACCGCCGCCCGCTGTGGCTGGCACTGCCGGTGATGGTCGCCTCCAGCCTGATCACCCTGGGCACCGCCGAACTGGTCGGCGCCGTCGGTCGCATGCCCGAGCCCAGCGACCTCAAGTACCTGATGGACCCGCAATTCGTCGGCCACTCGACCCAGGGCGGCGGCCTCACCTACCCCTGGCTGGCGATCGCGCTCGCCATCGCGCTGCTGGCCTGTGCCCTGCTCTGGCGCCGCCCCACGCAGCGCCCGGCGCGCGCCTGGCTCGCCCTGCCCATCGCCCTGCTGGCCGCCCACGCCGGCATCCAGTACCTGCACCCGAGCGAAGCCGAGCAGTGGCAGCAGTTCAACCTGCCGCACAAGCTGCTGGCCGGCGCCCTCAACAGCGGCCAGCTGGCGGTGGAGGACTGGCTCGACGGCGATCAGCCGGAAACCCCGCCGGACATCGCCGGCCTCGCCCGTCTCGACCTCTCCGGCACCTCGCTGCTGGCCGAGCCCGGCCGTGCGCGCAACGTGCTGGTGATCACCCTGGAAGGCATCCCCGGCGCCTACATCGCCGCCAATCGCGCGGCGATCAACAGCCGCTACCAGGAATCGCTGATGCCGCGCCTCAGCCAATGGGCCGAGCGCGCGATGACCACCCCGGACTACGTCCTGCACAGCCACCAGACCATCCGCGGCCTGTACTCGATGCTCTGCGGCGACTACAGCAAGCTCGACTCCGGCACGCCCAAGGGCCTGGAGTTGCTCAACAACCCCTCGCGGGCCAAGGACTGCCTGCCCGCCCAGTTGCACCAGCACGGGTTCGCCACCCACTTCCTGCAGGGCGCCGGGCTGCGCTTCATGGCCAAGGACAAGATCATGCCGCAGATGGGCTTCGACAAGACCCTCGGCCGTGACTGGTTCCGCAACAAGGCCTACCTGGAATTCCCCTGGGGTATGGACGACAAGGCCTTCTTCGAAGGCGCGCTGGGCTACGTGAAGCAGATCCGCCAGCAGAAGAAGCCGTGGATGCTCACCCTCCTCACCGTCGGCACCCACCAGCCCTACTCGGCTCCCGAGGAGTACCTGGCGCGTTACCCGGATGCCAAGAAGGCCGCCATCGCCTACCTCGACGACGCCGTCGACGCCTTCCTCACCGGCCTGGAAAAGCAGGGCGTGCTCAAGGACACCCTGGTGATCATCACCTCGGACGAATCCCATGGCATCGACAAGGTCCGCCTCGCCTCCGCCTGGGGCTTCAACCTGGTGCTGGCCCCGGAACAGGCCTCGCTGCCGCCGATCAAGAGCGGCGTGTACGGCCATGTCGACCTGACCGCCTCGATCCTCGACTACTTCGGCTACGAGGTGCCGCAGAACCTCTCCGGCCGCTCGCTGTTCCGCGACTACGAGAGCGGCCGCGAGATGATGTCCTACACCAACGGCATGCTGCGCCAGCACGACGGCCACGAGACCTTCACCGAGTGCGACTTCCAGCAGGTCTGCCGGCGCTACCGCAGCGAAGGCTTCATCGCCGACGAGGCGCGCTTCCTCGGGCGCTTCAGCGGCAAGCAGGCACGCCTGGTCAGCCAGCGCGCCGCGCTGCTCGACCAGTCGCTGATGGGCGGCACCCTCGGCCAGGAATACCAGTTCGCCACCCGCGAGCGCATCCGCCTCAAGGAAAAGGCCCGTGACGACTGGGCCGACAACCTGATCGGCGCCCAGTACCTGGAACTGCCGAAGAACAGCCGTACCCAGGTCCAGCTCACCATCAAGGTCCTGCGCATGGACCGCCAGGGCGCACGCCTGCAGCTCAAGACCAAGGAATTCGAGCGCGACGTGGCGCTGCCCATCCCCGAGATGCCGCGGCTGGTGCAGGGCAAGCCGGTGACCGTCGCCTTCGCCTTCGACAACCCCCAGGCACGCAAGGCCTTCTCCTTCCACCTGCTCGCCGAAGGCAAGGGCACCATCGAGATCACCGACTTCCGCGTGGTCACCGAGCCGCTGCCGGCGCCGGTCGAAGCGCTGGAGAATGGCGGCCAGGTCGCCGACTCCGCACCGCCGCGCCATCCGATTTCCAAGCTGATCGGCCTGTTCGCCAAGCAACCCGAGAACGGCGAGGGCAGCCTCGAGACGCCGCTGGAGGGTGCAGGCGACGCATTGCCCGAACCCGTTCGCGACCTGGAGATGCGCGTCCACTGACCGCCCCCTGGCGGGGCCTGCTCCCCGGGCCCGCCAGCAACCGACGCACAGTCCCGCTGCCCAGGGGCGGCAGCGGGTACAATGCGCACCCCACGTCCAGGTACTGCCCCATGAGCGAACCCATCCGCCTGTCCAAGCGTCTCGCCGAACTGTTGCCCTGCTCCCGCCGCGAGGCCGAGCTGTACATCGAGAACGGCTGGGTCAGCGTCGCCGGCCAGGTGGTGGAGGAGCCCCAGTTCAAGGTGCAGGACGAGAAGATCGAACTGCAGCCCGACGCCGTCGCCGCCACCGTCGAACCGGTCACCCTGCTGTTGCACAAGCCCGCCGGCTACGGCAGCGGCCAGGGCGCCAATTCCGTGCTGCAGCTGCTGGTGCCGGGCAACCTCAGCCCGGACCAGGCAGGCCGACGCCCGCTGAAGAAGCACTTCGTCCGCCAGAACCTGCTCACCCCGCTGGAGACCGACGCCAGCGGCCTGATGGTGTTCACCCAGAACTGGGGCGTGACCCGCCGCCTGGACCACGCCAACAAGCTGGAAGAGGAATTCATTGTCGAGGTCAGCGGGCAGATCGTCGAAAACGGCCTCAAGCGCCTGTGCCACGGCCTCGCCTACAAGGGCCAGCCGCTGCCGCCGATGAAGGTCAGCTGGCAGAACGAAACCCGCCTGCGCTTCGCCCTCAAGGGCTCCCAGCCCGGGCAGATCCGCCACATGTGCGAAGCGGTGGGCCTGAAGGTGGTATCGATGAAGCGCATCCGCATCGGTGGCGTGGCCATGGCCAAGCTGCAGCCGGGCCAGTGGCGCTACCTGAACCAGAACGAGAAGTTCTGAGCCTCAGGGCAACGCCGGCATCGCCTTGAGGGTCACCGCCCAGGCGCCCTTGACGTTGATATAGCCGAAGCGTGAGTCGTGGGCCTCGCTGGTGAACACCGCATTCCAGGCCGACACCGGGCCCACCCACCCCCTCGACACCTCAGGAGCGAGCGCTGCTCGCGAAGCCGTAGATTGCCCCGCTGAGCGCTACGCCTCATGCGCGAGACGGATGCAGCACAGCGCTTCCATCTGCAACAGCCAAGCCTCGACCTGGGCGCTGTCGAAGCGGGCGGTGAGGCTGTAGCGACGGCCGCCCCAGAGCGCGGTGAACAGTGCATTCACGGTTTCGGCCGAGGGCTGGCGTGGCAGGTCGGCGCAGGCGGCTATGGCCTCGCGCCATTTGCCCGAGAGCTCCTCGAATACCCGTTGCTGGTGCTTGGGCTCAGCGATGCGGTCCTCCAGCAGCAACAGGCCGGCATCGAAGAAGGGGCGGTGCTGCTCCTCCGCCTGGCCGCAGCTCAGCCGCACCAGACGGCGGACGCGGGTCTGCCAGTCGAGCCCGTTGGCCAGCACCACCTCGCGGTCCAGGCGTTGCAGCAACAGCTCCACATGGTGGCGCACGTAGCCCGAGAGCAAGGCTTCCTTGTTGGGGAAATAGTCGTAGAGCGTGCCGACGGCGACACCGGTCTCCAGGGCCACCGCACGGGTGGTGAGCCCCTCCCAGCCGCGCTGGCGCCATATCCGAACGAAAGCATCGTAGATGGCTTCCACAGTGAAGCGGGCACGGGCCTGGGTGGGGCGCTTGAGCGGCTTGTTACGGGGCCTGGTGGGTTCCACGGGTGCTGGTTTCCAAATCCGAACCCGCCTGGAGCGGGGCGTTGATAGCGTATCCACACCCCTTTCAACACCGAAGCAAGGAGCCTGAAATGAACAGCCCGGAAAACATAACACGCCTCCTAACCCGCAAGGATGCCCTCGACGAAACCCGTATCGACCAGGTCCCGGAAGACCTGCGCGCCGGCGAGGGCGAAGTGCTGCTGCGCATCGATCTCTGCGCCATCACCACCAATAACATCACCTACGCCGCCTTCGGCGACTCCATGCAGTACTGGAATTTCTTCCCCACCGGCATCGAGGGCTGGGGGCACATGCCGGTCTGGGGTTTCGCCGATGTGGTGGACTCGAACGTGCCGGGCATCGAACGCGGCGAACGCTTCTACGGTTACTACCCCATCGCCAGCCACCTGCGCATGCAGCCCGAACGGGTCAGCCCACGGGGTTTCTACGACGGCGCCGAGCACCGGCGCAGCCTGACCTCCGCTTACAACCAGTACACCCGCTGCAGTTGGGACGGCTACTACAAGACGGAAACCGAGGCGCTGCAGATCCTGCTCAAGCCGCTGTTCCTCACCTCCGCGATGCTGGCCGACTTCCTCGATGACAACGGCCTGTTCGGGGCGGGCCAGGTGGTGTTCTCCAGCGCCTCCAGCAAGACCGCCTACGGCACCGCCAGTTGCCTGGCCCAGCAGCACCCGAGGCTGCGCCTGGTGGCACTGACCTCACCACGCAACCGCACCTTCGTCGATGGCCTCGGCTGCTATGCACAGAGCTGCGACTACGCGCAGCTGGAAAGTCTGGATGGCACCCAGCCAACGCTCTACGTGGATTTCTCCGGCGACCTGGCTCTGCGCGAGCGGGTCCACCGCCACTTCGGCAACGCCTTGGTACATAGCTGCTTCGCCGGCTCCGCACAGACGCCGGAAGCCAATGTGCTCGGCTGCCCGGTAGGGCCGATGCCATCGTTCTTCTTCGCCCCGGTGCAGATCCGCAAGCGCAACGCCGAGTGGGGCCCGCAGCGGGTCGGCGCCTATATCGGCGACGGCTTGCTGGCGTTCTATCGCCAGGTCAGCAAGGGCCAGGCACCGGCCCTGCGCGTGGTCGAGAGCAACGGCATGGCGGCCGCCCGAGAGGTGATCAGCAACCTGTTCCACGGCCGGGTGGCCGCGGACGAAGGCCATGTGATCCGCCTCTAGGTCAGGGGCTGCGCAGGGTGGTGCGCACCAGGTTGCGGCTGTGGCCGGAGAAGTGCCGGATCAGCTGCACCAGCACCGCATCCAGCTCGGGATCGCTGGCTGGCGGCTTGAGCTGGTTGCCCTGGCTGAAGTCCGCCCCCGGCTGCCCCTTGGCCAGCCAGGCGCCGATACGCTCGTCGAAACCATCGGCAGCGTCATAGGCCTCGAGGGACACCACATCGCGCAGGTAGCCCAGGTCGAACGGCGGGTAGTCGCCATCCACCGAGCGGTCACGGTAGGCGGCCAGCAGCGGGCTGTCGTTGCTGCCCTCGCGCAGCAGGCGGCGCAGCCAGTCGGCCTGGTATTTCTCCACCTCGGTGTGGCGGGTGGCGACACGTTCGATGGCCGCTTCCTTGTCGGCGGTAAGGCCGAGCGCGGCCTTGATCGCCGTCCACATCAGCGTCGCGGTGTTCTCTCCCGGCAGGGCCTTGGAATGGTAGGGCTGGGTCAGGTCCTGGACGTAATGCAGTGCCCAGCCGAGGAAGCGATAGCCCCAGTAGTCGTGCCCGCTCTCGAAGGCGAAGCGCGCCAGGCCCAGGTACTGCTGCACGCGCATCTCCGGGTAGGTGCGGGCGAGGAAGGGCGCGGCGCGGTAGATCAGCGCCGACTCGTGGTAGTAGCCGATATGGAACGGCGCCTGGGAGGAGTATTCGAAGCGCGCGTCGCCGAAGGGCTGGGTGCCGAAGCCATAGCGCGCGCCCACCTCCCCCGGGTTGTCGCTGAACAGGTTGATGTCGTGGCCGTAGTCCGGCTCGTCCGCCGCGCTGGCCAGCACCGCCAGCGGGTTGAGGCGCTCGCCCGGCTCGACGGCGATGAAGCGCCACTCGTTCCACAGGTTGAGCTTGCGGAACACCAGCACCTGCTCGGCGCCGAGGAAGCGGTGGTCCGGCAGCTGCAGGCCCGGCAGGGCCTGGACGAAGCTGGCCAGGCGGATCTCCGGGTTCACCCGCAACGCCATGAGGAACGCACGGCGACGGTCCCCCGTGGAGCCGGGCAGCCAGCGCAGGTCATCGGGCCGGGCCGGATAGCCGGGGAAGTGCTCCCGCGCGAAGGCTTCCTGCTCATCCAGCAACTGCTCCAGCGCCACGCCCTCGGCGGCGAGGAAGGCCTCCAGGGTCTCAACCTGCACAGGCTCCGCCTGACGCAGCTCCTCGAGGTCGGCCAACGCCAGCCAGGTGCCGAGGGAGTGGTTGGACCAGGCCAGCAACGTAGCGGGGGCGCAGGCGATCAGGCAGGACAAGGCGAGCAGCAGGCGTTTCATCGGGGCTCCGTGAACAGGGGCGCCGTCTTCCGCGGCGCTTGTCATCGAAGGGTAACAATCCGGGGAGGCGCTGGGCACTGTCCAGGCAGGACAGGCGACTCACCAAATCGGCCGCCTGCAGTTCGTCACCCCGGCGGAACCGCGTCCCCCCATCCCGCTGTCCACCCTACTCAACGCACTGCAGCGGGAGACTGCCATGACCACGCCAATCAGCCTGGACAACGCCATGCGCCTGGCCACCGAAGCCTTCCTGCCATACGGCTGCAAGGCCCTGGCCCACGAGGAGGACGACAGCTTCAGCCTGACCGTGACGGACCTGCAGGGGCAGCGGGTCCTCGACATCGGCCACATCCGCAGCACCCAGTACGCCAACCCGGTGCGCCTGGCGGGCGTCCTGGAACAGGCGCGGATGGACCTCGTGCACCAGGGCCGCAACCTCGATCCCTGGGCCATGCCCTTCATCCCCGACCCGGAAGTGCTGCCGGAAACCCCGCCGAACTATTGATGCGATCGGCAGGCAGGGGCGTGCAGCTTGGCTGCAGAGCGCAGCAAGGCCCAACGCCCCGACAGCCCGGGGCCCGCTAAGCCTGATGCGCCGAACGGCGGGTTTCGCGGCGATGTACCCACCCTACACAGCGGTGGACCCCGTGCCTGCCGGGGCATTGCATGGGCGATGCAGGGGCGACTTCAGTCGCCCAGCGCCGCCTGAGCCATCACGCCCGCGCCGCCCTCGCCGCCAACTCGTCGAACACCTCGGGCGTCAGCGCCGCTTCGCCCTTCTCGTCCAGCAGCTCGCGGAATTGCAGGTTGGCCGGCAGGCTGCTGTTGATCAGCTCCTGCAGGCGGCTGCCGCGCTCGGTCAGGACGAAGTTCTCGCCGTTGCCCCCCGCGCTTTCCGGTCGGTGGTCGATGTAGCCGCCCTCCAGCAGGAAGCGCTCGTAGTCCGCCGCGAGCATCTTCAGGTGGTCCAGGGTGCCGCCCACCGGCTGCCCGGCGGCCTGCCGTCGCTCGGCCAGTTCGGCGGCGTATTCGCGCGGGGCGAAGTTGACGTTGGCCGACTCCTGCACCTTGTGCAGCAGCAGCTCGATGAGTTCCCAGTCGTAGCTTTTCATGACGTCACTCCAGGCGTGGGGAAGAGGGGTCCTATGGTGTCCGACTGCCCCGGCTCGCCCCGGGTTCGACCTGAAGGGCGAACGGTCGGCCTGAACGAAAAGCGCAGCCGGGCAGTCGGAACAGCAGGACAACCGCCACGGAGGCCAGCCCGATGCCGCTGCACCGCCACCCGCTCATCGCCCTGCTCCTTGCCCTGGCCAGCCCCTTCGCCAGCGCCGACGAACCGCTGCGCCTCGAAGGCCTGCAGCGCTGCGGCGACCTGCTCGAGCGCCAGCAGCAGGACTGGTGCCTCAAGGTCAGGGGCCTGGGCGACGCCATGCCGCAACTGCTGCTGGACGGCAAGCCGCTGCCACAAGGCGCGGTGACCCGCAGCGCGGGCGGCCTGAAGCTGCGCCTCGAACAGGATCACGACAGCGGGCCGCTCTGGCTGCAGGACGGCCCGCGCGCCAGCAATCCCGTGTGGCTGTCGCGGGGGGACAGCCACGTGCTGCCCGCCCGCCCGGACGAGGTGGCGAAGAACATGGACGGGCTGACCACCTATGTCGACCTCATCAGCCTGCTGATCGAGGAAAGCCACGACGGCCGCAAGGAAGCCGAGCGCCTGGCCGGCAAGTACGGCGCCCAGGTCGTGGGCGCCATCCCGCCGCTGAACACCTACCAGTTGCGCCTGCCGGTGAAGAACCTCACCGAGCGTGACGCGCTGATCCTGCGCATCGGCAGCGAGACCAGCGTCGATGCCGTGGTGGTGGAGGAATCCGCTCCGGAAAAGGGCGAGGAAGCCGAGGCCGTGCGCAAGGAGCCGGAGAAGCCCGGCAAGGACTCGGACGAGTGGGCCGCCAATCGCTTCATGGACGCGGTGAACTACTACCAGCGCCGCATTCCCGCCCGCCAGTCGCCGGTGGACACCCGCCCGCTGCGCATCGGCGTGATCGAACGCAACGTCGACTTCGACGCCCCCGACTTCGCCGACTACCTCGGCGGCTGCAAGGGCGGGCAGCCGCGTACCTGCCTCTACGCCCGCGACGCGGACGAGCCCGACAACCATGGCTCCACCGTGGCCGGCATCCTCGCCGCGCGCTGGGACAAGGGTGGCAACACCGGTTTCCTGCGCGGGCTGGACAAGGCCAGCAACGGCTTCGAGGTGATAGTCGAACGCAACTCCGACGCCGGCATCACCGCCAATGTCGCCGCCTCGGTGAACCTGGTGGAAGACGGGGTGCGGGTCCTCAACTGGAGCTGGGGCATCCACCGCGTCGGGGCGAAGAACGTGGAGGGCGACGAGGTCGATTCCCTGGTGCGCTCGGGCATCGCCATGAGCGGCTACGAGGAACTGCTGGAGGAGTTCTTCCTCTGGCTGCGCAAGGAGCACCCGGACGTGCTGGTGATCAACTCCGCCGGCAACGGCGCCTCGTTCTCCGGCACGGACGAATACCGCCTGCCCTCCTCCTTCATCACCGACCAGTTGCTGGTGGTCGGCGGGCACCAGCGCAGCGAGCGCGATGACGTGGGCGTCGACGACCCCGCCTACGTGGTCAAGCGCGACTCCTCGAACATCGACATGCGCGTGGACATCACCGCCGCCGCCTGCGCCCGCGCCTCGACCCGCCGCGCAGACGAGACGGGCGAGGTGCACTGCGGCACGTCCTACGCCACGCCGCTGGTCACCGGCATCGTCGCCGCCATGCTCTCGATCAACCCGCGCCTGCAGCCCGAGCAGGTGCGCATGCTGCTACGCCGCAGCGCCATGACCATAGGCGGCGACTACGACTTCGAGCCGATGGATGCCGAGGACCTCACCGCGCCCATCCTGCCGTCGGAGCGCAACTACCAGTTGAACGACAAGGACGTGGGCCGCTCGGCACGGCTGGACATGCAGAAGGCCCTGGACCTGGCCGTGCAGAGCCGCGACCGGGTGCGCTGAAGCCTGAACCTTTGCCGCGCGCGGGCGCTCAACCCTAGTGAATGCGATGCACCTGGAGGAGACACCATGAACCGTCTACTGGCATTGAGCGCCACCTTGGCCCTGCTCGCCCCCCTGCCCGCCCTGGCCGCGTGCGGTGCCGACGAGGCCACCGCCAAGCGCGAGCAACTGGCAGCCGAAGTGCACCAGGCCACCGATAGCGACCCAAAGAAGGCCCGGCAGGTCAACGAAGCGCTGAAGCACGAGAAGCTCAAGACGGACTCCCGCGAGGGCGACGACGAGTGCGATGTCACCGAGCAGCGCAAGCAGGAAGTCGACAAGGCCGGCGACGCGAGCGACGCCCGGCAGAAGCAGCCGTGATCGGATGGTTCAATAGCGCTCGTACTTCTTCTCGATGGCGCGGTACTCGCCGCTGTCGCGGATCTGCTGCAGGCCCTTGTTGAACCGGTCCCGCTGGTTGGCGTGGACGAAGCCGACCTTGTAGTCCGTGGGCGGGAACAGGTCGTACCAGATGATGGACTGGCTGATATCCACCTGGGAGACCACCTCGCGATTGAGGTAGTTGATGATGCGCTTGTCGCCGATAGCGACGTCGATGCGCCCCGCATAGAGCAGGCGGTTGCGGGTGATCTGCTGGGCCTCCTCGCGGTAGCGCGGGTTGTTCTCGGCCATGCGCTGGAACTCCTCGCCCAGCAGGAAGCGCGCCCGCTGGAAGGCGCTGACCGAGTACTTGCCCAGATCCGCTATGGAATCGATGCGGTAACCATTGCCGGCAAGGGCGATGGCGTAGTTGTGGTACTGGATGTACACGTCGGAATAGAACGCCTGGACGCCGCTGCGCTCGCTGGTGCTGGCGATGCCGTCCAGCTCGCCACGCCCCAGCAGCAGGTGCAGGCGCTCCATCGGCAGGTAGTGGTACTGCAGGGTGAAGCCGGCCGCCTTGGCGGCAGCCGTGACGATTTCCAGCTCGAGGCCGCGGTCCTCGCCCTCGTAGACATAGGGCGGCTTCTGCGTGCCGAACCCAAAACGCAACTCCTCTCCCATGGCAAGCCAGGGAAGCCCGAGCAACAACACGCCAACCAGCAGCCCTCTGCCCATGCCACCCCCTTGCGCTACAGCTCGCAGCATAGCCGCTGGCGATACGGTTGCGCAGGGGGCGGCCCCGTGACGGAGGGTCGGTTACTGGATTTCCTCGGGCGTCACCACCACCCAGTTGCGGTCGGCGGTGACGGGCAGGCCGAGCTTCGCCTGCTGCTCGGCGTTCTTCTTCTGCATGGCGGTGATCTGGTCCATGTACTTGGCCTTGCGGTTCACCCAGACGCGCAGGCCGCCCTTCTCCACGTCGGTGCCGTGGAAGAGCATGTAGCCATCGCTGTCAGGGGTATCGCCGCCGACCAGGATGGGCTTCTTCCACTGGTCGATATAGGTGAGGATCGCCGCCTGCTTGCCGGCCATCCAGGTCGCCGGGGTCCACAGGTAGGGGGTGATCTCCAGGTCGAGGTTGGCCTTCTCGTCGTACTTGCCTTCCTCGATCTGCTTGCGTGCGGTGGTCAGCGCGCCGGTCTTGCGGTCCTTGAGCAGCGTGGTGACGCCGATGACGTTCTCCGGCTTCACGTTGTAGCCGTACCTGGGATCGGCGGCGACCATGCGCACCAGCTCCTCCAGCGCGGCGGTCATGATGTACACCTCGATGCCGTTCTCGCGCAGCTTGTTCATCAGCTCCTGCTGGCCGGTGAACAGCCTGGGCGGGTTGATCTCGATGGTCTTCACCTCGTCACCCTCGTAGTAGGTGGCGGGGACCGGCTTGCCGGAGGCCAGCAGCTCGTCGACGTAGCCCTTCAGCTCGCGCAACGTGAAGCCGGAGAACACCTGGGCCACCCAGGGGTAGCAGACCAGGTCGTCGAGTTCGCAGAGGCGGTAGTAGTAGCTGTTGAGGCTTTCCTTGTGGCCGTTCACGTCCTTGAACGGGATCAGCTTGAGCGAGGGGTCGAGCTTCTCGCGGGTCAGCACGCCCTTGGCCTCGAGGAACGGCAGCAGCGACTCCTCCAGGTCGTAGCGGTAGCTGGTGTTGTCCATGTCGAACACCGCGTAGGCGCCCTTGTTGGCGTTGGCCGCGATCAGCGCATCGAGCTGCTTGGCGGCGGGCGCCGGCCAGTGCTTGAGTTCGGTGGCGAGGGTGGTGCCGGCCAGGCCCATGCACAGCGCGGCGGCGAGAATCGTCTGGGTGAGCTTCATCGTGTCGGGGTTCCCTGCGGTGGATGAGCGTGTGGGGAGCAGCCTCGCTCCAGCCCATCGACCCTAGCAAAACCCCGCAAGCACGAGCGGACCATTTCCGACGCCGACCATCCTCGCAGCGGCGCAGCCGGGGGTTCAGCGCCCCAGCAGCCACCACCCGAGCACGCCCAGGTGCAGGGCGACGATCGACCAGAACTTCACCTGGTAGGACAGCTTGCGATTCTTGTGACGGATCAGCCGCTGCGCCAGCAACCCGCCCGGCCAGCCGCCGAGCAGCTCGTAGAGGTGCAGGCGCGACTCCGGCGTGCGCTGGGCACCGGCGACGGCGAAGCGCTTGTCGCGCCAGTAGGCAATGAAGCAGACCGTGCTCATCGCCAGGTAGACCAGCAGCAGGCCTTGCGCCGCTGCCGGGACCGTGAAGCCGGCGAGACTCACTCGGCAGCGGGCTTCTTGCGCTTGAGCGGGGCCAGGCCGTCGGCGCTGACCACCTTGGACTCGTCGCGGCGCGGGCCGGAAGGCTTGCGCTTGGCGGCCGGCTTGGCCGAGGCCTTCTTGTCGCCCGCCTTCTTGTCGGTCTTTTTCTTCTTCACGCCGGCAGCCTTGCCGGAGGCCTTGACCTTCTTCGGGCCGCTGTAGCTGCCCTTGAGCTCCTTGATCACGCGGCGCTCGAAGCTCTGCTTGAGGTAGCGCTCGACGCTGGACATCAGGTTCCAGTCGTTGTGGCAGATCAGCGAGATGGCCAGGCCCTCGCCACCGGCACGCCCGGTGCGGCCGACACGGTGCACGTACTCGTCGCCGGAGCGCGGCATGTCGAAGTTGATCACCAGGTCCATGCCCTGGATGTCCAGGCCACGGGCCGCCACGTCGGTGGCCACCAGCACCTTGGTGCCGCCCTCGCGCACGCGGTCGATGGCCAGCTTGCGGTCCTTCTGGTCCTTGTCGCCGTGGAGCACGAAGGCCTTGTAGCCGGCCGCCACCAGGTGGCCGTAGAAACGGTCGGCCTGGGCGCGGGTGTTGGTGAAGACGATGGCCTTCTGGTAGTCCTCGTTGGCCAGCAGCCAGCGCGCCAGGGCTTCCTTGTGGGCGATATCGTCGGCGGTGATGATCTGCTGGCGTGTGGACTCGTTGAGCTGCTCGACGCCATTGAGGCGCAGGTGCAGCGGGTCGTTCAGCACCTTGGCCGACACCTCGCGCAGCGCCGCGCCGCCGGTGGTGGCGGAGAACAGCAGGGTCTGCTTGCGGTTGGCGCACTCGGCGGTGATGCGCTGCATGTCCTCGGCGAAGCCCATGTCGAGCATGCGGTCGGCTTCGTCCAGCACCAGCACTTCCACTTCCTTGAGGTCGACGGTGCCGGAGTTGAGGTGCTCGATCAGGCGCCCGGGGGTGCTCACCAGCACGTCGGGCAGCTTGCGCAGCATGGCGGCCTGGACCTTGAAGTCCTCGCCGCCGGTGACGATACCGGACTTGATGAAGGTGAACAGCGAGAAGCGCTCGACTTCCCTCAGCGTCTGCTGGGCCAGCTCGCGGGTCGGCAGCAGGATCAGCGAGCGGATGCGCTCGCGGGGCTTGGCCTCGCCGATCAGGCGGTTGAGCAGGGGCAGCACGAACGCCGCGGTCTTGCCGCTGCCGGTCTGGGCGGTGACGCGCAGGTCGCGCCCTTCCAGCGCCGGGGGGATGGCCGCCTGCTGCACGGGCGTCGGTTCGGCAAATTTCAGCTCGGCCACGGCCTTGAGCAGACGTTCGTGCAGGGCGAATTGGGAGAACACGGGTGCTACCTCGATCGAAAGCTTGAAAAACAGCTGCATAGGTTAACGGTTGTCGCGCCCGAACGCCCGAATTCTGTGCGCCTCGCGGTAATTTCCCGACGTTGCGGCGATTGCTGAACCCAAGGGGCCGTGCTCCACTCCAAACGCTTCAGTCCCCGACGGATTTCACCGCCGGCACAGCCTACCCGTCGGAGCCCCGCATGAGTGCATCGCTGATCTACTACGTCGCCGCCAGCCTGGACGGCTACATCGCCCGCCCCGACGGCAGCGTCGACTGGCTGCAACCGGTGGAACAGTCCGGCGACGATCACGGCTACGGCGCCTTCTACGACAGTGTCGACGGCCTGCTGATGGGACGCGGCACCTACGAGACGGTGCTGGCCATGGGCGGGGCCTGGCCCTACCCCGGCAAGCCCTGTACCGTGCTGACCCGCGCGGAGCTGGAGCCGGCAGCGCCGCAGGTGCGGATCGCCCATAGCACCCCGGCCGAAGCCCTGGCCGACCTCGCCGAGGCCGGCTGCCAGCGCGTCTGGCTGGTGGGCGGCGGTTCGCTGGCCGGCACCTGCTATGCGGCGGGCCTGATCGACGAACTGATCGTCAGCGTCATCCCGCACCTGCTCGGCGCCGGCATCCAGATGTTCGCCACGGGCCTTGAGCGCCGCCTGCAACTCCACGAACAACGCAGCTTCAGCACCGGCGTGGTGCAGCTGCACTACAAACTGCTGCCGGAAGCCCCCGTCACATGACCACCCTGATCCTCTCCGCCGCCTGCCTGCTCGACGACTCCCACCGCCTGCTGCTGGTGCGCAAGCGCGGCACCCGCGCCTTCATGCTGCCCGGCGGCAAGCGCGAAGCGGGCGAGTCCGCCCTCGCCGCCCTGCAACGGGAACTGCACGAAGAACTCGACCTGCAGATGGACGCCAGCGCGCTGCAGCCGCTCGGCCGCTTCCGCGCGCCGGCCGCCAACGAGCCCGATACCTGGGTGGATGCGGAAATCTTCGTCGCCCGCCTGCCGCACCCGGTGGAGGCGGCGGCGGAGCTGGAGGAACTGGCCTGGCTGGCCCCGGGCGCGACCCCGCCGGCCGAGCTTGCGCCCCTGCTGCGCGACCAGGTGCTGGCCGCGCTGGCCGAGCACCAGGCCGCCAACGCCCTCAGCTGAGGGCCCGGTTCGCCCGCTCCTGGCGCGCCTGCTTGCGCAGCAGCTGGGCGCTGTCCCAGCCAATCAGCAGCACCGCCAGCCAGATCGGCAGGTAGGTCCAGAACTGCGCCGGGTCGAACGCCTCGCCCAGGAACGCCACCGCCACGGCGAACAGCAGCACCGGCTCGACGTAGCTGAGGATGCCGAACAGCCCCAAGGGCAGCAGCCGGCTGGACGCCATCATCGCGGCGAAGGCCAAGGTGCCCAGCAGGCCCAGCCCGGGAATCAGCCACCACAGTTGCGGGGCCTGGACGAACGCGCCCTCCGGCCCGTGGGCGATGATCAGCCAGGCCGCCAGCGGTGCCAGCATCGCCATCTCCAGGATGAAGCCGGACAGCGCGTCCAGGCGCATCCAGCGGCGCAGCATGAAATACGGCGGGTAGCCCAGCGCGGTGACCAGGGTCAGCCAGGAAAACGCCCGGGTCATCCACAGCTCGTGGAGCACCCCGGCCATGGCACAGAGCACCGCCAGCAACTGCAACGGCCGCAAGCGCTCGTTATAGAAAAGGCGCCCACAGAGCACCATCACCAGCGGCAGCAGGAAATAACCGAGGGAAACCTCCAGCATCCGCCCCTGCAGCGGCGCCCAGAGGAACAGGCCCCACTGCAGCCCGATCAACAGCGCGGCCAACGGCAAGGCCGCCAGCAGCAGCGGTTCCCGGCACAGGCGCACGAGCACCTCGCGCAACACCGCCCACTGCCCCATCAGCGCCACCAGCAGCAGCACCGCCGGAATCGACCAGAGCACCCGCTGGGCGAAGATCTGCACGCCATCGAGCGGTGCCAGCTCGCGCACGTAGCCGGGCATCAGGGCGAACAGCACCGATGCGGTGAGTGACAGCGCGACCCCGCGCCCGGAGAGCCTCATGGCCACACCGCAACGCGTGGAGAGATGAACGAAGACATGGCAGGCCTCTGATTGCAGCCGGCGAAAATACCCGCTCGCCGCCACCAGGGAAAGCTTACCCACCCGCCTGCGGGCCCGCTGGGACCAACCCGGCATCGATGGGCCTGAAAGCGGCAACCTCCCCAATCCAGCCCGCAGGATGGGTCGGGCGGCGTTCCGCGAGCGAAGCGAAACCCATGCTGCTGCTCTCGTCTCAACTCCGCTTGGTGGAGGTAAAAAGCGACCTCCACCCTACGCCCGGGCCACCACCGTGCAGGGGTCTTTCGCGCGCCCATAAAAAAACCCGGCCATGGGCCGGGCAAGGGATATGCACAAAGGAGCGGGTGAAACGGTGGAGCCTCAGGCGACCTTGGCGACCAGCGCCTTGGCCTGGGCGATGCCCTTTTCCTGGAACTCGGTGCCCATGTTCATGCCCTCGGCATGGATGAAGGACACATCGTGGATACCGATGAAACCCAGCGCCTGGCGCAGGTAGGGCTCCTGGTGATCGAACGGGCCGCCGGCGTAGACGCCGCCTCGGGCGGTCAGCACATAGGCGCGCTTGCCGGTGAGCAGGCCCTGGGGGCCGGTCTCGGTGTACTTGAAGGTGACCCCCGCACGCAGCACGTGGTCCAGCCAGGCCTTCAGGGTGCTGGGGATGGCGAAGTTGTACATGGGCGCGGCCAGCACCAGCACGTCGGCGGCCAGCAGCTCCTCGGTCAGCAGGTTGGAGCGCTCCAAGGCGGCCTTCTCGGTCTCGCTGTGCTGGTCGGCAGGCTTCATCCAGCCACCGAGCAGGTCGGCGTCCAGGTGCGGCACCTGCTCCACGGCCAGGTCGCGGACGGTGATCCGGTCAGCCGGATGGGCGGCCTTCCACTGGGCGAGGAACGCCTGGGTCAGGTCGCGGGAAATGGAACCCTGCTGGCGGGCGCTGCTTTCGATCACGAGGACGTTGGACATGTTTGCTGCTCCATCGATTTGTAGGGGTGGGGATTCGATGGAGCGCAGGTTATCCAGACACAATTCGATAAAAAAGCGAATTAATCCGCTACTAACAATCGACAAAATTGATTTATAAAGAAGCCCTCACTAGGCTGGGGCCTTGTGCTGACTTCCTTTTAGGAGTTTTCGCCTAGGCAGGCTTGCAGGTGAGGCCGATGCGCAGACGGATGATGCTGCGGTTGAACTTGGCGGTGAGGTAGACGCTCTTGCCACCCTCGATCACCGCGCGACGGATCTTCGGGGTCTCCGGGCCGTTGGTGAAGCGCACCGTGCATTCGGCGCGGGCCTCGCCCAGGTTGTAGACGTTGATCGAACCCATGTTGTGATCGATGTCATCGGTCGTGTAGGTGATCTCGCTACCGTTGTATTGCTTCTCCACCTCGATGGGGTAGGCGAAGGCGGCGACGGGCAGGCAGGCCAGCAGGGCACAGAGCGTTCTTTTCATTGGAGGTCTCCAGCGCGGGACCGCCAGCTTACACAGAGCGTCAGGCGAGGTCATCGGCACGGCCGCATGTTTCCTGACCGATACACAAGAAGAAGGAGCAATGCATGAAAGCGCCCCGGGTAACCCTGGATCAGTGGCGGACCCTGCAGGCGGTGGTCGACCACGGCGGCTTCGCCCAGGCGGCGGAGGCCACCCACCGTTCGCAGTCGTCGGTCAGCTACACCGTGGCCCGCATGCAGGAACAACTGGGCGTACCGCTGCTGCGCATCGACGGACGCAAGGCCGTGCTCACCGAGGCCGGCGAGGTGCTGCTGCGGCGCTCGCGGCAACTGGTCAAGTCCGCCAGCCAGCTGGAGGAGCTCGCCCACCACATGGAACAGGGCTGGGAAGCCGAGGTGCGCCTGGTGGTGGATGCCGCCTACCCCACCGCGCGCCTGCTGCGCGCCCTGGCCGCCTTCATGCCGCAGAGCCGCGGCTGCCGCGTGCGCCTGCGCGAGGAAGTGCTTTCCGGCGTCGAGGAAGTGCTGCTCGAAGGCACCGCCGACCTCGCCATCACCGGCCTCAACATCCCCGGCTACCTGGGCACCGAGCTGTGCAACGTCGAGTTCGTCGCCGTCGCGCACCCCGACCACCCGCTGCACCGCCTGCAGCGCGACGTCACCTTCCAGGACCTGGAAACCCAGCTGCAGGTGGTGATCCGCGACTCCGGCCGCACCCAGCCGCGCGATGTCGGCTGGCTCGGCGCCGAGCAACGCTGGACGGTGGGCAGCCTGGCCACCGCCGCCAACTTCGTCAGCAACGGCCTGGGCTTCGCCTGGCTGCCACGCCACATCATCGAGCGCGAACTCAAGGAAGGCCTGCTCAAGCCGCTGCCCATGGACCAGGGCGGCACCCGGCACCCCGGCTTCTTCCTCTACGCCAACAAGGAGAAGGCGCTCGGCCCGGCCTCGCAGATCCTCGTCGAGCTGATCAAGACCTTCGACTCGGCGCCGCTCAACGCGCCCTTCGCCGCCCCCCTGCCCAACGCCTGAGGGAGAGACGCCCATGCCCTGGTTCGACAACGACGGCTGCCAGCTGCACTACGAGGAATACGGCCAGGGCGCGCCCCTGCTGCTGGTGCACGGCCTCGGCTCCAGCACCCGCGACTGGGAATACCAGGTGCCGGTGCTCGCCGCCCGCTACCGGGTGATCGCCCTCGACGTGCGCGGCCACGGCCGCTCCGACAAGCCCGAGGGCCCCTACGCCATCGCGGACTTCGCCGATGACGTCGCCGCCCTGATCGAACACCTGCAACTGCCACCCGTGCACCTGGTGGGCATCAGCATGGGCGGCATGATCGGCTTCCAGCTCGGCGTCGACCGCCCCGAACTGCTCAGGAGCCTGACCATCGTCAACAGCGGGCCCGAGGTGAAGCCGAAGACCCCGCGCGACTACTGGGAAATCGCCCGGCGCTGGACCCTCTCGCGCCTGATGAGCCTGGACACCATCGCCAAGGCCCTGGCACGCCTGCTGTTCCCCCGCCCTGAACAGGCCGAGCTGCGGCGCAAGGTGGAAGAGCGCTGGCCGCAGAACGACAAGCGTGCCTACCTCGCCTCCCTCGACGCCATCATCGGCTGGGGCGTGCGGGAACGCCTCGGCCGCATCACCTGTCCTACGCTGGTGATCACGGCCGACCGCGACTACACCCCGGTCGCGCAGAAGGAGGCCTATGTCAGGGAAATGCCCGACGCGCGCCTGGTGGTCATCGAAGACTCCCGCCACGCCACACCGCTGGACCAACCACAACGCTTCAACGCCACCCTCCTCGGCTTCCTCGAAGAAGTCGAGGCCAACAAGGAACGATGACAATGCTGAAGAAAATCGCCCTCGCGGCCTGCGCCCTGCTGTTCACCGCCAACCTCATGGCCGCCGAGAAGCCCCACGTGCTGATCAACACCTCGGCCGGCGAGATCGAGCTGGAACTCGACGACGCCAAGGCGCCGATCACCGTGAAGAACTTCCTCGACTACGTGGACGCCGGCTTCTATGACGGCACCGTGTTCCACCGCGTGATCCCCGGCTTCATGATCCAGGGCGGCGGCATGGACGCGTCCATGAACGAGAAGAAGACCCGCGCATCGATCAAGAACGAAGCCGACAACGGCCTGCACAACGTGCGCGGCACCATCGCCATGGCACGCACCCAGGCCACCGACTCGGCCACCAGCCAGTTCTTCATCAACCACCGCGACAATCCGGCCCTGGACCACGGCGCCCGCGGCTTCGGCTACGCCGTGTTCGGCAAGGTGGTGCGCGGCCTCGAGGTGGTCGACCAGATCGCCAACGTGCCCACCGGCAACCGTGGCATGCACCAGAACGTTCCGCTGCAACCGGTGGTGATCCTCTCCGCCAAGCGGCTCTGAACCACGGCGGCCCGCCAGCCTGGCGGGCCGCTCCCCGCGACAAGGACCCGAAGGATGTTTCGCCGCTTCGAACACCTGATCGACACCTTCAAACCCGCTCCCGACAGCATGCCGCCACGTGGCGTCGTGCAGTTCTACCTCCATTACCTGCGCCAGGTCTGGGGGGTGTTCGCGATCCTCCTGCTGGTGGGCCTGGTCGTCGCCCTGATCGACGTCGCCCTCTACAGCTTCCTCGGCCGCATCATCGACCTGGCCCAGCACAGCGCGGCCGACACCTTCTTCGCCGACCACTCGACCGAACTCATCTGGATGCTGGTGGTGGCGCTGATCCTGCGGCCGATCTTCAACGGCCTGCACGACCTGCTGGTGCACCAGAGCATCAACCCCAGCCTGACCAACCTGATCCGCTGGCAGAACCACCGCTACGTGCTCAAGCAGAGCCTGGCCTTCTACCAGAACGACTTCGCCGGGCGCATCGCCCAGCGCATCATGCAGACCAGCAACTCCCTGCGTGATTCGGCCGTGCAGGCGGTGGACGCCATCTGGCACGTGCTGATCTACGCCGTCAGCGCCCTGGTGCTGTTCGCCGAGGCCGACTGGCGGCTGATGATCCCGCTGCTGCTGTGGATCGCCGGCTACATCGCCGCGCTCTGGTACTTCGTGCCACGGGTCAAGCTGCGCTCGGTGGCCGCCTCGGATTCGCGCTCGCGGCTGATGGGGCGCATCGTCGACGGCTACACCAACATCACCACCCTCAAGCTGTTCGCCCACACCAGCCTGGAGGAGCAGTACGCGCGCGAGGCCCTCAGCGAGCAGGTGCACCGCGTGCAGCAGACCAACCGCATGGTCACCGGCATGGACGTGGTCATCACCACCCTCTCCAGCGTGCTGATCGTCGGCACCACCGGCTTCGCCCTGTGGCTCTGGACCCAGGACATCATCACCGTCGGCGCCATCGCCCTGGCCACCAGCCTGGTCATCCGCATCAACAACATGTCCGGCTGGATCATGTGGGTGGTCAGCGGCATCTTCGAGAACATCGGCCAGGTGCAGGACGGCATGCAGACCATCGCCCAGCCGCGCGCCGTACAGGATCAGGACGACGCCAAGCCGCTGCAGGTGCCGCGCGGCGAAGTGCGCTTCGAGCGCATCGGCTTCCATTACGGCAAGGGCCGCACGGTGTTCGAGGGGCTCGACCTGGAGGTCCGCCCCGGCGAGAAGATCGGCCTGGTCGGCCCCTCGGGCGCCGGCAAGTCCACCCTGGTCAACCTGCTGCTGCGCCTCTACGACCTGGACAGCGGGCGCATCCTGGTGGATGGCCAGGACATCGCCCACATCACCCAGGAAAGCCTGCGCGAGCAGATCGGCATGGTCACCCAGGACACCTCCCTGCTGCACCGCTCGATCCGCGACAACCTGCTCTACGGCAGGCCCGGCGCCACTGACGAGGAGCTCTGGGAGGCGGTACGCAAGGCCCGGGCGGCGGAGTTCATCCCCTACCTCTCCGACGCCCAGGGCCGCACCGGCTTCGACGCCCATGTCGGCGAGCGCGGCGTCAAGCTTTCCGGCGGCCAGCGCCAGCGCATCGCCATCGCCCGCGTGCTGCTCAAGGACGCGCCGATCCTGATCCTCGACGAAGCCACCTCGGCACTGGACTCGGAAGTGGAAGCGGCGATCCAGGAAAGCCTGGAGACCCTCATGCAGGGCAAGACGGTGATCGCCATCGCCCACCGCCTCTCCACCATCGCCCGCATGGACCGCCTGGTGGTGCTCGACCAGGGCCGCGTGGTGGAAAGCGGCAGCCACGCCGAACTCCTCGCCCAGCGCGGCCTCTACGCCCGCCTCTGGCACCACCAGACCGGCGGCTTCGTCGGGGTGGACTGATCGCAGCCCGAGCCCAGGCCCGACCTCCGCACGGTGGAGGTAAAGAGCGACCTCCACCCTACGTCACGGGCGACCCCGAGGCGGCGCACACGCAGGGTGGATGCCGCTTCACCCATCCACCAGCGGTGATGAACAAGGCTCCGATGTCGGTCCCAACCGCAGCTCGCTGTGGGTTTCGCATCGACAAACCTCTCTATCGATAGCGATGATCTCGACTACAACAACCATCAATTTCCGCGATGAAAGCGGCGGTGGTCATATAGGCCCCGTACAAAGCAGCAACCCAAACCCGTAGCAGGAAGCCATCGCGCACCGGGTTTCAGTTGAGGCTTTCCAACCGCCCATCGAGGAAAGATCAGCATGAAAATCGCAGCCGCCGTCACCGCCGTCCTCTCCAGCCTGGCCCCCGCCGTATTCGCCGCCGAAAGCCGCGAGCCGGGCGCCGACCTTACCGCCGTCGAATACCACTACGGCATGAGCGTGGACGTGCAGAAGGTCATCTACCGCACCGACAACACCAGCAAGTCCGGCGTCGTGCCCGTGGTGCTGGTCTACGAGGACAGCAAGGGCGAAGTGCACAAGATGAAGTTCCTGGAATGGGGTGGCAGCGTCAGCAACAGCTGATCGCCACCGGCAGACGGGGGCTCATTCCCCCGACTTGCGATACGGCAGCAGGCCCCGCGCTTCTTCGGCATAACCGAGGATCGCGGGGCGCTCCTGCTCCAGGAAGTCCGCCACCGCCTCGCGCAGGCCGGGGTGGACGAGGTAATGCCAGGAGCGGGTGATCACCGGTTCGAACCCCCGGATCAGCTTGTGCTCGCCCTGGGCACCGGCGTCGAAGCGGGGCAGCGCGCCAGCGATGGCCATGTCGATGCCCTGGTAGAAACAGGTCTCGAAATGCAGGCGGTCGAACTCCGCCAGGCAACCCCAGTAGCGCCCGTAGAGCGCCCCCGAATCCACCAGTGAGAAAGCCATCGCCACCGGCCGCGCGCCTTGCCTGGCCAGCACCACGCGAATGGCCTGGGGCATGCGTTCGGCCAGCAGGCTGAAGAACGCCCGCGTCAGGTAGGGCGCCTGGCCGCGCACCTCATAGGTGTTGGCGTAGCAGGCGTAGACGAAGTCCCAGTCCGCCTCGCTCAGTGCGCCCCCTTCGTGCCACTCGAAGCCGATGCCCTGCCCCGCCACCTGCTCGCGCTCCTTGCGCACCTGCTTGCGCTTGCGCGAGGAAAAGGTGTCGAGGAAGTCCTGGAAGTCCCGATAGCCCCGGTTGTGCCAGTGGTACTGGCAGCCCAGGCGCTCCAGCCAGTGCTCACGGCCCTGCAGGCGGGCATCGGCGAAGGCGTCGGTGAAGTTGACGTGCAACCCGGACAGCCCCGCCGCCTCCAGCTCGGGGACCAGCTCGTCGATCAGCGCCGCCGCAGCCTGGTCATGGCCCAGCAGGCGCGCGCCCCCCACCGGCGAGAAGGGCACGGCGGCCAGCAGCTTGGGGTAGTAGGGGATGCCGGCGCGCTGGCAGGCATCGGCCCAGCCCCAGTCGAACACGTACTCGCCATAGGAATGCGCCTTCACGTAGGCCGGCATCGCCGCGAGCAACTCGCCACCCGCGCCACGCAACAGGCGATGGGCCGGCCACCAGCCGCTGCGACCGCCGATGCTGCCGCTGTCCTCCAGGGTGGAAAGGAAGGCATGACGCAGGAAGGGCTGGTCGTCCTTCAGCAGGGCATCCCAGCTGGCGGCGTCGACTTCGGAAAGGCGGGAAAGGGTCTGGATCGGCATGGCGACCAGTCTGGCCTGCGGCGCCGGCGAAAAAAAGCCTGTCGCAGAGAATTCATCGACGATCTTCCTTCGCGGTTGAAACCGCTCCCACAAGAACATGCGCATCCACCGTGGGAGCGGATTCATCCGCGATGAGCCCAGAGGGCTGTGCCGTAGGTTGGCGCCGAGCGCAGCGAGGCCCAACGGAGCGTGGCTGGACCTCGCATCGTTGGGTTTCGCGCCTCTACCCAACCTACGACCCCTTGTCCCCTCTCCGGACATCGCGAAAGGCGCGCCCATAAAAAAGCCCCGCCGAAGCGGGGCTCAAGAAGGAGCGGATGAACGGTATTGCTTAGAACACGTACTGGGCGCGCACCACGAAGCCGTCGCCGCTGTCATCACCCACACGGTTGGTGAAGTGGTCGGTCTTGGCCTTGGTGTACATGCCGCTGATCTTCACCGCTTCGTTGGCGTACCAGTTCACACCGATGTTGTGAACCTTGGCTTCGGTGTCTTCGGCATCACGCAGGAAGGTCTGGTTGGCAGCAGCCAGGACGGCAACGTCGTTGTCAGCCGAGATGCTGTCGTAGCGGTAGTAGATTTCCCAGGCGCCGGTCTGCTTGTTGGCAGGCTTGATGGCGTCGAACTTGCCCATCTTGTAGCCACGCGCTTCACCGGTCAGGGTGTAGGCGGCCTGGACGTAGAAGCCATCGGCTTCCAGGTCGGACTGGGCGCCAGCGGAGTCGGTCTCGCGCTTCATCCACTCACCCTGGATGGAGAACGGGCCAGAGGCGAAAGCGGCTTCCAGGCCGAAGGCGGTGTCGTCGTCCCAGAAGGACGTGGCGGAGTTGGTGCCGGCCAGCACGGCGCGGTTGCCCAGGTTGCCGGAAGCGTTACCACCGTTGGTGTCCACGCCACGCATGCCCAGACGGGAGCGGTAGCGAACGTCGGCACCGGCCACGTCGTCCAGTTTGCGCTGGGCGAAGTTCACACCGAAGTGCAGCACGTTGCCGGCTTCGGCCATCGGTGCGAACACGCCACGGGCGTTGAACTGCTTGACGCTGTCGCCTTCGTCGTCGTTGGCATCCTTGCTGGTCAGGCTGGTGGAAACGTAGGCGTAGTTGCTGATCAGCGCCTGGACCTGAACGCCGAGGCCGTCCTGGTGGGTGTTGGCCCAGTCGATCACTTCGTTCATGGCGTTACGCTCGAGAGCGGTCACCCACTTGGAGCTGGTGGCTTTTTCCAGGCCGAAGTCGGGGTCGAAACGACCGACGCGGATGGTGATCGGGTTGAAGCCGGTGTAGCTGATGGAGGCTTCGTCGAAGTTACCGCTGTTGGCAGCACCGCTGCTGTTGCCGGAGTTCTCGGAGAAGTCATAGGCAACGGCGTAGGCCCAGTCGGTGTAGGCGATGCCGGAGAGTTCCAGGTAGGCGCGGCGGAAGTAGGCAGCGTCACCGGTGTCGCCATTGCGGGTGTACAGGCCATCGAAGCGACCGTAGTCGGCTTGCAGGCGGCCGCCCAGCTTGAAGGCGAAGGACTTGTCGGTGGTAGCGACTTCAAGGCCGCCCTTGGTCTTGATAACGATGTCGGTGCCGTCGGTGGTGACGGTACCAGCGAAAGCCTGGGCGGAAATGGCCAGGGCCATGGCGCTGGCGGCAAAACCGGCGAAGTGCTTACGGATCATCGAAGATTCCCCTGTTGGTCTTTAGTGCTGGAAAACACCCGAGCGTTGGGCTCGTTCGTGCTGGGGGGGAATGTTGGCGGGGGGTTATTTCAGCTCAGTTGCTTTTAGATAAATGTTTTATGACAGAGGAACTTTTTCATCGCCATTGGGAATATGGGAGAAACCGCTCTAGGCTGGGCTTTACAGCCAAGCGAAGCGGCAAGCTGTCGCAGCGTGGCATGCAACCGGATATGACAACACGACGAACATGTTACGGCGCGATGACCGGCTTCAGGGGGATTCGTGGCGTGCCCTGGCGAGCCGTTCTGCCAGGTTTTCATCACCGTCGGGAGCCGGTTCGGACAATTGCCTGAACACTGCTCGGGTGAGGTTCAACTGGGCGAGGAAGCGCCGGCAATGGGGGCAGATCAGCAGGTGCTGGCGCACGCCCAGGCGCTGCACGATGCCCAGCTGGCCATCGATGTAGTCGCTGGATCGGGCGACCAGCTCGCGGCAGTTCAGCATTGGCCCGTCTCCTCGAAGTGTTCCAGGGTGGCGAACAGCTTGAGGCGCCCACGATGCAGCAGCACCCGGACATTGGAGAGCGAAACCTCCAGCAGGTTACAGATCTCCTGCAACTCCAGGCCCTGGCGCTCGCGCAGCAGCAGCACGCTGCGCTGCAGGTCGGAAAGGCTCAGCAGGGTCTTCTCCAGACACTGGCGCAGCTCCTCCTCGGCGAGCAGGGCCTCGGGGGAGTCCTCGTGCCAGGCGGAGGGGGCGACCAGCCAGTGGCCGTCGGCGGCGAAGCGCGTGTCGTCCAGGGTGCCGTGGGGCGCGGGCAGGTCGTCGAGCAGGACTTCGCGGCGGCTCTGCTTGAGCCGGGTACGGGCGGTGTTGGCGACGATGGTCAGCAGCCAGGTCTTCAGGCTGGAGCGCTGCTGGAAGCTGTCCAGGCTGCGCACCACGGCGAGCCAGGCATCCTGCACCACCTCCTCGGCATGCCGGCCGCCGACGATGGCGAAGGCCACGGCGCGCATGGCGCCCTGGTAGGTATCGATGAGTTCGCGGAACGCCTGCTGCTGCCCCGCCCTGAGGCGCGGCAGCAGTTCGTCGTCCGCGGGAGCGGCCATCAACGCTTGCGCAGGATCACACTGCCGATGGAGTAACCGGCACCGAAGGAGCTGAGCACGCCCAGGGCACCGCTGGGCAGGTCGTCCTGGTACTTGTGGAACGCGATCACCGAACCGGCGGAGCTGGTGTTGGCGTAGGTGTCGAGGATCACCGGCGCCTCGTGGGCCTCGGCGTCGCGACCCAGCAGCTTGCGGGCGATCAGCAGGTTCATGTTGAGGTTGGCCTGGTGCAGCCAGAAGCGCTTCACGTCGGTGACCTCCAGCGCGTTCTCCTGCAGGTGCGCGGCGATCAGCTCGGCGACCATGGGGCAGACGTCGCGGAACACCTTGCGGCCTTCCTGCACGAACAGCTTGTCGCGGGCACCGATGCCCTCTTCCGCCGCGCGGTTGAGGAAGCCGAAGTTGTTGCGGATGTTGTTGGAGAACTGGGTCAGCAGCTTGGTGCCGACGATGTCGAACTGGTACTTCGAGGTGGCCTGGTCGGCACGCTCGATGATCACCGCAGTGGCCGCGTCACCGAAGATGAAGTGGCTGTCGCGGTCGCGGAAGTTCAGGTGGCCGGTGCAGATTTCCGGGTTGACCATGAGGATGGCGCGCGCCTGGCCGGTCTGTACGGCGGTGGTCGCCGCCTGGATGCCGAAGGTGGCCGAGGAGCAGGCGACGTTCATGTCGTAGCCGAAGCCCTGGATGCCCAGGGCGGCCTGGACCTCGATGGCCACCGCCGGGTAGGCACGTTGCAGGTTGGAGCAGGCGACGATCACGCCATCGATATCGGCGGCGGTGCGGCCGGCACGCTCCAGGGCCTGCTTGGCGGCTCCGACGGCCATCTCGCAGAGCACGCCCCATTCTTCGTTAGAGCGCTCGGGAATGCGCGGAACCATGCGTTGCGGATCGAGGATGCCGTCCTTGTCCATCACGAAGCGGCTCTGGATCCCCGAGGCCTTCTCGATGAAGGCGACGCTGGATTCGCTCAGCACCTCGACCTCGCCACGCTCGATGGCGGCGGCGTTCTCGGCGTTGAAGGCCTGGACATAGGCGTTGAAGGAAGCCACCAGTTCTTCGTTGGAGATGCTCTGGGACGGGGTGTAAAGGCCGGTGCCACTGATCACGACTTTGTGCACGGTCGATCCTCTCGGTACTGGGCTGTGGCGCGGCACAGCCGGTTGGGCAGTTGGTCACTGGACGAAGGCTCGGCCAGCATTGGAAAAAGGCTCATCCCGCTACGCGGGATGGAACAGCGAATCCTTGTTGTATCGGGGCGCCCTGGGGGCACGGCGGCAGGCGCGAGGGCCCTCTCACGGCTCGTCGCAGGATAGCAACGGCCCCGCGCGCAAGGCGCGAATTCTGCCACAGCGCGGCCTCTTCCGGGGTACCCGCGCAGCTGCGTCGGACCATCGGCCAGCGCAGGCACGAGTGCCCGGAAGCTCGCCCGGCGGGACTGAATGCGTCGACCAGGTAGGACTTATCCTACAAACGCCTCCGTTCATTGTGGTTATAGATGCTCGACGCGGCACCCAGGACACAGGTGGACGAGTGGGAAAATCGGCTTATATGCGGCTAAAAAAGCCAAATCGACCGCCCACAGGACGCGAACGGCCGCTTTCTCCGCCGGCCGCCCGCGACCTGCGACGGGCGTCAGAGGCGCTTGAGCAGACGCGCCTGCAACGCTTCCAGCTCCGCCGGATCGGCCTTATTGCTGGCGTGGATGCCCAGGGCCTCGCCCTCGAAGCGGGGGACGATGTGCATGTGGATATGGAACACCGTCTGCCCCGCCGGGGCCCCGTTGAACTGCGCCACCTGCACGCCGGCCGGCTCCAGCTCGTCCACCAGCACGCGCGCCAGGCGCTGCACCACGGCCATGACCTTGGCCAGCGCATCGGGGTCGATATCGAGGATGTTGCGCGCCGCCGAACGCTTGGGGATCACCAGGGTGTGGCCGTAGGACTGCGGGAAGATATCGAGGAAGGCGAGCACGTCGTCGTCCTCGTAGAGCTTGTAGCACGGGGCCTCGCCACGAATGATCTGGGCGAAGACGTTCTGCGGATCGTAAGTGCCGTGAAGGCTCATCGTGGCGCTCCATTTGCCGTTTGCTGACCGCGCACCTTAACGCCCGCCGCCGCCGGGTTGAACCCCCAGAGTGTCTAAATCCAACTGGAACAGCCTGCGCCTCGCGCCTATTCCTAATTCTGCCGCTCTAAAAGAGCGAGCTGAATCCGTAGCTCATCGAGCGGCTCTGCAAGCGTTCTTTTCTGTGGGCCGATGAGAGAAAAGCGATGTCGGCCGAGCGGCTTATTCACGACTTTGAACTGTTCAAAACCGGACTCGGCATCGCCATCCTCACCAAAGAGAACCGCCCACAATAAAGTGATGAACTTGCAGTGTTCCTCAGGAGGAATGCCGCATAGCAGGAGCCTGTCCTCAATCAAACTCTTCCGGGCATTGGGGTCTGTACTCAGGTAACCCAAGGAGTTTTTGACTTCCGTCGCGTCACTCACATCCAGTCGTTCGAATGTAGGCCGAACCAGGTTCTCTATTACGAGTTCACAGTGGCGCCGGTTGGTGTAATCGACCGCTCCCAGGACAAGCCCTTCTGCGTCCATCTCAGCAGCCAAGGCAAGCGGGCCAAGAAGCCTTGATGTGTAGTGTGGGTTTACAACCACCCGGGATTTTTTATCCATTGGATCAGTGTCCCCAGAGCTCCATTCTTGAAGTACCTTGCCTCAAACGCGCATTACTGGTTTCTGCCCTTTCCATACGCATCAACCCGTAGAGGCTGTTCCCAGTACAAGGTGGCAGTTTCGGCTCGACATCTTAAAGCTCTGCATCGCCCTGTCACTCTTGGGACGTTTTCAGGTATTTCTTCCTACCCAAGCCTCGGACCACCCCCGCAAGGAACGCCACATGCCCCGCCACAAGCCCGCACTGGACATCCTCCAGCACAACAGCGCCGCCTGGAACCGCCAGGCCCGGCAACACTGCGAATGGTCGCGCCCCGTGGACGCCGCCACCATCGCCGCCGCCCGCGCGGGCGACTGGCAGGTGCGCCTCACGCCCGGCCCGCTGCCCGCCGGCTGGCTCCCCCAGGTGCGCGGGCTGCGCATCCTCTGCCTGGCTTCCGGTGGCGGCCAGCAGGCCCCGGTACTGGCCGCCGCCGGTGCCGAGGTGCTGGTGCTGGATGCCTCCGCCGAGCAGCTCGCCCGCGACCGCGAGGTGGCCGGGCGAGACGGCCTGCAGCTGGAAACCCTGCAAGGCGACATGCGCGACCTCTCGGCCCTGGCCGACGCGCGTTTCGACTGCGTGTTCCACCCCATCTCCAACCTCTACGTGCCGGATATCCGCCCCGTCTGGCGCGAGTGCTTCCGCGTCCTGCGCCCCGGCGGCCGGTTGCTGTCGAGCTTCTACAACCCGGTGGTGTTCGTCGCCGACCGCGATCCGCACCATGCCGAGCAGGGCCTGATCAAGCCGCGCTTCACCCTGCCCTATTCCGACCTCGACGACCTGGGTCCAGAGGAGCTGGCGGCTAAGCGCGAACGCGGCGAGGCCCTGGTGTTCGGCCACAGCCTGGCGCAGCAGATCGGCGGGCAGCTGGAAGCCGGCTTCGTGCTGCGCGGCTTCCACGAAGACGCCCAGCCGAACCCGCGCTTCGTGATCGACAGGTACCTGCCGACCTTCCTCGCCACCTGGGCGGAGAAGCCTCTCTAGGGAAGGCGCATCCGCTCGGCCAGAAAGTCCAGCAACACCCGCACCCGTGTCGGCAGGTGCCCGCCCTGGCCGCCGCAGATCGCCACGTCGGCGCGGGTCTCCAGCAGGTCCACCACCGCGTCGGTGAGGCTGATGTCGAGGGTCACCTCCGGTTACAGGGCGAGGAACTCCGGCAGCACCGGGATCAGGTACTGCCGGCCGATGGGCACGTTGCAGCTGATGCGCACCCGCCCATGGGGCCGCGCACTGGCCCCGGCCTCACCGCCCTGCCCTGGGCCGCCGCCAGCCTGCCGATCCTCGCCCTTGCGGTCGCCTTCTTCGCCCTGCGCCTGGAAAAACGCCGCGACGCCCGCCTGGCAATGGCCTGAGCCAGCCCAACGAAAAAGGCCGCCGCCGGATCACTCCAGCGGCGGCCTTTCTCTGTGGAGCCCGTCAGTTTCTGACCAGCTCCCCGCCCTCCATAATGACGTCGCTCAGATTGATCACTTCGCGACATGCCGCCCAATGGCAGTTCCTGCCGCTGAATTCATACAGGAGGTCCTCCAGGAACACGCCCTTGGTCGAACCGATGCCGCTCTGCTGCACCGTCACCAACCTTGACAGGGAGCGGGCCTCACCTAGCTGCAGACTCTGTGGCGACATCAGCACGTAGTTCTTGATCTGATCACCGGCTTCATAGGTGACGGGCAGACGATCATTGCTAGCACGCATCGTCTTGCACATCTCCGACAGCCCATTGGTCACGTCGATGAGCTTGCCGATGTCATTGTCCAGCGTGCTCAGGCTGGAAAATTGGCCGCTCTGGTCAGGGCACCAGAAGGTGATAGTGGTGTTCGACGGCACCGTGATCATCCTCGGGCGATTACGGTAGACCCGGCAGAACCCGCCATGCCCGGCGAACACCATGATGTTGCACATGAACACGTCGTCATGAATCTCGGCCAGTTTCATGGGTCACTCCATTGACGGTCGCCGAAGGAAAGACGGCAGGGACAGCGGATTGAACATAGCAGCGCGGATTTCGGGGCGCCAAAGCCATCCGTCCCTTGCTCGCCAGCATTCACTCCACCTGGGAGCGGAAAGGCACCCTGTCGAATCGGTGACGGTTTTCCCTGTAGACAAACCCACCCACGAGTCAGGCGACGCGAGGGGACACATCGGCCTCGATTTCCGCACCGTGGTCCAGCTCGGCGACCCGCAAGTCATAGGCAGCCTGCAGGTTGAGCCAGGACTGCGCCTCGCCACCGAAGTAGCGGGCCAGCCGCAGCGCGGTATCGGCGGAAATGGCGCGACGCTCCTTGACGAGCTCGTGCAGGCGGGTGGCCGGAACGCGCAAGGCACCGGCCAGCGCGTTGACGCTCATGTCCAGCGGCACGAGGAATTCCTCACGGAGGATTTCACCGGGATGGATGGGACGCATGCCGTTCTTGATCATTGGCAGTCACCGTAGGTTGGGTAGAGGGACGAAACCCAACGATACAGGGCTCGGCTCCGCGCCGTAGGCCATCGGAGTGGCATCAATCGCGGATGAATCCGCTCCCACAGGAGCAGCCGCCCCGTAGCCCGGGCTTCAGCCAGGGGAGCCACCGTGCAGGGCATCCAGCACCTGCTCCACCCGCGCCTCCAGCGGGCCGGTGAGTACCTGGAAGGGCCAGCCGCGGCGTTGCAGTTCGGCGCGGTACCAGGCCTGCTGGCGACGGCGGAAGCTGTCGTCCTGGCGGGTACCGTCCTGCGCGAAGGGGAAGTCGTCGGCGCAGAGGAAGGTGTGCGCATAGGGGCGTTCGGCCAGGGTGGCCAGCTCGGCCTCGGCGCGGCCGAACATCGCCTGGCTGTAGAACAGCGTGGTCAGCGCCGAGGTGTCGCAGACCAGGTATCGCCCGGCCGTGAGTGCCGCCTGGTCTTCCCGCGCCACCTGGGTTCGGCCGATGTGCAGCAGGTCGTCGTACTCCAGCTGGCCGTCCTTCGCCACCCAGTGCTCGCGGCCGAATTCGGCCACGCAAGGCGCGTCGAGCGCGGCGGCCAGGGCGATGGCGAGGCTGCTCTTGCCGGTGGATTCGCCGCCGAGCAGGACGATCCGTTCGACGAAGTCGGCGTGCACCTCGGGGGCGAGGAAGTCCCGCAACCCGTGCGGGTCGGCGCGCAGGCGGGTGCCGGAGACGGGCACGGCGAGGCGCTGCGGGTCGACGCAGACGTGCCGCACCGGGTGCCCGAAGACACCCGCCAGGTGCGCGGCGAACCCCTCGCCATAGCCCTCGCTGGTGAACACCGCGTCCACCGTGGTGCCGAACACCGCCTGGCAGAACTCGGCGACGAACTGGCGCGGCTCGAACTCGGGGGCGTCGTTGTGGGGCAGGTCGGGCAGGTGCTTGCCCTGCTCCCGCCAGGCCTGGATGCGGGCCGGGGTGACCACCTCGGCCTGCAACTCCGGGAAGCGCAGGCGCAGCCAGCGCTCGCGGCGCCCGGCCTCGCAACCCGGCAGTTCGGGGAGGGACCAGCAGAGCAGCAACAGCCGCTCGCATTGCCCCTGGGCCGCGCGGATCAGCCGCTCATGGCCCAGGTGCAGCGGCGAGAACTTGCCCACCACCAGGCCGGTGCGGAAGGCCGCGCTCATCTCAGGCCGGCTCCTGTCCGGCCACCGGCGCGGCGGCCTCGCGCAGCTCACGGCGCCAGCGGTACAGGCCGTACCAGGCGTTGCACCAGAACAGCGTGTAGAGCCCGGCGGTGAGGTACAGCTCGCGGGAGGCGTAGAGCGGCACCGCCAGGGTGTTCACCAGCAGCCAGGCGTACCAGTTCTCCAGGCGCCGGCGCATCAGCAGCAGTTGCGCCAGCACGCTGAAGGTCAGCACCAGGGAGTCCACCAGCGGTGCGTAGGCGTCGGTGAAGTGGTGCAGCAGCGCCCCGTAGGCCAGCGCCACAACCACCGCCAGGGCCGCCATCCACGCCAGCGTGCCTGGCGCGGTGCGGCTCACTGGTAGCTGGGTGCCGGCGTTGCCACGCAACCAGGCCCACCAGCCCAGGGCGCTGGTGACGATGAAGAAGCCCTGCAGGGTGACGTCGGCATACAGCTGGGACTCGAAGAACAACCAGCCGAACAGCACGCAGCCGAGGATGCCGCTGGACCAGGTGTGCACGCTGTTGCGCGCCGCCAGCAGCACGGCGATCAGGTTCACCAGGTCGGCGACGAGTTCGAGGGTGGAAGGCATGGGGTCGTCCCTGTGGGGTGATGCTGTTCAAGTGGCTCCCAGCGTTCGCGAGGATGACGACGAACGCGGCAGGTCTTCCGTGACCGTCATTCCCGCGAACGCGGGAACCCGGCAGACGGCGGTTCAGCCGAAGCGCTTGACCGCGTCCAGCCAGTCGCGCTCCAGGCGCCCCTGCTCCGGGTCGAGCCCCAGGGCCAGCATGGCCTCGCGGTGCGCATCGATCTCGCGGACCATCTGGCTGAGGTCGGAGGTGTTGCCGTCCAGCTGGTGCATCTGGGTCACGCCCTGGTGGTAGAAGCGCAGCAGCTTCATCGCCGCCGGGTCGTTCACGGCAACGCCGGCCTTGACCCGGTGCATCAGGTTGGTGACGCGCATCAGGCTGCGCTTGAGCCCCCAGCCATAGACCGCCGGCGCCATGAACGGGCGCGGCCAGAACTGCAGGCGCACCAGGGCCACGGTCACCGCCAGTCCGGCCAGCACGCCGGCCAGGTTCCAGCGGAAGTTGTCGCCACCGGGGGTGCCGAACAGCTGCACGCTGGCGGTGGCGAACAGCATGGCCAGGGCGATGAAGAGCACGGCGATGCCGATGGCGATGCGCCGGGTCTTCTCGCGGTACAGCTCGGGGCTCATGGGGCGGATTTCGAACAGCACATCACTCACGGATCAACCCTCCACCTGGGTCCACTGCTTGTTGAGACGCTTGTCGGAGACCGGCATCTTCGTCCCCAGCTGCTGGGCGAAGAGGGACACGCGGTACTCCTCCAGCATCCAGCGGTACAGCACCAGCTCGGGGTCGCGCTTGCCTTCCTGGGCATGCTTGGCCAGGCGCGCTTGGTACTGCTCCCAGTAGCCGGCCAGCTCGCCGGACCAGACGCGGTCACGCTGCAGCTGGGCGCCGATCTTGTCGAAGCGCTGCTCGATGGCCTTGAGGTAGCGCGGCACTTCCTTCAGCCACTCGGCCGGGGTCTCGCGGACGAAACCGGGGTACACGAGGTTGCCCAGCTGCGCCTTGATGTCGTTGAGCGCCACCGCCTGGGCCAAGTCGATGCGGCCCTTGAAGCGCTTCTGCAGGCCATGCCAGAGCTTGAGGATGTCCAGGGTCAGGCGGGCCAGGCGTTCGGCGTGCTCGGCCCAGGCACCGCGCTTCTTCTCCGCCAACGAGGCCAGGGCGGCGCCATCGCGGGGCAGGCTGGCTTCGCCGTCGAGGATGCAGCTGTCGAGGCTGGCCAGGAGGATGTCCTCCACCAGCGCGTCGACCCGGCCCATGTCGCGGTACAGCAGGCCCAGCTCGGTCAGGCCCGGCAGCTTGCCGCGCAGGTACTTGGCCGGCTCGGCCAGCTGTTGCAGCAGCAGGCGCTGCAGGGCGCGGCGGTGCTGCCAGTCGGCCTCAGCCTGGGTGGGGAAGCGGCTTTCCTTGACGCTGCCGCCCTCCTCCACCAGCGCCGGGTAGACGGTCATGGACAGGCCGGCGACCTTCTGCTGAGTCTTCTCCGCCACCTGGGCGAAGCCCTTGGCTTCCACCGGGCGCTGCTCGCCCTGCTTCTGCGGGATGGCCAGGGCGGCCTGGCTGGCCTCGGCGAAGCGCGCGGTCAGCTCGGCCAGGTCGCGGCCTTCGCCGAGGAACTTGCCGCGCGCGTCTACCACCTCGATGTTCATCTTCAGGTGGTGCTCCAGCAGGCCGGCGGCTTCCGCCCAGGCCTCCTCGGGCACGCGGGCGCCGGTCATGCGCTGCAGTTCGCGGCCCAGCGCCTCGGGCAGCGAGCCCTGGGCGAAGGCCAGCTTGGCCAGCGCGGCCTTCACGAAATCCGGCACCGGCACGAAGTTCTTGCGGATGGCCTTGGGCAGGTTGCGCACCAGAGCCACGCATTTGGCTTCCAGCAGGCCGGGCACCAGCCAGTCGAGGCGCTCGGCGGGCAGCTGCGGCAACAGGGGTGCAGGCACCCGCAGGGTCACGCCGTCACGCGGGTGGCCGGGTTCGAAGTGGTAGTCCAGCGGCAGTTGCAGCTCGCCGATGCGCAGGGTGTCCGGGTACTGCGCGGCGGTGACTTCGCTGGCTTCGCGGGCCAGCACGTCCTCCTCGCGCATGATCAGCAGCTCGGGGTCCTTCGCCCGCTCGCGCTCGTACCACTTCTCGAAGCTGGCGGTCTGGTAGATGTCCTCGGGCAGGCGCGCGGCGTAGTAGCCGAAGAGGGTTTCCTCGTCGGCGAGGATGTCGCGGCGGCGGGCCTTGGCCTCCAGCTCGTCGAGCCGTTCCAGCAACTGGCGGTTGGCGGCCAGGCACTTGGCGCGGCTGTGGATCTCGCCCCGCACCAGGCCCTCGCGGATGAACAGTTCGCGCGCCACCGGCGGGTCGATGGGGCCGTAGTGCACCGGGCGACGGCCGACCACGATCAGCCCGTAGAGGGTGACCTGCTCGTAGGCCACGACCTGGCCACGGCGCTTCTCCCAGTGCGGCTCCAGGTGGTTCTTCTTCACCAGGTGGCCGGCCAGGGGTTCCAGCCAGTCGGGGTCGATCTTGGCGACCATGCGTGCGAACAGCTTGGTGGTCTCCACCAGCTCGGCGGCCATGATCCACTGCGGGCGCTTCTTGGCGATCACGGTGGAGGGGTGGATCCAGAAACGCCGCTGGCGGGCGCCGAGGTAGTCGCCGTCCTCGCTCTTCTGGCCGATCTGGCTGAGCAGGCCGGAGAGCAGCGCCTTGTGCACGCGCGGGTAGTCCGCCGGCTCCTTGTTGAGGGTCAGCTTGAGTTCGCGGCAGATCAGCGTCAGCTGGCGGTGGGCATCGCGCCACTCGCGCAGGCGCATGTAGTTGAGGAAGTTCTTGCGGCACCAGGTGCGCAGCGCGTTGGAGCCCAGTGCCTGGCGCTGCTCCTCGAAGCCGCGCCAGAGGTTGACCAGCGCGGCGAAGTCGGAATCGGCGTCCTTCCACTGCGCGTGGGCCTGGTCGGCGGCCTGCTGGCGATCCATCGGCCGTTCGCGCGGGTCCTGCACCGAGAGCGCGCTGGTGATCAGCAGCACCTCGTCGAGGCTGCCCTGGCTGGCGCCTTCCAGCAGCATGCGGCCCAGGCGCGGGTCCACCGGCAGGCGCGCCAGCTGGCGGCCCAGGGGGGTGAGCTGGCCCTCGCGGTTCACCGCCGAGAGTTCCTGCAGCAGGGTGAAGCCGTCGCTCACCGCCTTGCCGTCCGGCGGTTCGATGAAGGGGAAGTCGGCGATGTCGCCCAGGCGCAGGTGGAGCATCTGCAGGATCACCGCCGCCAGGTTGGTGCGCAGGATCTCCGGGTCGGTGAATTCCGGGCGGCCGAGGAAGTCCTCCTCGCTGTACAGGCGCACGCAGATGCCCGGCTCGACCCGGCCGCAACGGCCCTTGCGCTGGTTGGCGCTGGCCTGGGACACGGCCTCGATGGGCAGGCGCTGGACCTTGGCGCGGTAGCTGTAGCGGCTGATGCGCGCGGTGCCGCTGTCGATCACGTAGCGGATGCCGGGCACCGTCAGCGAGGTTTCGGCGACGTTGGTGGCGAGCACGATCTTGCGGCCCGGCATGGGCGCGAAGATCTTCTGCTGCTCGGCCGGGGTCAGCCGTGCATAGAGCGGCAGCACCTCGGTGTGGCGCAGGTTGGCCTTGCGCAGCACTTCGGCGGCGTCGCGGATCTCGCGCTCGCCGGGGAGGAACACCAGCACGTCGCCCGGGCGCTTGCCTTCGGCGCGCTCGTGGTCGGCGATCTCGTCCAGGGCGCGGAGGATGCCCTGGTCCACCGACAGGTCGTCGAACAGCGGCTCGCCGTTCTCGTCCACCTCGGCGGCCAGGGGCCGGTACCAGGTCTCCACCGGGTAGGTGCGGCCGGAGACTTCGACGATGGGCGCATCGCCGAAGTGCTTGGAGAAGCGCTCCAGGTCGATGGTCGCCGAGGTGATGATCAGCTTCAGGTCCGGGCGGCGCGGCAGCAGGGTCTTCAGGTAGCCCAGGAGGAAGTCGATGTTCAGGCTGCGCTCGTGGGCCTCGTCGACGATGATCGTGTCGTAGCGCTCAAGCAGGCGGTCGTGCTGGGTCTCGGCCAGGAGGATGCCGTCGGTCATCAGCTTGATCAGGCTGCGCTCGTTGGACTGGTCCTCGAAGCGCACCTGGTAGCCCACCAGTTCGCCCAGGGGCGTGCCGATCTCCTCGGCCACGCGGGTCGCCACGCTGCGGGCGGCCAGCCGGCGCGGCTGGGTGTGGCCGATCAGGCCGTGGGTGCCGCGGCCGATCTCCAGGCAGATCTTCGGCAGCTGGGTGGTCTTGCCCGAGCCGGTCTCGCCGGCGATCACCAGCACCTGGTGCTTCTCCAGGGCGACCTTGATCTCGTCACGCTTGGCGGCGATGGGCAGGGCGTCGTCGTAGCGCATGCGCGGCACGCTGGCGCGACGGGCCTCGACCTTGGCGCAGGAAGCCTGGAAGCGTTCCAGCCACTGGGCGAGCTTCGCCTCGTCCGGCTTCTTGTGCAGCTCGTGGAGCTGACGGCGCAGGCGATGGCGGTCGGCGATCAGGGCGTGGTCGAGGTTCTTGTGCAGGGAGGCGATGTCGGTCATCAGGCGCTGGGCAATCGTGGCAAAGGCGCGATTGTCGCAGATTCCGCCCCCGCACCGCACCGGGAAGCGCCCGCGCGCCGATGGCTCGGCGGCGCGGGGTGGAGCGGGTCAGCGGGTGGCGGTGATCGGCAGGGTGCGCAGCTCGGCCGGGACGGTGCGCAGGGCCAGGTCCTGGGCCTGCAGGGAATTCCAGGCGAAGCCCTGCAGGGCGCTGCTGCTGTCGTGGTCCAGGCGCGCGGCCTGCTCGGACGACGGAGCCGGCGGCTGCACGCCGTAGATCAGCGAATAGAACACCGAGGCGGTCAGGTAGCTGCCGCTGTAGCTCGGGTGGCTGCCGTCCTCGATGAACAGGTGCGGTTGCGGGGTGGCCGCCAGAGCCTGCTTCCAGGCCTGCCCGACCGGGGCCAGCAGCGCGTGGGTCTCGTTGGCCAGGCCGGTGTAGACGGCATCGAGCTGCGCCTGCATGGCCGGGTTCGCCTGGCGCGCCCAGGTCAGGTAGAGGATCGGCTGGGCGCCGGCCTTGCGTGCCTCGGCGGCCATCAGGCGCACGTACTTGCGGGTCTTCTCGGGGTTGTCCACCGGCATGGTGCTGAAGTCCTGGATCACCACGTAGTCCCAGTGCTGGCTGGCCAGCACCTGCTGCACCACGCCGCGGTTCCAGTGGGCCTCCAGGCTGGCGCCGCCGAAGGTGACGTCGCGCACGTCCAGCGGGCGCGGCTGGGCGGCATCGAGCGACATCTGCCGGACCATGCGCGGCAGGTCGTTGTAGAAGGTGTAGCTGTTGCCCACGAACAGCACGCTGAGCGGGCGGCCCGTCACGGCCTGCGGCGAGGCGGAACCGATCACCGGTTTCGCGGACGGGTTTTCAGCGGCCACGGTCGGGCCGACGACGACAATTCCCAGCATCCAGGCCAGGAGGATTCGACGCACGTTCATACGCATGGAGGTCCCCCAGGAAGCGCAACGGTGCGGGCCACGGGCCCGCGGACCGGCGCAGGTTATGCGAATCCACCGCTGTCGCAATGCTGGAAACGGGCGCGAGCGACGGGAGGTCATACCGTTCGGTAGAGCTAGCGAAGCGGTGGGTTGAGCGAGTGGAGACATGCTGGATCGTTCCCGGCGTGACGACGCGCAGCTCCTGGCTCCGCTTGGTGGAGGTAGAAAGCGACCTCCACCCCTACGCATCCATCAGCTCCTGTGTGAAGCGTTGTGCCGTTGTGTGGGGGCGACTTCAGTCGCCAAGCGGCGCACAGCGCCGCCGCCCTTTTGTGGGAGCGGATTCATTCGCGATCGCCTTCCCCGGAGCCATCAGGCACCTGGCGCCGCCTCCTCCCCGTCCAGCGCCTGCCAACCGCTAACGAGTGCGCGGTAGAGGGCCACCAGCGCCAGGGCGGCATCGGGCCGGGTGAAGTCCGGGCCGACGCTGCAGGCGCCGAGGCCCATCGCCAGGACCAGCAGAGTCGCGTGTCGACGCATCTCAGTTCACCCCCGCCAGGGCCTCGGGCTCGCCACGGGTGTCCACGTCGGCTTCCACCGACATGCCCACCCGCAGGCGCGCGGCCAGGGGCTGGCCCTCGTCGAGGCGGACCTTCACCGGGATGCGCTGCACCACCTTGGTGAAGTTGCCGGTGGCGTTGTCCGGGGCGATGGCGGCGAAGGTCACGCCGGTGGCCGGGGCGATGCTCTCCACATGGCCTTGCAGCACCTCGCCGGGGAAGCTGTCCACGGTCACCTGCACCGCCTGGCCGGGGCGCATGTGGGTGAGCTGGGTCTCCTGGAAGTTGGCGACCACGTAGGCCCGCGCCAGGGGCACCACCGCCAGCAGGGCCTGGCCGGGGCTGACGAAGGCGCCGACCCGCACCGCGCGGCGGCCGATCGTACCGTCCATGGGGGCGCGCAACTCGGTGTGGGAAAGGTCGAGCTCGGCGCGTTCGAGGCCGGCGCGGGCCTGTTCCAGGGCGGCCTGGGCGGCGTCGCGCTGGGCGGCGAGGATGTCGGTCTGCTTGCGCGTGGCCGAGAGCGCGGCGGTGTGTTCGGCCTGGCGCGCGCGGCTGGTGTCGAAGCGGCTGCGCGCCTGCTGGGCGCTCTGCAGGGTGCCGGCGCCCTGCCCGGCCAGGTGCTGGTAGCGCTCCAGCTCGTGGCGGGCGAACGCCATCTCGGCGCGGTCCGCCTCCACCGTGGCCTCGGCCTGGCGGATCAGCGCGTCCTGGCGCTCCAGAGTGGCGCGGGCGTTGGCCAGCCTGGCCTCGGCGCTGGCCACTGCGGCGCGGGCGCCGGAGCGCGCGGCGCGGTAGTCGCGGTCGTCGATGCGCGCCAGCAACTGGCCGGCCGTCACCGGCTGGTTGTCTTCCACCAGCACCTCGCCGATGAAGCCGGAGACCTTGGGGGCCACCAGGGTGAAGTCGGCCTGGACGAAAGCGTCGTTGGTGCCTTCGCCCCCGCTGCCGGCGGTGAAGTGCCAGGCGCTCCAGGCGATGAGGCCGGCGCCGGCGAGCAAGGCGCCGACGATCAGGGGGGTACGGTTGTGTGTGTCGGTCATGGTGATTCTTCCGTTAGCTCGGGGCACGCGGCGGGTAGATGCGCGTGGGCACGAAGGGGATGGCGATGATCAGCGCGGCCGCCAGGACGGCCAGGCACAGGTAGAGGTCGGCGGAGGCCAGCACCGAGGCCTGCTGGTGGACACGACGGGCCAGTTGCGCGCCCTCCTCCAGCAGCGGGCCGTTGCCCAGGCGGTCCACCAGTTGGGTGGAGTGCAGGTGCAGGCGCAGGGTGCCGAGGGCTTCCAGCACGCCGCCGGCCAGCACCGCGGCGAAACCCTTGATGGTGTTGAACCAGGCCGAGGCGAAAGGGCCGTCCGGCGGCGTGATGCTGCCGGTGGAGAGCATCAGCAGCGGCAGCACCGCCATGGGCTGGCCGAAGATCTGCAACGCCTGCACCAGGTAGAAGTCCTCGCGGGCCCAGGCCGAGGTCATCCCCGAGCCCAGCCAGCAGGCAACGGCGAGCATGGCCAGGCCGCAAGCCAGCACCCAGCGGCAATCCACCCGGCGCAGGTTGCACAGGGCCGCCACCAGGGGCAGCGCCAGCAGTTGCGGCAGGGCGACCACGAGGAACACCGGGGCGCTCTGCAGAGGCCGGTAACCCTGCACCTGGGCCAGGTAGGCGGAGGGCACGCTGATCACCCCCAGCAGCACGAAGAGCACACCGCCCAGCACGAACAGGGCGAAGCTGAGGTTGCGCAGCTTGAGCAACTGGAGCTTGAAGAAGGGCAGCGGGTGCTTCCACTCGTTGAGCAGGAACAGCACCAGCAGCACGGTGCCCCCGCCCAGCAGCAGGCGGATCAGCGGCGACTCGAACCAGTCCAGGCGGTCGCCCTGCACCAGGCCGACCACCAGCATCGACAGCGCGGGGAAGCCCAGCAGCAGGCCCAGCCAGTCGAACTGGCGGAAGCGCTCCAGGCGCAGCGGGTCCTGCGGCAGCCCCCAGGCCACCGCGAGCATGGCCAGCAGGCTCATGGGGACGATCTGCCAGAAGGCCCAGCGCCAGCCGACGAACTCCACCCAGAACGCCGCCAGCGGCGTGCCCAGGCCGGGGCCGAAGGTGGCGATCAGGGCGTAGCCGGCCAGGCCGTAGAGCTTGATGTTGGCGGGCAGGAAGCGCAGCGCCACGGTCATCAGCATCGGCGGCAACGCACCGCCGGCCAGGCCCTGCAGGGCACGCAGGGCCATCAGGCACTGCAGGTTGGGCGCCAGGGGGCCGAGCAGGCCCAGCAGCATGAAGGCGCCGATGGCGGCGAGGGTGAAGCGGCGCAGGGAGAAGGTCACCGAGAACCAGGGGGCGAAGGCCATGGCGCAGACCGAGGGCGCGGCGTAGAGCGCCAGCAGCCAGGTGCCTTCGTCACGGCCGATGCCCATGGCGCCCCGGATATCGGCCAGGGCGATTTTGGTGACGTTCTCGTTGAAGCCGGCCACCAGCACCGCCAGCAACACGCCCACGAGGCCGACGACGATGCGCAGCCCGAAGGGCGTCGGCACCGGAGCGGCCGCGGGCTTGGCGGCGGCCTGGGGCAGGGACAGGGGCACGTTCATCGGAGCGGTGCTCCGAGGGCGCGCGAGTGCATGCAAGACATGGGGCTTTCCGGGTTTCAGGGGTACGCGGAAAGTCTATGGACGGCCATGGCATGCCGAAAATTGCAATATTTCTAATTCATGAGTGCGCACGGCGCACGGATAGATTCAGTGGGTCCCCGCGTTCGGGGATGACGGGGAGAACGGCGTGCGCACGCCAGCGGGGATGGGCGCTCCACTGCTCAACCGGGCAGGCCGTCCTCGCAACAGCGCTTGATCAGCTGGCGCAGCCAGCGGTGCGCCGGATCACTGTCGAAGCGTGGGTGCCAGGACTGGCGCACGCGCACAGTCGCCAGCGGCAGGGGGATCTCGAAGGCGCGCAGGGGCAGGCCAAGCCGTTGGCAGGTGGCGACCACGGGGTCGGGCATCGGCAGGATCAGGTCCGAATCCAGCATCGCCAGCACGGCGGAGAAGAAGCTGGGGGCGATCATCACCACCTTGCGCGACAGGCCGAGTTCCGCCAGCGCCTGGTCGATGGGGCCCTTCGCCAGGCCCCGGCGCGACACGCTGATGTGCTCGCAGGCGGCGAAGCGCTCGACGTCGAGGGGGCCTTCCAGCAGCGGGTGGCCCTCGCGCACCAGGCCGCTGAAACGGCATTCGAACAGGCCCTGGGACTTGATCTCCGGCCCCAGGGTGAGCGAGGCGCCCACCATCAGGTCGATGCGCCCGGCACGCAGGGCGTCGTCGTCGCCGTCGATCTCCGGGACGAAGCGCAGCACCGTGCCTGGTGCCTCGCGGTGGGCGCGCTCGAACAGGCGACCGCCGTAGCAGACCATGAAGATGTCGTTGGTGCGGATGTTGAAGGTGCGCTCCAGGTTGGCGAGGTCCACCCGGTCGGCATGGAACAGGCCGCTGGCGCGCTCCACCAGGTCGCGCACCTGCTCGCGCAGCTCCAGGGCCCGGGGCGTTGGCACCAAGCCGCGACCGGCGCGCACCAGGATCGGGTCGCCCACCGCCTCGCGGATGCGGGCCAGCGTCCGGCTCATGGCCGGGGCGCTCAGGTGCATGCGCCGAGCCGCCCCGGCGACGCTGCCTTCGTCGAGCAGCACGTCCAGGGCGACCAGCAGGTTGAGATCGGGCAAGGGCATGTGCCGGCTCCAGGGCGGTCGCGAAGAGTCGGCACTCTAGCGGGCGGGAAATGGGGCGTCGAGGCGTTGCAGGCGGGATCGGACTTGTAGCCCCGCGCCAACTTGCGGAGCAGTCAGCGACTAAGCGGTGACGGGTTTCGCGGAGCTCTACCCATCCTACGGAGGCCAAGGCGGCGGAGAAAAGAAAAAGCCCCGCGGGTGCGGGGCTCGTTCATGCACAACGGATCAGCCCTTGAGCTTCTTCAGTTCCTGGTCACGCAGTTCACGGCGCAGGATCTTGCCGACGTTGGTGGTCGGCAGGCTGTCGCGGAACTCGACGGCCTTGGGCATCTTGTAGCCGGTGACGTTGGCGCGCATGTGCTGCATCACCTCGTCCTTGGTCAGGCTGGCACCCGGCTTGACCACCACGAAGACCTTGATCGCCTCGCCGGACTTCTCGTCCGGGATGCCGATGGCGGCACATTGCAGCACGCCCGGCAGGGTGGCGAGCACGTCTTCCAGCTCGTTCGGGTACACGTTGAAACCGGAGACCAGGATCATGTCCTTCTTGCGGTCGACGATGCGCATGTAGCCGTCTTCCTGGATCAGGCCGATGTCGCCGGTCTTCAGCCAGCCGTCCGCCGAGAGGATCTCGTCGGTGGCGTCCTGGCGCTGCCAGTAGCCCTTCATCACCTGCGGGCCCTTGACGCACAGCTCGCCGATGGCGCCGATGGCGAGGTCGTTGCCCTCGTCGTCGACCACCTTGCACAGGGTCGAGGGGACCGGGATGCCGATGGTGCCGATATGGATGCTCTGGAACGGGTTCACCGACACCACCGGGCTGGTCTCGGTCATGCCGAAGCCTTCGCAGATGGCGCAGCCGGTGACGTCCTTCCAGCGCTCGGCCGCGGCCAGCTGCAGGGCCATGCCGCCGGACAGGGTCAGCTTGAGGGCGGAGAAGTCGAGCTTGCGGAAGTCCTCGTTGTTGCACAGGGCGACGAACAGGGTGTTGAGCCCCACGAAGCCGGTGAACTTCCAGTTGGACAGCTCCTTGACCATGGTCGGCAGGTCGCGGGGGTTGCTGATCAGCACGTTGTGGTTGCCGGTCAGCATCATGGACATGCAATGGAAGGTGAAGGCGTAGATGTGGTACAGCGGCAGCGGCGTGATCAGCACCTCGCAACCTTCATTGAGGTTGGCGCCCATCAGCGCCTTGCACTGCAGCATGTTGGCGATCAGGTTGCGGTGGGTCAGCATCGCGCCCTTGGCCACGCCCGTGGTGCCGCCGGTGTACTGCAGCACGGCGATGTCGCTGGCAGCCGGGGACGCGTCCTTGACCGGCTTGCCACGGCCCTTGGCCAGGGCATCGTTGAGCTTCACCGCCTGGGGCAGGTGATAGGCCGGGACCATCTTCTTCACGTACTTGACGACGCTGTTGACCAAGAGGCGCTTGAGCGCCGGCAGCATGTCGCCGACTTCGGTGACCACGACGTGCTTGATGCCGGTGCGCGGCAGGACGTCCTGGGCCAGGTGGGCCATGTTGGCCAGGCAGACCAGGGCCTTGGCGCCGGCGTCGTTGAACTGGTGCTCCATCTCCCGCGCGGTGTACAGCGGGTTGGTGTTGACCACGGTGAGGCCGGCGCGCAGGGCACCGAAGACCACGATGGGGTACTGCAGCACGTTCGGCAGCTGCACGGCGATGCGATCGCCGGGTTGCAGGTCGGTGTTCTGTTGCAGGTAGGCCGCGAAGGCGCCGGACAGCTCGTAGAGCTCACCGTAGGTGATGGTCTTGCCCAGGTTGCTGAAAGCGGGCTTGTCGGCAAAGCGTTGGCAGGACTCTTTCAATACCGCCTGGATATTGGGGTACGCGTCGGCATTGATTTCCGCAGGAATGCCTGCTGGATACTTGTCCTTCCAGAAATTTTCGGTCATGGAAGCCCACTCCTAAGCAACAGCTGATCTTCACTGCACGAGGCAGTTGTTTGTTGTGTTCTGTGCGGTCGTTTCGGCCCTTTCCAGGGCAAAAAAACGCGCCGAGAGTAGCAGCTTTGCAAATGGGCGACCAGAGCCAAACAAGGCCCAACGAGTCATTAAAATGACCGAATGCAATGATTTCGGTCATCTTTAGAGTAACGTCTCTAATCGGCGTGCAGAAGGCGTCGCAGAGGGATCGCCGTGCATCCGCCGGCCCTCGCGGGCCGGGGATGGGGGGAAGGGTCAGGCGATGTCGCGCAGCTCGCGACGGAGGATCTTGCCGACCGGCGTCATCGGCAGGGCGTCCTTGAGGACGATGTGCTTGGGCACCTTGTAGCCGGTGAAGTTGGCCTTGCAGTAGGCCTTCAGCTCGTCGACGCTGAGGCCGCCCTCGCGGGCCACGACGAACAGCTTCACCGCCTCGCCGGACTTGTCGTCGGGCACGCCGATGGCCGCGCAGCTGGCCACCTTCGGGTGGGCCATGACCACGTCCTCGATCTCGTTGGGGTAGACGTTGAAGCCGGAGACGATGATCAGGTCCTTCTTGCGGTCGACGATGCGCACGTAGCCGTCCGGGTCGATCACGGCGATGTCGCCGGTCTTCAGCCAGCCTTCGGCGTCGAGCACCTCGGCGGTGGCCTCCTCGCGCTGCCAGTAGCCCTTCATCACCTGCGGGCCCTTGATGCACAGCTCGCCGCGCTCGCCCAGGGGCAGCTCGGCGCCTTCGTCATCGATCACCTTGAAGGCGGTACCCGGCACCGGGATGCCCACGGTGCCCAGGCGCGCCAGGCTGCCGTAGGGGTTGGTGCTGGCCACGGGCGAGGTTTCGGTGAGGCCGTAGCCCTCGACCACGGAGCAGCCGGTCATGGACTGCCAGCGCTCGGCGGTGGCCTTGACCAGCGCGGTGCCGCCGGAGTTGGTGACCTTGAGGTTGGAGAAGTCCAGGTCCTTGAACTCGGGGTGGTCCATCAGCGCGACGAACAGGGTGTTGAGGCCCAGCAGCGCGGAGAAGCGCCACTTCTTCAGCTCCTTGACGAAGCCTGGGATGTCGCGCGGGTTGGTGATCAGCACGTTGTGGTTGCCGTTGACCATCATGCACATGCAGTTCGCGGTGAAGGCATAGATGTGGTAGAGCGGCAGCGGCGCGATCATGATCTCCTGGCCCTGCTTCATCAGCGGCTGGCCGTCCGGGCCCAGCTGCGAGAGGCAGGCGTCCACCTGCTGCATGTTGGCCACCAGGTTGCCGTGGGTGAGCATCGCGCCCTTGGCCACGCCCGTGGTGCCGCCGGTGTACTGCAGCACGGCGATGTCCTCCAGGCCCACCTTCACCGGTTTCAGCGCGTGGCCCTGGCCCTGCTTCAGCGCGGCCTTGAAGGACACGGCCTGGGGCAGGTGGTAGTCCGGCACCATCTTCTTGACCTTCTTCACCACGGTGTTGACCAGCCAGCCCTTGAGGGCCGGCAGCATGTCGCCCATGCGTGCTTCGATCAGGTAGTCGATCTCGGTATCGGGCAGCACTTCCTGCACCAGCTTGCCGAACAGGTTGACGTAGACCAGCGCGCGCACGCCGGCGTCCTTGAACTGGTGGCGCATCTCGCGGGCGGTGTACAGCGGGTTGGTGTTGACCACGATGAGGCCGGCGCGCAGGGCGCCGAACACGGCGATCGGGTACTGCAGCACGTTGGGCATCTGCACCGCGATGCGGTCGCCCGGCTTGAGGTCGGTGTGCTTCTGCAGGTAGGCGGCGAAGGCGCCGGAGAGGCGGTCGAGCTCGGCGTAGGTCAGGGTGACGCCGAGGTTGCTGAAGGCCGGTCGGTCGGCGAATTTCTTGCAGGAACGTTCGAAGACCTCGATCACCGAGCGATAGGCGGTCAGGTCGATCTGGTCGGGGACGCCAGCAGGGCGTTTGTCGCTCCAGAAATCAGGTTGCATTGTTCTTATCCTCTTTGCCCTGAATGTGTCTGGCCCGCGAGCGGGACTGCCCGGAAATTAGCAGGTCCGCACCCGTACGCAAATACTCGCGAACGCGTCATAGACAGTGTGAATCTTGCCGCCATCGCCCGTGCCTGAGCGGCCCGCGGCACCCTGACCACCCGCTGCCCGGGCGGTCCCGCAGGGAACCGATCGGTCAGCCACCTGCCGAGCTTTGCGCCGCCAGGCCGCCCGTGCACAATGCGTCGACACCCCAACGCCACAAGGATTGGCCATGCCCCACGATGCTTTCTGGCTCACCGCCAGCGATGGCGCCTCGCTGCACGTCAACCGCTGGAGCGGCGATGCCCCGCCAAGGGCCGTGGTGATGGTCGCCCACGGCATGGCCGAGCACGGTGGCCGCTACGCGCGCCTGGGCCAGGCCCTGGTGGCGGCGGGCCTGGAGCTCTACGTGCACGACCAGCGCGGCCACGGTCGCACCGCCCAGCACGGCATCCTCGGCCTGTACGCCGAGCACGACGGCTGGAACAAGGTGGTCGGCGACCTGGCCAGCCTCAACCACCACATCCGCCAGCAGCACCCGCAGGTGCCGATCGTCCTGCTCGGCCACAGCATGGGCAGCTACATCGGCCAGGCCTACCTGATGCAGCACAGCTGCAGCCTGCAGGGCGCGATCCTTTCCGGCTCAAACTACCAGCCGGTGGGGCTCTACCGCGCCGCCGCCGTGGTGGCGCGGCTGGAGCGCTGGCGCCAGGGCCCGAACGGCCGGAGCGCGCTGATCGAGTTCCTATCCTTCGGTTCCTTCAACAAGGCCTTCAAGCCCAACCGCACGCCCTTCGACTGGCTCAGCCGCGACCCGGACGAAGTGGACAAGTACGTCAACGACCCGCTGTGCGGCTTCCGCTGCACCAACCAGTTGTGGCTCGACCTGCTCGGCGGGCTTCAGACCATCACCCCGGTGAAGAACCTGGCGCAGATCGACCCCGACCTGCCGTTGCTGGTGGTCGGCGGCGCGCGCGACCCGGTCAGCGACGGTCGCCGCCTGGACGACCTCGCCCGCGCCCTGGGCGAGGCCGGGGTGAAGGACGTGCAACTGAAGATCTACCCCGATGCCCGCCACGAGCTGCTCAACGAGACCAACCGTGACGAGGTGACCGCCCACCTGCTCGACTGGCTGGAGCATGCCCTTGCCCACAGTCGCTACTGCCAACCGAACAAGGAGACCCCATGACCCAGGTAACCAACTTCACCTATGACGCCCTCGAAGTCGGCCAGAAGGCCAGCTACGCCAAGACAGTCGAGGAGCGTGACATCCAGCTGTTCGCCGCCCTCTCCGGCGACCGCAACCCGGTGCACCTGGATGCCGAGTACGCGGCCGGCACGATCTTCAAGGAGCGCATCGCCCACGGCATGTTCAGCGGCGCCCTGATCAGCGCGGCCATCGCCTGCGAACTGCCCGGCCCGGGCACCATCTACCTCGGCCAGCAACTGAAATTCACCCGCCCGGTGAAGCTCGGCGACGCCCTGACCGTGGAACTGGAAATCCTCGAGAAGCTGCCGAAGAACCGCGTGCGCATCGCCACCCGCGTGTTCAACCAGAACGCCGAGCAGGTGGTGGACGGCGAGGCCGAGGTCCTGGCGCCCAAGCAGTCCCTGGCCATCGAGCTGCCGGAGCTGCCGCCGATCACCATCGGCTGAACCCCGCAGGCAGGATGCAAGAAGCCCGGCAATCGCCGGGCTTTTTCGTTGCACAGGAGCACACTATTCCTGCGCGTGCGGCGGGTCCCCGACCGTGACGCTGGCGGTCATCCCCGCGCTGAGCCGGATGTCCTCCGGCACCGGGTCGAGCTTGATCCGCACCGGGATGCGCTGGGCCAGGCGCACCCAGTTGAAGGTGGGCTCGACGTTGGCCAGCAGCTGGCCGTCGGGGCTGGCGTTGCGGTCGGTGATGCCGCGGCTGATGCTTTCCACCGAGCCGGTCAGGGGGCGACCGGCGCTCATCAGCCAGATCTTCACCGGCGCGCCGACGTGGATGCCCGGCAGCTTGGTCTCCTCGAAATAGGCCTGCACATAGAAGGAGGCGTCATCCACCAGCGCCATCACCGGCTGCCCGGCGTTGGCGTAGTTGCCCTGGGCCAGGCGCAGGTTGGTGATCTGTCCGCTGCGCGGCGCGCGCACTTCGCTGCGGGCCAGGTTGAGCTCGGCGACCTTCACGTCCGCCTGGGCCTGGCGATATTCGCCCCGGGCGATGTCGGCGGTGATCTGCGCGTTCTCCTTCAGCTCGGCGCTGATCGCCTGCGGCCCCAGGTGGGCGCGGCGAGAAGCCTCGTGCTCGCGCAGGCGCAGCTGCTGCTGGCGCGTCTCGGCCACCGCGCGGGCTTTCTCCAGGGCCGCCAGGTAGCGCTCGCGGTCGACACTGAGCAGCAGGTCGCCGGCTTTCACCTGCTGGTTGTCGTGGACCTTGAGGTCGACGACCCAGCCGGAGACGTCCGGCGAGATCACCACCACGTCGGCACGGATGCGCGCGTCGCGCGTCCAGGGCGAGAGCATGTAGTGCTGCCAGAGGCTCCAGCCACCGACGATGGCGGCGGCGACCAGGCCCAGGGTGATGACGATACGCAGGGTGGAACGCATGGGTTTCTCCTTCACCAGTGCCCGAACCAGGCGACCAGCAACGACAGGACACAGACATACAGGGCACAGTCGAACAGCGCTTCGTGCCAGATCCAGCGCGCCATGCCGACGCGCTGCAGGGCCAGGCGCAGTACGCCCGTCGCCAGCAGCGCCGCCAGCGCATACATCAGAAAGGGGCTGAGCAGCACGCCGCCCAGGGACCATTCACGCAAGCCCATGGCTCGCCTCCTGTTGTTCACACCATTGGCGCCAGCTCTGCCGCAGCTGCAGCAGGGCCGCCTGGGCCAGGCGCCGGTCGATGCTGGTGCCGGCCTCGCGCAGGGCGCGGATCAGTTGTTCCGAGGGTTCGTCCATCGCACCCGCCAGCGACACCGCCGGCCCGCGCTCCAGCAGCGGCTCGATGCTGCGCAGGAAACGCGCCTCGCAGGCCTCGACCGAGCGCTCGCCGGCGGCCAGGCAACGGCGCAGGTGCAGCAGTTCGTCGCCGATGTCGAGGCTGGTGATGCCGTCGTCCCAGCGGTTGCGCGACTGGCTGGGCAGCGCCGGGTAGTGCCGCGCCAGCTGCAGCAGGCGGTCGGCCATGCGCCCGCCGAACCAGTTCTCGGCACCGGCCAGCGCACGGTGGGTGAGGCGGCCCAGGTCATGGAAGGTGGCCTTGAGCAGGCGCCGCCCGTGCCAGCCGGGGTTGGTCAGCACGATGACGCGGAACACCAGCACCGCGAAGCCCACGCCGAGGAGGATGGCCATGGCCTCGTTGAGGAACAGCGCCACGTCGAAGTGCATGGTGTTCTGCGGTGCGCAGAGCACGATGAAATGCAGGCAGAAGGAGGTGGAGGTCGCCCCCAGTGCCGGCTTGGCCATGCCCAGGGTGCCGAAGAACAGCGGTACGCCGAGGGCCATGCAGAGCAGCGGGAAGCCGCTCATCTGCGGCAGCACCACCTGGCCGATGAAAAAGGCCACCGGCAGCGCGTAGAGGATGCCGCGCAGGAACATCATGCCGATCTGCTCGGCGTTCTCGCGGCTGGCGAACAGGCTGCAGACCACGCAGGTGAGGGTCAGCGCGCCCACCGAGGAGGTCCAGGCGGTGGCCAGCCAGAACGACGCCAGGCCGACGAAGGCGACGCTGCTGCGCAGGCCGTAGAGCAGCGCGGTGGGCAGGTCGCGGTGCCAGGACAGCGGCGCACCGGCATCTTCCGGCGCCTCGCCGCGCTCCACTGCACGCAGGGCTTCGGCGGCGGCGAGCATCTGCCGCAGCATCACCGCCAGGCGGCCCAGGCAATACTGCTGCACGGGCACCAGGTCGTCGGCTTCGGCAGCGTCCAGCAGGCGCTGGCCGAGGGCTTCGCAGGCGGCGTCATCGGGCTCGGCCAGGCGTTGCAGCACCTCTTCCATCCAGGGCGCCAGGCGCTCGGCCTCGCCCGCCGACAGTTGCCGCCACTGCCGGGCCACGCCCCGGGCCAGGCGCAGCAGGCTGAGCAAATCGCGGCTGAGTACCCGCAGAGCGGCGGCGCGCTGGCGGCCACGGTTGCCTTCGAACCAGGCGTGCTCGCGCTGGGCGTCCACGGCGACGATGCGACCCAGCACCCCGAGCAGGCCCTGGCGTTCATGGGGCTCGCCGCGCAACGCCGAACGCGCGGCGGCGATGCCGGCACTCCAGGCATCGCCGGCCTGGCGCGCCAGCTGGCGCTCCACCCGCTGCGGCCAGACCAGCGCGCTGACGGCGGTGGCGCAGATGATGCCGAGGCAGATCTCGGTGCAGCGCGCCACCGCCTGGTCGAAAACGGTCAGCGGGTGGGCGATGGCCGGCAGGCCGATGATCGCCACCGTGTAGCCGGCCAGCACGAAGGAGTAGGACCAGGCGCTGCGCAGCATGGTCGAGGCTGCGGTGCACAGGCCCAGCCAGGTGGCCAACGCGAGGATGAACAGCCAGGGCGCCTGCGCGAACAGGGCCATCGCCACCACAGCCATGACGGTGCCGACCAGGGTCCCGAGCAGCCGTGCCAGGCCCTTCTGCACCACCATCCCGGACAGCGGCTGGGCGACGATGAAGGACGTCATCAGCGCCCATTGCGGCTGCTCCAGGCCGAAGCGCAGCGCGCACCAGAGCGCCAGGCCACCGCCCAGGAGGGTCTTGATGGCGAACTGGAGAGCCGGGATGTCGGGGGCGAGGAACGCCCGCAGGGAATCGCGCACGCACAGGACCTTGAGGGGAATTGCCAGAAGGATAGGCCGCTTCGGCCGGTCATGAGTTCAACGGAAACAATTATTAGCAAGCTATCTAAATGCCGTCCAGCGGATTATCGAAGCACCGTTTGAAAATTAATTAAATGAGTATTTAAATAATTCCATCATTCTCCGGGACTTGCCGCATGACCACTCCCCGCGCCCCCGGCCGCCCCGCCGGCGAAGCCCAGCAACGCGAGCGCCTGCTCGACACCGCCTGCGAAGCCTTCGCCCAGCAGGGCATCAAGGCCAGCAGCCTGCGCGGCATTGCCCAGAGCACCGGGGTGACGCCAGCGATGGTCAATTACTACTTCGGCAACAAGCAGCGCCTGGTGGATGCGGTGGTGGAAGAGCGTTTCCTGCCGTTGGTCCGCAACCTGGCCGCGCGCCTGCAGGAGGCCGGCGACGAGCCCCTGGAACTGGTGCGCCTGTTCGTGCGCGGCATCAGCGAAACGGTCGCCGAACAGCCCTGGATACCACCGCTATGGGTGCGCGAGATCCTCTGCGAGGGCGGCGTGCTGCGCGAGCTGCTGCCCCAGCGCATCGCCCCGCTGATTCCGATGCTGCTGGCCCAGCGCTTCGCTGCGGCCCAGGCCCGTGGCGCCCTCAACCCGGATCTCGACCCGCGTCTGCTGGTGGTCTCGCTGATCGGCCTGACCATGCTGCCCCACGCCGCAGCGCCGCTCTGGCGCGGCATCTTCGCCAACCCGGAGATCGGCAGCGACGCCCTCGTCAACCACACCCTGGCCCTGCTCGAACGCGGCCTGGAGGTATCGCCATGACCGCCCGCACCTTAATTCCCGGCCTCCTCTGCCTGGCCCTGCTGGGCGGTTGCGACCGCCGCGACAACGAGCCCCTGCTGGGCACCCTGGAATGGGACCGCATCGGCGTGCCCGCCGAAGCCTCGGAAACCATCCTCGACTGGAAGGTGGCCGAAGGGGATGCGGTGCAGGCCGGGCAGTTGCTCGTTGAACTGGACCCGCGCCGCCTCGATGCGCGCCTCGACCAGGCGCGCGGCCAGGTGGCCCAGGCCGAGGCGCGCCTGGAGGAACTGAGCAACGGCGCACGCCAGGAAAGCATCGACGCCGCCCGCGCCACCCTGGTGCGCAACCGCGCCGATGCCACCGAGGCCGGACGCAACTACCAGCGCGTCGCCGCCCTCTACACGCGGGGCCAGGTGGCCATCGCCGAGCGCGATCGCGCCCGTGCCAGCCGTGACCAGGCCGACGCCGCGGTGAAGAACGCCGATGCCCAGTTGCGCGAACTCACCAATGGCACCCGCCCGGAACAACTGGCCCAGGCCGCCGCCGAGCTGCAGGCCGCCCGCGCCGCGCTGGCCCGGATGCAGGTGGATCGCGAGCACCTGAGCGTGCGCGCACCCCGCGCCGGCCGGGTCGACGCCCTGCCCTTCCGCCCCGGCGACCAGCCGCCGGCCAACGCCGAGGTGGTCAGCCTGCTGGTGGGCGAGACGCCCTATGCGCGGCTGTTCATCCCCGCCCCGGTGCGTTCGCGCATCGCCATCGGCGACCGCCTGCAGGTGGGCGTCGAGGGGGTCGAGGGCCTCTTCACCGGGCGAGTGCGCAGCATCGCCAGCGAGGCCAGCTTCACCCCCTACTACGCCCTGACCGGCAGCGACGCCAGCCGCCTGGTGTACCGCGCCGAACTGGTGCTGGAGGGAGAGGCAGCCGCACGCCTGCCCGCTGGCCTGCCGCTGCATGCGGAGCGCCCGGGCGATGAATGACGGCGAAGCGGTGATCCGCGCGCGCGGCCTGACCAAGCGCTTCGGCCAACTGACGGCTGTGGACGGATTGAATCTCGAGGTGGACCGCGCCGAGGTATTCGGCTTCCTCGGCCCCAATGGCTGCGGCAAGTCAACCACCATCCGCATGCTCTGCGGCCTGCTGCTGCCCAGCGAGGGGGAGATCGAGGTGCTCGGTTGCCAGATCCCCCGCGACGCCGAGGCGCTGAAGCGACGCATCGGCTACATGACGCAGAAGTTCTCCCTCTACGAGGACCTGACCATCGGCGAGAACCTGGAATTCCTCGCTGCCGTGCAGGGGCTCTCGCGCCCCGAGAGCCGCCGCCGCATCGAGGAGTTGCTGGAGCGCTACTGGCTGGCAGACCGCCGCAAGCAGCTCGCCGGCACCCTCAGCGGCGGGCAGAAGCAGCGCCTGGCCCTGGCCGGGGCGGTCCTGCACAAGCCCGACCTGCTGCTGCTCGACGAACCCACCAGCGCGGTCGACCCGCAATCGCGCCGGGAATTCTGGGACTCGCTGTTCGAGCTGGCCGAGGCCGGCACTACGCTGCTGGTCTCCACCCACTACATGGACGAGGCCGAACGCTGCACGCGACTGGGCATCCTCGACGCCGGCCGGCTGGTGGCCGACGGCAGCCCGGCCGAGCTGATGGGCGCCCTGCCCGGCCACCCGATGCTGATCGAGTGTGCCCAGCCACGCCAGGCGCAACGGGCGCTGCAGGGGACCGACGAGGTGATCGCCATGGCGCAGATCGGCGCCTCGCTGCGGGTACTCAGCGCCGAGGCCAACGCCGGCGAGCGCATCGCCCGGCGCCTGGCCGAGCAGGGTGTGGAGGCCGAGGTGAAGGAGACCGAGCCGAACCTGGAGGACGTCTTCGTCACCGTCACCCACCAGCCGATGCAGAAGGCGGAGGCCGCCCGATGAACCTGCACCGCCTGGGCGCGATCGTCCTCAAGGAGCTGCGCCAGTTGCGCCGCGACCGCCTGACCTTCGCCATGATCGTCGGCATTCCCATCATGCAGCTGGTGCTGTTCGGCTACGCCATCAACATGGATGTGCGCGGCCTCGACGCCGCGGTACTGGACCAGGCGGACACGGCGCGCTCCCGCGAGGCAGTGGCGGAGATCGGCTCCAGCCAGGTGGTGAACTTCCGCTACCACCTGGGCAGCCCCCAGGAAATCGACCAGCTGCTGCGCGTCGGGCGCATCAGCGCGGCGCTGGTGATCCCCCGCGATTTCGAGGCCCGGGTGCAACGCCAGGACCCAGGGCGCCCGCCACTGCAACTGGTGGTGGACGGCTCCGACCAGGTGGTGCAGGCCTCGGCCCGCCAGTTGGCGGGTTTCCCCTTGCAGGGCTGGAACAACCGCCAGGCGATGGCGGTGGTGAACTTCTACAACCCCGAGCGACTGGCACCGCTGAACACGGTGCCGGGGCTGATCGGGGTGATCCTGACCATGACCATGGTGCTGTTCACCGCCATCGCCCTGGTGCGCGAGCGCGAGCGCGGCAACATGGAGATGCTGATCACCACGCCGGTCTCGCCCTGGGAGCTGACCATCGGCAAGGTGCTGCCCTTCGTCGGCATCGGCCTGGTGCAGGTGACGGTGATCCTCATCGTCGGCCTGCTGCTGTTCGAGGTGCCGGTGCGCGGTTCGCTGCTGGAGCTCTACGCAGCGGCGCTGCTGTTCATCTTCGCCAGCCTGACCCTGGGCGTGTTCATCTCCACCCTGGCGCAGAGCCAGTTCCAGGCGATGCAGATGGCCTTCTTCACCTTCCTGCCGCAGATCCTGCTGTCGGGGTTCATGTTCCCCTTCGCCGGCATGCCGCGCATCGCCCAGTGGATAGCCGAGGTGCTGCCGCTCACCCACTTCCTGCGCCTGGCGCGCGGCATCATGCTGCGCAGCGCCACGCTGGCGGAGCTGTGGCTGGAGATGGTCGCGCTGCTGGTGTTCACGGCGGTGATGCTCGGCGTCGCCGTATCGCGGGTGCACAAGCGGCTGGACTGATGGCGATGGACCATAAAGTGCCGTGGGTCGGGAGAGATCCCACATACCGGAGACTGGGCGTCACGGATTTCACCCGCCCTACGTGAAGGTGTGGAGCTCGGCGGGGCAAAAATCGCGGACGAAAAAAAGGGCGACCGAAGTCGCCCGAGGTGCCTTGCGTGCCTGTGAACCTGGTGGACTCAAGCCTTGTCGCGCTTGTGCGAGTCCTTCCAGATGAAATACCCGACGCCTGCGAAGAAGGCGACCATCAGACCTACGGTCCCGATACCGGCGAGAACCACTACATCGATGAACATTTGGCTGCCTCCTGCGTTGGCGTTGTTTGTTTCGATGGGTCAAAGGTAGACCCGCGCCTGGCAGGGGAAATTGATCTGGATCAATGGGCGCAGGGCCCCGCCGGCGAGGCCGTCGGGGAACTGATCCAGGTCAATTTAAATGGGGGGTGCAGCGGAGGGATTCAGCGCTTTTTCGGCTTGCGGGGCTTTTTCGATTTGCCCAGGGGCATGGCCTGCTCGAAGGCGTTGCGCACGTCGTTGAGGCGTTTCTCGTGCAGGTCATGGATGCGTTTGTCACGCTCGGCGCCGAAGTCGACCAGTTTCTCGTCATTGCTCATGAACGGATCCAGCGGAAGGTGAGATTCAGGCGAGGATCGCAGGGCGTGCGCGTCTTCGCCACCTGGTGTTGCCAATGATGCTGTGTCGGACCGCTCATGACCAGCAGCGCCCCGTGCCCGAGCTGCAACGAATGCCCGATGCGCCCACTCCCCTTGCGACGCAGATCGAAACGCCGGGTTCCGCCGAGGTTCAACGAAGCGATGAGCGGATCGCGCCCGAGCTCTGCCTCGTCGTCGCTGTGCCAGCCCATGGAATCCTGGCCGTCGCGGTAATAGTTGAGCAGCGCACCGTTGAGCGGCTGGCCGACCGCCTCCTGCACACGGGCACGGATCTCGGCCAGCAGCGGTGTCCAGGGCAGCGGGCGGTGCACCAGGCCGGAGTAGCGGTAGCTGGCCTCGGCATCGCCGTACCAGGCCAGCAGCCTGGGCACCGGGTAGTCACGGCCGTGCAGATGGACACTGGGTTGTTCCCAGGGGGTTTCGGCGACCAGGCGGGCGAACCAGTCGTCGGCTTCTTCGACGGATAGCCAATGGGGTTCGAAACGCAGTTGGGCGTCGGGCAGGTCGAGGGGGATGTCGTCGAACAGGTCCACGGGGTCAACCGGAAAGGGGCTGGGTGGGAATCATGCGCGCCTCAGACTTCGACATCCACCCACAGCCCCTGGCGCGGGAGCTGCTCGATCACCTCTTCGTCGGCCTGTTTCACATCGCCCTCGGCCAGCTCCTCGGCCGTGTAGCCCCGGCGCTGGCGGCGGCGCTGCTCCTCGCGGAGCATCTCTTCGGCCTCCTGCGGGTGGCGCCGGTCCAGGCCGATGGCGCTTTCCTCGGAGCCTTCCTTCGCCGGCGTGACAGGCGGGATGTCGGGACGCGGCTTGATCACGTCCTGCTGGGATGTCACGGGAACCAGGCTATGGGGTATCGGCGGCAACATGGTTTCGGCCCTCCTCTGATCAGACTGTCGGCAGGGCGTATCACTACTTTAACGCCGCTCGCTACACTGCAACAGACATATGGAGCGCAAGTCCCGTCGCTCTTGGCACCGCGTTCCGTTAAACTTGCCGGCTTTTTTGCATGGTGGGAGAGACGCATGGCGCAGCAGTACCAACCGGGGCAACGCTGGATCAGTGACAGCGAAGCGGAACTGGGGCTCGGGACCATCCTGGCATCGGATGGACGCCTGCTCACAGTGCTCTACCCGGCCACGGGCGAAACCCGCCAGTACGCCCTGCGCAATGCGCCCCTGACCCGCGTCCGCTTCGCCCCGGGTGACGAGATCACCCACTTCGACGGCTGGAAGCTCACCGTCCAGGAAGTCGACGACATCGACGGCCTGCTGATCTACCACGGCCTCACCGCGCAGCACGAAGAACGGACCCTGCCGGAGACCCAGCTCTCCAACTTCATCCAGTTCCGCCTCGCCAGCGATCGCCTGTTCGCCGGCCAGATCGACCCGATGAACTGGTTCGGCCTGCGCTACCACACCCTGGAGCACCAGAGCCGCCTGCTGCAATCCCCGCTCTGGGGCCTCGGCGGCGCCCGCGCGCAACCCATCGCCCACCAGCTGCACATCGCCCGTGAAGTGGCCGACCGCATCGCCCCGCGCGTCCTGCTGGCCGACGAAGTGGGCCTCGGCAAGACCATCGAAGCGGGCCTGGTGATCCACCGCCAGCTGCTGTCCGGCCGCGCCAACCGCGTGCTGATCCTGGTACCGGAGAACCTCCAGCACCAGTGGCTGGTGGAGATGCGCCGCCGCTTCAACCTGCAGGTCGCGCTGTTCGACGGCGAGCGCTTCCTCGAGAGCGACGCCAGCAACCCCTTCGAGGACGCGCAGCTGGCGCTGGTCTCCCTGGAATGGCTGAAGGACAGCGAGAAGGCCCAGGACGCCGCCTTCGCCGCCGGCTGGGACCTGCTGGTGGTCGACGAAGCCCACCACCTGGTCTGGCACCCGGAGCAGGCCAGCGACGAATACCGCCTGGTCGAGCAACTGGCCGAGGTCATCCCCGGTGTGCTGCTGCTCACCGCCACCCCTGAACAGCTGGGCCAGGACAGCCACTTCGCCCGCCTGCGCCTGCTCGACCCGGCGCGCTTCCACGACCTGGAAGCCTTCCGCGCCGAAAGCGCCAACTACAAGCCCATCGCCGAAGCCGTGCAGGAGCTGCTGGACCAGGGCCGCCTGTCGCCCGGTGCGCACGCCACCATCTCCGGCTTCCTCGGCGCCGAAGGCGAAGCCCTGCTGGCCGCCGTCTCCGATGGCGACAGCGAGGCCGCCGCCCGCCTGGTGCGCGAGCTGCTGGACCGCCACGGTACCGGCCGCCTGCTGTTCCGCAACACCCGCGCCGCCGTGCAGGGCTTCCCCGAGCGCAACCTGCACCCCTACCCGCTGCCGAGCCCCGTGGAATACATGGAGCTGCCGGTGGGTGAACACCCCGACCTGTATCCGGAAGTCAGCTTCCAGGCGCAGCAGGAAAGCGGTGACGAGGCCGAGCGCTGGTGGCGCTTCGACCCGCGCGTCGAATGGCTGATCGACACCCTGAAGATGCTCAAGAAGTTCAAGGTGCTGGTGATCTGTGCCCACGCCGAGACCGCCCTGGACCTGGAAGACGCCCTGCGCGTGCGTTCCGGCATCCCCGCCACCGTGTTCCACGAAGGCATGAGCATCCTCGAGCGCGACCGCGCCGCCGCTTACTTCGCCGACGAGGAATTCGGCGCCCAGGTGCTGATCTGCTCCGAGATCGGCAGCGAAGGCCGCAACTTCCAGTTCGCCCACCACCTGGTGCTGTTCGACCTGCCGGCCCACCCGGACCTGCTGGAACAACGCATCGGCCGCCTCGACCGCATCGGCCAGAAGCACACCATCCAGCTGCACGTGCCCTACCTGGAAACCAGCCCGCAGGAGCGCCTGTTCCAGTGGTACAACCAGGCACTCAACGCCTTCCTCGCCACCTGCCCCACCGGCAACGCCCTGCAGCACCAGTTCGGCCCGCGCCTGCTGCCGCTGCTGGACGGCGGTGACGACGGCGAGTGGCAGGCCCTGGTGGACGAGGCCGAAGCCGAGCGCAAGCGCCTGGAAGGCGAGCTGCATGCGGGCCGCGACCGCCTGCTGGAGCTCAACTCCGGCGGTGCCGGCGAAGGCCAGGCGCTGGTGGAGGCGATCCACGAGCAGGACGACCAGTTCGCCCTGCCCATCTATATGGAGGCCCTGTTCGACGCCTTCGGCATCGACAGCGAGGACCACTCCGAGAACGCCCTGGTGCTCAAGCCGGGCGAGAAGATGCTCGACGCCGGCTTCCCCCTGGGCGACGACGAGGGCGTGACCATCACCTACGACCGCAACCAGGCGCTGTCCCGCGAGGACATGCAGTTCCTCACCTGGGAACACCCCATGGTGCAGGGCGGCATGGACCTGGTGCTCTCCGGCTCCATGGGCAACACCTCGGTGGCGCTGATCAAGAACAAGGCGCTCAAACCCGGCACCGTGCTGCTCGAACTGCTCTACGTCAGCGAAGTGGTGGCGCCGCGTGCGTTGCAGCTGGGCCGCTACCTGCCGCCGGCGGCGCTGCGCTGCCTGCTCGACGCCAACGGCAACGACCTGGCCAGCAAGGTGGCGTTCGACACCCTCAACGACCAGCTGGAAAGCGTGCCGCGCGGCAGCGCCAACAAGTTCGTCCAGGCCCAGCGCGACGTGCTTTCGGCGCAGATCCACGCCGCCGAAGCGAAGATCCGCCCGCGTCACGAAGCCCGTGTGGCCGATGCCGTGAAGCGCCTGAGCGCCGAGCTGGACGAGGAACTGGCGCGCATGACCGCCCTCAAGGCCGTCAACCCCAGCGTTCGCGACAGCGAGATCGAAGCCCTGCGCAAGCAGCGTGACGACGGCCTGGCGCTGATGGAAAAAGCCGCCCTGCGCCTGGAGGCGATCCGCGTGCTGGTGGCGGGTTGATCGAGGTTCGCGGGAAGTGAAAAAGCGCGCCTCGGCGCGCTTTTTCTTTATCTGCTGTAGCCCGGGCTTCAACCCGGGGGAAGGCCCGTGCGATGGGTTTCGCTTCGCTCTACGCCACCCTACGAAAGCTGCCGCCACATAGGATGTGCCGTGCAGTCCTCAGGCCGGCACCGCGTTGACGCTGCCCGTTTCCATCCCCGCACGCATGCTGCGGGCATCACGGCCGAAGCAGCGGGCGGCCTGGAGCAACGCCAGCATGGTCAGGCCCAGGGCCACGGGGATCAGGTACATGGCGTCGTGCAGCCCAATGGCCTTGAACTGCTCGGTCATCTCGCTGGCGCCGGCGGCGTACATCGCGGCGTGGGCGAAGTGGTCGGACAACAGCCCCACCACCACCGGGCCGAGGCCACCGCCGAGCAGGTAGAGGCCTGCGAAGAACAGCGCCATCGCCGTGGCCCGCAGGCGCGGCTCGATCACGTCCTGAATGGCGGTGTAGACGCAGGTATAGAAGGTGTAGGCGAACAGCCAGCCGATGCTGAACACGCCGACGAACAGACCGATCTCGATGCGCCCGGAGAACAATGCGAAACCGGTGGCGAGGGTGGCGACCAGCATGCTGCCGGTGGCCAGCAGCAGGCGGCCGCGCTCGGACTTCTCGTGGGCCTTGTCGGCCAGCCAGCCGCCGACGGTGAGGCCGATCAGCCCGGTGACCCCGCAGATCACCCCGGTGGCCACGGCCGCGCTCTGCAGCGGCAGCAGGAAGTAGCGTTGCAGCATCGGCACCATGAAGGAGTTGCAGGCGTAGGTGGCGAAGTTGAAGGTGAGGCCCGCCAGGGTCAGCCACCAGAAGGTGCGGATCGCCAGGACCCGCCGCAGCGGCTTGTCCACGGGCGAGAGGTCGACCTTGACCGACTCCGCGGCCCCCCGGGCCGGTTCCTTGATGAAGAACATGAACAGCGCCAGGATCAGCCCCGGGATCGCGGCGATGACGAAGGGCGCACGCCAGCTGCCGAAGGCCTGGACCATGGCGCCGATGGTGAAGAAGGCCAGCACCAGGCCCAGCGGCAGGCCGAGCATGAAGATGCCCATGGCGCGGGCGCGCTTGTTGGCCGGGAACAGGTCACCGATCAGCGAGTTGGCGGCCGGCGCGTAGCTGGCCTCACCGATGCCCACGCCCATGCGGATCAGCAGGAAGCTCCAGAAATTCCACGCCAGGGCGTTGACCGCCGTCAGCCCGCTCCACACCGCCAGCCCCCAGCCCATGATCTTCTTGCGCGAGCCGGTGTCGGCCATGCGCCCCAGCGGCAGGCCGGCGATGGCATAGACGAGGGTGAAAGCGGTTCCGATCAGGCCGAGCTGGAAATCGCTCAGGCTCCACTCGTGGCGCACCGGCTCGATGATGATGGCCGGGATGGTGCGGTCGAAGAAGTTGAACAGGTTGGCAAGGAACAGCAGGAACAGAACGCGCCAGGCGTTCGCCGCCTGGGGGGAAGGCTGCAAAGGCTGCATGGGGTCGGTCTCGATTGTTGTTATCTGCCGGGCAAACCGCCTGCCAGGCTTGTAAGCCGCAATCTAGACCCTGCGGCCGTGCCCTGTCTGCGAACATTCGCAAGCGTTATGTAGGACAATCCAACACTGCCGCCTCGCGCCCTCAGCGCGCCTTGAATGCGGGCAGCCAGCCCAGGCTCTCCCCGGTTGGCTTGCCCGGCCGGTACTCGGCGGCCAGCCAGCCGGCGTAGCCACTGTCCTCCAGCGCATCGAGCAGGGGCGCGAAATCCGTGGAGCCCGAGCCCGGCTCGGCGCGACCGGGGCAATCGGCGAACTGCACATGGGCGATGCGCCCCGCCAGCAAGCGGATGCCGGCGACCACGTCCAGGTCCTGGCGGGCCATGTGGTACAGGTCGAACTGCGCGGCGACGTTCGGCCGGCCTACGGCACGCAGCAGTTCATCCAGGTGCTCCGGCGTATGGATCAGGAAGCCCGGCATGTCGATCGGGTTGATGGCTTCGGCCAGTACCTGGATGCCCAGCGGGTGGAAGGTGTCGGCGGCCTTGCGCAGGTTCGCCACCAGGGTCGCCAGGGCGGTCTCGCGGTCCAGCCCCTCGCCCAGGCGGCCGGGCAGCACGTTGACGAACAGCGGGTTGACCACCGCCGCGTAGGCGTAGGCCTGGCGCAGCGCGGCATCGAATGCGTCCTGGCGCGCCGGCACCGCCGCCAGGCCCGGGCCGCCCTGCAGCAGGTCGGCGGCGGGCAGGTTGATCAGCAGCAGCGGCAGGCCGGCCTGGTCCAGCGCGGCCTTGAGCTCGCCGGCCGGCAATTCGTAGGGAAACTGGATTTCCACCGCTTCGAAGCCCGCAGCCGCAGCGGCGCCGATGCGTTCGATCAGCGGCAGCTCGGTGAACAGCATGGAGAGGTTGGCGGCGATCCTCATGACTGCTCCTCGCGGTACATCTCCACCAGCGTCGCCGGATCACGCGCCAGGTTGCCCTGGCTGCCGTGCAGGCGCATCAGTTGCGCGGCCAGGCCGCTCATGGGGGTGGCGCTGCCCTCCTCGCGGGACAGCTTGACGGCGGTGTCCAGGTCCTTGAGCAGGGTGCGCACGTGCCACTTGATCGGCTCGAAGCGGCTCTCGGCCATCTGCGGCGCGAGGATCTGCAGCGGCCTGGAATCGGCGAAACCACCCGCGAGCGCGGGGGCCAGCAGGCTGGCATCGACACCGGACCTTTCCGCCAGCGCCACCACCTCGGCGATCACCAGGGCGTTGCACGCGACGATCATCTGGTTGCACACCTTGGTCACCTGGCCGGCACCGACCTCGCCCATGCGAGTCAGGCGCTGGCCGAGATGGGCCAGTATCGGGCGCACGCGCTCGACATCCTCCTCGCGACCGCCGGCCATGATCGCCAGGGTGCCGGCCTCGGCCCCCGGCGTGCCGCCGGAAACCGGTGCGTCCACCCAGCGCATGCCGGTACGGCGCTCGAGCTCGGCCGCCATCTCACGGGTGGCTGCCGGTTCCAGGCTGGAGAAATCCACCAGCAACTGCCCGGGCCGGGCGCCTTCGACGATGCCGCCCGGGCCGAAGACCACCTCGCGCACCACGGCCGTATCGGCGAGGCAGAGCATGACGATATCGGCCTGCGCACAGAGCGCGGCGGGGCTGTCCACACGGCGTGCGCACAAAGCTTCGAGGGGGGCGCATTTGTAGGCGCTGCGGTTCCACACCGACAGCGGGTAGCCGGCGGCGAGCAGGCGACGGGTCATCGGCAGGCCCATCAGGCCGATGCCGGCGAAGGCGATGCTGGGAAGGGTCATGCAGGTGGGCTCCGGAAAACGGGTGCCCAATCTAAACCCAACGGTCGGCCTGTGCACCTCTGCGGCAAGGCGCGGATCGCGCACCAGCATCGGGCAACCGGTAACACCACGCCCCATATAAGGGCACCGAAATGCTCAACGCCCGTCCTTGAGCGGGGGTCGAGGTCCACCGGCTCGCCCGGCTCGACCTGTAATTGCCCACGGATGTCCTCGAACATCGCCTCGAACGCCTCGTGGCCACGCAGGATGGGGGCCGCTATCCAGAGGCAGGCCATGCTTCGCGACGATGCGCGACACGACGCAGGCGAAGTGGCAGGCGATGTCGCGGTGCGACGCGAACGCCTCCTCGAAACGCTCGCCGTCGACCTCACCCAGCAGGCGGAACTGCAACGGCGTGCTCTCCTGCTCGTCATGGCGGGCTGGTAATGGAGATAGGGGATGAATCCGGGCTGGCCGGACAGGCCGGGGAGATCGCCGCGATGCGGATGGCCGGGCTTGAAACTGGAGGCACTCCCGAGGGGATGGCTGGCGTCGGTCGCAGCCGCCTGGACAGACAGGAGTGCCGCAGGTCCCCCTTCGATCAGTGCCGGGTCGGCGCCTCGTCGCGCTCCTGGATCAGCACCCAGGGGGCGACCACCACGGCCCAGAGCTTGGGATCGCGCGCCAGCAGGTCCTGCGCACGGGTCTCCTCGACCTTGCTCAGCGCACCACGGCCCAGCAGCTCGGCGACCTTGGGCTTGTCGTCCTCGGCGACGGCCAGGGCCACGCCGACCAGGTCCTCGGCGCCCTCGACCCAGAGCAGCGCGCCCCGTGCGAAGAAGGGCTGCAGCTCCTCCCAGGTGATGGCGGCGGTCTCGCCAAGCAGCTTGGCATAGAGGGTGCTTGAGGAATCGTTCATGGCTTGCTCTGAGTGGGAAAGTAACGGTTGCAGGGCGGGCAATGATAACCAACGCCTGCCATCTTGTTCACAAGTCCAGCCAGACGCTTCCTGCTCCAATCGGGGCACGCCGTTTTTCTATACGTTTGTTGTGATTAAGCGACATAGGAACATTCACCCCCCATGTGTCGGCTTTTCAAGCCGCAAATCGGCACTCTACACTGTACCGGTACAGTTGCCGCGGGATATGGCGGGGTGGAAAAAGGACCCTGTCCTGTAGGCAATCAGGACAAAAACAACGAAAAACATAAGAGTGGAGCACTATGAACAAGGCTACCAAGCAGATTTCCAAACTGTTCGCCGCCATGGCCCTCGCCGGTGTTGCCAGCTACTCCGTAGCCGCCGACACCATCAAGATCGCCCTGGCCGGCCCGGTAACGGGTGCTGTCGCCCAGTACGGTGAGATGCAGTTCATCGGCGCCAAGATGGCGATCGAGCAGATCAACAAGGCTGGCGGCGTGAACGGCGCTCAACTGGAAGGCGTGGTGTACGACGACGCCTGCGACCCGAAACAAGCGGTCGCCGTAGCCAACAAGATCGTCAACGATGGCGTGAAGTACGTCGTCGGCCACCTGTGCTCCAGCTCCACCCAGCCCGCGTCCGACATCTATGAGGACGAAGGCATCCTGATGATCACCGCGGCGTCCACCAGCCCGGAAATCACCTCCCGTGGCTACCAGCTGGTGTTCCGCACCATCGGCCTGGACAGCCTGCAAGGCCCGACCGCCGGCAACTTCATCGCTGACCACATCAAGCCGAAGACCGTCGCCGTCATCCACGACAAGCAGCAGTACGGCGAAGGCATCGCCACTGCCGTGAAGCAGACCCTGGAAGCCAAGGGTGGCAAGGTCGCCCTGTTCGAAGGCATCAACGCCGGCGACAAGGACTTCTCCGCCCTGATCGCCAAGCTGAAGCAGGCCAACGTCGACTTCGTCTACTACGGCGGCTACCACCCGGAACTCGGCCTGCTGCTGCGCCAGTCGGCTGAAAAAGGCCTGAAGGCCCGCTTCATGGGTCCGGAAGGCGTGGGCAACAAGGAAATCTCGGCCATCGCCGGCCCGGCCTCCGAAGGCCTGCTGGTCACCCTGCCGAAGTCCTTCGACCAGGATCCGAAGAACCAGGCCCTGGTCGACGCCTTCAAGGCCAAGAACGAAGACCCCACCGGCCCGTTCGTATTCCCGGCCTACGCCGCCGTGCAAGTGATTGCCGAAGGCATCAAGAAAGCCGGCGAGGACGACACCGCCAAAGTGGCCGCAGCCCTGCGCGCCAACAGCTTCGCCACCCCCACCGGCAACCTCTCCTTCGACGAGAAGGGCGATCTGAAGGACTTCAGCTTCGTGGTTTACGAATGGCACAAGGACGGCACCAAAACCGAAGCCAAATAAGCTTCCCGCCTTAGCCCAGAGCCCACTGCGAGAGCAGTGGGCTTTGTTTATTCGAGATTTGCGGGCTCCGCTGCGCCACAAGCGCCGCTTTACGTGATGCCCGAGGAGTTGGGGAATGCCTGATCTCTATCACTACCTGCAACAGCTGGTTAACGGCCTGACCGTTGGCAGCACCTATGCCCTGATCGCCATCGGCTACACCATGGTCTACGGCATCATCGGCATGATCAACTTCGCCCATGGCGAGGTTTACATGATTGGCTCGTACGTGGCCTTCATCGTAATCGCCGGACTCACCATGTTCGGTATCGACAGTCTGCCCATCGTCATGATCGCGGCCTTCTCCGCGAGCATCATCGTCGCCAGTGCCTACGGCTACAGCATCGAACGGGTCGCTTACCGGCCGCTGCGCGGCAGCAACCGCCTGATCCCGCTGATCTCCGCCATCGGCATGTCGATATTCCTGCAGAACGAGGTCCTGCTCGCGCAGGATTCCAAGGACAAGGCGATTCCCAACCTGATCCCGGGGAACTTCGTGTTCGGCGAAAGCACCATGAACGGGGTGACCATCTCGTACATGCAGGTGCTGATCTTCGTCGTCACCTTCCTGGTGATGATGGGCCTCACCCTGTTCATCTCCCGCTCGCGCCTCGGACGCGCCTGCCGCGCCTGCGCGGAAGACATCCGCATGGCCAACCTGCTGGGGATCAACACCAACAACATCATCGCCCTAACCTTCGTCATCGGCGCCACCCTGGCCGCCGTCGCCGCGGTGCTGCTGGGCATGCAATACGGCGTGATCAACCCGCACCTGGGCTTCCTCGCCGGCATCAAGGCCTTCACCGCCGCGGTACTCGGCGGCATCGGCAGCATCCCGGGCGCCATGCTCGGCGGCCTGGTCCTCGGCGTGGCCGAAGCCTTCGGCGCCGACATCTTCGGTGACCAGTACAAGGACGTCGTGGCCTTCAGCCTGCTGGTCCTGGTGCTGCTGTTCCGACCCACCGGCATCCTCGGTCGTCCGGAGGTCGAAAAAGTATGATCAGCCAGAAATCCCTCAAGACCGCGTTCTTCAGCGCGCTGCTGGTCCTGGCCGTCGCCTACCCGGTGATGGGCCTGAAGCTCAGCACCGTGGGCATCAGCCTGCAGGTGCAGGGCGCCAGCCCCGCCGTGCTCTGGACCATCGCCGGTTGCGCCATCGCCATGTTCTTCTGGCAACTGTTCCGCACCCGCCTGATGGGCGCCTGGGACAGCGCGCCGAAGCTGCCGAAGCTCTCCAGCAAGGCGAGCAACTTCCTCACCCTGCCCTCCACCCAGCGCTGGATCATCCTCGGCCTGGTGGTGGTCGCCCTCGCCTGGCCGTTCTTCGGCTCGCGCGGTGCGGTGGACATCGCCACCCTGATCCTGATCTACGTGATGCTCGGCCTCGGCCTGAACATCGTGGTCGGCCTCGCCGGCCTGCTGGACCTGGGCTACGTCGGCTTCTACGCCGTGGGCGCCTACAGCTACGCGCTGCTGTCGCACTACTACGGCCTGGGCTTCTGGGTGTGCCTACCGATCGCCGGCATGATGGCCGCGCTGTTCGGCTTCCTGCTGGGCTTCCCGGTGCTGCGCCTGCGCGGTGACTACCTGGCCATCGTGACCCTCGGCTTCGGCGAGATCATCCGCATCCTGCTGCGCAACCTCACCGAGATCACCGGCGGCCCCAACGGCATCAGCAACATCGAGAAGCCGAGCCTGTTCGGCCTCTCCTTCGAGCGCCGTGCGGCCGAAGGCATGCAGACCTTCCACGAGTACTTCGGCATCGCCTACAACTCGGTGAACAAGGTGGTGTTCCTCTACCTGATCGCCCTGCTGCTGGTGCTGCTGACGCTGTTCGTGATCAACCGCCTGCTGCGCATGCCCATCGGCCGTGCCTGGGAAGCGCTGCGCGAAGACGAGATCGCCTGCCGGGCACTGGGCATGAACCCCACCATCATCAAGCTCTCCGCATTCACCCTGGGCGCCTGCTTTGCCGGTTTCGCCGGCAGCTTCTTCGCCGCCCGCCAGGGCCTGGTGACCCCCGAATCCTTCACCTTCATCGAGTCGGCGATCATCCTCGCCATCGTCGTGCTGGGTGGCATGGGTTCGCAGCTGGGGATCATCCTCGCTGCGGTGGTGATGATCCTGCTGCCGGAACTCGCCCGTGAATTCAACGAGTACCGCATGCTGATGTTCGGCGCCCTGATGGTGCTGATGATGATCTGGCGTCCGCAGGGCCTGCTGCCCATGCAACGTCCCCACCTGGAGCTGAAGTGATGAGCCGCCCGATTCTCGAAGTAAGCGGCCTCTCCATGCGTTTCGGCGGCCTCCTGGCCGTCAACGGCGTGGCACTGTCCGTCCAAGAAAAGCAGGTGGTCTCGATGATCGGCCCGAACGGCGCCGGCAAGACCACCGTGTTCAACTGCCTGACCGGCTTCTACCAGCCCACCGGCGGCAGCATCCGCCTCGACGGTGAGCAGATCGAAGGCCTGCCGGGCCACAAGATCGCCCGCAAGGGCGTGGTGCGTACCTTCCAGAACGTCCGCCTGTTCAAGGAAATGACCGCTGTCGAGAACCTGCTGGTCGCCCAGCATCGTCACCTCAACACCAATTTCCTCGCCGGCCTGTTCAAGACCCCGGGCTTCCGCAAGAGCGAGCGCGAGGCCATGGACTACGCCGCGCACTGGCTGGAGCAGGTCAACCTGACCGACGTCGCCAACCGCCCGGCGGGCACCCTCGCCTACGGCCAGCAGCGTCGCCTGGAGATCGCCCGCTGCATGATGACGCGTCCGCGCATCCTCATGCTCGACGAGCCGGCCGCCGGCCTCAACCCGCGCGAGACCGAGGACCTCAAGGCCCTGATCGCCCTGCTGCGCAACGAGTACAACGTCACCGTGCTGCTGATCGAGCACGACATGCACCTGGTCATGAGCATTTCCGACCATATCTACGTGATCAACCAGGGCACGCCCCTGGCCGACGGTACGCCGGAGCAGATCCGCAGCAACCCGGATGTGATCAAAGCCTATCTGGGGGAGGCCTGAGCCATGCTGAGTTTCGACAAGGTTTCCACCTTCTACGGCAAGGTCCAGGCGCTGCACGAGGTCAGCATGGAAGTCAGCCGTGGCGAGATCGTCACCCTGATCGGCGCCAACGGCGCCGGCAAGTCGACCCTGCTGATGACCCTCTGCGGCTCGCCGCGTGCGGCCAGCGGCAGCATCCGCTACCTCGGCGAGGAGCTGGTGGGCCAGGAGTCCAGCGACATCATGCGCAAGAGCATCGCGGTGGTGCCGGAAGGCCGCCGCGTGTTCGCCCGCCTGACGGTCGAGGAGAACCTGGCCATGGGCGGTTTCTTCACGCCCAAGGGTGATTACGACGAGCAGATGGACAAGATCCTCGGCCTCTTCCCGCGCCTCAAGGAACGCTTCGAACAGCGCGCCGGCACCATGTCCGGCGGTGAGCAGCAGATGCTCGCCATCGGCCGCGCGCTGATGAGCAAGCCGCAACTGCTGCTGCTCGACGAGCCGTCCCTGGGCCTGGCGCCGATCATCATCCAGCAGATCTTCGACATCATCGAACAGCTGCGCCGTGATGGCGTGACCGTGTTCCTCGTCGAGCAGAACGCCAACCAGGCGCTCAAGCTGGCGGATCGCGGCTACGTGCTGGAGAACGGGCGGATCGTCATGCAGGGCACCGGCGAAGCGCTGCTCACCGATCCCAAGGTGCGCGACGCCTACCTCGGCGGCTGATCCTCGCGGCACTCCGACAACGGCCCCTTTCGGGGCCGTTTTCGTTGGTGCCGGCTCAGTCGCCGATCCCCGTAGGTTGGCGCCGAGCGCAGCGAGGCCCGACATCTCGCTGCCCGGCCCCGCTGCGCAGGGTTTCTCAGACGTAGGATGGGTAGAGCGCAGCGAAACCCATGCTGAGCAGGAGCCCTCTACAGCCCCAACCTGTCCAGCGCCCGTCGGCTGCGCTCGAACCAGTCCAGCAGGTAATCCATCAGCACCTGGGTGCGGCGTGGCAGGCCGCCCTGGTAGGGATGCACGAGGAACACCGGTGACTGCCGCGTCTGGTAGCCGCGCAGCAGCCACACCAGGCGCCCATCGGCCAGCTCGTCGTGCAGCATGTAGGATGGCAGCCGGGCGATGCCGGCCCCGGACAGCGCCGCCTTCTTCAGCAGGCTGTAGTGATTGCTCGCCAGGTTGCCCGCCACCTGCACCCGCTCCAGCTGGTGCTGGCGGTGATAGAGCCACTCCTCGTGGCCCGCGTAGTGGGTGTTGAGCAGGCACTGGTGCCCGCCCAGTTCCGCCGGCGCTTTCGGCTCGCCGTGGCGGGCCAGGTACGCGGGTGCGGCGCAGGTGATCTCCTCCAGGGAGAACAGCGGCCGCGCCACCAGGCGCTCGTCCAGGTGCGGACCGGAACGCACGCCCAGGTCGTAGCCTTCCGCCACCAGGTCGCGGTAGCTGTTGCTCAGGTCCAGCTCCACCCGCACCTCGGGATGTCGGCGGGTGAACTCCAGCAACAGCGCATCGAAGAAGGTCTCGCCCAGGGACACCGGCACGGTGATGCGCACCCGCCCGGCGATCTCCTCCTGCAGCCGCTGCACCGCCTGGCGCGCCCGGTTGGCCTGGGCCAGCAACGCCTGGGCCTCGGGCAGCAGCGCGGCGCCGGCGGCGGTCAGGTCCAACCGTCGCGTGGTGCGGTGCAGCAGGGTGGCGCCGAGCCCCGCTTCCAACTGACGGATACGCTTGGACAGCTGCCCCTTGCTGCAACCCAGGCGCTCGGCGGCGCCGGTGAAACTGCCCACCTCCAGCAGCACGGCGAAGGCCGCCAGATCATCCATCTCGCTCATGAAGAGCCCCTCACTGTTTCCACATGAGAACCACAGGTTTCCGATTGCCTGGATTATCGACAACAAAGGCGACTCTACACTGGCTTCAGTCATCCACACACACAGGAATCGACCCATGAAGATCATCCTCATCGGTGCCAGCGGCACCATCGGCCGGGCCATCGACGACGAACTGAAGGAGCGCCACGAGATCATCCGCGTCGGCCACAGCAGCGGCGACTTCCAGGTGGACATCCGAGACGCCGCGTCGATCCGCCGCCTGTTCGAGCAGACCGGCCGCTTCGACGCGCTGATCAGCGCCACCGGCAAGGTGCATTTCGGCGCCCTGGCGGAGATGGGCGAGGCGCAGTTCGCCGTGGGCCTGGCGGACAAACTGATGGGCCAGGTGAACCTGGTGCTGATCGGCCGTGAATTCGCCAACGACGGCGCCTCCTTCACCCTCACCTCGGGCGTACTCAGCGACGACCCGATCCGCGCCGGCGCCTCGGCGAGCATGGTCAACGGCGCCATCGACAGCTTCGTCAAAAGCGCCGCCATCGAGCTGCCCCGTGGCCTGCGCATCAACAGCGTCAGCCCCACGGTGATCGAGGAAGCCCTGCCCTCCTACGGCCCCTTCTTCAGGGGCTACAAGGCCGTGCCCGCCGCCCTCGCCGCCCTGGCCTATGCCAAGAGTGCAGAAGGCGCGCAGACCGGCCAGGTGTACCGCGTCTGGTAGGGCTCAGGCCTCGCCGGCATAGCACACCGGCGAGGCGGACGGACCTTCGCGGTCCAGCTCCTCCTCGAGGAACTCGGCCAGCACCCGGGCGTTGTTGGCCTGCTCGTCCTTGGCGGCGAACAGCAGCGTCAGCCGACCTTCCCGGGCCATCTGCAACAGGCCCTGCCAGTGCTCGGGGTGGGCCGCCAGTTCGCCGCGATAGCGCAGGCGAAACTGATCGAACAGCACCGGGTCGTGGCAGAAATCCCGGCGCAGCTCGGTCGAGGGCGCCACGTCGCGCAGCCAGGCGTCGAGCGCCAGCGCCTCCTTGCGGCAGCCCCGTGGCCACAGCCTGTCGACCAGCACCCGACGCCCATCGTCGTGGCGCCTCTCCTCGTAGACCCGCCTGCACTGGATCATCGCGCCTCCCTTGAGATAGTCGATGCGCCCCGGTAACGTGGCCGCTTCCTTAAGGAGGCCCCCCGAATGCGCGTTGTCCGCCCACTGCTTTTCAGTCTGCTCCCCCTCTTCGCCGGCTGCCAGGTGTTCTCCACCGACGACGCCCCCGCGCCGCTGGCACCGCGTACCCAGGGTGAACTGAGCGCGGACGCCGGGCGCCTGCTGTTGCGCCCCTGCTCCGAGCAGCGCCGCTTCGTGGTCGCCGACAGCGGCGCCACCGGCATCCTCCAGGAAGCCGCCACCCTGCTGGACGACGGCCCCGGCCCGCTGTTCGTCGACCTGCGCGGCAACCTCGGCGCCGCCAAGGGCGCCGACGGCCAGATGGACGTCACCCAGCTCTATCGCCTGCAACGCGAAGGCCACGGCTGCGAGGACCTGAACTTCAAGCGCCTGCTGCTGCGCGCCAGCGGCCACGAGCCGGAGTGGAACGTCAACGTCAACGCCAAGGGCCTGGTGCTGGAGCAGCTCGGCCAGGAGCCCGTCGCCCTGCCCTACATGGAAGAGCAACTGCCCGACGGCCGCTTCAACCTCACCAGCGAAGCCAACGGCAAGCGCATCGAACTCTGGGTCGCCCCGCAGCGCTGCGTCGATTCCATGAGCGGCTCGGTGCAGCACCTGACCGCCGAACTGCGCCTGGATGGCAAGCCCCTGCGCGGCTGCGCCTACTTCGGCGGCTCGCGCAACGAGTGACCGCCACCCGGCCGACCCGGGCCGGGCTCCTTTCTCCCAGCACTCTCGGCCGCGGCCACCGGCCGGCCGAGGCGCACGGGCCGCCGCCAGCTCCTAAGCTTGTGCAAGGACAAGCAGAAGGAGAACGTCATGCTGCGCATCGCACTGAATGGATATGGCCGCATCGGCCGCGCCCTGGTCCGCGCCCTGTTCGAACGGGGCCTCGACGCCCGCGTCCGGATCGAGGCGATCAACGACCTCGGCGACGCCGCCACCCTCGCCCACCTCACCCGCTTCGACTCCACCTTCGGCCGCTTCGCCTGCCCCGTGAAGCTGAATGGCGACCGCATGGACATCGGCCTGCAGTCGATCCGCCTGCTCGCCGAACGCGACCCGGTGCGGCTGCCCTGGAGCGAACTGGGCGTCGACCTGGTGCTGGAGTGCTCCGGGCGCATGAAGAGCCGTGAGCAGGTCGAGCGCCACCTGGCCGCCGGCGCCCCCCGGGTGCTGCTCTCGCACCCGCTGGACAGCGCCGACCTGACCCTGGTCTATGGCGTCAACCACGAGTTGCTGGGCGACCAGCGAATCGTTTCCAACGCCTCCTGCACCACCAACTGCCTGGCCCCCCTGGCCCAGGTGCTGCACCAGGCGTTCGGCATCCGCAGCGGCCTGGTGACCACGGTGCACGCCTATACCAATGACCAGAACCTGCTGGACAAGACCCACGACGACCTCTATCGCGCCCGCGCCGCCGCCCTGTCGATGATCCCCACCGGCACCGGCGCGGCGCGCGCCATCGGCCTGGTCATCCCCGAGCTGGCCGGGCGCCTGGACGGCATGGCGGTGCGGGTGCCGACGCCCAACGTCTCGCTGGTGGACCTCTCCTTCATCGCCGAACGCCCAGCCAGCCGCGAGGCGGTCAACGCCGCCCTGCGCGAGGGTGCCGCGCGGATGCCTGCCGGGGTGATGGAATGCAACGAGGAGGCGTTGGTCTCCACCGACTTCAACGGCCACCCGGTCTCCTGCGTAGCGGATCTCGGCCACACCCGCGTGCAGGGCGAACTGGTCAAGGTGCTGGCCTGGTACGACAACGAATGGGCCTTCGCCAACCGCATGCTCGACGTGATGCTGGCCTGGCTGGAGCGCTGAGCCTCAACCCACCCGCAGGTGGCAGAGCGTCGTGCGCCGCGAACCGGTGGCACGGCGCTCCGGGTCATCGAAGGTGCGCACCTCGCGGAAACCCGCCTTGCGCATCATCCCCGCAGAACCTGCGTTCTCCTCGTGCCGCTCGATGAACACATCGCCCACGCCCTGGGCCGCCAGGTGCTCGACCACCGCCGCCAGCAACCGCGAGCCCAGGCCGCGCCCGGCAAGTTCGCGGTGCACCACGGCCTCGCAGATGTAGGCACGGGGCAGGTCGCCACGCGTCACGTCCTGGTCCTCGGCGAATGCCTCGCACCGATGGAAGGTGACGAAGCCCGCCAGGCGTCCCGCCTCCTCGGCCAGATGCGCCTGCACGCGCCCCTCGGCGATACCGCCCAGGTGCTCGCGCACCTCGGCTTCGGGCAGGAAGTTCCAGGGGTTGGGACCGTGCTCGAAGATGAAGCCGGCGAGCGATTCGATGTCCTGCGCCTGGGCGGCGCGCAGCTGGAAGCCATTCGTCATCTCAGAGGCCCGCCAGCTGGATGGAGTCGGGCAGCGCCGCGCCCTGCTCCGCACAGGCCGCGATGGTCGCGATCAGGGGGGCCAGGTCGTAGCCCTGGGCCTGCACCCAGGCATCGTCATAGTAGGTGGTGGCGTAGCGCTCGCCGCCGTCGCAGAGGATGGCGACCACAGAGCCCTTCTCCCCCGCCGCGACCATGCGCAGGCCCACCAGCAGCGCGCCCACCAGGTTGGTGCCGCTGGAACCGCCGACACGCCGCCCAAGGCGCTGGGCCAGGTAGCGCATGGCGGCCAGAGACAGCGCGTCCGGCACCTTGGCCATGGCGTCGATCACCTCCGGCAGGAAGGACGCCTCCACGCGCGGCCGGCCGATGCCCTCGATGCGCGAGCCGCAGTCCAGGGTCAGGCTGCGGTCGCCGCTGCGGTAGGCATCGAAGAACACCGAGCGCTCGGCGTCGGCGCAGAACACCCGGGTGCGGTGCTGGCGATAGCGCACGTAGCGGCCCAGGGTCGCCAGGGTGCCGCCGGTGCCGGGGCTGGAGACCAGCCAGGCGGGCTCGGGGAAATGCTCGTGGCGCAGCTGCTGGAAGATCGACTCGGCGATGTTGTTGTTCGCTCGCCAGTCGGTGGCCCGCTCGGCGTAGGTGAACTGGTCCATGAAATGGCCGCCGCTTTCGCGGGCCAGGCGCTCGGATTCGGCGTGGATCTGCGTCGGGTCGTCCACCAGGTGGCTGCGCCCGCCGTAGAAGGCGATCTGGGCGATCTTCTCCCGCGAGGTGGACGCCGGCACCACGGCGATGAAGGGCAGGCCCAGCAGGCGGGCGAAATAGGCTTCGGAAATCGCCGTCGAACCGCTGGACGCCTCGATCACCGGCGCCCCCGGCTTCAGTCGGCCGTTACACAGCGCGTAGAGGAACAGCGAGCGCGCCAGGCGGTGCTTGAGGCTGCCGGTGGGGTGGCTCGACTCGTCCTTGAAGTACAGCTCGATACCCGGAAGGCCCGGGAGCTCCAGGGGAATCAGGTGGGTGTCGGCGCTGCGCTGGAAGTCCGCCTCGATGATGCGCAGGGCTTCGCGGGTCCAGCTACGGATGTCTTGCATGACGACCTCTCAGTCCAGGATGCCGGCGGGAGCCGGAGGAGCGCTGCGCCACTGGCTCAGGGCCACCCCGGCGAAGACCAGGGCGGCGGCGCCGAACTGCATGGGGCTTAGGCGCTCGTCCAGCAGGAGCATGGCGAAGATAAGGGTGAACACCGGGATCAGGTTGATGAACCCCGATGCCTGGCTGGCCGGCAGGCGGCCCACGCCGAAGTTGTAGAGCCCATAGGCGCCGACCGTGACCACCACGCCCAGGTAGAGCATCGAGCCGATGGCCAGTGCGCCGGGCGCTTGCGGCAGCGGCGCGGTCAACGCGGCGACGGGCAGGAAGAACAGCGCGCCGATGAACGCCTGCATTGCGGTGAGCAGGAACACCGAATAGCGCGCCGACAAATGCTTGAGCAGCAAGGTGTAGCCGGTGGCGCAGACCATGGCGAGGAATTCGTAGAAGTTGCCCAGCAACGGCGCCGTGGCGTGCCCGTCCGCCTCGCCGGCCAGGCTCAGCCACACGGCACCGGCCACCGCCAGGAGGAAGCCCGCCAGGGTGGTGCGGGTGATGCGCTCACGGAGGAAGGCGTAGGCGCCGACCGCCACCAGCAGCGGCAGCAGCGCGGTGATCATCCCGGCCTGGGCAGCGCTGGTGTGCTGCAGCGCCAGGGCCTCGAAGATGAAGTACAGGCAGGGTTCGCAGGCGGCGAGGCCGAGGAAGTATTTCCAGTCCCCGGGCCGGGGATCGCACTCACCGCGCCAGCGCCACGCGAGCACGAAGACCAGGCTGCCGAAGGCCATGCGCGCAAAGATCACCCACATGGGCGCCACTTCGCGGAAGGCCAGCTTGAGGGCAATGAAGGAGCTGCCCCACAAGGCCATGGCCAGGACCAGGCAGGCGACCGCCACCCAACGACCTTGCTGCGCCATCGCCTGCCTCCGGGAAAATCACAAGTCTAGGCGCCGGGCCGGCGCCACGACAGGCACAGCGAGGGGATAAAACTGTTACTGCTCCCAGGGCTTGCCACGGGTGCGCGGCGTCAGCGGCAACTGCTGCAGCACCGCCGCCTTGGCCAGCATGTAGGCACTGACCGGGGCACTGATGAAGAGGAACAGGCTGATCAGCAGCTCGTGCAGGCTGAGGCCTTCGCGGGTCGCCGAGAAGTAGATCAGCGAGGCCACCACCAGGCTGCCCACGCCCAGGGTGGTCGCCTTGGTCGGCCCGTGCAGGCGCATGAAGAAGTCCGGCAGGCGGAACAGGCCGATGGCACCGATCAGCACGAAGGCCGCGCCCAGCAGGAGGAACAGCGAGATGAGGATCTCGACCCAGAGGGCCAGTGGTGCGGCGTTCATTCGATGATGTCTCCTCGCAGCATGTACTTGGCCACCGCCACGGTGCCGACGAAGCCGAGCACGGCGATCAGCAGCGCCACTTCGAAGTAGAGGGTGGTGCCCTGCCAGATGCCCAGCAGGATGACCAGGGCGATGGCGTTGACGTAGAGAGTGTCCAGGGCCAGCACCCGGTCGGGCAGGCAGGGGCCACGGACCAGGCGGGCCAGGGTCAGCAGCAGGGCGACCACCAGCAGCCCGAGGCACAACGGGATCACGTAGGCGAGCATGGGAAGACCTCCTTCAGGGGCGCCTCGTAGCGCGACTTGATCTCGGCGATCAGCGCCGCCTCGTCCGGCACGTCGAGGGCGTGCACCAGCAGGGTCCGGCGGTCCGCCGAGAGGTCGGCGGAGACCGAGCCCGGGGTCAGCGAGACCACGCACACCAGCATGCTGATGGCCATCTCGTTGTCCAGGTCGATGGGCACCTCGACGAAGGCCGGGCGCAGCCTGTGCAGCGGGCCCAGGGTCTGGCGTGCGACCTGGAAGTTGGCCACCAGGATGTCCCACATCACCAGCAGCACGAAACGCACCAGGAGGGTCGGGTGCCATTCGCGGGGGCGCTCGATCATCAACGGGTTGCACAGCAACGGGATGGCCACGCCGAGCAGGCCGCCCAGCAGCCAGTGGCCGAGGGCGACGGAGTCGACCAGCAGCAGCCACACCAGCAGCAACAGCAGGCTCATGGTCGGATGGGGCAGGAGGCGACGGATCATGGCGTCGCTCCTGGCAGGCTCACCTGCCTGTAGAGATCGACGTCATGCAGCTGCACGGCGGTGGCCTGCACGTAATCGAGCAGCGGCGCGGCGAACGCCACCAGCAGCAGGGCGGTGGCGAGCAGCGCGAAGGTCGCCAGCAGTCGGCCACGGTCCAGCTCGGCGCTGCCCAGCACGTCGTTGCCTACCCGCCAGAACAGCGTGCTGCCGGCGCGGCTGAGGGCGACCAGGCAGAGCAGGCTGCCACCGAGCAGCAACGACCACAGCAGCGCCGCCTGCACGCCGGGCGCCACCGCCTTGAGCAGCAGCACCTTGCCGATGAAGCCGGACAGTGGCGGCAGGCCGGCCACGGCGATGGCGCCGAAGAAGAAGGCGCCCCCCAGCAGGTGCGGGTTCATCAGCGCCGGCCCCTGCACCAGCAGGCCGGCCTTGTCGCCGCGCTGGCGGGCGATCAGGTCGGCGAGCAGGAACATCCCGCCCGCCACCCAGGTGCTGTGCAGCAGGTAGAACAGCGCCGCTGCCAGGGATTCGGGCGTGCCCAGCGCGACGGCGGCCAGCAGCGTGCCGGCGGAGAGCAGCACCAGGTAGGCCACCAGCGCCGGCAGGCGGGTGGCGGCGAGGGCGCCGATCGCCGCAAGCGCCATGGTCGCCAGGGCCAGGGGCCAGAGCCAGGCGAGGGCGAGGTCCGCCAGTTCGCCGGCCCCGGTGCCGAACACCAGCAGGTAGATGCGCACGATGGAGTAGACGCCGACCTTGGTCATGATCGCGAACAGCGCCGCCACCGGCGCGCTGGCGGCCGAATAGGCACGCGGTAGCCAGAAATGCAGCGGCAGGAGCGCGGCCTTGAGGGCGAAGACCACCAGCAGGAGCAGGCCGGCGGCGGCCAGCAACGGCGCGCTGTCGGCATCGGCCTGGGCCACCTTGGTGGAAAGGTCGCTCATGTTCAGGGTGCCGGTGACGCCATAGAGCACGCCGATCGCGATCAGGAAGAAGGCCGAGCCCACCAGGTTGAGCACCACGTAGTGCAGCCCGGCACGCACCCGCTCCGCGCCACCACCGTGGAACAGCAGCGCATAGGAAGCGATCAGCATGATCTCGAAGAACACGAAGAGGTTGAACAGGTCGCCGGTCATGAAGGCGCCGTTGATGCCCAGCAGTTGGAGTTGCAGCAGCGCATGGAAGCGCAGGCCGCGACGGTCGTCGCCACGCACCGCATAGAGCACCACGGCACTGCCGAGCACGGCAGTGGCCAGCAGCATCAGCGCCGCAAGGCGATCGAGCAGCAGGACGATGCCGAACGGCGGCTGCCAGCCGCCCAGGGCGTAGACCTGCAGCTGGCCGTCGTCGGCGCGTGCCATCAGCACCAGCGCCAGCGGCACCAGGGCCAGGGTGGCGATGACCGAGATGCCGCGCTTGAGCCGCTCCAGGGACGGCAGCATCAGCAGCAGCGCCCCGGCGAACATCGGAATCAGGATCGGCAGGATGGACAGGTGACTCATCGCCCCTCCCCGTCCGCGCGGCCGTCCACGTGGTCATTGCCCAGCTCCCCCACGCCGCGCAGCGCCAGGGTCACCACGAAGGCGGTCATGGCGAAGCCGATGACGATGGCGGTGAGCACCAGCGCCTGGGGCAGCGGGTCGGCGTATTGCCCGCCGCTGCCGATCACCGCGGCGTCGCCGGCGAGGCGCCCCATGGCGAAGAGGAACAGGTTGACGGCGTAGGACAGCAGGGTCAGCCCCAGCACCACGGGAAAGGTGCGAGCACGCAGCAGCAGGTAGATGCCGCTGGCGGTGAGCAGGCCAAGGGTGACGGCGAACAGGGCCTCCATCAGTGGATATCCTCGGTGATTGGCGGGTGCAGGCTGAGCTTGCCGAGGCCGGCCAGCATCAGCATGACGGCCCCGACCACGGCCAGGTACACGCCCAGGTCGAAGAACAGCGCGGTGGCCAGCTCGATCTCACCCACCAGCGGCAGGTGGAAGTGGTCGAAGGCCGAGGTCAGGAAGGGGGCGCCGAACACCAGGCTGCCGAGCCCGGTGAGGCCCGCGATCATCACCCCGGCACCGGCCATGCGCTGGTAGCGCAGCGGTCGACGCGACTCGACCCAGGCCGAGCCACTGGCAATGTACTGCAGGATCAGCGCGGAGGTGGTGATCAGCCCGGCGATGAAGCCACCGCCAGGCAGGTTGTGCCCACGCAGGAAAATGAAGGCGGACACCAGCAGCGCCAGGGGCAGCAGCAGGCGCGAGAGGGTCTCGAGGATCAGCGGCCGGCTGGAGCGCGCCCAGTTGCGGCCCTGGGGATCGCAGGTGGGGTTGGTCAGGCGCAGGCCGGAAAGCAGCGCATGGACACCGACGGCGGCGATGGCCAGGACGGTGATCTCGCCCAGGGTGTCGAAGCCACGGAAGTCCACGAGGATGACGTTCACCGCGTTGTGCCCACCGCCCCCGCCAACGGCGTTCTCCAGGAAGAAGTCGGCGATGGTCTGGTAAGGCCGGGTCATCACCGCATAGACCAGCACGCCGACCACGCTGCCCCCGCCGAGTGCCAGCAGCAGGTCGCGCAGGCGGCGCGTCATCGAGCTCTCACGGGGGGTGCGCGAGGGCAGGTAGTACATGGCCAGCATCAGCAGGACCATGGTCACCACCTCCACCGAGAGCTGGGTCAACGCCAGGTCGGGAGCGGAGAGGCGGGCGAAGGCCAGGGCCACCAGCAGGCCGCCGACACCGAGCACCAGCAGGGCCACCAGGCGCTGGCGGTGGAACACGGCCGTGAGCACCGCAGTCGCCGAGAGCACCAGCATGCCCACGAGGGCGGCGCCATCCAGCGGCATCGGCGGGCGCGAGCCGGTCAGGTGGGACAGCGGCCACAGCGAGACGCCCACCACCACCAGCGCCGCCAGCACCAGCAGGGCCAGGTAGCGCTGTTGCGAGCCGTTCTCCAGGCATTCGGTCAGGCGGGTGGCGCCGCGCACCAGGCGCTGCATCGCTGCCTCGAACACCAGCTTGGCGTCGGCGTCGGGCAGCCCCGCGTACCAGCGGAACAGCGGCTTGCGCCCGACATAGAGCAGTACGCCGCCGAGCAGCGCCACGCAGCTCATCGCCAGCGGCAGGTTGAGGCCGTGCCAGATCGCCAGGCTGTACTCGGGCAGCTCGCCCCCCAGGCTGGCACTGGCGGCCACTGCGAGCAGCGGCGCCACGGTGAAGTTGGGCGCCATGCCCACAAGCACGCAAAGCGCGACGAGGATCTCCACCGGCACCTTCATGTAGCGCGGCGGCTCATGGGGCGGGAATTTCGGCAGCGGCTTGGGCTCACCGTTGAAGAACACGTCATGCACGAAGCGCAGCGAATAGGCCACGGAGAACACGCCCGCCAGGGTCGCACCCAGCGGCAGCAGCCAGTGTAGGCCGCCGGCCATGTCCTGGCTCAGGGCCTCGCCAAAGAACATCTCCTTGCTGAGGAAGCCGTTGAGCAGCGGTACCCCGGCCATCGCCAGGGACGCCACCATCGCCAGCACGGCGGTGTGCGGCAGGTAGCGCCACATGCCGTTGATCAGGCGCATGTCGCGGCTGCCGGTCTCGTGGTCGATGATCCCGGCGGCCATGAACAGCGAGGCCTTGAAGGTGGCGTGGTTGATGATGTGGAACACCGCCGCGACGTTGGACATCGGCGAGTCGAGGCCGAACAGCAGGGTGATCAGGCCCAGGTGGCTGATGGTCGAGTAGGCCAGCAGTCCCTTGAGGTCGTGCTGGAACAGCGCCATCGTCGCGCCCAGCAGCAGGGTCGCCAGGCCGCTGATGCTCACCAGGTAGAACCACCAGTCGGTGCCGGCCAGCGCCGGGTAGAGCCGCGCAAGGAGGAAGACGCCGGCCTTGACCATGGTCGCCGAGTGCAGGTACGCGGACACCGGGGTCGGCGCCGCCATCGCGTGGGGCAGCCAGAAATGGAAGGGGAACTGCGCCGACTTGGTCAGCGCGCCCAGCAGCACCAGGCACAGCAGCAGCGGATAGAGAGCGTGGGCCCTGATGCGGTCGCCCGCGGCCAGCACGTCGCTCAGCTCGAAGCTGCCGACCACGTGGCCCAGCAGCAGGATGCCCGCCAGCAGCGCGAGGCCGCCGGCGCCGGTCACCGTCAGCGCCATGCGCGCGCCCTTGCGGGCATCCGAGCGATGGCCCCAGAAGCCGATCAACAGGAAGGATGACAGGCTGGTGGCCTCCCAGAACACCAGCATCAGCAGCAGGTTCTCCGAGAGCACCACACCGAGCATCGCGCCCATGAACAGCTGCAGGAAGGCGAAGAAGCGCCCGATGGGTTCGCGCTCGGACAGGTAGTAGCGGGAGTAGAGGATGACCAAAAGGCCGATGCCGAGAATCAGCAGCGCGAAGAGGAAGCCCAGGCCGTCGAGACGCAAGCTGAAGTTCAAGCCCAGGCCAGGCAGCCAGGGCAGGACCAGCTTCAGGGTCTCCCCGGCCAGCACGCCGGGCGCCTGGGTCAGCAGCAGGACCAGGCCTGCCAACGGTGCCAGGGCAGCGGCGAGCGACGCCTGGTTGCGTCCCAGGCGCTCGGCGAACAGGGGCAGCAGTGCGCCCAGAAAAGGCAGCGCGACAATCAGCGCCAGATACATCGATGATCCTCCTTACTTGGCCTCGTCCAGCGCTGAGGACCGGCGTGGCGAAACTCGACGATTATCCATAACTATCGATTGCCGAACATGCATTGAATTATTTCAAAAAACTAGCAAAAGCCCGCCACCTCCGAAAGAGGGGGGCCCGCGCATTGCTGCGCGGCCGCATCTCTCGGAGGTAGCACGGGAGAGTAGAGACGAAACGGGGAGGATTCGCCCGTGGCGGGCGAACCGGGATCAGTGGGAGACGCGGCTGGTACCGTTGACGGTCATGATGCGCACGCGCTCGCCTACACGGAAGATTTCGTTTTCCTGCACTTCCTGTACATAGGCACGCATGGAGCCATCGTCCTCGCGAACGGTGATCTCGACGCCCTGGGTACGGGTCAGGCCTTCCTCGGTCGCGGCACCCAGCAGGCCGCCGGCGACCGCGCCGATAACCGCCGCCACCACGCTGCCACGCCCGCCACCGATGGCGCTGCCGCCGACGCCACCAACGACCGCACCGGCCCCTGCGCCGATCGGGGTCTTGGTGCCTTCGATCTTCACCGGACGCAGCGACTCGATGGTGCCCATGCGCACGGTCTGCACCTGGCGTGCTTCGTCGCGCGAATAGGTGTCTCCGGTCAGGCTCGACTGACAGCCGCCCAGAAGCATCGCTACCGCAGAGAACGAAGCGACTAGCAGAACGGATTTACGCATAGCATTTCCTCCAGATTGGATGCTCGTCCATTAGACTCCGCAGCTGCGGAAACTGTCACCCGGCGCCTGAACAAACTGCCGACCCGTTCAGTTTCCATACAGACTCCTCACTCGGACAACGCCGAAGCGCCCGGGTGCCGCCAGAGCAAGGGTAGTTCATGGATTATTTCATCATCGTCGTCACCACCGCAGCGGGGCTGTACTTCCACTGGTGGATCTACGTGCGCATCAAGCGCTGGATGGATCGCGACCTGGCGCTGTCGCTCGCCGGGGCGGATGCCGGGCGCCGCGACTACATGCTCGACCAACTGCAGGCCGCGCGTCGTGAGGGCGTGAAGCGCAAGGACCTGCCCGCCTGGCTGGAACAGGCCGCGCAGCGTTACCCCGGCGCCTGATTGCGCGCCGCCAGCGCCCAGAGCCGGGCGATGTCGGCGCTGCGTGCTTCCAGCTCCCCGGCGGCCACGGCCATCGCCCGCTCCAGCGTCATCGGCCCGGGCACCAGGCTGAAGGCCGCCTCGATGCCCGCCTCGCGCAGACGCGGGTAGCCCTCCCCCAGGCTGCCCGCCAGGGCGATCACCGGGACGCCGGCAGCGCGTGCGATACGCGCCACGCCCACCGGCGTCTTGCCGTGCAGGCTCTGGGAATCCAGGCGCCCCTCCCCGGTGATCACCAGGTCGGCACCGACCACCGCCTCGGCCAACCCGGCCAGCTCGGCCACCAGTTCGATACCGGGACGGAAACGTGCACCTAGAAAGGCCCGGGCGGCGAAGCCCAACCCACCGGCCGCGCCGACACCCGGTTGGCGGCTGTGATCCTCGCCCAGCTCGGCGGCCACGACATCGGCATAGCGCTGCAAGGCCGCGTCCAGCGCCTCGACCTGCGCCGGGCTCGCCCCCTTCTGCGGGCCGAAGACATGGGAAGCGCCGCGAGGGCCGCAGAGCGGGTTGTCCACATCCGCCGCCACATCGAACGCGACACCTGCGAGGCGTGGATCGATGCCGCTGCGATCGATGCGTGCCAGCCCCGCCAATGCGGCGCCACCGGGCGCCAGCTCCTCGCCATCCGCGTCCAGCAGACGCAGCCCGAGTGCCCGCAGCAGCCCGGCGCCGCCATCGTTGGTGGCGCTGCCGCCGAGGCCGAGGGTGATGCGCGTCGCGCCCGCGTCCAGAGCCTCGCGGATCAGCTCACCGGTGCCGAAACTGCAGGTGCGGGTGGCATCTCGGTCGGCCTGGGGCACCCGGTGCAAGCCGCTGGCGGCGGCCATCTCGATGATCGCGCCGCCCTCCCCCAGCCAACCCCAGTGCGCCTCGACGCCGTACCCCAGCGGCCCCCGCACGATGGCCGTGCGGCGCTCGCCGCCCGTGGCCGCGAGCACGGCATCCACCGTGCCCTCCCCGCCGTCGGCCATGGGGCGCAGCAGTACCTGTGCGGCCGGGTGCACCGAAGTCCAGCCGCGCCCGATGGCGGCGGCCACGTCGGGCGCGCTCAGGCTTTCCTTGAAGGAGTCGGGGGCAATCACAATCTTCATCGGGTTACCTCGGGATGGGCCCGGAGCGCCAGGCTCCGGGCAGTACTGCGGTCAGAGCAGGATCAGGCTGAGCAGCCAGGTGACGAGCATGCCGACGATACCCTGCACCAGGGTCGCCAGGGTCTGCGCACGGTAGGCCAGGGACACCGGCATGCGGCTGAACTGGGTCACCACCCAGAAGAAGCTGTCGTTGGCATGGGACACGGTCATGGCGCCCGCACCGATGGCCATCACGGTGAGCACGCGCCCCATCTCGCTGTCCAGGCCAAGCTGGCCGAGCAGCGGCGCCACCAGGGCGGAAGTGGTGACCAGCGCCACGGTGGTCGAGCCTTGCGCGGTCTTCAGCGCGGCGGCGACCACGAAGGGCATGAACAGCCCGATGCCCAGCGCCGACAGGGTGCTGCCGAGGTAGTCGCCCAGCGGGGTGACCTTGAGCATGGCGCCGAACGCGCCACCGGCACCGGTGATCAGCAGGATGGGCGCGGCGGACACGATGCCCTCCACCACGTGATCGTGGAACTCCTTGCGCTTGTCCTCGCTCTTGAGCAGCGTGCAGGCCAGGGCAACCCCCACCAGCAGGGCCACCACCGGCTGGCCGAGGAAACTCAGCAGGCCGAAGACGGTGCCGCTGCCGAAGGGCTTGGCGGGGAACGCGGCGATGGAGCCCAGGCAGATCAGCAGGATGGGCACGAAGATCGGCGCGAAGGCCTGGAAGGCGCTGGGCAGCTTGCCGTAGCCGGCACGCAGCGCGGCGAAGTCCTGGTCCGCCGACGGCGGCAGGTGGTCGTCCTCCAGCTGCACCTCGCGGCCGATGAAGCGGTTGGCCCACCACATGCCCGCCAGGGCGGTAGCCAGCGCCACCACCAGGCCGACGGCGATCACCAGCCCGAGGCTGGCATCCAGGCCAAGGTTCCCTGCGGCGGCGATGGGCCCGGGGGTGGGCGGCACGAAGGTGTGGGTGGCGTAGAGGCCGGTGGCCAGCGCCACGCTCATGGCCACGGTGGAGACACGCATGCGGGCCGCCAGGGCGTTCTTCAGCGAATTGAGGATGACGAAGCCGGAGTCGCAGAACACCGGGATGGACACCAGGTAGCCGATGATCGACATGGTCAGGGTGGGGAAGCGTTCACCCAGCAGGCGGATGACCGTCTCGGCCATGGTGATGGCCGCGCCGCTGCGCTCGAGGATCACGCCGATGACGGTGCCCAGGACGATGACGATGCCGATGTAGCCGAGGATGCTGCCGAAGCCGGTGGTGATGGTCTTGACGATCTCGCCGGTGGGGACCTGGTAGGCGAAGCCGGCGATGAAGGCCGCGGCGAGCAATGCAAGGAAGGGATGCAGCTTGAAGCGGGTGGTGGACAGCACGATGAAGGCGATCAACGCCACCAGGATCAGGACCAGGCCCATGTGCGGACTCCTTAGTTGTTGTTATGGATACCGGTAGTGGCCCGATTCTGCCGCATCTCCGTCGCCATGGCCTTATGCATGCGCCCTAGGAAGCCCCCTCCAGAGCCGCCTTCACGCGTGCATCTGCACAAAGGTCGCTGGAGCGCAGCAGGTCCAGCCCCATCCCGAGGAGCAGCAACTGGTCGTGACGCGGTTGCTCCAGGCCCACCCGCTCGGCGATGCGCTCCAGGCGGTAGCGCAGGGTGTTGCGGTGGATGCCGAGCGCCTGGGCACAGGTGTTGCCTTGGCCATCGTGCTCGCACCAGCAGCGCAGGGTGCGGCACAACACGCCGTCCTCGTCCTCCAGGACCAGCGCCCGCAACGGGCCGAGCCAGCGCCGGAGCAGCCAGCTGTCACGCTGGGCGAACAGCAGCGTCGACAGCCGGTGCTCCTCCAGGTGGAAGATGCGTTGCCGTGGCCGGCAGGCACGGGCGAAGGCCTGCAGCGAGCGGGTGGCCAGGGCGGCCTCGCGCAGGTCGCCGATACCGGCCTGGGGGTCGCTGATGCACAGGCGGGCGATGCCCCAGCCACGCTCGTCGGCCTGGGCCAGCCAAACGGCATCATCGCGCTCGGCGCTGTAGGGCCGGCAGCAGATCAGTTCACGGGCGGACAATGCCGCACCCAGCACCCCCTGCCGGGCCAGGCCATCCAGGACCCGCGCCCGTCGCTCCGCCGGGTCGCCCTCCTCCATCAGCTCCAGCACGCAGACCTGCTGCCTCCAGGGCAGTTGCAGGCCGATGCGCTCGGCCTCGGCGGCCAGTTGCACCAGGTCGGTCCGTGGGTCGGCGAGCTGGTTCAGCCAGGCGTCCAGCTGGTGGCGCTGCCAGTGCCGCTCGGCTTGCAGCTGGCGCTGCTCCACCAGCATTTCGGCAGCCATGCGCACCAGTTCGGCATAGGGGCGCACCGTATCCGGCTCGCCGGTGATACCGAGCACGCCGATCAGTCGCTCGGCATGGAACAGCGGCAGGTTCACACCGGGGCGCACGCCCCGCAGGCAGGCGGCGGCCTGTTCGTCGATCTCCACCACGCGGCGGTTGGCCAACACCAGTTGGGCGCCCTCGTGGCGGGTGTGCACGCGCAACGGGTCGCCGCTGCCGATGATCATGCCCTGGGCATCCATGACATTGATGTTGTGCGGGAGGATGGCCATGGCGCGGTCGACGATGTGCTGCGCCAGGGTGGAGTCGAGTTCGAGCATGGGGCGGCCTCCTGGGGAAGCCGCCAGTCTACAGGGCGGCTACGCCGCCCGGGAAAGCCTCAGGGGGCGAGGCGTTCGAACATCCACCGGCCATCGACGAGGCGGTAGTTGAGGCGGTCGTGCAGGCGGCTCGGACGGCCTTGCCAGAACTCGACGCGCTCGGGCAGCAGGCGGTAGCCGCCCCAGTGCGGCGGGCAGGTGGGCGCCAGGTTGAGGAAGCGCCGCTCGGTCTCGGCAAGGAGCTGCTCCAGCTCGGCACGGTCGGCGATCACCCGGCTCTGCGGCGAGGCCCATGCGCCGATGCGGCTGCCCAGGGGGCGCACCTGGAAATAGGCATCGGACTCTTCCGGGGTGACCCGCTCGACGCGGCCCTCGATGCGTACCTGCCGCTCCAGGCTGGGCCAGAAGAAGGTCATGGCGGCGAAGGGACGGGCCGCGAGCTGCTCGCCCTTGGCGCTCTCATAGTTGCTGAAGAAGGTGAAGCCGCGCGCATCGAGCCCCTTGAGCAGGAGCACCCGGCAGTGCGGTCGACCGTCGGCATCGACGGTCGCGAGGGTCATGGCGTTGGGCTCGACCGGCAACTGCTCGGTCTTCACCGCATCGCCGAACCACTGCTGGAAGAGGGCGAAGGGCTCCTCGGGAGCCTGGGCTTCGCTGAGGCCGTCGCGGGTGTAGTCGCGGCGCATGTCGGCGAGGGTCTGGGTCATCACGGCGTCCTGGAAAAGGAAAGCCCTAGCTTACCCAAGGAAGGCTCATTTTCCTTGATCTGCCGCAACCACCTGCTGGGCGACCTTCGGTGGCTGGTTGTAGCGGGCCAGCAGGGCCACCAGGGTGTCTTGCGGGGTGAGGAGGATCTCCACGCGACGGTTCAGGGAACGCCCGTCCTTGCTGTCGTTGGCCGCGCGGGGCATGTCGGAACCGACGCCCTTGAGCGACAGGCGATCACGCTGCAGGCCGCTGAGGCGGAAGATCGCCGCCACCGCCTGGGCGCGCTCCTGGCTGAGCTTGCGGTTGAGGGCATCCTCGCCGGAGGTGTCGGCATGGCCGAGGACCAGCACGCCGGTCTTGGGATCGCCTTCCACCAGCTTGGCGACACGGCTGAAGGGGCCGAGGGTGATGGGCAGCAGCATGCTGGGGCGATCGGGATTGAACGAGCCTTCCACCGGCGCGGTGACCACCAGCAGGTTGTCGCGGCGCTCCACTTCCAGCTTGCTGCCCTTGACCGCCTCGCGCAGGCGCGGCTCGTACTGGTCCAGCCAGGCCTGGGTCAGCTTCTCGTCGACCTTGGGCACCTCGGCCTTGGCCACCTTCTCGTCGCTGCCACCGAACGGCCACCACCAGTGGCTGGTGCCGCTGTTCTGTGCATGGGCTTGTTCCGCCGGCTTGTCGTGGCTGAAGGTGCTGCAACCGGAAACGGTCATGCAGAGGATCAAGGTGGACGACTTGAGCAGCTTCATGGAGGGGCCCCCGTAACAGGTGAAGGGAGAAGGCGATGCGCCATCGCATGATGGCGCATCAATCTCAGGTACAGGCTGAAATTCTGGACGCAACCCCTTCATCCGCAAAGGGATATTCCGCTCAACTGACGAGCGGTGTCGCTACAGGCACTCGGCGAAGGTGCGTGCCAGGCGCTGGGCGCGCGGGTCCATCAGCACATAGGGGCCGAGGGTGTTGGTGACGAAGCCGAAGGCGACCTCGCGCTCCGGGTCGGCGAAACCGATGGAGCCGCCGGCGCCGGGATGCCCGAAGGCGAGCCTGCCCATGCCGTAGGTGGCGTTGGCCACGTCCGGCTGGTCGAGCATGCAGCCCAGGCCGAAACGGGTACGGGTCAGCAGGGTGCGGTCGTCGCCGACGGCGTGCTCGCGGGTGAGCTCGGCGAGCAGCGCGGAGTCGAGCAACTGGCCGTCCAGCAGGCCGGCGTAGAAGCCCGCCAGGCTGCGGGCGTTGCCGTGGCCGTTGGCCGCCGGCTGCTGCATGCGCCGCCATTCCGGCTTGTTGGTGCTGGTCATGATCGACGGCGGGTTGGTGAAGGCACGGGTACTGAGGGCGGTGGGCTCGCTCATCATGCACTTGAGCAGGCGCTGGGCCGAGGCGTCGCCCATGTTGCCCTTGGCGCGGGCGATATGGGCCACGCGATGGAACTCGGCGTCATCCAGGCCGACATGGAAATCCAGCCCCAGCGGGCGGGCGATGCGCGCGGCGATGGATTCGCCCGGCCCGCGGCCTTCGGCCAGGCGGATCACCTCGCCGGCCAGCCAGCCATAGGTGATGGGGGCATAACCGTGTTCCTCGCCCGGCGTCCACCAGGGTTCCTCGGCGGCCAGGGCAGTGGTCATCGCCTGCCAGTCGTAGAGGGCTTCTGCGGGCAGCGGCTGGCGGATCGCCGGCAAGCCGGCGCGGTGGGAGAGCAGCTGGCGCAGGGTGATGCGCTCCTTGCCGGCAGCGGCGAACTCGGGCCAGTAGCGGGCCACGGGCACGTCCAGCTCGAGCTTGCCCTCGCCCACCAGCTGCAGCGCGGCGACGGCGGTGAAGGTCTTGGTGCAGGAGAACAGGTTGAGGATGGTGTCGGTCTGCCAGGCCTCCTGGCCGTCCTTGTCGGCGACACCGGCCCAGAGGTCGAGCACGGTCTCGCCGCCCACCTGGACGCAGAGCGCGGCGCCGCGCTCCTGGGGATCGTCGAACAGCGCGGCGAACTGGTCGCGCACCTTCTCGAAGCGCAAGTCGAAGTAACCCTGGGTCTGCACCGGCACTCTCCTCGGAAAAAATGACGGCGGCATTGTTACCAAGGCCGCCGTCCTTTGTGAACCTCGCCGAAGTTCGGCGCAGGGTTCATCGGTCAGTCGAATGACTCAGGATGCATCCGGCGCATCCTGCTTCTGCGCGGGGTCGGTCTCGACCTTCGGCGCGGGGTCGGGCTTGGGCGTCGCCTCGTCGGTGGGCTTGCCGACGGGCTTCTCCGATTGCTCGGGTTGCTCGGCCGGCGCCGCCTCGGGCTTGGGCTCGGCCGGCTTGGCCTCGGGCTTCGCCTCGGCGTTGGCTTCCGGCTTGCTCTCGGGCCTGGCTTCCGGCTTGGGAGCAGGCTTGGCCTCGGGCTTGGCAGCGGGAGCCGGTGCTGCTGCCTTCTCAGCCGGCTTGTCGGCCGGCTTGGCTTCGACGGGCTTGGCCAGTTGCGCGGCGACGTCCAGGTTGGCCTTGCGCACCGCCTTGACGAAGCCGTCATAGGGACGGTCGGTGATACCTACCAGGCCGAGGTGGCCGTTCTCGCCGTCGAGCAGTCGGCCACTGGCCGGCTGGTCGAGGTACTGGAACCAGTGGGCGCCGACGATCAGCGGCTCCTCCAGGGCCTTCTTCAGGAAGTTGGCGTAGGCCGGGCCGCGCTCCTCTTCCTTGTAGACCTCGGCCACACCGCCCCAGAACGGACCGCGATCGCGGGAACCGAAGTGGAACTCGGTGACCATCAGCGGCTTGTCCAGCTTGCGCAGGTACTCGAAGTCGTAGCCATGCTGAGGTTCGCGGGTATAGAAGTTGAAGCTCAGCACATCGCAGTACTGGGCGCAGGACTCCACCGCCTCCGGCACGCTGGCGGCGAAACGACCGCCCAGCAGCAGGTGGTTCGGCGCGTGCCACTTCATCGACTCGGCGATGGTCTTGAAGTAGGTGTCGGCGAAGAAACGCTGGAAGCGCTTGAGGTCTTCCTCGATGGCCGGGTGCTCGGGGTTCGGCAGCGGCGCCTCGAAGCCCGGGTCCTCCATCAGCTCCCACGCGGGCAGCTCGACGCCCCAGGCCTGGGACAGGCCCTGCTGGTTGCGGTACTTGTCGCGCAGCTGCTTGAGGAAGGCACGCTTGGCCGGCACGTCGGTGGTCAGGCGCAGGGTGCCGTAGGCCAGGGCGTAGCGGGACTTCGGGTCGTCGCCGGGGCCGGCCCAGGCCAGCTCGTTGTCGGCGAAGTAGCCGATCAGCCAGGGGTCGTCGCGATGATCACGCGCGGCGATGGCGATGGCCCGCTCGGCGGCCATGGCGAAACGCGGGTCGAACGGGTCGGGCATGCCGCCCCACCAGTCGAGGCCGGTGCTTATGGTGGCGTAGTCGCCGTGGATCGACAGCGGAATGGTGTAGGGCATGCGCTGGCGGGTGTTGAATTCGCCTGCGCTCCAGTTGCCGACCGTGTTGAAGCCCCAGGCCTTGAGGCGCTCGATGCTGTGGTCGACCCAGGCGGCCTTGTCCTGCTTGCCGTAGGTACGTTCCAGGTTGGCGCCATAGAAGTCGTACCAGCGACCGTGGTCGAAGGCGCGTCCCTTGGTCGAGCCGGTGTCGCGGCGGCTGTCGCCGTTGCCGTACCAGGCGGCCAAGGGTTCGCCGTCCTTGGGCAGGGCGGTGAACATCGCCTCGCGGCCTTCCACATAGGTCTGACTGTGCTCGGGAGTGACGGCGTTGACGCCCAGCGAATAGAAGGGATGGCCTTCCGGGGTCACCAGGTACCAGCGCCCGTCGCGCTTCTCGGTGCGGAAGAACCCCTTGGCCTCGAAGCTCGGGCCGGCCAGCCAGCCACCGTAGGCGTCCTGCTCGGGGAGCTTCTTCTGCCACTCATCGAGCTGCTTGCGCTCCTGCTGGGCGGCGCTCTTGAGCTGCTCGTCGTTCTTGATCTTCTCCGGCCAGTCGGCGCGGGTGTACTGGCCGTAGCCGTCGATCAGGCCCTTGTAGTAGTCGTCCTGCAGGCTCTGCTCGGCGGTGCCGAAGCGGCCCAGCAAAACGCTCTGCACGGCGTTGGGGTGGTCGAGGGAAAGGGTCACGGCGCTGACCTTGGTCAGGTCCAGCTCGCCTTCCACTTCGGTGGCCAGCAGGTAGCGCTTGCCGTCGCGGACCCAGGGCTGCGGCGGCGCGGCGCGCATGCCGTGGGCGCGGGGCGAGGTGGCGGTGAGCGGGACCAAGAGCGTCTGCGCCGGGCCGGCGGGCAGGGCCAGGCGGGTGCGCACGACCTTGCCGTCGGCACTCTCGATGGTCACGTCCAGGGTCAGGGCCCAGTCCATGGCGCTCTGCAGGCGCAGGCTCATGGCCCCGGCCTTGCTCCAGTCCCAGGTCCCGCTCTGCGGCGCGAGGCGCAGGCTGGGCTTGTCGGCCTGGTTGAAATTCAGACGACGGAGAATCTCGCCCTCGGGCGTGTTCTCGGCGGTCACGCTGGGCAGGCCGGCGTCCTGGGTGGTGACGGTGACGGAGTCCAGCGGGCGTACGAAGTTGAACAGCGTCTCGGCCTGTGCCGCCGCGCTCAAGCCACCGATGGCGAGCAGGATGGGCAGCAGCAGCGCTGGTTTGGTTCTGGATGACATGAAACCGATTCCCCACATGAAGTCAGTGCATAGACAGCGGAATGGGCGAATGTTGCCCGCGATCTGCAAAACCGTGCCCGCGCAAGCCGGCAATCATCGCAGAGGCGGGCCCGACGTCAAGCGCCGCGGTGGCTGTTTCAGCCGATCTCGCGGCGGAAGGGCGGCAGCGCATTGAGAATCGCCTTGCCGTAGCGCTGGGTCACGACCCGCCGGTCGAGCAGGGTGATGGTGCCGCGGTCGGATTCCGTACGCAGCAGGCGACCGCAGGCCTGCACCAGGCGCAGCGATGCATCGGGCACGGCGATCTCCATGAAGGGGTTGCCGCCGCGCGCCTCGATCCACTCCGACAGCGCCGCTTCCACCGGGTCGTCGGGCACGGCGAAGGGGATCTTGGCGATGACGACGTGCTCGCAGTAGGCGCCGGGCAGGTCGACACCCTCGGCGAAGCTGGCCAGCCCGAACAGCACGCTAGTCTCGCCCTCGTCCACCCGCTGCTTGTGCTTGTTCAGGGTCTCCTGCTTGGACAGGTTGCCCTGGATGAGCACGCGCTTGCGCCAGTCGCGGTCGAGGCCGTCGAAGACCTCCTGCATCTGCTTGCGCGAGGCGTAGAGCACCAGGGTGCCGCGCGAGCCTTCGACCAGCTGCGGCAGGTCGCGGATGATCGCGGCGGTATGGGCCGCGGCATCGCGGGGGTCTGCCTTGAGGTCCGGCACCTTGAGCACGCCCGCGTCGGCATGGTGGAAGGGGCTGGGCACCACGGCGGTGACGGCCTTCTTCGGCAGGCCCGCGCGCATGCGGTAGCGGTCGAAGGTGCCGAGCGCGGTGAGCGTGGCGGAGGTGACCAGGGCGCCATAGGCGACGTTCCACAGGTTCCGCCGCAGGGTCTCGGCGGCGAGGATCGGGCTGGCGTTGACCTCGATGTCATAGGCCGAGCCGAATTCGGCGAGGGTCAGCCAGCGTGCCATGGGCGGGCTCTCCTCCGGGTCCTCGGCGGTGAAGGCGGTCCACAGCTCCCAGTTGCCCTGGGCGCGGGTCTGCAGGCTGCCGAACAGCGGGTACCACTCCTCGGCCTGGTGGCTGGCGATGCCGACGCTGCCCTCCCCGTCCATGGCTTCCTTGAGCAGCTCGGTGAGGCGGGTGAAGACGTCGTTGAGCTTGGCGAAGCCCTTCTTCAGCTCGATGCCCATCTCGATCAGGTGCTCGGGGACCACGCCGGCCTCGAAACGATGGCGCGGGCGCTCGCGCCCTTCCATGTCCTCGCCGGCGCGGAAGTCGGCGACCTCCTCGCAGGCGGTGAACATGAACTGCTGCTGGCCGCGGATCTCCCGCGCCAGCTCCGGCACGTTCTCGATCAGGCGGCCGAGGTCGCCCGGCAGCGGGTGCTGGGCGAGCAGCTTGGTGAGGTTCTTGGCCACCGTCTCCAGCCAGTCGGCGGTGGAGCGCAGGCGGGTGAAATGGGCGAAGTGGCCGATGGCCTTGTCCGGCAGGTGATGGCCTTCGTCGAACACGTAGACGGTCTCGCGCGGGTCCGGCAGCACGGCGCCGCCGCCCAGGGCCAGGTCGGCCAGGACCATGTCGTGGTTGGTGACGATCACGTCGACCTTGGTCATGCCCTCGCGCGCCTTATAGAAGGCGCACTGCTGGAAGTTGGGGCAGTGGCGCTTGGTGCACTGGCTGTGATCGGTGGTGACGCGCGCCCAGTCCTGGTCCTCGATCGCCTCGGGCCAGGAGTCGCGGTCGCCGTCCCAGCGGTTGCCGGCGAGCTTCTCGATCATCTGGTTGAGCAGCTTCTGCCCGCTCTCGTCGACGTCGATGCGAAAGCCCTCGTCGGCGAACAGCTGCGCGGTGGCGCTCTGCGCCTGGCCGTCCTGCAGCAGCATGTCGAGCTTGGACAGGCACAGGTAGCGACCCCGCCCCTTGGCCAGGGCGAAGCTGAAATTGAGGCCGCTGTTGCGGATCAGGTCGGGCAGGTCCTTGTGGACGATCTGCTCCTGCAGCGCCACGGTGGCGGTGGCGATCACCAGGCGCTTCCCGGCGGCCTTGGCCGAGGGGATGGCCGCCAGGCTGTAGGCGACCGTCTTGCCGGTACCGGTGCCCGCCTCCACCGCGACCACGGCGGGCTCGCCATCGCGATGGCCCTCGTCGTCGGCCTTGATGGCGCCCAGCACCTTGGCCACTTCGGCGATCATCAGGCGCTGGCCGTAGCGGGCCTTGAGCCCCTTGGCTTCGAGGAAACGGGAATAGGCGCCCTGGATCTGGGACTTGAGTTCGGTGCTGAGCATGGGTACTTGCGGGCGCGGAAGGCTGGATAAATTTTCAGTACTTTAACAGGGCGGCTATCATAGCGCGCCCTGTTTCCGACTGGAGAAAACCCGATGACGCCCTTCGCCGCGCTCTACGCCGTCCACGTCCTCGCCGCCCTGGTGTGGGTCGGCGGCATGTTCTTCGCCTGGATGGTGCTGCGCCCCGCCGCGGTCCAGGCGCTCGATGCGCCGGCACGGCTGAAGCTCTGGGTCGAGGTGTTCCGCCGCTTCTTCCTCTGGGTCTGGGTGGCGGTGGTCCTGCTGCCGGTGAGCGGCGTGGGCATGATGCACATGCGCTTCGCCGGCTTCGACGGCGCGCCGCGCTACGTACACATCATGATGGGGCTGTACATCGCCATGCTCGCGCTGTTCCTGCGGGTCAACGCCCTGCAGTTGCCGGAGTTGCGCCGCGCGATAGCGGCCGAGGATTGGCCAACCGGCGGCGCGGTACTGGGCCGCATCCGCCGCCTGGTGGGCATCAACCTGCTGCTGGGCCTGTTCCTGGTGGCGATCGCCGCGGCACGCCCGAACTTCTGAGGCCGCAGCGCCTCGACGACTACTGGATGCGCACCACGTCGAGCTGGCCGGCAGCCCCCGCGCTGCCCGGCTGGCCCGGTTGCCCCGGACGGCCCTTGCCACCGGCATCGGTGCGATAGAACAGGCAGCCCTTGGCGGCTCCGCCCGCTCCCGCTGCCCCCGCCTCGCCCGCCGGGCCACCGGCGCCGCCTTCCAGGCGCACCTTCACCTGTTCGACAGGGAAATCCACCGGCACTTCCAGGCGGATGTGGCCGCCCGCGCCCCCGGCCTGGCCATCGCCGCCGTTCTGGCCGTCATGGCCACGGCTGGCGCTGCCCCAGAGGCAGCCGCCCGAATCGCCATCCGCACCGGCGAGCCCGCTGTAACCGGGCGTACCGATGCCGCCACGGACATCCAGGGTGATCTCGTCCACCCGCACCTGCTCCAGGCGCAGGCTCAGGTCGCGGCCGGCGCTGGCCGGCTTCTTCATGCTGCCGGCGGCGCCGGACGCGGTGATGTGGCCGCCGGTGCCGATCTCGCCCTGGCGCACCACGAGGCTGAAGGGCTGGTCGGAGGGGGCGATGCCGATGCGCGCGTCCCGCCCCATCAGCAACTCGCCGATGCGCAGCTCGGTGACGCTGGCCGGGATCACCAGGGTGCCGTAGTCGTTCACCACCACGCGGTCGAGGCTCAGGGAGCCGACCCGGGCGGGAAGCTTGAGAAGGCTGTTGGCATCGACGCTGACGCTGCTTTCAGCCAGGACCACGGGGCTGGCCAGCAAGGCCAGGAGGCAGAGCTTACGCATGCTGGCGACCTCCCTCGGAACGGGGCAGGCCGAGCAGGTGGAAGACCCCGAACAGCAGCAGCTGCAGGCGGTCGTTCCAGGGACGCGGACGAGTGCGCAACTGCCCGTTGCACACCACCAGCTCCAGCAGGTGCAGGCCGAGCACCAGGGCGGCGACGGCATTGAGCAGGGACGCGAACGGTTTGGCGAAAGGCTCGATCAGATTGGCCAGCACCGCCAGCCAGAACACCAGGGCAACCAGCTTGCCCACCCCCAGGAAAAGTTTCATGCCACCCCCTCTGTTTTTTTAGTCCGCCGACCTTACTCCTCGTCTTCGCTGCTGCCAAATGGTGCACATGAAGAAGGGGCCGCAAGGGCCCCTTCGGTACGACGACACCGCCTCAACGCGCGACGTGGATCTCCACGCGACGGTTCTGCGCACGTCCGGCATCGGTGCCGTTGTCCGCCACCGGCTGGCTCTCGCCGAGTCCCTCGGTGGTGAGCTTGCCTGCGGAAACGCCCTGGCTGATCAGGTAGTCGGCCGCACTCCTGGCACGCCGTTCCGAGAGTCCCTGGTTATAGGTATCGGAACCGACGCTGTCGGTGTGGCCCACGACCTTGACGCTGACCGTGGTGGCATCGCTCAGGCGCGTGGCCACTTCGTTCAGTTGCGACTTGGCATCGGCCGTGAGTTCGGCCGAATCGAAGGCGAACAGCACCTTGCCCTGGTCGCTGAGCACGATCACCTCGCTCTGTGGAGCGGGCTCGGGAGCGGGCTCCTCGGCCTTGACCACGGCCGGGTAGGTCTTCTGCGGACAGCCATTGTGGTTGACCTGTGTACCGGCCGGCGTGTTCGGGCAGGTATCACGGCGGTCGAAGACCCCGTCACCATCCTCGTCGCCATCCTGTGCGTAACAGATCAGACCGCCGACGATGGCACCTGCAACGGCACCTCCACCAGCCCAAGCGGAACTCTCGATAGCGCCCAGCCCACCGCCGGCCAGACCGCCAATCGCACTGCAAAGAGGCCAGTTCCCCTGGTTGAGCGGCGCGTCGCCCGTACTGGACGTCGAGACGCAACCCGAGAGAACACTGCCGACCAGAAGAAGTAGAGCAGCCCGTGAGAAGGTTCTCATGGTGAGGATCTCCTGTGTCACCGGTCCCATACCGGTAACACAGGAGTAAAGACCCGCCCGTCACGGCGCACAAGCTGCACGCCGCGACGGACGCGGGGTTCAGCGGTCGATCAGGATTTCCACCCTGCGGTTCAGCGCGCGACCGTCGGCCGTGCCGTTGTCGGCGACCGGCTGGCTTTCGCCCGCACCGCTGACACCGACGATGCTGCCCTTGGGTACGCCGGTCGAGACCAGGTAGTCCGTCACGGAGTGGGCGCGCTTCTCGGAGAGTTTCTGGTTGTAGCTGTCGGCGCCGACGCTGTCGGTGTGACCGGTGATGGTCAGCTTGGCGGTCGGGGCTTCGTTGCGCAGGCGGCTGGCGATGGTGTCCAGCTTGGCCTTGTCGGCCGGGTCCAGCGCCGCGGAGTCGAAGGCGAACAGCAGGTCGCGCACGACGATGGTCTCGTCCTCGACCACGACCACTTCCTCGACCCGTTCTTCCACGACCGGCGCGGGCGGGCAACCGTTCGCATCCACCTGCACGCCCGGCGGAGTGCCCGGGCACTTGTCGCGACTGTCAGGCACACCATCGCCATCCTCGTCGCCGTCGCCATGGACCCAGCAGTAGCCGGCAGCCATGCCGCCGCCGATCAACGCGCCCCAGCCTGCCCAGGAACTGCTTTCGATCGCACCCAACGCTGCACCGCCTACACCGCCTACTGCTGCACACTTGGGCCAGTCGGTCTTCTGCAGGCCGGCGCAACCGGTCAGCAGGGATGACACAAGTAGCAAGGGTATTGCTGTCCTTGTGATGCTCATATGCGTGTCTCCTCGTGATATCGGCCTTTGGAAACCGATAACTGGGGAGTAAAGACCTGCGATTAAAAAACCGCCAGCACTAGGCCAGCAGCGGGCAGCAGGCTAGTCTTCGCAGACTTGTCCGAGGATTTTCGATGACCGCAAGCTTCTCCTCCCGCACCCCGCAGCAGGCCCTTGCCGCCCTGCTCGACCGCTATGCACCGGCGCGCCTGCTGCTGGTGGGCGACTCCCCGCTCCCGGCCCTCGAAGCCTTTGCCGCCGCCCACCCGGAAAGCCAGGTGGTGCAGGTGCCCGCCGGCCCGCTGCCGGCTGAACAGGCGGCGCAACGCTTCGACCTGGCGCTGGTCGCCGATTGCCTCGAACACCTGCCCAAGCGCACCGCCCTGCAACTGCTCGGCGGCATCCGCAACCTCAACGCCAGCCGCATCGCCGTGCTGGTGGACCTCGGCGCCTGCGAATGGACCGACACCGACTTCTTCGCCCTGGCCCTGCAGGCCACCGAGCGCTTCCAGCGCGATGAACAGGTGCTCAGCCTGTTCACCTACGACCTGCGCGAATACAAGCAGGTACCCGACTGGCTGAACGCGAAGTTCTGGGCCAACCCCGAGAACTTCGGCAAGTACTGGTGGTGACGGCATGAACGCGAGCACATGCCCCTGCGGCAGCGGCAACCTCCTCGACCTCTGCTGCGGCCGCCATCACGGCGGCCACCCCGCCCCCAGCGCCGAGGCCCTGATGCGCTCGCGCTACAGCGCCTATGTGCTCGGCCTGGTGGACTACCTGGTGGAAACCACGCTGCCCGCCCAGCGCGACGGGCTGGACCGCGACGCGATGAAGGCCTGGAGCCTCCAGAGCACCTGGCTCGGCCTCGAGGTGGAGGCCTTCGAGCTGCTCGGCGGCAAGCCCGAGCACGCCCTGGTCACCTTCACCGCCCGCTGGCACGACCAGGGCGGCGAACACAGCCATCGCGAACGCTCCTCCTTCGTGCAGAACGACGGGCGCTGGTACTTCATCGACCCGACCGTGGGAACCAGGGCTGGGCGCAACGACCCGTGCATCTGCGGCAGCGGGCAGAAATTCAAGAAATGCTGTGCGGGATACCTCTGACCGAGCGCCCCGCCCCGGAAGGATTCGCCACACGACAACAAGGAGATGTCCATGCGCATGCGCACCCTGCTCGCCCCGCTCCTCGCGGGTCTCGCCTGTTTCGCCCAGGCCGCCGACGTCCAGGTCAGCCTGGGCAGCCAGGAACGGGTCACCCGCCTGTTCGCCTACCCCAACAACTGCAGCGTCATCTGCTACCGCGACTGGACCCTGGAACAGACCGTGGAGCACTACCTCGGGCAGAGCCTGAAGCGCGATGGCATCGCCGGTGGCCAGGTCAAGGTGGGCCGTGACGACAAGGGGCTCTACGCCCGCTTCAGCGGCGTGCCCGCCGACTACGGCCTGCCCCTGGTGCAGCTGCTGGATGCGGGCGATCTCGCCTACAAGGGCGCCAGCCAGCTCAACACCGATGGCAAGTGGCAGTACAGCTGGTACCTCTTCCTGCCCCTGGGCATGGCCCTGGAGAACCGCCGCAGCATCGAACTGCTGCACTTCCCGCCGGATTACTCGCTGACCAAGGCCCAGGACTACCTGGAGTCGGCCACCACCGACCGCTGGGCCGACCTGCTGGAGCAGAACGGTGTCGCCGCTGACGATACGCCCGGCTACCAGACCATCATCGACATCGCCCCCATCGCCGCCCCGGCCAGCGCCGGCAGCGACCTGGAAGGCGTCTACAGCTACTTCACCCCTTACCAGACGCGCATGGTGCAGCAGCTCACCAAGGGCAGCCCGGCGCTGCCGATGGTCGCCTTCGGCGGGCCGGTGCGCAGCTGGATCAAGCAGCAGTACGGCACCACCATCGGCGTGCTCGGCCTCGGCACCATCAGCCCCGCAGCCGACCAGAAGGTGCCGGTGCTGGGCAGCAACCACCCCAGCTACATTTGGTACGCCGCCGACCCGGAGAACTACGACGGCGACCAGGCCAAGGCCGATGCCGCCGGCCTCAAGGTCATGGGCCAGGACATCACCGCCGCCTGCTGGCAGGCCGGAATGGGCAAGGACCACAGCGCCAACCCGAGCAGCACGCTCGACCGCTGCAAGCAGAAGTGGCTGGTGACCGACAAGGTGCAGACCTGCGAGCTGTTCTACACCTCCATCCGCAAGCTGGACGCGGACAAGGCGAAGGAGAAGTGCACGGCGCCGTGAAGCCCGTATGAGCCGAAGACAGAGGGGTCGCGGCCTGCCCGGCGACCTCTCCCGGGCTCAGGCGCCCCCTGCGATACCGGCGGGCAGGAGCTCCAGGCCGCCGCTGTAGGAGAACAACTCCCCCAGCCCCGGCAACGAGAAACCGACGTAGAAGTGATAACGCCCGCCCTCGATGCGCTTGTAGGCGGTGGTACGCGGCAACAGGGCCAGCGGAATGCGGATGCCCCGGACCCAGGCCGCAATCGGCACCCAGCGCCAGCCACCGTCACGGGTATCCACCTTCAGTGCCAGGCGCAGGGCACCGGTGCATTCCTCCCAGTGCCCATCCGGCCAACGCCCCACGGGGCGGAACAGGGAAACCAGGGTGGCGGAACCCGCGAAACGCCTGCTCCAGTGCAAGCCCGACTCGTCGCAATGGATATCCACGCGCAAGGGCACGCGCCGCGCACCGAGGGGAATGCCCAGTTTTCCCGCCAGCCGGCGCCCCAGCCACCCGGCGAGGCCTGCGCCCGACGCCAGCTCCACTTCGCCTTCGAGCACGCCACCCTGGCGATGCAGCCGCTGCAGCAAGGGGTGCAGCCCGATGAAGCCCTCGCCGAACCAGGACTCGACCCGGTCCGTGCTCATCGCCCGTCCAGTTGGCGGCGCACCGCCTCGTCGTTGAGTTCGTCGCCGATGTGCACCCGCACCCGCCGCCCGCCGACGCCTGCACCGAGCTCGTGGAAGATCCGCTCCTCGACCTGGGACAGGCCGCCTTCGGTCATCTCCATCGGCTGCACGAGAATGGTGGGCGCCATGGACATCCACTTGCCACGCAGCATCAGCTTGATCGCCTGGCGCAGCGCGACCCTGGCTTCATTGAACTGCCCGACCAGCAACCGCTCGGTGCTGAAGCTCGCATGCACATCCTGCTCGCGCTGGGCCTGGAGCTCGCGGATCAGCATGCGGTTGCGGTAGACGCGGACGTACAACGTCGGCTTGAGAAGATCGAACACCATCGCTCCTTGGAAGACTGTGAACCCCGCGCCACGACCGGCGCCCGGCAACGCTATGCCGCCGCCCGGCCGCTTGTCCAGAGGCCTACAGCTGTTCGTCCGTGGGAGTGGGAGATGGTTCCCATGCCGGGAAGCGGAGGGCTGGAGGAGCTTGGGAAAGGCATCGCGAATGAGTTCGCACCAGGAGGAAAAAGCAGGCGATCGGCGCCGTGGGTCGGCGCCGAACGCAGGGGCGGCTCATGTCGGGGCCGTCCCGTGAAGAGCTTCGCGAATGAATTCGCTCCCACGGAGTGAAGCTCGGCTCCCGGTGGCGAGCACCTCCGCGCGGTGGATGCCGAAAGCGACATCCACCGCGCGGGCTTGCCCACCTCAAACGCTGAACCGCGCCACCAGCCCCTTCAGGTCCACCGCCAGGCGCGCCAGCTCGCTGCTGGCCGTCGTGGTCTGGTGCGCACCGGCGGCGCTCTGGATGGACAGGTCGCGGATGCTCATCAGGTTGCGGTCCACCTCGCGTGCCACATGGGCCTGCTGCTCGGAGGCCGTGGCGATCTGCATGTTGCGCTCGTCGATGGTGCCCACCGCCTCGGTGATCTCCTGCAATGCACGCCCTGCCTCGTCGGCCGAAAGCTGCGTGGCCTGGGCCTGGCTGTTGCTCGCCTGCATGGCCTGCACCGCCGAATGGGTGCCGGACTGGATCGAGGAAATCATCTTCTCGATCTCCAGCGTCGAGGTCTGGGTGCGGTGCGCCAGGGCACGCACTTCATCGGCCACCACGGCGAAGCCTCGGCCCTGCTCGCCGGCCCGCGCCGCCTCGATGGCAGCGTTGAGCGCCAGCAGGTTGGTCTGCTCGGCGATGGAACGGATGACATTGAGTACCTGGCTGATATCCACCGCCTGCTGGGCCAGGCCCTGGACACGTGCTTCGGTTTCCTGCACCTGCTGGGAAAGATGACGGATCGCATCCAGGGTCTGGGCCACGCGCTGGTTGCCCAGGTTCGCCGCCTCGCTGGACTGGCGCGCCGACGTCGAGGCCGACGCCGCGTTGCGCGCCACCTCCTCCACCGCGGCGGTCATCTGGTTGACCGCCGCGGCGGCCTGCTCGATCTCGGAATTCTGCTGCTGCAGGGTCAGGCTGCCCTGCTCGGTGACGCTGGTCATCTCCTCGGCCGCCGAGGCGAGCTGGATGGAGGAGTCGGAAATCTGCCGGATGGTCTGCCGCAGGCTCTCCTGCATGCGCCGCAGCGCCTCGCTGAGGCGCGTGGCCTCGTCCTGCCCGCTGACTTCGACGGTGCGGGTCAGGTCGCCCTTGGCGATGGATTCGGCGAAGCGCAGCGAGTCGCCCAGCGGCCGCACGATGCTGCGGGTCAGGGTCATGGCCAGCGCCACGGTCATCGCCAGGGCCAGCAGCACCGCGCCGATGACGATGCTGATGCTGGTGTCGTAGGCATCACTGGCGGCAACGCCGGAGCGCTTGACGCCAGCGGCGTTGAGGTCGATCAGCTTGGTCACGTGCTGCTGGTAGGTCGTCGCCAGGTCGCGTTGGCCGCCGTTGGCCCAGAGCAGCGCCTGGGCGGGGTCGCTGCCTTGCAGGTCGATCAGCTTCTGCAACCCCGTCATATAAGCCTGCAGGGCCTGCGCCGAGCCATCGAACACGCGCTGTTCTTCGGCACTGGTGATCATGTTGCGGCGGTAGTGCTCGCTTTTCTCGGTCAGGGTCTGGCGTGCGCTCTGCAGCTGGTCGAGCGCGTTGCGCTGTTCGGCGGGGGTGGTACTGGCCAGCAGCCGCAGGCTCTCCAGGCGGACGTGCAGCAGGCTGGTCTGGATGTCGTTAGCGGTCTGGATGGAGGGTAGCCAGTTGGTCTCGATGTCCTGTTCAGCACCCCGCAGCACATGCATCTGCTGCCATGAGAAACCACCGAGGACGATCACCAGCAGGGTGATCAGGGCGAAACACAGGGAAGCGCGCGAAGCGATGGTGATGGATCGTATGGACATGGCAGTACCTGCGGGTTGGGGTCTCGCCAGCGTCCCTGCCGATTCGGATTGCAGCTTCAGTCTTATCAGCCGAACAGGCCCGATCCTGAAATTGCTTTTTCTTATCGACGCGTCAGGCTTGAAACAATTTGCAAAAAATCTGCCTGCGCCTCAGGGCTTGGGCCGCTCATAGGCACCCAGGTCGCACAGCGCCATGCCGTCGCCATCTCCATCCCGTGGCCGCATGGAACCGCGCTGGTCCTGCCGGGTGCAGGAGCCGACGCCGGTGTCCACCGCCGGGCTGCGAGGGCGCAGGGCATGGGTCGGCAGGCTGGAACCATTGGCCGCCAGCGGATAGAGCACCCGGGTGAAGGCCTCGGCATCGTTCACCTGGATGTCGGCGGTGCAGTTGCCGGTATCGGTGCCCAGCAGCAGGCCACTGGCCTGGTAGCTCGCCCTATCACCGCCATTGGCGCAGTTGGCGACGCCGATGGATTCGTTGCCGTTGCCGACGATCAGGCTGTTGCGAACCGACAGACGGCCATGGTTGAGCAGGCCGAGGGTGAGGTTGTCGGCGATGGTGACGTTGACCAGTTGCAGGCTCGGCGTACCGGCGAACATCGGGTAGTCGGAGCCGTTGGCGACCACCGCGTCGTACTCCCCCTCGCCGTTGGCGTTCTTGCCGGAGACGGTGACGTTGGTCAGCCTGAGCACACCGTTGCCGTCGTTGCGGATGACCACGCCGGGCCCATCGGCGCGGTGATGGAGAAAGGCGCTGCGGGCGACATCGGCGGTGCCGGTGTTGAACAGCGCCCCTCCGAGGGCGACCACGTCGTCGCCATTGGTGACGTTCTCGCTGAACAGGCTGTCGCGCAGGGTCAGCAGCCCGCCGTTGAAGATCGCGCCGCCCAGGGCGCGCCCTGAATCGCCGAAGTCCGCGCGGTTGCGCTCGAACACCGAGCTATGGACCTCCAGCGTGCCGCGATTGGAGATCGCGCCGCCGTCGCCATCGTAGAAGCCGAAGCTGGCGCGGTTGTCCTGGAATGCCACGCGCCGCACCACCAGGTAGCCGAAGTTCTCGATGGCACCGCCGTTGCGGGTGGTGTGGCCGTTGCGCAGGGTCAGGTCCTGGAGCCGCAGGGTGACGCCGAGGTCGACCTCCAGCAGGCGGTCGATGCCCGAGCCATCGATGACACTGACCCCCACCCCCGCCCCCACCAGGGCCAGCTCGCCAGCACGCAGGTCGAGGTCGCCGTTGAGGTTCAGGTCCTCGTCGAGGATCTCGCCCTCCTCGCCCAGCGCCGGCGGCAAGGTCAGGGCATAGGTTCCGGCGGGCAGCAGGATGCGGTTCCTGCCACCCAGTCGGTTCGCGGCCTCGACCGCATCGCGCAGGGAACAGTCGGCATCGCAGCGGCCATTGAAAACGTCATCGGTGCGGGTCACGTGGAAATCCCGTGCAGCTGCCAGGGTCGGCAGCGCGAGCAGGGAGGCGAGCATCAGCGAGGTGGCCAGGCGCGGCCGGCAGCGGTGGGACATGGCGAGTTCCTTTCGGCGACAGCCGGTCATTGGCCATGGCAGCGGTCGCCCTGTCGGCCACCGCATCAGCGTGGCCCGCATCCGCGTCCTGCCATCCTGGCGGCCACGGAAAATGGACCGGTCAGCGGGGCGCCGGTTCACGGCCGTTCATCCGGCCACCGCCCTCGCACCACCACTCGTCCGCCAGCGCAGCACCGGCTGGAATCCGTTTGTCGCTCCGCTTGAATGACGGTGATGCTCCGCTTGACAGTTAAAATTATAGTCATAATATAAATCGTGAATTACATGCATCATATAAACATCCCTTACCCGTTCCGGAGATCCGCAATGAGCTCGCACAACCTCAAAGGCACCGCACTGATCACTGGCGCATCCTCCGGGATCGGCGCCACCTACGCCGAACGCCTGGCCCGCCGTGGCCTCGACCTGCTGCTGGTGGCTCGCGACCAGAAGCGCCTGGACGAACTGGCCCGGCGCCTCGGCGGTGAATACGGCGTGAAGGTCGACACCCTCAAGGCCGACCTCACCCAGCGCGCCGACCTGCGCGCGGTCGAACAGCGCCTGGCCACCGACGCCGCCATCAAGGTGCTGGTCAACAACGCCGGCGTGGCGCAGAACGGTACGCTCGCCGACGCTGATCTCGACCAGGTCGACTCGATGATCCAGCTCAACGTCACCGCTCTCACCCACCTCTCCGCCGTCGCCGCCAAGCGCTTCGGCGAAGCCGGCGAGGGCGCGATCATCAACCTCGCCTCGGTGGTCGCGCTGATCCCCGAGATGTTCAACGCCACCTACAGCGCCACCAAGGCCTACGTGCTGAGCCTGACCCAGACCCTGAACCACGAGGTCGCCGCCAAGGGCGTGCAGGTGCAGGCCGTGCTGCCGGGCATCACCCGCACCGAGATCTGGGAACGCTCCGGCATCGACGCCGCGCACCTGGACCCGAACATGATCATGGAAGCCGGCGAGATGGTGGACGCCGCGCTGGCCGGCTTCGACCAGGGCGAACTGGTCACCATCCCCTCCCTCCCCGACGCCGCCGATTGGGCCGCCGTGGTCAGCGCCCGCACCAAGCTCGGCCCGAACATGTCCCGCAGCAGCGCCGCAGCGCGGTACAAGACGGCGGGGTGATGGAACGGCCACGGGGGGCCGTTGATAAGGAGCGAGGCCGATCGCGACTGAAGTCGCCCCTGCACAGGGCAGGAGCATGACCGCTGCGTAGGGTGGAGGTCGCTTTTTACCTCCACCGGGCGGAGTCGAACGTGGCACGCGGCTGTGCCTGTACACGGGCGTTCGGCAGGGCTTCGAAATGGCTGGGGGGTCAGAGAAACGGTGGGCTGAAGCGCCACCCTACGCCCCCATGCCCACCCTGTGCCCGCCGGCGCGATCAGCGTGGCGCGATGTGCGCCACCATCAGTTGCACGCTTTCCTGTCCCCGGTATTCGTTGACGTCCAGCTTGTAGGCCAGCTCCGCCCAGCGCACGGTCGGGTTCGGCCACTGGTCGCGGTCGATGTTGAAGGCGATGCCATCGAGCTGCAGCGACCCGCACTCGGTCTTGAGCACCAGCTTGAGATGCCGTTCGCCGACCAGGCGCTGTTGCACCACCTGGAAGATGCCGTGGAACACCGGCTCGGGGAAATGCTGGCCCCAGGGGCCGGCCTGGCGCAGGGCGCGGGCCAGTTCCAGGTGGAATTCCTGGAGGCTCAGCTGGCCGTCGGAGAGCAGGCGACCGGTGAGGTCGTCCTCGCTCAACTGGCGGCGCACCTCGGCGTCGAAGGCCGCGGCGAAGGCGCCGAAGTTCTCCACGGGCAGCGACAGGCCGGCGGCCATGGCGTGGCCGCCGAACTTGCTGATGAGCCCCGGGTGGCGGGCCGCCACGGCGTCCAGCGCATCACGGATATGAAAGCCCTGAACCGAGCGCGCCGAGCCCTTGAGCAGCCCCTCGCCGGCGTCGGCGAAGGCGATGGTCGGGCGGTGGTAACGCTCCTTCATGCGCGAGGCGAGGATGCCGATCACGCCCTGGTGCCAGTCCGCCTCGAACAGGCACAGGCCGAAGGGCAGGTCCTCCAGCGGCAGGTCCTTGAGCTGGGCCAGCGCCTCGCGCTGCATGCCCTGCTCGATGGCCTTGCGGTCCTGGTTGAGCTGGTCGAGCTGCACCGCCATGTCGCGCGCCAGGGCCTCGTCCTCGCAGAGCAGGCATTCGATGCCCAGGCTCATGTCGTCCAGGCGGCCGGCAGCATTCAGGCGCGGCCCGAGGATGAAGCCCAGGTCGGTGGAGGTGATGCGTGCGGCCGGGCGGCCGGCGACCTCCAGCACCGCCTTGAGGCCGGGGCGTGCACGGCCCGCGCGGATGCGCGCCAGGCCCTGGTGCACCAGGATGCGATTGTTGGCGTCCAGCGGTACCACGTCGGCGACGCTGCCCAGGGCCACGAGATCGAGCAGCTCGGCGAGGTTGGCGTCGGGGCGGCCGGTCCGGGCGAACCAGTCCAACTGGCGCAGGCGCGCACGCAGGGCCAGCAGCACGTAGAAGATCACGCCGACCCCGGCCATGGCCTTGCTGGGGAACTCGCAACCCGGCTGGTTGGGGTTGACGATGGCGTCCGCCGCCGGCAGCTCGGGGCCGGGCAGGTGGTGGTCGGTGACCAGCACCTTGAGCCCCGCGGCCTTGGCCGCGGCGACGCCATCGACGCTGGAGATGCCGTTGTCCACGGTCACCAGCAGGTCGGGGCGGCGCTCCAGGGCCACGGCGACGATCTCCGGGGTCAGGCCGTAGCCGTATTCGAAGCGGTTGGGCACCAGGTAGTCGACGTGGGCCGCGCCGAGCATGCGCAGGCCGAGCACCCCGACGGTGCTGGCGGTGGCGCCGTCGGCGTCGAAGTCGCCCACATAAAGGATGCGCTGGCGCTTCTCCAGGGCCTCCACCAGCAGCTCGACCGCGGCGTCGATGCCCTTGAGCTTCTGGTACGGGATCAGCCGCGCCAGGCCCTTGTCCAGTTCCTCGACCGATTGCACGCCACGGGCGGCGTAGAGGCGGGTCAGCAGGGGCGGCAGGTCGCCGAGGTCAGGCAGGGTGGCGGGCAACGGGCGGGGATCGATACGCATGCGGCTCAGTCTTCAGGCTTGCGGGCGGGCGCTGCCGCCGTGAAACAGGGGCCGCCCGGGTGAGCCGGGCGGCCGCGTGGGGCGGTGATCAGCGTTCGCCGGCCAGCCACTCCAGGGGAATCTCGTGCTGGCCACGCTCGTCGGTCACGAACAGCTCGCCGTCGCTGATCATCACGCTCCAGTTGATCGAGCGCGGCAGGTCCTTGGCCAGGTTCTCCAGGGCCTGCTGGTCGATGCCGACCACATTGATGTTCTTCAGGCTGCGCACGCCGTCCAGCACCTTGGTCTGCCACACGCGCAGGTTGCCGTAGGCCACCAGGCTGAAACGCTCGGTACGGCGCGAACACCAGGTGATGCGCTCGGCGTCCGGCTGGCCCACCTCGATCCAGTGGAGGACGCGATCATCGAGGCTCTTCTCCCACAGCGCCGGCTCGTCGACGTCCGACAGGCCACGGCCGAAGGACAGCTGCTCGTGGTACCACAGGGCGTAGGCGATCAGGCGCACGGCCAGGCGCTCCTCGGTTTCCGAGGGGTGCTTGGCGACGGTGAAGCGCAGGTTCTCGTACACGCTGCGGTCGAGGTCGGTGAGGTTGAGTTCGACTTTGTAGGGCGTCGCTTGCAGGGCCATGTGCGGGCTTCTTGGTTAGGCGAAAAGGCGGCAAGTCTAACCCGAAACCCGCTGCCGCGCCCGGGCGCCATCCGGCCGTTCGGCGCCCTGGAAATGCGCTCGGGTTCCCAGCCCGCGCGACTCGGGGTTGCCAGCCGGGGGCGGCCCCCTTTATAAGCCGGCCCGGTCCGCACTTCAGGAAAGGAAGCCAATGGAAGCGTTCATCATCGTGGCCGGCATCGCCGCCCTCCTGGCCGTGGCGCTGCTGCGTTCGGCCCGGCGTGCCCGGCCCACCCGCGTCAGCGCCGAGGGTGCCGCGCAGATCAACCGGGTCGCCCTGCTCACCCTGCTCGAACCGCACCTGGGCCACCAGCTGGCGCAACGCCTGGACGGCGAGGCGCGGCAACTGGCCATGCACCAGGTGGCCCCGGCCCTGCTGCTCGCCGGCGACCGCGCCCTGGCGCTGGAAGCCCTCGCCGAGCTGAAGGCCGGCTACCGCCAGTCCGCCCTGGAATCCATGCTGGAGAACCTGCTGGAGACGGCCGACGCCCTCGCCGCCCTCGACCTGCTCGAGGCCAGCGCCAGCCCCCTGCCCGAAGCCCCGCTGCTGAGCATCCCGCTGATGGCCGCGGCCGGCCGCACGGAGCAGGCCCGCCAGTTGCTCGACAGCGTCACCGCCGGCCAGGAAGGCCAGGTGGGCCAGGCCCTCTCCGCCCGCCAGAACCTGCTGCTGGCCGGCCTGCAACGCCAGCTGGAACGTCCCGAGGCCGCCAGCCGCAGCCTGGAGCGCGCCCGCGCCATGCTCAACGTCCCGGTGCAGGAGGCCCCCGGCGACTTCCAGGCACTGCTGCGCGAATGCCTGGCCCAGGAACGCCTCGACCTGCTCGGCGAGCTCGCCGTCACCCCCGACGCGCTCCTGGCCAACGACGCCGTCACCCTGTTGCTGGAGAACAACCGCGAAGCCCAGGCCCTGGAGCTGCTCGCGCGCCCGGACATGCCCCTGCACGCCCTCGACTGGCACGGCATGCTGCGCCTGGCGCTGGACGGCGAACGCCCGCAACTGGCCGAACGCCTGCTGGCCCTGGCCCCCGAAGGGATGCAGCAGGACCTGCTAGCCGACCTCATGGCCTGGCATGCCGGCCATGCCGACACCGCCCGCGCCGATGCCCTGCTGCGCGCCAGCGGCCTGGACGGCACCGACGCCACCTGGCTGTGCCTGGAACTGGCGGGACGTTGCGCCGAGGCCCAGCCGGCCTGGAGCGCGGCGCTGCTGCACCAGGGGCTGGAAGCCATGGAGACCGTGGACGACGAGACCGACTGGATTCGCCTGCGCCTGCTGGCCCTGCGCAGCCGCCTGCAGGGCGACCCGGCCCGCGACCCGGTGCGGATGACCGCCGACCTGGAGGAATTCGACGCCCTGCGCCAGCAACTGGAATGGGACGAACAGCTGGACCAGGCCTGCCACCTGGCCTGCCTGCAACACCGCCTGGGGCTGCAGGACGCTGCCCGAGAGACCCTGGACAAGGCGCTGGCGCACTGGGAAGCCCAGGAGATCGAAGACCCGGACGAACGCACCTGGTACCTGGAGACGCTGGCCGAAGCGGCCATCGCCATCGACCAGGCGGAGCAGGCCGCCACCCTGCGCGACCGCCTGCTGGAACTGGGCGGCGACAGCCGCGACCTCGACGCCGCGCTGCTGCGCCATCACATCGACCAGGGCCGTTATCCACAGGCCATCGCCCTGCTCGACCTGCGCAACCTGATGGCCCCCGAAAACCCCCTCGCCCGCCTGCGCCAGGCCATCGAACGCCTGCGCCCGGAAGCCCCGCAACGGGCCGATGAGCTGCAGCGCGAGCTGCTCGATGCGCTGGCCAACGGCGCCCTGGGCGCCTGACAGCGTCGGCGAGCGAAGTCGCCCCAACAGGAAGAGCATGACCGCTGCGTAGGGTGGAGGTCGCTTCTTACCTCCACCAGGCGGAGCCGAGCCCGGCACGCCGGCAATGCCTGGGACCCCGCATTGATGGGTTTCGCGAAGCTCGCGGAACGCCGCCCGACCCATCCTACGAATTGGCCACGTGACCCGACGCATGCGACTTGAGCCTGTTCCTCACGCGGCGATGGCCACGCAGCCGGTTCTTCAGCTGCCCCGGGCGGGGCGGGTGGGAATGGCGGAGTGGTAGTGCTCCACGCGATTGCGCCCCTGGTTCTTCGCCTCGTAGAGCGCCTTGTCCGCCAGGGACAGCAGCCGATACAGCTCGTGCCCGGCCTGGGACGAGGTGGCGATGCCGATGCTCACGCTGAGCCGCCCGGGCCCGAGGAGGTCGCTCTCGGCGAATTCGCGACGGATGCGCTCGGCCACCAGCGTGGCGGTGGCCGCATCGGCGTCGCTCAGCAGGCAGGCGAACTCCTCGCCACCGATCCGGCCGAACACATCGTGCTTGCGCATGCGTGCCGAGGTCACCGCGCAGAAGCCCATCAGCACCTCGTCGCCGGCCGAATGGCCGAAGGTGTCGTTGAGCCGCTTGAAGTTGTCGAGGTCGCAGAGCAGCAGCGCCACCGACTCCTTGCGCGCCGCGCAGGCCTTGAGCAGCGCCTCGCCGGAGGTCATGAAGGCACGCCGGTTGCCGATGCCGGTGAGCGGGTCGCTGAAGGCGGCGTGCTTGTACTGCAGCTCGGTGCGCTCCTTGACCATCGCCAGGGTGACGAAGGCCATGCCGATGGCGTAGAGCAGCGTCTCGAACACCATCACCGCGAAGAAACCGGTGCTCTGCCCGTCCACCGCGGCCTGGAACGGCACGCCCCGGTCCACCACCAGGCGCACGCCATAGGTGGCGAAGTGGATCAGGTGCAGCGCCAGCGCCGGCTTTATGGACACCTGCAGCTCGTGCCGCGCGCGCCACAGCTCCAGGCCGGCGAGCAGGGTGTAGCCCAGGGTCAGCGCCGTGCCGACGAAGACCCGCGCCGGCAGCGATTCATAGAAGGCCGGCACGCTGCAGAGCACGGCCCAGAGCAGCGGCCCGGCGAGGATGCCCGGCAGGTGCGCGCGGCGCCCGGCGAACACGCGCATGGCCGTCCAGTTCATGGCGCAGCTGAACTGCAGCACGATATTGCCGAGGAGAATGGGCACCAGATCGATGTTCATCCCGCGCAGGCTGCCGAGCACCGTGGCCAGCGCGCCGAGCAGCAGCATCAGGCTCAGGTAGCCGAGGGTGGGCTCGGGGCTGCCCCGGCGCCAGGCGCGGCCCGCCAGCAGGCCGAGGAGCATGAGGATGTAGACGTCGACCAGCACCAGCGTGGGGATGTTCAGCGCCATGACGCCACTCCATGGCGAACGATCGCCGCCCCGGAAAGGGGCGGCGGGCTGGAGTGACGAGCGACGGCGTGCATGGTGGTACCGGAAAAGGCAGCGAATGAAAATGTGACCTACGTCGCACTTTACGCGTAACCGTGTGCGCCCGCCACGGCCTGCCGTCGGCCAATGGCCACCCGCCATTCACAGCCGCAGCAGTAACGCCTCCAGGGCCACCTGGGGCTGCAGCTTCCATACCGCATAGCTGAGCGGGATCATTTCCAGCCCGGCGCGGGCCAGCACCTGGTAGCGCTCCAGGTCGAAGACGTCCTCGCTGGCGCCGGGGTAGCCGATCAGGTCGATGGCCAGCACCCGCTCGCCGCGCTGGCAGAACAGGTCCAGGCAATGCCCGGCCACCGGGTAGCCGGACCAGACGCGCACGCCCTGCGCCTGCAGCGCCTCCGCCACCTGCTGCTGGAAGGCATCCACCGCCTGGCCACCGTTGTCGTGGCCCTGCCCCTGCTCCAGGCGCTCCAGGTAACGCCGCAACAGGTGGCCGGGGGCGAACTGCCGCTCGTCGCCGCTGAACAGCAGCATCTGGTGCTCGCGGGCACGGGTGATGGCGACGTTGAACATGTCCTCGCGGTTGAGGTAGTGCGCCGCCTGGGCGCCGGCTCCGTCGATGGCGAAGCTGAGGATCATCAGGTCGCGCTCCTCGCCCTGGAAGCCGTAGGGCGTGGCCACGCGCACCCGGAACTGCGCCAGCAACTCGCCCGGCAGGCGTTCGGCGAGCAGGCGCCGCAAGTGTTCCACCTGGTCGCGGAAGGGCGAGAGCAGGCCGACGCTGGGCTTGACCTGGCTGTCTCGGTAGCGGCCGACATGCTCTTCGAGCAGCTCCAGGGCGCGCTGCGCCTCCACCGGGTTGTGCCCGGCCGGCACGCGCTGGCCCTCCAGCCGGTGAAGGCTGAGGCTTTCGGCGGCGAGCTGCTCGGGGCGCTCCTTCATCACCCGGATACGGCCGTTGTAGAAGGCCTCGTTGCTGAAGCGGATCAGCGCCGGGCGGCCGCGGAAATGTTCGTCGAGGAAGGTCAGCGCGCGCTGGCTGGCCAGGCGTTCGCCCACCAGGTCGAGCAGGCTGTTGTCGCGGTAGCTCCAGGCCTGCTGGTCGCTCTCCGGCAGCTCGGCACGCTGCAGCAGCTGGCGCTCCTGGGCGCGGGAGAGGAAGGACACGTGGCGCAGCTGGCGGCTGTCGCCGGCCACCACCGCGCGCTTGCAACGCTGCAGGGCCGGCAGCGCACTGGCGATGTCGCACTGGGTGGCTTCGTCTATCACCAGCACGTCGAACAGCCCCTCGCGCAACGGCAGCACCTTGTGCAGGTCGTCCAGGCTCACTACCCAGATGGGGAAGGCGGCGAGCAGGCGCGCCGGGTCGAGTTCGTCGAACAGCGACTGCTGGCGCTGCGAACTGCGCGCGCGGATCGCCTGGTTGTAGCGCACGAAGGTCTGCCGGTCGCTGTCCAGCAGCCGTTGCAGGCGTTCGACCCGCAGGCTGTCGATGTACTGCCGGCTGTGGGCCTCGCGGCGGCGCTGGCAGTCGCGCAGGTCGTCGAGTATCTGCCAGTGGCGCACGCTGCCGCGCACCCGTCGTTCGACCCAGGGCACCTGCAGCCAGCGCTGCCAGAAGGCCAGGGTGCCGCGCTCGGCACGCACCAGCAGGCCGCTCCAGCGCAAGGCCTGGCGGCTGCGCTTGTCGAAGGCCCGGGACAAGGCGGCCTCCTCGTCCAGCAGGTCCTTCAATGCGCGCTGCTGGCGCGCCACGGCGCCCTCCTCCAATGGCGGCAGCTCGCCCTGCAGCAGTTGGTCGAGGCGCGAACGCAGGGTGCGCAAAAGTGATTGCTCCTCCACCTGCAGCACGCCGTCGCGCAGGCCGAGGTCGTCGCGCAGCTTGTCGGCGATCACCGTGACCGCCTGCTGGCTGCGGCTGACCAGCAGCACGCTCTCGCCCTGCAGGTGGCGGTCCAGCGCCAGCGCCGCGAGGGTGTAGCTCTTGCCGGTGCCGGGCGGCCCGGCGACGAAGCTCAGGGGGTAGCGGGTGGCGTTGGCCAGGGCCTGGCGCTGGGCCAGGCTGAGGGAGGCCGGCAACGCTTCCGGGCGGCTGGGGGTACCGAGGATCATGCTCTCCTCGCCGACCGCATCCTCGCCCAGCAACTGCCGCAGTGCCGGCGAATGGCGCTCCGCGCCCTGCAGCAATTGCAGTTCATGAAGAATGCCGCGGCTGCCGGCACCGCGCTCGGCCAGGGCCACCAGCGCTGCGGCGCGCAGCGACAGGCGTTGCGCAGCCATGGCCTTCTTCAGCGTCGCGGCGCCCTCCAGCACCGGGAAGGCGCTGGCCGGCAGCACCTCGCCGACCACGGTGAAGCGTTGCAGCCAGGCCATCAGGTCGGCCAGGTAGTGATCGTCCAGCGCACCGCTGGGCAGCGGCAGGCTTTCCAGCCCCGGCTCGGCATCGGCCTTGAGCAGCTGGCGCAGCAGGCGGCGGTTGAGCTGGGGCTGGGCGAGGTCGATGGCCAGGCTGGGCGGCGCGCCCTCGCCGAGGCTTTCCAGGCGCGCCTCGAAGTACACCAGCGGCGCGCAGTGGCGCACCGTCCTGCCTTCCGCATCGCTACGCCGGCCGCACACCGGCAGCACGCCGTAGATCAGCTGCAGCTCGCGCTGGTAGAGGTTCTGCTGCTGCAACAGGTGCTCGCCCAGCTCGGCCGACAGCGCGGCGAAGGGCATGGCGCCGCTGACCAGCTCCTCGCGCCCGTCCAGCCAGCCCCAGCGCTCGGCCTTGAAGGTACTGACATCGTCCAGTTGCAGTTCGCGGCTATCGGCCTGGTAGCAGGCGCGGTAGAAGGACAGGCGTTTCGCGATCGACGGCATGGGGCGTCCCGGGCGGTTTCCAGCGGCGCATTGTGCCGGAATCAGGGGGATGGGCTGAATCGGCGGATGCGGATTTTGGGGGATGGATTCACGGTCGGGGCACTTCCGGGGCGGCGCTACGCGCCGCTTGGCGACTGAAGGCGCCCCTACGAAAACGGCGGTGCCGGGCTGATACTCGCGAGACGCCCGGGACTTCGCATCGATGGGTTTCGTGCCTCTACCCATCCTACGAGCGCGGTGTCGCGCCCAATCAGCTCGGGGCGTAGCGCTTCCAGAGCTCTTCGAACTCCGCCAGGTAGCTGCCCACCAGTTGCGCATTGTCGATCACCAGCAGGTTCTCCTCGTTGCTGGTGCTGGCGCTGCGGGTCCAGTTGAAGCTGCCGTTGAGCAGCAGGCGACCGTCGAACAGGGCGAACTTGTGGTGCATGTGGAACGGGCTGTCGTCGATGCGCAGCGGCACGCCGGCTTCCAGCAACTGGCGGATGTCGCTGCCTTCGTCGAACTGTTTCTCGTTGTCGCTGATCACCCGCACCGCGATGCCACGCTGGTGGCAGGCGAGGATCTCGCTGCTGAGCTGGTCGTCGGAGATGGTTTAGACGCAGATGTCCACGCTCTGCCGCGCCTGGCGCAGCAACTCGCGGATCTTGCGCCGGCATTCCTCGCCGGGGCTGAAGTGGGCGCTGGCGAGGGTGCGCACCGGTGCTGCGCTGACGTCCAGGGTCTTGACCACCTGCTCGAGCCATTTCAGCGCCGGCAAGGTGTTGGCGGCGTCGGCCAGGGCCAGCTCGCGCACCAGGTCGAAGGCGCGGTTGCGCAGGTAACGCACCTGGTCCGGGCCCAGCTCACTGCCCAGCTGGCGCAGCTCGTCACGCTCCTCGTTGCTCAGTTTCAGATCCAGCAGGCTGTCGCGCAGCTGCTGGTCGAGTCCGTCGAAATCCATGGAGCCTCCCTGTCTTCAGGTTGTGCGGCGCGGCCTGGCCAGGGCGGCATAGAGCCCGCCACAGAGCGCACCGGCGATGTGATATTCGAATGAAACCCCGGACTGCGGCAGCAGGCCGGAGACCCAGCCGCCGTAGTAGAACAGCACCAGCGCGGCCACCAGCAGGTCGAGCCAGCTGCGCTGGAACCAGGCACGCACCAGCAGCAGCGCCCAGAGGCCGAACAGCCAGCCGCTGGCGCCGACGTGCATGCCGGTGCGGCCGAACAGCCAGACCAGCAGGCCGCTGCCGAGGATGATGCTGGCGCTGGCCAGGAGGAAGGCGCGGATGCCGCCGAGCATCGCCAGCCAGCCGAGCACCAGCAGGCCCGGCAGGTTGCTCGCCAGGTGCGCCCAGCTGCCGTGCAGCCAGGGGGCGAAGAGGATGCCGGGCAGCCCGTCCAGGTGCCGGGGCAGCAGGCCCCAGGCGTTCAGGGCCTGCCCGCTGAGGCTGTTGGCGAGCTGCAGCAGGAGCATGAGCCCGGCGATGCCGGCGAGCAGCCGGATGCGCGGGCCGGCCCGACGGGTCACGACGACTCGCCGCCCGGTGCCTTGCCGGCGCCCATCATCTCGCCGAGCTGGTTGAGGCGATTGGAGATGTCGGTGATGCGGTGGTGGGTGCGCAGGTCGACGTCGATCTTCTTGTCCATCACCCGGATCAGCGGCAGGAAGCTGTTCTCCAGGCTCGCGGCCAGGCTCTCCAGTACCTCGCGCACGCCCTGCTGGGCCGGGGCGACCACTTCGACCTCGAGGTTGGCCGGCTTCTGCACCAGCTTCTCCAGGGCCGCCAGCAGTTCGCGCCAGGGCATCTGGGCATCGGCCGGTGCCTCCTCCGCTTCGGGCTGGCGGGCCAGGCCGCGCACGCCTTCCACCAGGTCGTTGAGCTGGGCCACCACGCGGCCGCCGACATCGGTGTCGCTGCCGCCCATGGACTTGTTGCGCATGAAGTCGCGCTTGATCTGCGCCCAGCGCTCGGCCTGTTCCGCGCTCTGGTTGCCGCGCAGCTCGGCGAGCTTGAGCAGGTTCTCCTCGGCGCCGGTGGTGAGCAGCTGCGACTCGCCCTGGTAGTGGTCGGCCATGAGCTGCAGCAGCTCGGCGTCGTTCATCACGGCGGAGATCTTCTCCGCCATCTTGTTCATGTTGCGGTAGCTGCCCTGCAGCTTGAACGGCGGTTCGGTGCGGTACTGGTCGGCCTGGGCGGCGCTGGCGATGTACTGCTGGTTGACCTTGAGCACCACGTCGCGCACCTGCATCAGGCGCTGCAGGGTGGTGGTGATCTCGTTGATCTCGGCTCCGCTGTAGCTGTGGCTCAGCTCGTTGGCGGAGAAGGGCTTGCCCTCGGCGCGGGCCACGAAGCGGTAGACGTCGGCCATGTCGCGGGTGGCCAGGGGCGCCAGCACCGGGTTGGAGGTCAGGCCGTTCTCGATGTAGCTGAGGGCGAAGGCGTCCTGCATGCCGCCCAGGGTGTCGCCGAGGTTATAGATGTCGGCGCGGTTGGCGAGCATGTCGGGGATGCGGAACACATCGCCCGACTCGGTGTAGGGGTTGCCCGACATCACCACGCAGAACTTCTTGCCGCGCATGTCGTAGGTCTTGGTGCGGCCCTTCCACACGCCCTCGATGCGGCGCGTGCCGTCACAGAGCGAGATGAACTTCTGCAGGAACTCCGGGTGGGTGTGCTGGATGTCGTCGACGTAGAGCATCACGTTGTTGCCCATCTCCAGCGCCAGGTTGAGCTTCTCCAGCTCCTGGCGCGAGGTGGCGTCCGGCGCCTGGGCCGGGTCCAGCGAGCGCACTTCGTGGCCAAGGGCCGGGCCGTTGATCTTCATGAAGATCAGGCCGAGGCGGTGGGCGACGTACTCCATCAGGGTGGTCTTGCCGTAGCCGGGCGGCGAGATGAGCATCAAGAGGCCCATCAGGTCGGTGCGCTTGTTCTCCCCGGCGGTGCCCATCTGTTTGGCCAGGTTGTCGCCGATCACGCCCAGGTAGACATCGTTGATCAGCTTGTTGCGCACGAAGGAGCTGAGCGGGCGCGGCTTGAACTCGGCCAGGCGCAGGGCCTCGCGCTCACGGCCGATGACCGCCTGGCGCAGCGCCTGGTAGCGCTGCAGGCCGGGCAGGAAGCTTTCGCGGTGCTGGCGCAGGCGGGCGAAGAAGTCGTCCACCGCCAGCTGCAGGCTGTGCTCCTGGATGCGCGGGTGCTCGCCCATCAAGCCGGTGACGACGAAGCGCAGGTCGACCTCGGTGACCCGACGCGGGAAGTCCTCGGCCAGCAGCGACAGCGCCACCGCCTCGGGCAGGTAGTCCTGCAATGCGCCGTACTCCGCCTCGGAACACAGGCCACGCAGCCAGTTGCCGGCCAGCGCCCACTGCGCCGCCGGGCGGCCGTCGAGGCGACCGAGCGCCTGCTGGTAGTCGTCCCACATGCGCGCGCCCTGCAGGCGCAGCTTGAGCGCCTCCTGCAGCTGGCGGGCGTACTTGCTGAAGGTGAATTCGATGCGCTCGGCGGCCAGTTCGCTCACCAGGTATTCGGCGGCCTCCCGCACCTCGGCCGGGGCCAGGCCCAGGGGCTCGGTGGCGAGGAAGGCGTCCATGGCGGCGGCGATCTCCGCCTGCAGGTCGAGCAGGCCGTCGCGGCGGCCGAACAGTTGCTGGATATGGCGGCTGGTGCGTGCCCGCTCCGGCCACTGGGCCGGGCCTTCGGCGGCGCGTTGCAGGTCCCAGTAGAGCGCGGCGAAGGCACGCGGCAGCGGCCCGTGGCGCAGCAACCCGGCGCTTTCGCGCAGCGGCAGCAGCTGGGCGAGGATGGCGGCGGCGTCGTGATCGTGGATGCCCTTCTCGTAGCCTTCCCTGTAGCGCGGTGCGGCGAAGTCGCGGATCACCCGCGCCAGCTCCTCCGGCTGCCCCAGCCATTGCTTGAGGCCGTCGAGGCTGAGGTTCTCCTGCGAGGCGTCGGCGGCGTCGAGCACCTGGCCGGCGAGGTATTCGGCGCGGTACAGGTGTTCGGACTCGGACTCCAGCGACACCTGCCAGAAGGCCTTGAGGGTCTCCAGCTCCGGGTCGCGCAACGGTTCGAGGAAGTCGGTGCCGGTGAGGTGCAGGTAGAGCGCCTCGCCCCGGGGCATCAGGGTCAGGTCCAGCTCCTGGGTGTTGACGCTGAAGCGGTGGCGCGGGCCGAGGCGGATGACGTTGCCGCCTTCCTCGAACAGCTCGCTCTTGTCGCGCAGGGCGCGCACCGCCTGGTCGCGGGCACCCTTGAGGCGGGCCTCGACGTCGTCGGCCTTGACGCTGTCCTTGAGCTCGCGCAGGCGCTGGGCCAGCTCGCGCAGCTTGAGGATCAGCGGGTCGGCGGCGAAGAAGGCGTTGAGTTCCTCGGCCTGGGTGAATTTGGCGGTGCGCCGGCCGAGGCTCTCGAGGATGCGCCGGGCGGCGTCGAGCAGGCCCTGGGCCTTGCGCTGGCGCTCGTCGAGCAGGGATTGCTTGTGGGCCTCGAAGGTTTCCAGCAGCTCCTCGCGCTTGGCGAGGATGTCGCCGAGGAACTGTTCGTGATCGCCGAAGCGGCTCTCCAGTTCCTCCAGCTGCACCAGCAGGCGCGAGAGCTGCTCGTCGCAGCGCTCGGGGTCCTGGGCCTGGGCCAGGGCGCTGGTGATGCCCTGGCCGAAGAGTTTGAACTGGGCACCGAACTGGGCGACGGTCTCGGTGGAGCCGAGCCCCTTGCGGCGCTGCTCGGCACGGGCCTTGGCCTGGTTGAGGCGGGCGTAGATCTCGGAGATGGACTCGATGATGCGGGTGCGCTGGGTGGCGTCGTCGATCTGCAGCGAGGCCATGAGGCTGGAGAGCATGTCGAGGTCGGCGGCCATGGCCTGCAGGGCGGCCAGGGGAGCCGCCAGCTGGGCCACGGTCTCGGCCTTCTGCGCCTCGGCATCGAGGGTCTCCAGGCGGGTGACGAAGGGCTGCAGGGCCTGCTCGCTGGCGAGGAAGGTCGCGGTGGCGGCGGCAGTCTTCGCCTGGGCCTCGAGCAGCTCGGCCTCCATGGCGTCGATGCGCGCGACATCGATGTAGCGGTAGTCGCGGATGGTCAGCAGCAGGCCGCGCTGGGCGGTGATGCCGTTGAGCGCGTCGACGAAGCTCTGCGCCTGGTCCCAGCTGTCGGGCAGCAGGCCGTCGAGCAGGGTCTTCTGCTTCGCCTCGGCGCCGGCCATGGCCTGGTCGGACTGGCGGCGGATGCTCTCGACCTTCTCGTATTCGTCCAGCACCAGTTCGGCGGTGGCGGCCACCTCGCGCAGCAGCGGCGCCAGGCCGTCGAGCTGGTCGCTGCCCAGCCAGTGGTAGACGTCGAACAGGCGGCGGGTGTTCTGGCACAGCAGCGAGTATCGCTGCACCGAGACGGCGGGCGCGTCGATCTCGCGGCACAGGTCGTAGAGGTCGGAGACGCCGCGCACCAGCTCGGCGTTGCCGATGCGCCCGAGGAAGCCGCTGCGGGCCGGCTGGCGGGCGGCGAATTCCTCGGTGCAGAAGGGGGTCTGCCAGACCTGCATCGGGTGGATGCGGGTGGGCTCGTCGCCCTCGGCGGCGAAGATCACCATGCGCCCGTCCTCCAGGCGCGCGTAGCCGTGGCCGAACAGCGGGTTCTGCAGCTGGCGGTTGATCATGTTGTAGGTGAGCAGCACCGCGCGGCCCTGCTCGGGGTGGTAGAAGACGTACTGCACGTCCTCGCCGTTGGGCGAGCGCACGGCGCGCTTGAAGCGCATGCCGTCCATGGACTGCTCGAAGGTCTTGTACTCGCCGCTCTGCAGGTAGTAGCCGCCGGGGAAGATGATGCCGTGGTCTTCCGGCAGCTGGACGCAGGCCAGGCCAATGGCGTCGATGCGCTCGACCTTGCGGGTCAGGCCGTTGAACACCAGGTAGCGCCACTGCTCCTCGCGGTAGGGCAGCACCTTGAGCAGCACCAGGCTGCCGAGGCGGGCGAACTCCACCTGGGCGTCGTCGAGGGACTGGGTCTTGTCGAGCACCTCCTCGCGGTAGATGCCCAGGCCATCCTCGGTGTTGTTCTCCACCTTGATGGTGAGGTCACCGCCGATGGTTTCGACGAACACCGTGTCGAGGATGTTCAGGTGCGGGAAGCGCCCCTGTACCACCATGTCGCGGGTGGCCTTCTTCCATTCGAAGTCGAAGGGCGCCGGCAGGGCGATGTCGCGCTCGCCCCGGTTGTCGATGTAGCGCACGTCGCGGCCATCGGCGGAGATGGACCAGCGGAACACGCGGATGTCGCTGATGCGCTCGCCGATCTGGAAGCTCGCCAGCAGCTTGCCGTCGCGGATGGCCAGCTGCAGCAGGCGGGTGTTCTTGTAGTAGGTGTAGAGCTCGTTGAAGTCGTTGACGAAGCCCTGGGCCGCGAGGAACGAACCCTCCAGCGGCACCGGCTCGGCTTCGTAGCCCTCGCCCTCCTCCACCAGGCGGTAGAGGGAGAACACGTCGGCGACATGGGTTTCCTTGCGCAGCCCGATGAACACGTTGTAGCCGAACAGCAGGCAGTCGCCGACCTGGACGATGTCGCGGGCGATGCAGTTGTTCTCGGTGCGGATGCGCACACGGCCGATGACGTCCATGCGGCTGTTGCCGAACTCTTCCAGGCGCTTCTGGTTGAGGGCCTCGGTGGTCTGCCGCAGGCGCTGCCCCTGCTCCTGCAGGCGCTTGTGCAGCACCTCGTAGGCGCCGCCTTCGGCGACGGCCTTGTCCAATACATCCTGTGCGGGGGTTGCGGCGGTGACGTCCGACATCGTGTTCTTCCTGAATCTGCTGGGTCTGCGAGCAAGGCCCCTCAGATGGAGGGGCCGGGCACGCGGGGACGCGGGGCCTGGGCTCAGGCACCGATCTTGCGGGCGACCTCGGCCATCTGCTCGCGCAGGGCGGGGTCGATTTCCTCAGGCCGGACGTGGGCGAGGATTTTCTTCAGTACGCGCTTCTCGTTGTCATCGATTACGCCGTCGCGCTCGGCAATGGCGAGCAGGGCGGCCAGTTCGTGCACGTCCAGGCGGCCGTCGTTGGCGAAGCAGTGGATGGAGCGGAAGGACAGCTCCAGGTAGTCACGGGGTTCCGACATGGCAAGGTTCCTCTTGGTGGGTAGGCGGGCCCGTCCCCTTTTGCAAGGCGGGGCGGACCCTTTGCATGGCATCGGGCCCCGGGAGTTCCGGGGCCCGCTCGATCAGGCGTCGGCTGCCGGAGCGGCGTCAGCCTTGGGCGCGACCGCAGGGGTGCGACCATTGAGCAGGCGCGCCAGCACGTCCTGCACCACCGGGCTCTTGCCCACCACGCCTTCGATGGCCTTGCCCACGGAGAGCGACTTGGCGAAGGAGTTGAAGAAGTCGCCTTCGCCGCCGACGATCTCGATCTTCGCCTTGCCCAGTGCGGTGGCGAGCACCTCGGCCTGGTCCTTGGCGATGTCCTTGTTGGCGGCGATGGCGGCCATGGCTTCCTCAAAGCTCTTCTCCAGCTGCATGCGGAACTCCTCGTGCTGGCGAGCGCTGTCGCTGAGGGCGTCGAGGGCACCGAACTTCTTGCCCAGGCCTTCGGCCTCGGCGTTGAGGCGCTGCAGGAGGATTTCCGCTTCCGCCGAACCCAGGTCCTTGGTGGCCTTGGCCTTGGCGGCGCCGAGTTGTTCTTCGCCACGCGCCTGGGCGCCCAGCTTCTCTTCCAGCACCTTGGCTTCGGCCAGGCCGTCCTTCTCCTTGGCTGCTGCGGCGGCTTCCAGCACGCGGGCGTCGGCCAGGCCTTTCTCCTGCTCGCCACGGGCTTCGGCGATCAGTTGCTCGGCACGCACACGGGCTTCGGCGAGGCCTTCCTTCTCCTTGGCGGCGGCGGTGACTTCCAGCACCCGCGCATCGGCCAGGCCGGGGGCGGCACGCTCGGCCTCGATGCCTTCGGCCAGGCGTTTCTTGGCTTCGGCCTGCTTGGCAGCGGCTTCCAGCTCGGCCTGGGCCAGGTTGTTGATTTCCACGGCCTTGTGCTTGGAGCGGGTCTCGTCGGCCTCGGCCTGCTTGACCTGGCGCACCAGCTCCTGCTCGGCCTCGGCCTGCGCCTGGAGCACGATGACCTGCTTGGCACGCTCGGCCTCGGAGATCTCACGCACTTCCTTGATGCGCTCCTCTTCCTGGGCCACGGTCTTCTCGACGGCGACGCGGTCGCGGATCACGTTGGCGATGTTCTTGCGCTGTTCTTCCAGCGCCTTTTCCTTCTCGATGCGCTGCAGCTCGACCTCGCGCTCGCGGGCGACCACTTCCAGGTCCTTGGCACGGGTGACCTTCTCCACCTCGATGACCACGGCGCGCTGGCGGTTCTGCTGGGCCACTTCCACTTCGCGCTGGTGGTTCTCGACGCGCACGTCGATCTCCTGCTGCGCCTGGATGCGCGCCTGCTCGGCCTTGAGGCGCTCCTCTTCCTTGACCTTGGCGGTCTCGGCTTCCTCGCGGGCGCGGATGGTCTCGATCTCGCGCTTCTGCCGGGCTTCGGCGTCGGCCTGCTGGCGTTCCAGGGCCAGGGCGGCTTCGCGGGTCTCGACGTTCTTCTTCTGGATCGCCAGCTCCTGGTTGCGCTCCAGCTCGTTGGTGATGACGTTCTGCGCGGCGGTCAGCTCGGTGATCTTGCGGATGCCTTCGGCGTCGAGGATGTTGCTCGGGTCGAGGGAGTTCTTCGCGGTCTGCTCCAGGTAGTCGATGGCGACGTCTTCGAGCACGTAGCCGTTCAGGTCGTTGCCGATCACCTCGATGATGCGGTCGCGGAAGTCCTGGCGGTTCTCGAACAGCTGGACGAAGTCGAACTGCTTGCCGACGGTCTTCAGCGCTTCGGAGAACTTGGCGTTGAACAGCTCGTTCACCGCGGCGCGGTCGGAGGCACGCTCGACGCCAATGGCCTTGGCCACCTTGAGCACGTCTTCCTGGGTTTCATTGACGCGCAGGTAGAAGGCGACGGTGATGTCGGCGCGCATGTTGTCGCGGCAGATCAGCCCGTCCTTGGCACGGCGATCGACCTCCAGGGTGATCAGCGAGATGCGCATGAACTCCTTGAGGTGGATGACCGGGTACACCAGGGCGCCGGTGAAGTGCACCTTGGGCGTGGAGGACATGTCGTTGACGATCAGCGCGGTGCCCTGCGGGACCTTGATGTAGAAGGCCTTGAACAGGGCCAGGATGCCGACCACGAACAGGACGACGAGTCCGAGCACGGTCAGGAAGGGCATCACCCACTCGATGTTGTTCATTTGCAATCACTCTCCTTTGATGCTGAGGCGCACCGGGTCATATGCCCCGGAATTCGTCCTCGGTGATGACCCGATAGGCGTGCTGCGCCTCCAGGTATTCCAGTAATACGACGCGGTCGCCGCGCTTGAGCCCGAGGGCTTCGTCGGCACGGACCTTGAGGATCAGCCCGGCGCCACCGTCTTCGAGCACGGCTTCGCCATGCGCAAGGGTGACCCGGCCGCTGCGCACCATGGCGGTCTGGCCGAGCACGCTCTTGCTGGTGACGGCCTCCGCCTTGTGGAACAGCGGCCGCAGCGGGCTGCAGATGAGCGCCGCCACAGGCAGCGACAGGCCCAGCGCGACCACGGCCACGACCAGGCCCAGCGGGTAGCGCAGGAGGCCCAGGGGCAGGTGGCTGAGGACCAGGAGTTCGGCGAAATAGCTGAGGAACCAGGAGCCGGCGAACAGCAGGCTGAGCACCAGGGTGACCGGCACGCCGTTGAGCTTGAGCTTCGACAGCAGGGCCGCGACGCCATCGCCGGCGAGCAGCGAGTCGGCCTCGACGTCCAGCAGGTCGACCTCGACCAGACCGAGCGCGACGATCGCCCAGTAGACGATGGCCAGGCACAGCAGGAAGCTGAACAGCACGGTGGGGAACGACAGTGCGGTCTGCAGGAAGATTTCCATCGCTTTCCTATCCCTGAAAAGGCTGGGCGGGGTCGAGCGACCCCGCCCGTTCAACGGTGGATCAGGACTTGCCCTTGTCCTTCAGGCGGGCCAGCACGCTGTCGGCGCTGGTGCCGTCGGCGACGATGCCGGCTGCGCGCAGCTTGGCATCGAGGTCATCGTCCGGGCTGCTGGTGGCGGCCAGTTCGGCGGCCGCTTCCATCTTCGCCGCACGCTCGGCCTGCTGGCGCTTGATCCGCTCCAGCGATTCGACGGCGGTGTGCAGCTTGGTCTGCGAGCCGCTGTAGCGCTGGGCCACGGCCATCTGCGCCTTCTGCACGCTCTCGGTGGCCTTGACGGTATCGACCTGTTGTTTCAGGTGCTTGATGTTGCCTTCGGCCTGGGTCACGGCCTTGCGCAGCTGGGCCACGCTGGCGGCGAAGCCGGCGGCCTGCTCGCGCTCGACGGCCAGCTCGTTCTCCAGGTTGGCGATCTTCTCCGCCACTTCCTTGGCCAGGGCCTCGTTGCCGCTTTCCAGGGCCTTCAGGGCATAGGCTTCGTACTCGCCGATCTTGGCGGTGCATTTGCCGGCACGATCCTCGGCCAGCTTCTGCCGCGCCATGATCTCGGCCAGGGCTTCCTTGGACTTGCGCAGCTCCAGGTCGGCGTCGCGGATCTCCTGGTCGAGGATGCGCAGCGCCTGGCTGTCGACAATGGCCTCGCCGGCTTCGTTGACACCGCCGCGCAGGGCGGTGAGCAGCTTGCTCCAAACGTTCATGTGCTTCCTCCAGGTCAGGCCTGAGCCTTCAGGTAGCCTTCGTAGGCTTCGGTGGCGCGGATCACGTTGCTGGCGAGCGTCTCGATCTCGTAAACCACGTTGGACAGGATCGAGGAGGCGCTCAGGGCGCCGAACATGGTGTAGCAACGCTCGCCGCCGGGCAGCGTCTCCAGGCCGATGCTGGACAGCGGGAACAACTGGCGACTGAGCAGCACCTCCTCGTTGAAGGCAGCCACGTCGCGCACGTCGCTCTGCGGCCAGAGCAGCGCCTCGACGATGATCTGCTCACCGTGCAGGGCGACGAACAACGGCAGGTCGCCGTACTCGCGCATGGTCACGTGCAGGCTGGGCTCGGCACCTTCGATCAGCTCGATGCCGGCATCGCCACGGGTGAAGAGCTCGGTCGCGGCCAAGGCCTCGCAGAGCGCTCGCGCATTCCAGATCTGAGGCATTTCCATGGCCCCCTCCTTTTCCAGATTGACCGGCCCCGGTTGAGGCTGGCGCAGCTTGCGTTCAACCGCCAGGAGCGCCTGGGCGTTCTCCGGCAGTATCCAGACTTCCTTTTTCACCAGCCCCTGATCACGCAGGCGCTGGCGGAACAAACGTTGGTAATGGGCGGATGACTTGTTTTCCATGGGCGCAGATTAATCCATCACATGTAAGCTTTCAATCCATCACATGTAATATTTTCGAAGCGTGCCAGACGCGCGCAGGACTAAGCCTCGGAGCGGGCCCGAAGGGTTCTGCAAAGGTGGGAAGAGGAGCGACGGGGCATGAGGACCTGTCCATGGTTTCTGCTGTACGCGTGCCGTGTCGCCGGGGATTAGAACCCCCTCGTCGCGCCTTGGAAAGCGGGGATCGGCCGAAGACCGAACTGATTCACGAAAAAGCAGCCGGCCGACGGCTGCCCTGAAACGGGGCAATGGTCTAGGCTAGGCGGGTTTTTTCCTGCCCCACGGACGTGCAATGGATACCCTCGCCAAGCCCCTCGCCGGACTGAAAGTCATCGAACTCGGCACCCTGATCGCCGGCCCCTTCGCCTCGCGCCTGTGCGCGGAGTTCGGCGCCGAGGTGATCAAGGTCGAGTCCCCCGACGGCGGCGACCCGCTGCGCAAGTGGCGCAAGCTCTACGAGGGCACCTCGCTCTGGTGGTTCGTGCAGGCGCGCAACAAGAAGTCGCTGACGCTGAACCTCAAGCACCCCGACGGCATCGCCATCCTCAAGCGCCTGCTGAGCGAGGCGGACATCCTCATCGAGAACTTCCGCCCCGGCGTGCTGGAGAAGCTCGGCCTGGGCTGGGACGTGCTCCACGCGCTGAACCCCAGGCTGGTGATGCTGCGCCTCTCAGGCTTCGGCCAGAGCGGCCCGATGAAGGACCAGCCGGGCTTCGGCGCGGTGGGCGAATCCATGGGCGGGCTGCGCTACATCACCGGCTTCGAGGACCGCCCGCCGGTGCGCACCGGCATCTCCATCGGCGACTCCATCGCCGCGCTCTGGGGCGTGATCGGCGCGCTCATGGCGCTGCGCCACCGCGAGGTCAACGGCGGCGAAGGCCAGGTGGTGGACGTGGCGCTGTACGAGGCGGTGTTCGCCATGATGGAGAGCATGGTCCCGGAGTTCGACGTGTTCGGCTTCATCCGCGAACGCACCGGCAACATCATGCCCGGCATCACCCCCTCCTCCATCCACACCAGCGCCGACGGCCGCCACGTGCAGATCGGCGCCAACGGCGATGCCATCTTCAAGCGCTTCATGCTCGCCATCGACCGCGAGGACCTGGCCCTGGATCCGACGCTCGCCAGCAACGACGGCCGTGACGCGCGCCGCGACGAACTCTACGGGGTGATCGACCGCTGGGTCGGCTCGCTACCCCTGGACCAGGTGCTGGCGGTGCTGACCCGTGCCGAGGTGCCGGCCAGCCGCATCTATTCCGCCGAGGACATGTTCGCCGACCCGCAGTTCATCGCCCGCGAGATGTTCCTCCAGGCGCGCCTGCCCGACGGCAAGCCGTTCCGCATGCCCGGCATCGTGCCCAAGCTCTCGGCGACCCCGGGCTCGGCCGAATGGGTCGGCCCGGAACTGGGCGAACACAATGCCGAAGTGCTCGGTGCCCTGGGCTACGACGCCGCACGCATCGACGCCCTGCGCAAGGAAGGCGCCATCTGAGCTGCCCACCCTCCCCCTCGCCCATGGCGGGTCGGCCCGGATTCCGCTCGCGCCTGCGCGGCCTGCTGCTCGGCGGCGCGCTGCTGGTGGCCGCCGGCGGCTGTGCGGCGGCACCCGACACGCTGATCACCTGGACGGTGCGCGACATGGCGCCGTTCAACATCATGGAAGGCCCGCTCAAGGGCCAGGGCATCGCCGACCGGATGCTCGGCCTGTTGCAGCAGCGACTGCCGCAGTACCGCCACGTCAACAGCCGCGTCAATCGCGCTCGTGCCAACCAGATGTTCGCCCGCGACACCCTCACCTGCGACGCGGGCGTGCTGAGGACCCAGGAGCGCGAGCAACTGATGTACTTCTCCATCCCCACCCTGGGCGTGGTGACCAACGGCGTGGTGGTGCGCCGGGAACTGGAGGACGAGATCCAGCCCTACCTGAAGGACGGCAGGATCGACCTGGCGGCCTTTCTCGCCGACCCGCGCCAGCGCCTCGGCGTACTGGTGGAACGCAGCTACGGGCCGTCGATCGACGCCACGCTTCACGCCGCAGCCCCCGAGCGCCTGCTGGTGCACCACGGCAACAACGCCCTGGGCAGCCTGCTGCAGATGCAACAGCACGGCCGCATCAGCGCCCTGCTCGGCTACTGGCCCGAGGTGCGCTACCTGGCCGAGACCGATGGCGTGGATGTCTCCGACCTGCGCTTCCATCCGGTGCAGGGCATGCCCAGCTACCTGCTCGCCTACGTGGGCTGCTCGAAGACACCCGAAGGCAAGCGGGCCATCGAGGCGATCAACGAGGTGATCCGCGAGCTGCGCGGCGAGGAGCTGATCCAGCTCTACGCCCGCTGGCTGGACGGCCCCACCCGCGAGGCCTACCTGCAGGACGCCAAGGGCTTTTTCGGGAAGGATTGAGCCCGCCCCACCTTGCGCAAGGCCGGCACCTGCACAAACGCGACATGACGCACATCCTCCCTGCAGCAGGTTGCCCAGTTGCAGGCTTGCTTGTCTCAGCTCAAGGAAAGTTCCTGGCCACGCGGTATCTCTGTAGCCAACGACGGTAGTCATTACGGAGATGATCATGCACGACGAGGAAGCGATGTCCCTTTCCCGCCGCACCCTGCTCGCAGGCGCGGTGGTGCTCGGCGTCACCGGCTCGGTGCTCGGCAGCGGCAAGGCGCTGGCCGGGGCGGAGCCGGCACCGAAGAAACCGGGCGAGGCCCCGGACCTGTCCAGGCTGGAGCGGGTCAAGGTCGAGCTGGTCGCCCCACCCTTCGTCCACGCCCACGAGGCCCGCGCCAGCGGCTCGCCGAAGGTGGTGGAGTTCACCCTGACCATCGAAGAGAAGACCCTGGTGCTCGACGACGAAGGCACCGAAGTCCACGCCATGACCTTCAACGGCTCGGTACCCGGCCCGCTGATGGTGGTGCACCAGGACGACTACGTGGAGCTCACCCTGGTCAACCCCGCGACCAACGGCATGGCCCACAACATCGACTTCCACGCCGCCACCGGTGCCCTGGGCGGCGGCGCGCTGACCATCGTCAGCCCCGGCGAGCAGGTGAAGCTGCGCTTCAAGGCCACCCGCGCCGGCGTATTCGTCTACCACTGCGCACCGGGTGGCGCGATGATCCCCTGGCACGTGGTCTCGGGCATGAACGGCGCGATCATGGTGCTGCCCCGTGACGGCCTGAAGGACCGCGCCGGCAAGGGGCTGAAGTACGACAAGGTGTTCTACGTCGGCGAACAGGACTTCTACGTCCCGCGTGACAAGGACGGCAGGTTCAAGCGCTACGCCAGCCCGATGGAGAGCTTCGCCGACATGCTGGGCGTCATGAAGGGGCTGGTCCCCAGCCACATCGTGTTCAACGGCAAGGTGGGCGCCCTGACCGGCAAGAACGCCCTCAAGGCCCGCGTCGGCGATACGGTGCTGGTCGTCCACTCCCAGGCCAACCGCGACACCCGCCCGCACCTGATCGGCGGCCACGGCGACCACGTCTGGGCCAGCGGCAAGTTCAGCAACCCGCCGGAGCAGGACCTGGAGACCTGGTTCATCCCGGGTGGCGCGGCCGGCGCGGCGCTCTACACCTTCCGCCAGCCGGGCCTGTACGCCTACCTCAACCACAACCTGATCGAAGGCGTGCTGCTGGGCGCCACCGCGCACTTCCAGGTCGAGGGCGAATGGGACGCCGACCTGATGAGCCAGGTCGAGCCGCCATCGCCGATCAAATGAGCCCGCCGGCCGGCCCGCAAGGGCCGGCCATCCACCCTGGCCAACGGACGCCGCCGCCATGCACAAGGCCACCCGGATCAGCCTGCCAGCCGTCTTCGCCATCGCGGCGGCGGCCCTTCTCCTCGGCCCCCGTCACCCGCCCGAACCGGCACCGGAAACGGTGGCACTGATGGCCCGTGCCTTCACCTTCCGCCCCGCCGGCGACTACTGGCAGGAGGCACGCGCCATCGACGCCCCCGCCCGGCGCGAGCGGCTACAACCCGGCTTCGAGGTGATGAAGTACCAGGTCAGCCAGGCCGAATACGCGCGCTGCGTGGCCGAGGGCGACTGCCTGCCGCTGAGCGAAGGGGGCAGCCCCCGCGACGACCTGCCCATCACCGGCGTGAGCCTGCTGGACGCACAGTTCTATGCCGACTGGCTAAGCCGCCGCACCGGCCAGCGCTGGCGCCTGCCCAGTGACCTGGAATGGGCCTTCTTCGCCGGCTCGCGCTGGGCCGACGACGCCCTGCTCATCGACAACGACGGCAGCAACCCGGCACGGCGCTGGCTGGCCCGCTACAGCTTCGAGGCCGAGATGCGCACCACCGAATCGGCCCGGCCGCTGGCACGCGGCGGCCATGGGCTCAACGAATTCGGCATCGCCGACCTCGCCGGCAACGTCTGGGAATGGACCGACAGCTGCCACCAGCGCATCAAGCTCGATGCCCGAGGGGCGCAGCTCAGCCGCATCGAGGCCTGCTCGATCCGCATCGCCGAAGGCCGCCACCGCGCAGCGATCAACGACTTCGTGCGCGACGCGCGCGGCGGTGGCTGCACCGCCGGACAGCCGCCGGACAACCTCGGCTTCCGCCTGGTCAGGGACATCCCGTGATCCCCCTCGACTGCGCCTGGCTGGCTAGCTTGCCACTCACCTCAACGCCCTGGGCGGCCACAACCAGCGGTGCTGCCAGTGCCCCAGGATTCAACCTCGCTCGGGCCTGGTTATAGGCCCCGTTCAATCAGCATCAGGCCATTGCTCTCGCGCAAGGTGCCCATCTGATCGTGGTTAATCCAGACATTGAGTGATCGATCCATCAATCTCGCGCCGGCTCAAGGCTCTCGGAATGGGCCACCTTGTTTCGCTTGTTGTTCATGGTTTCAAGAATTCTCAAAGTGTCGTGAGCGAAGGGCTCTGGCACCTCGACCGTTATGGACAGGCCAAGCTCCTGCATCACCTGAAACAACTTGCTCCATTGAACCGTCTCGCCACCACGCTCGACTTTACCCAAGAAGTTTTCGGATACGCCGATGCTTCCCGCCGTATCGTCCTGGCGCATTTGCATCGCCTTGCGGCTCGCGCTAATGAGCGAACCAAGCTGCTCGGGGGAATTGATGTCGAACTTCATTTCACAGTCCTCACACTTTCGACTGTGAGGAGAGGTGCGATAACGCCGCAGCCGATGGGCATCACCATCCCTTGCCCTCCCACTCCCTCCTCCCTATCCTCCCCGAGCCACGGTAAATCCCGTGGCCGGGTTTGACAGCCCGATGACAAGGCGCGGTGCGCCACAAGGTGCATGCGGAAAACAGCGAATGTTTTTTGCAGGCACGAGCACGCATGCAGTTTTCAACTGCATTGCTTTATGGCGGATCGCGCGGGGAGACCCTCGTGGTCTGCCGGTCTCTTGTCCCGGTCTGTCAACCCCGTGCGATTCGCCACCCTTCGAATGACAGCGAAGGATGGCGGAGTGGTCCACCGGACAAGGAACCTATGCCATGAAAAATGCATTCACTCCTCTCGTTTTCTATCACCACCACCAACGCCTGCGCGCCGTGATGGTCGACAACCAGCCCTGGTTCGTCGCCCATGATTTCGCGCAGTTGATCGGCCTCGCCGATGCCCTTCCCTTGCTCCCGACCCTGGAGCCTCACCAGCAGCAAACCCTCGCCCTCATCTACACCGACGGCTTCCACGAAGAGGTGGTGGTGATCAGCGATATCGGCGCCTACCGGGCGCTGTTCCAGTTCGGCACGCCCAGGCACGGCAGTGTGGGCCGCTGGGTGAACGAGGTGCTGGTGCCGACGCTGCATGACTATCACCGCACGCCCGATGCGGCACCCATTCGCGAAACGCTGATCTACGAGGGCCGGCAGTTGGGTGTAGTGCGCTGGCAGGGTGAGCTGTGGGTGGCGTGGCGGGATTTGCCGCTGTTCATGGCCGGCCGCCAGGAGGTGTCGGTATGAGCCAGGAGGTGGCAGAACGCCGGCTGCGGCAGTTGGTGGATCGGATGGAGTCTCGGTTGAACACCGTGCATGTGATCGCCGAGATCATCCGGGACAACGCGGGCCTGCGCGAGGGAATCCCCGGGCCCTACCTGGATGAGGTCGGCGAAGGGGCCTTGATGGATGCGATGGTGGACCTGTGCCGCAGCAACCAGCAGGAGTTCTGGCAGTTGATGAAGCTGGAGCAGCTGGCGTTGTGGAAGAGCTGACCTGAGCCTGGCCCCTCTCGGATCGGGAGGGGCCTTTGGGGCAACGGGGTTGCCCTTGTACGGGTGCTCTGGATGGACCGCGCGGGAGAAGTCTTTCACGAGTAAAAATCCACGCTCGTGGAAGGTGGCTTCGCTTTTGCCCGTCTGGAAGGGTCGCAATCAGGCCTCGGAGCATGCAGCCGCCGCTCACTCCGGACGTAGGGTGTGCTGCGCGCACCTCGGACTCGCCACCAGCACCGCGCTGAATGCACCCGTCATGCACATGTGGCCCTGTTGCAGACAGCCTTGCGCGGGAACTCCCCCGCCCTCTGTCGAGTGGTTTCCCGCATTCGCGAGGATGACGGGGGTTGGCTGGGCGCCCGGATTTGTACCGTCACCCTCGCGAACGCGGGGGCCACTGAAACGTTGTGCCATGCAGATTCGGGCACCGCTGCGCGAATGAAATCGATCCCACACCGCTGCGGCACTCCATGGTGCTGCTCCATCCGGACGATGCGCCTGCACAGGTGCGGGGCGAAGCCTTGCCGGTCCTCATCACGTGCTGCTGGTGCGCGAGTACGCCATGGGGGTGGAACAGCGCCGGCCGGGGTCAACCCCTGCCAGGCGCAGATCGCCAACTGCTATCGCCCGGTGCTGCGCCTCTAGCGCTGCGACCTATTGCCGCGCATGCCGCACGGTGCACCCGGGCTACGCCCGGAACCACGCGCCTTGCGGCATGAGCGGTCATCCCGCTCCATCTGATACGGTTTTTGTCCGTTCACCTGAATCTGTTTCCAGTATCAGCCTCTCCCTATAGTCCGCCTCGCCGTCATAGCCCAAAAGGCCAGCATCATGAGCGAGATGATTCCCGTCAGGCAGGTAGAGGTCGTCCAACCGAGTCGCCCCGCCGCCGCCAGCAAGTCCCTTTACGCCTCCAGTGCCCCCATCCACACCCGCAGTTTCACGGGACGGTTCCGCAACTTCCGCCTGCTCGGCGCGGGGCTGCTGTGCCTGTTGTTCTTCGGCACTCTCTGGTTCGACTGGGATGGCCGCCAGGCCGTGCTCTGGAGCCTGGAGGACAGCAAGTTCTACATCTTCGGCGCGACCTTCTGGCCGCAGGATTTCATCCTGCTTTCGGGGCTGCTGATCATCTGCGCCTTCGGGCTGTTCTTCATCACGGTGTTCGCCGGCCGCGTCTGGTGCGGCTACAGCTGCCCGCAAAGCGTCTGGACCTGGATGTTCATGTGGGTCGAGCAGCGCACCCAGGGCGACCGCAACCAGCGCATCAAGCTGGCCGCCGCCCCCTGGGGCGTGGAGAAGGTGGCGCGCAACGTCGCCAAGCACGGCCTGTGGCTCGCCATCAGCCTGGCGACGGCGGTGACCTTCGTCGGTTACTTCACCCCCGTGCGCGAACTGGCCACCGAGCTGGTGACCCTTCAGGCCGGCGGCGTCTCGCTGTTCTGGGTGCTGTTCTTCACCGCCGCCACCTACGTGAACGCCGGCTGGATGCGCGAGCAGGTGTGCATCCACATGTGCCCCTACGCCCGCTTCCAGAGCGTGATGTTCGACAAGGACACGCTGATCGTTTCCTACGACGCCGCCCGGGGCGAGTCCCGTGGGGCGCGCAAGAAGGGTAGCGACCCGAAGGCCCAGGGCCTGGGTGATTGCATCGATTGCACGGTGTGCGTGCAGGTCTGCCCCACCGGCATCGACATCCGCGATGGCCTGCAGATCGCCTGCATCGGCTGCGCGGCCTGCGTGGACGCCTGTGATTCGGTGATGGACAAGATGGGCTACGCCCGTGGCCTGGTGGGCTACAGCTCGGAACGCGCCCTGGAGGGCGGCCACACCCACCTGCTGCGGCCGCGCCTGATCGGCTACGCCACGGCCCTGGTGCTGATGATCGGCGCCTTCGGCTGGTTGCTGGCCTCGCGTTCGGAAATCTCCGTGGACGTGATCAAGGACCGTGGCATGTTCCGCGAGAACGCCGCCGGCGAGATCGAGAACATCTACAACCTCAAGCTGATCAACAAGACCCAGCTCAGCCATCGCTACCGCCTGGAGCTGGCCGAGGGCGAGGGCCTGCGCCTGCAGGCACCGGCGGAGGTGAGCATCGAGGCTGGGGAGATCCTCGAGCTGCCGGTCTCGGTGGCGCAGGAAGACGACACCCTGGGCGGCGGCTCCCGCGAGCTGGTGTTCCGCATCACCAGCCTGGACGGCGACACGGCGACCGCCACCGCCGACAGCACCTTCGTCAGCCCGAGGCGCTGAGCATGGACGGCGCAGCTGGCGGCGTCCCGACGCAGCGCTTAGAGTGGGCGGCCCAGGCCGCCCACCCGCAGGACAAGATGAAGCGCTACGAGAAATTCGCCGACGAGATCGCCGAACTGATCCGTACCGGCGTGCTCGCACCGGGCCAGAAGGTGCCCTCGGTGCGGCATGCCAGCCGCACCTACGGCGTCAGCGCCTCCACCGTGTTCCAGGCCTACTACCTGCTGGAGAGCCGTGGCCTGATCATGGCCCGCGCACGCTCCGGCTACTTCGTCTGCCAGCACGTGCAGCGCCCGCTGCGCGAGCCAGAGGTGGCCAGCCGCGAGGCCGCCACCACCGAGGTGGATGTCAGCGAGCTGGTGTTCTCGGTGCTCAGCTCCATCAAGGACCCGGACACCGTGCCCTTCGGCTCGGCCTTCCCCAGTCCGGAGCTGTTCCCCCTGCAACGCCTGGCGCGCTCCATGTCCCACGCGGTGCGGGAGATGGACCCGCGCTCCACCGTCGCCGACATGACGCCTGGCAACCACGGCCTGCGCCGGCAGATCGCCCTGCGCTACATGGTCGGCGGCCTGCCGCTGCCCATCGAGGAGCTGGTGATCACCAACGGCGCACTGGAGGCACTCAACCTCTGCCTGCAGGTGGTGACCCGCCCGGGCGACCTGGTGGCCATCGAGTCGCCGGCCTTCTACGCCAGCCTGCAGGTGCTGGAACGGCTCAAGCTGAAGGCGGTGGAGATCCCCGTGCACCCCCGCGAGGGCATCGACCTGGAAGTGCTGGAGCGCAGCCTCGGACAGTTGCCGATCAAGGCCTGCTGGTTCATGAGCAACTTCCACAACCCGCTGGGGGCGAGCCTGGCCGAAGCGCGCAAGCGACGCCTGGCGGAACTGCTCAAGCAATACCAGGTGCCGATGATCGAGGACGACGTCTATGCCGAGCTGTATTTCGGCCAACAGGCGCCCAAGCCGGTGAAGGCCTTCGACAGCGAGGGCCTGGTGATGCACTGCAGTTCGTTCTCCAAGAGCCTGGCACCGGGCTACCGGGTCGGCTGGGTGTCCGGGGGGCGCTATGCCGGGGAGATCGAGCGGCTGAAGCTGATGACCAGCATTTCCGCCTCGGTCCCGGCCCAGGCGGCCATCGCCGACTACCTGCAGCACGGCGGCTACGACCGCCACCTGCGACGCCTGCGCTACGCCCTGGAAAGCCAGCAGAACGCGATGCTCGCCGCGGTCGCCCGCCATCTGCCGGAGCAGACCCGGGTGAGCCGTCCGGACGGGGGCTACTTCCTCTGGCTGGAATTCCCCGAGCAGGTGGACTCGCTGCGCCTGTTCCAGCTGGCGCTCGCCCAGGGCATCAGCATCGCGCCGGGGCCGATCTTCTCGGCGACCCGGAGCTTCAGCAATTGCGCACGCCTGAACTACGGCCACCCCTGGACGACACGCAGCGAACAGGCGATGGAAACACTCGGACGTATCATCCGCAGCCTCTGAACATGCACCAGGGAAGTGCACGGCGAGTGCAACGAAAGTTGAACTCGTCGTGCCTTCGGCTTTCTATTCGATAGAGCTTCTGGTGAGTTTCCCTATATACTTCGCCGCCCCTCCGAAGTTAGCCGGCTTAATTGCGCGAAGGCGCGGTGCGCCTGGCTCTCGGTGGTGTGTGAAAGTCGACCGGGACGGTCGCTGAAGAAAATGGAACGGCCGTCCGGCCCAAGTCCATGACAGGCGAAAGTTGCAGAAGGCCCTCGCGCCTTCCATCGCCGGAAACTCAAGACCCATTATTCAGACCAAGCGGATCAACACGTGACGAAAGACGAACTGCGCGCCGAACTCGAGCGCCAGGAAAAACGTTACAAGGATGTTTACGGCGGCGAAGTGACCACTTACGCCGCGCAGCCCGAACCCGAACGCAAACCCTGGCGCAAGCGCCCCACCTACCAGGACCAGGCCTTCGAGCGGGAAATCCAGAAGATCGAGAAAGAACTCGGCCAGGACAGCTGAAACGATTTCGAACAATGCCCTGCATGGCCCTGATTTACTGGGCTGCGCTGCCGTGACGCAGTGGCAACGGGTACCGATCGGCGGTCAGACGCTGGGCGCGGGCCGGTTTTCTGGCATAATTCGCGCCCCCTAACCAGCCTGTCACTAAACCTTCATGTTCGATCTCTTCAGCGGGCTTGATGCCTGGCTGGTGCTGAGCCTGTTGCTCGCCCTGGCATTCGTCCTGACCTTCGAGTTCATCAACGGTTTCCATGACACCGCCAACGCGGTCGCCACGGTCATCTACACCAAGGCCATGTCGCCCTACCGCGCGGTGGTCCTCTCCGGCATCTTCAACTTCCTCGGCGTGCTGCTGGGCGGCGTCGGCGTCGCCTACGCCATCGTCCACCTGCTGCCGGTGGAGCTGCTGATCAACGTCAACACCGGCCACGGCCTGGCCATGGTGTTCTCGCTGCTGGCGGCGGCCATCACCTGGAACCTCGGCACCTGGTACTTCGGTATCCCGGCCTCCAGCTCGCACACCCTGATCGGTTCGATCCTCGGCGTCGGCCTGGCCAACGCGCTGATCAGCGACCTGCCGCTGGGCGAAGGCGTGAACTGGGGCAAGGCCATCGATATCGGCCTGTCGCTGATCTTCTCGCCGGCCGCCGGCTTCATGGTCGCGGCATTGCTGCTGCTGTCGCTGAAGTGGCTGTACCCGGCGTCGAAGATGCACAAGACCCCGGAGACCCGCAAGGAAGTCGACGACAAGAAGCACCCGCCCTTCTGGAACCGCCTGGTACTGGTGCTTTCGGCCATGGCCGTGAGCTTCGTGCACGGCTCCAACGACGGCCAGAAAGGCATCGGCCTGATCATGCTGGTGCTGATCGGCATCGTCCCGGCCAAGTTCGTGCTCGACCTGAACAGCACCACCTACCAGATCGAACGCACCCGTGACGCGGCCACGCACCTGAGCCAGTTCTACCAGCGCCACACCGACACCCTCGGTGAGATGCTGGCCCTGGGCAAGGCCACTCCCAGCGAGATGCCGCAGGCGTTCCGTTGCGATCCCAAGCAGACCGAAGCGACCATCGCCGGGCTGATGACCAACCTCAAGGGCGTGGCCAGCTACACCGACATGAGCGAGGCAACCCGCGTCGAGACCCGTCGCTACCTGCTCTGCCTGGACGACACCGCGAAGAAGGTGGGCAAGCTCTCCGACCTGCCGGCGCGCGAGAAGGCGGACCTGGAGAAGCTGCGCAAGGACCTGACCGCCACCACCGAATATGCCCCCTTCTGGGTGATCATCGCGGTGGCCCTGGCCCTCGGCATCGGCACCATGGTCGGCTGGAAGCGCGTGGTACTCACCGTCGGCGAGAAGATCGGCAAGCAGGGCATGAGCTATGCCCAGGGCATGAGCGCGCAGATCACCGCCGCCGCCGCCATCGGCCTGGCCAACATCTACAGCCTGCCGGTATCCACCACCCACGTGCTGTCATCCGGCGTCGCCGGCACCATGGTCGCCAACAAGAGCGGCCTGCAGGGCGGCACCGTGCGCAATATCCTGCTGGCCTGGGTGCTGACCCTGCCCACCTCCATGGCCCTGGCCGCCGCGCTGTTCTGGATCTCGACCAAGCTGTTCGTCTGATCCCCTCAGCCATGAAAAAGGGCGCCTCAGGGCGCCCTTTTTCGTTGCGGCGAGAACCCGGCTAGCGGCGCTTGCCGCCCAGCAGCGAGCCCATCAACCCGCGTACCAGTTGCCGGCCCAGCTGGTTGGCCGCCTGGCGCACGGCGGTCTTCATCGCCTGGGTGGCGAGGCTGCCCAGGAGTTCGCCGGCGGCACCGGCGAAACCCGCATCCGCCTCGGCGGGCCTGGCCTTGCCCTTGGCCTCGGGAGCGGCCGGCGCCTCGGCGGCGCGGGCGGTGAGGATCTCGTAGGCGGACTCACGGTCGATCGGCTTGTCGTAGCGCCCGGCCTGGGGCGAGGTGCGCACCCGCTCGGCGCGCTCGGCCTCGCTGAGCGGTCCGATGCGCGACTGCGGCGGCGCGATGGCCACGCGCTGCACCATGGCCGGCGTGCCCTTTTCCTCCAGCGTGCTCACCAACGCTTCGCCTATGCCCAGTTCGGTGAGCACGCCGAGGCTGTCGAAGGCCGGGTTGGGACGAAAGCCGTCGGCGACCGCGCGCAGGGATTTCTGTTCCTTGGCGGTGAAGGCGCGCAAGCCGTGCTGGATGCGCAGGCCCAGCTGGGCCAGCACCTCGTCGGGCAGGTCGCCGGGGGACTGGGTGACGAAATAGACGCCGACGCCCTTGGAGCGGATCAGCCTCACCACCTGTTCCAGGCGTTCCTGCAGGGCACGGGGCGTGTCGTTGAACAGCAGGTGCGCCTCGTCGAAGAACAGCGCCAGTACCGGTTGCTCGGCATCGCCGCGCTCGGGCAGCTGCTCGAACAGCTCGGCCAGCAACCAGAGCAGGAAGGTGGCGTAGACCTTCGGCGCCTCGTGCACCAGGCGGCTGGCATCGAGCAGGTGGATGCGACCACGACCGTCGCGGTCGGGGTGAAGGATGTCCTCCAGTTGCAGTGCCGGCTCGCCGAACAGCGCATCGGCGCCCTGCTGCTCCAGGGTCGCCAGGCGCCGCAGCAGTGCCTGGGCGGAGGCACCGGCGAACAGGGCGCGGTCCTCGCCGAGCAGTTCGGGGTGTTCGCGCAGGTGGTTGAGCAGCGCCTTCAGGTCCTTCAGGTCGAGCAGCAGCAGGCCCTCGCGGTCGGCCACCTGGAAGGCGGCATAGAGCGCGGCCTGCTGGCTGTCGGTGAGTTCCAGCAGGTTGCCCAGCAGCAGCGGGCCCATTTCGCTGAGGGTGGTGCGCAGCGGGTGGCCGCTCTTGCCAGCGACGTCCCAGAGCGTCACCGGGTAGGCCTTGCTCTGGTGTTCGAGCCAGGGCATCGAGGCGATGCGTTCGGCGACCTTGCCCTGGGGCGCGCCGGCGGCACCGAGGCCGCACAAGTCGCCCTTGATGTCGGCCGCGAAGACCGCCACGCCCGCATCGCTGAAGGCCTCGGCGAGGCGCTGCAGGGTCACTGTCTTGCCGGTTCCGGTGGCACCCGCGACCAGGCCGTGACGGTTGGCCAGGCGCAACGCCTGGGTGATCGGCTGGCCGGAGGGGTCAGCGCCAAGAATTATCGATCTGGATGCAGGCATCTCGCCATCCTCAAGCTTTACTGGTTCTGTACCGACACAGTGTTCAACGCCGGATCCGTTCATAAAAAACCGGTGGCCCGCCAAGACTGGTACCTGCCTCAATCGGACGCAAGAAAACATGACCAAGAACCTGAAGTTCAGCCACAAGATCCTGCTGGCAGCCTCTCTGGTAGTGATAGCGGCGTTCTCGCTGTTCACGCTCTACAACGACTACCTGCAACGGAATGCGATCCGCGAGGATCTTGAAAGCTACCTCAGGGAAATGGGGGACGTGACCTCAAGCAACATCCAGAACTGGCTTTCGGGCCGCATCCTGCTGGTGGAGAACGTCGCGCAGAATATCGCCCGGCATGCCGAGGCCGAATCCGTGACCTCGCTGCTGGAGCAGAAGGTGCTGGCCTCGACCTTCGCCTTCACCTACCTGGGCAGTTCGGACGGCTCCTTCACCATGCGCCCGGACAGCGCGATGCCGGAAGGCTACGACCCGCGCACCCGCCCCTGGTACAAGGACGCCATGGCCGCCGGCGCCACCACCCTGACCGAGCCCTACATCGATGCCGCCACCAGCACGCTGATCATGACCATCGCCACGCCCGCCGGGGACAAGGGCGTGGTCGGTGGCGACCTGAGCCTGGATACGCTGCAGCAGATCGTCAATTCGCTGGACTTCCAGGGCATGGGCTACGCCTTCCTGGTCAGCGAGGACGGCACGATCCTGGTCCACCCCAACAAGGACCTGGTGATGAAGAAGCTGGCGGATCTCTACCCGCAGAACACGCCGCGCATCAGCACCGACTTCTCCGAGGCCGAACTGGATGGCCAGGCGCGCATCCTCACCTTCGCCCCGATCAAGGGCCTGCCGACGGTGAAGTGGTACATCGGCCTGTCGATCGACAAGGCCGAAGCGTTCGCCATGCTGCGTGAGTTCCGCACCTCGGCGATCATCGTCACCGTCATCGCGGTGGTGATCATCATTGCCCTGCTGGGCATGCTGATCCGCGTGCTGATGCAGCCGTTGTTGCTGATGGGCCGCGCCATGCAGGACATCGCCCAGGGCGAAGGCGACCTGACCCGCCGCCTGGAGGTGCATTCCCAGGACGAGTTCGGCGAGCTGGCCCAGTCCTTCAACCAGTTCGTCGAGCGCATCCACTCCTCCATCCGCGAGGTCTCCGCCACCACGCGCCAGGTCAACGAAGTCGCCAAGCTGGTGCTGTCGGCCTCCAACTCGTCGATGAGCAACTCCGACGAGCAGGCCCAGCGCACCAACAGCGTCGCCGCGGCGATCAACGAGCTGGGCGCCGCCGCCCAGGAGATCGCCCGCAACGCCGCCGACGCCTCGCACCAGGCCTCCGATGCGCGCAACCAGTCCGAGGACGGTCGCCAGGTGGTGGAGAAGACCATCATCGCGATGAGCGACCTGTCCGGGAAGATCCGCGCCTCGTGCGGCAACATCGAGACGCTGAACAGCAAGACGGTGAACATCGGGCAGATCCTCGAGGTCATCAAGGGCATCTCCGAGCAGACCAACCTGCTGGCGCTCAACGCCGCCATCGAAGCGGCCCGCGCCGGTGAAGCCGGCCGGGGCTTCGCCGTGGTGGCGGACGAGGTGCGCAACCTCGCCCACCGAACCCAGGAGTCGGCGCAGGAAATCCAGAAGATGATCGAGGAGCTGCAGGTAGGCGCGCGCGAGGCGGTCAACACCATGACCGAGAGCCAGCGCTACAGCGAGGAGAGCGTGACCATCGCCAACCTCGCCGGCGAGCGGCTCTCCAGCGTGACCCAGCGCATCGGCGAGATCGACGGGATGAACCAGTCCGTGGCCACCGCGACCGAGGAACAGACCTCGGTGGTGGAGTCGCTCAACATGGACATCAACGAGATCAACATGCTCAACCAGGAAGGCGTGGAGAACCTCCAGGCCACCCTGCGCGCCTGCGCCGACCTGGAGCAGCAGGCTGCGCGCCTGAAGCACCTGGTGGACAGCTTCCGCATCTGATCGGGATCGCTGAAAGGGAGGAGGCGCCTGCGGGCGCCTTTTTCATTCGGGAGGATGGCCCTGGCAGGGCTCGACCCAGCGGGAGCGCCTTGCGCTACGGGGCGTCGCCCTCGTCCCCGGGCGGTTGCGGCTGCTCCTTGCGCACCCGCTCCCACAACTCCGCGGCACCGGGAAAGTCGGTGCCGTTCTCCTCGGTCAGCTCATCGGGGTCGTAGCGGCGCACGCAGCCCTCGCCGAGGGTTGGCGGCGGGCTGGAGGTACCCCGGTTGCGTGGATCGGTCATGCCGGCCTCCCGACGCCACTGGCGGACGTCCGTTGTGTCAGTCGAACACCACGGTCTTGTTGTCGTGAACCAGCACGCGGTCTTCCAGGTGATAGCGCAGGCCGCGGGCCAGCACCAGCTTTTCCACGTCCTTGCCGAGGCGCACCAGGTCCTCGATGTTGTCGCGGTGACTGATGCGCACCACGTCCTGTTCGATGATCGGGCCGGCGTCCAGTTCCTCGGTGACGTAGTGGCAGGTCGCACCGATCAGCTTCACGCCACGCAGGGACGCCTGGTGGTAAGGCTTGGCGCCGATGAACGAGGGCAGGAAGCTGTGGTGGATGTTGATCACCTGGTGGCGGTACTTCTGGCACAGGTCCGGCGGGATGATCTGCATGTAGCGCGCCAGCACCACGTTGTCGGCCTTGTGTTCGTCGATCAGGCGCGAGACCTGCTCGAAGGCCGGCTGCTTGTTCTTCGGGTCCACCGGGACGTGGAAGTAAGGGATGCCGTGCCATTCGACCATGCTGCGCAGGTCGTCGTGGTTGGCGATCACGCAGGGGATCTCGCAATCCAGCTCGCCGCTATGCCAGCGGTGCAGCAGGTCGGCCAGGCAGTGGGACTCGCGGCTGGCCATCAGCACGACGCGCTTCTTGACGGCGGAGTCGGTGATGCGCCACTCCATGGAGAACTCACGGGCGATCGGCGCGAAGGCCTGGCGGAAACCCTCCAGGTCGAAAGGCAGCGAATCGGCGCGAATCTCGTGGCGCATGAAGAACCAGCCACTCTGGGTGTCGGAGTGATGGCTCGCCTCGGTAATCCAGCCGTTATAAGTAGCCAGGAAATTACTGACCTTGGCTACGATGCCAACGCCGTCCGGACAGGCGATCACCAGACGAAATGTGCGCATGGGGGAAACTCCAGATACTTCGCAAAGGCGGCCATTCTATCCACACGCCGTGAAAACTTCAGCAGCCCCGTGAACTTCCCGTCGCGCATGCACCCCATCGGGCCAACTCGGACGGAGGCCCGAATGCACACAAGTTCCAACCTCCGGATCGATCGCTTCGGACAGTGCGCATTAATTCAAACAACGGCATATCCGGAAAATAATCCCGACAAAACTTTTCCCGCTGTTTACTTGTATTAACGCGCTGACTATTATCCCTGACATTCAAGTCACCGCCGCCAACACCATTTTCACCAAGGGACTCAGACATGTCGCTGATCAACGAATACCGCGCTACCGAAGAAGCCATCAAAGAACTGCAAGAGCGCCTGAAGAACCTGTCGCAAGACGACAAGCTGAAGAAAGAGCTGGAATTCGAAGGCAAACTGCGCACCCTGATGGGCGAATACCAGAAGTCCCTGCGCGATATCATCGCCCTGCTCGATCCGGACTCCAAAACTTCCAAGGCCCCGCGTGTTGCCGCCAAGACCACTGGCAGCAAACGCGCCCGCAAGGTCAAGCAATACAAGAACCCGCACACCGGCGAAGTTATCGAAACCAAAGGCGGCAACCACAAGACGCTGAAAGAGTGGAAAGCCAAGTGGGGCGCCGACACCGTTGAAAGCTGGGCCACCCTGCTGGGCTAATTGCCAACGGTACGAAAAACGCCAGCGAAAGCTGGCGTTTTTTATTGTCCGGAATAACCCCTTCTTGCAAAGGGGCATCCATTCATAGCCGGTAGCGCTGGCGCAACGCGCCGGCGTGCTCCGCCCAGGCCTGGAGTATCGCCAACTGGGCGGGCGTGGCGCCGACACTCAGCTCCTGCACGGCCTGATCGAACGCCGCCAGGGTATTGGGCGCGCCCAGGGCCGGATCAACGAGCCGGTTTCTGCAGAACACCGTCCATTGATCCTGTTCCGCGGGGGACAAAGTATCCGGGAAGTTTCGAGCGCGGTAACGGAAGAGCAACTCCGGTAAACGCGGATCATCGAATGGCCAGGGTTCACGCGCCAGGCGAAGCGGTTCGGCATTTCGCACTTGCTCGCAGAGTCGCCTGTCGCGATCACCAATAAAACCGTCATAGAGTTGCTGCTCCGGATCTTCGGTTCCGGGAAAGGCTTCCTCCGCGTAAATGGCCGGCAACTTGTCCTGCCATTGCGTGCGCAACTCGGCAAGTTGTCGCGCCGTTTCCTGAATCCCCGCCAAGTCCACTTGCAGGCGCTGCTGGTCCGCCGCCCGCAGGACACTAAGGGGCGCCACTACCGGGCAACGATTGATATGCACGAGTTTCAACGGCACCGGCACTTCACCCTCCGCCAATTCATCGCGCCTTGTATAGAGGCGACGTCGCAGAGTTTCCGCATCGAGGTTCAGCAGCGGCGATACATCCGATAACAGGTCGCAGACTATCAATGCATTGCGGTTCTTCGGATGCCAGGCGAGCGGCAGTACCACGGAGAAGTAATGCCGTGCCGCTGAAAAGCGACCGGATATATGCACCAGCGGCTGCAGCAGGCGGATCTGTTCCTGCACCTTGTGCTTGCTGCGCAACTGGAAGAGGAAGTCGTACAACCTCGGCTGCCGGTCCCGCACCAGGCGCGCCAGGGCGATGGTGGCGCGCACATCGGAGAGGGCGTCGTGGGCCTGGCCATGGTCGATGCCGTTGGCGGCGGTCAGGCGTTCGAGGCGCAGCGACACGCGCCCCTCCTCCGTCGGCCACTCGATGCCTTCCGGGCGCAGGGCGTAGGCGGTACGCAGGGTGTCGATCAGGTCCCAGCGGCTGTTGCCACCCTGCCACTCCCGAGCATAGGGGTCGTGGAAGTTGCGGTAGAAGCTGTAGCGGGTCATCTCGTCGTCGAAACGCAGGGTGTTGTAGCCCGCACCGCAGGTGCCCGGTCGCGACAATTCGGCGTGCACGCGGGTGATGAACTCGCCTTCGTCCAGACCCTTTTCGCGCAGGGTCTGCGGAAGGATCCCGGTGACCAGGCAGGCGCCCGGGTGGGGAAGGATGTCGTCGCTGGGCCGGCAATAGAGGTTCAGCGGCTGCTCGATCTCGTTGAGCGCCTCGTCCGTGCGGATGCCCGCCACCTGGATGGGGCGGTCGCAACGCGGATTGATGCCGGTGGTTTCGTAGTCGTACCAGAAGATGCTGGAAGTCACGCTGCCTCCTATGGCCAAGGGGCCGGAGTCTATCACCCGGACGGCAGGGGCCGGCGTCCGCCAATTCGCCAAACAGTGACGCAGCCGATTGAATTCGTCCTGCCGAAACCAGAAAATATCGCGCTCGCGCCATGCCCGCCCCGGGCCTGAGCCTCCTGCACCGACTCACAAGGAAGCGACCATGCAAGGCACCCCCGAAAACCCCTATTCCGCACCCCAGAGCGCCCTGGTCGAAACCAGCGACAATGGCGCCCTGAGCGTCGAAGCCGCCCTGGCCCGTGGCTACGACTTCAACATCGGCGATGTGATCAGCGAGTCCTGGCAGCGGGTCAAGGGCTCCAAGGGCATGATCGTCTGCGGCATGATCATCTACGGTGTCGCCAGCCAGGTCCTGGCCACACTGTTCGGCCTGGTCCTGGGCTTCATCGGCGGCATGGCCGGTGAAATCGCCGCCACGGTGCTGTCCTTCATCGGCGGCGTCATCGGCTCCGGCCTCTGCGCCACGATTCTCGGCGGCATCTACCTGCTGGGCATCCGCCAGGCTGCCGGCCAGCCGCTGAACTTCAACGAGCTTTTCAGCAACTTCAACCTGTTCGTGCCGCTGTTCATCCTCAATATCCTGATGGCGGTGCTGATCTACATCGGCTTCCTGCTGCTGCTCATCCCCGGCTTCTACCTGGCCATCGCCTACATGCTCGCCCTGCCCCTGGCGATGGAGCGCAAGCTGTCGCCCTGGGAAGCCCTGGAGGCCTCGCGCAAGGCCATCACCCAGCGCTGGTTCAAGGTCTTCGGCCTGATGCTGGTGCTGTCGCTGATCATGATCCTGAGCATGATCCCGCTGGGCATCGGCCTGATCTGGACCTTCCCGATGTTCATCATCGCGGTCGGCATCCTCTACCGCACCATCTTCGGCGTGCTGCCCCCGCCGCAGTGATCCGCTCAGTGCCGACCCGCCACCGGCGGGTCGGTTGCCTCGCCAAGTGATGCTCCGCTAGCATCGTGCTTTCCCCAACGCAGTCGACCCATGACATCGACGTCCCGCACCACCAGCCCATATGGAAATGAGCAGGGTCAGTCCGCCCCCCTGGACACCCGCTACCAGGTGGAAACGCCCGAGGGCATCGACCTCGTGCTGCGCCCCGCCAGCCTCCTGCCCCGCGCCCTCGCCTATACGGTGGACCTGCTGATCCGCGGCATCCTGCTGCTGGTGCTGTATTCGGTGTTCCTGCTGCTCGGGCAGTTCGGCATGGGCCTCGGCCTGATCGTCACCTTCCTCGTCACCTGGTGGTACATGGTGCTGTTCGAGGTGCTCAACCAGGGCCGCTCGCCGGGCAAGCACCTGATGGGGCTGCGCGTGGTCCACGACGACGGCACGCCCGTTGGCTGGTCCTCGTCACTGGTGCGCAACCTGCTGCGCTTCGTCGACATCCTCCCCTTCGGCTACGCCCTGGGCATCCTCAGTACGCTGATGCACCCCGCCTTCAAGCGCCTCGGCGATCTCGCCGCCGGCACCCTGGTGGTCTACCGCGAGGACAAGCCCTCGCGCCCGCAACTGCCGGACGCCGAGCCACAACGTGCGCCCTTCATCCTGAGCCTCACCGAGCAACGCGCCATCCTCGGCTACGCCGAGCGCCAGGCCGGCCTCTCCAGCGGTCGCCGCGCCGAGCTCGCGGGCATCCTCGCCGAGCCGCTGGAGGTCCCGGCCGAGCAGGCCGAGGCCCGCCTCAACGGCATCGCCAGGAGCCTACTGGGAAGTCCATGAAACAGAGCCTATTCGAACGTCGCCACCAGGCCGACTGGGAACGCTTCGGCGCCCAGCTCGACGCCCTGGAGCGCGGCAAGGCCGACGCCAAGTCCTGCGAGGGCTTCGCCGCCGATTACCGCCACCTCTGCCAGCAACTGGCCCTGGCCCAGGAACGCGGCTACAGCAGCCACCTGATCGACCAGTTGCAGCAACTGGCCATGCGCGGCCACCAGCAGTTCTACCGCCACCGCAGCCACCTGGGCGCGCAGATCCTCGGCTTCGTCCTCGGCGGCTTCCCGCGCCTGGTCCGCGAGCAGTGGCGCAGCGTCCTCATCGCCAGCCTGCTGTTCTACGTCAGCCTGGCGGTGATGGGCGTGCTGGTGCACCAGTTCCCCGACCTCGTCTACAGCGTGGTGCCGCCGGACCAGGTGGCCGAGATGGAATCCATGTACGAGCCCGACGCCCATCGCATCGGCGCCAGCGAACGCGACTCCGGCGACGACTGGATGATGTTCGGCCACTACATCATGAACAACATCGGCATCGCCTTTCAGACCTACGCCAGCGGCCTGCTCTTCGGACTCGGCAGCCTGTTCTTCCTGTTCTTCAACGGCCTGATGATCGGCGCCGTCGCCGGCCACCTGACCGAGGTCGGCTATGGCGAGACCTTCTGGTCCTTCGTCATCGGCCACGGCGCCTTCGAGCTCACCGCCATCACCTTCGCCGGTGCCGCCGGGCTGCAGCTGGGCTGGTCGCTGCTCGCCCCCGGGCGGATGACCCGCGCCGAATCCCTGCGCCTGGCCGCCACCCACAGCGTCAAGCTGATCGCCGGCGCCATGCTCATGCTGCTGATCGCTGCCTTCATCGAGGCCTACTGGTCGTCCATGACCTTCACCACGCCCAAGGTCAAATACATCGTGGGCGCGGGCCTGTGGCTGCTGGTGGGCAGCTACTTCTGCTTCGCCGGTCGGAGTCGCCATGCGCCTGACTGATGCCAGCGTCGCCATCCGCCCCCGCAGCGCCTGGGAAGCCATGGACCTCGGCGTGCTGCTCGCCCGGCGCCACATGGGCCTGCTCATGGCCAGCTGGGCGCTGATCACCCTGCCGGTGTTCCTCCTGCTTAGCCTGCTGCTGTGGAATTACTCCGGCTGGGCGATGTTCGTCTTCTGGCTGCTCAAGCCCGCCTTCGAGCGCCTGCCGCTGTACATCCTCTCCCGCGCGCTGTTCGGCGACACGCCGACGCTCAAGGAGGCGCTCAAGGCCTACCCGCGCCTGCTCAAGCCACAGCTGATCGCCAGCCTCACCTGGCGCCGCCTCAGCCCCACGCGCAGCTTCGACATGCCGGTGATGCAACTCGAAGGCCTCTCCGGCGCGGCCCGCAGCCAGCGCCTGGTGGTCCTCGGCCAGCGCGATGCCGGCGGCGCCACCTGGCTCACCATCATCGGCATGCACCTGGAAACCGCCCTGTGGATGGGCCTGATCACCCTCCTCTACCTGATGCTGCCGCAGCAGGTGGTGGCCGACTGGGACTGGCAGAAACTGCTGGAGCAGGCCGAAGGCGACTGGGTGTGGATGGAGCACCTGTCCAACAGCCTGTATTTCTTCGTGCTCATGGTCTGGGAACCGGTCTACGTCGCCTGCGGCTTCACCCTCTACCTGAACCGCCGCACCGCACTCGAGGCCTGGGACATCGAACTGGTGTTCCGCCGCCTGCGCCAGCGCCTGACCGGCCTCGCCTACGCCCTGGTGCTGGGCATGGGCGTGGTCCTGGCGAGCGCCCTGCCCGCCCAGCCGGTGCTGGCCGCCGAAGGCGCCAGCAGCTGCCCGCTCCCGGTCGAAGACCCCAACGGCCCCGACGCCCCGCGCCTCACCCACCAGGAACTGAGCAGCCAGGCCGCCAGCGAGAGCATCGCCAAGCTGCTCGACGAGCCCCCCTTCGAGAACCGCGAGACGGTGACCCGCTGGCGCTTCCCCGACACCGACGCCAAGGACAAGAAGAAGGAAGAGCTCTCCAAGGAAGACGCGGAAAGCCTCACCAACTTCATCAAGGGCCTGTTCAAGCTGGCCGACCTCTGGAACAGCACTTCCTGGCTGGCGCTCATCATCAAGGTCGTGCTCTGGGGGCTGCTGGTCAGCCTCGTCGCCCTGATCATCTGGCGCTACCGCGAATGGCTCTCCACCTTCGTCGGCAGCATCGGCCTGCCCCAACGCAAGCGTCGCGAGGCGCCGTTGCAGCTGTTCGGCCTGGAAGTCGCGCCCGAGACCCTGCCCGACGATGTCGCCAGCGAAGCCGAGCGGCTCTGGGCCGAGCACCCGCGCGAGGCCCTCGGCCTGCTCTACCGTGCGCTGCTCAGCCACCTGCTCCACGATTTCCGCCTGCCGCTCAAGGGCTCCCACACCGAAGGCGAGGTACTCGGCCTGGTGCAGGGGCTGCAGCGTGACGAGCTGTCCCGCTTCGCCCAGGTCCTCACCCGTCACTGGCAGAACCTCGCCTACGGCCACCAGTTGCCGCCGGAGAGCCTCAAGCGCGGCCTCTGCGAGGGCTGGCGCCGGCTGATCGCCAAGGGAGCCAGCGCATGACCCGTCGCGGCGGCTTCATCTTCGGTGCCCTGCTCTTCCTGTTGCTCGGCCTGTTCCTCATCTGGCTGCTGAACAAGATCGAGCCGTACCAGGAAACCCTGACCCACGGCCCCTCGCCCGAGGCGCGTTTCAACGACTACCTCGCCGCCGAGAGCTTCCTGCGCAAACAGGGGCTCAGGGTCAGTCGCGCCGATGGCCTGGAGGTCCTGGCCGACCTGCCCGCCCCCGGCCATACCCTGCTGCTGCTCGCCGATCGCAGCCGCATGACCCCGCGGCAGGCCGATCGCGTGCTGGACTGGGCGGCCCACGGCGGCCACGTGCTGTTCGTCGCCGAAGCCCTGTACGACGAGGACGAAGGCGAGAGCGGCGACCTGCTGCTGGATCGCCTCGGCATCCAGCAGTTCGAGACCGAAGACCTCGACGAAGAAGACAGCGAGGACGCCGAGCAGAGCGAAGCGACCGAGGGCGAGGAAGACGCCGCCACCGAGGAAGGCGTCGAGAGCGACGCGGCCGAGCATGACCAGCAGCAGGCCCAGGGCGAGGAAGAAGCCCCGGCCGAGGCCGACGCCGAGCCGGAGGAAGAGGACCGCTACCCCGAGCTGACCAAGCTCTACCTGGAGAACGAGGACGCGCCGGCGTACATCGACTTCGACACCGGCTTCCACCTCTACGACAGCGAAGACCGCGCCCATGCCTGGGCCAACAGCGCCAACGCCACCCACATGCTGCAGATGAACCATGGCGACGGCCTGATCACCGTGCTCACCGACAGCTGGATCTGGCAGAACCGCAACATCGTCAGCCACGACAACGCCTGGCTGCTCTGGTACCTGACCCAGGACACCGAGGTGACGCTGCTCTACAGGGCCGAACGCGACGACCTCCCGGCGCTGCTCTGGCGCAACTTCCCCGAGGCCCTGGTGGCCCTGGCCCTGCTCATCGCCCTGGTGCTCTGGCACGTCGGTCGCCGCCAGGGGCCGCAACTGGCGCCTGCCAGCCGTTCGCGCCGCCAACTGGAGGAGCACCTGCGCGCCAGCGCCGACTTCCTCCTGCGCCGCAGCGGCAAGCACGTACTGTTGCAGGGCCTGCAGCGCGACATCCTGCGCCGCGCGCGGCGCCGTCACCCCGGTTTCGAACGACTCGGCGTGGCCGAGCAGTGGCAGGTGCTCAGCCGCCTGACCCGCATGCCCACCGCCGCCATCAGCCAGGCCATGCGGCCGCTGCCCAGGCAGCGCCTCAGCGCCTCCGAATTCACCCGCCAGGTCGCCCACCTGCAAAGCCTCAGGAATGCCCTATGAGCGAACAGACGCCCGATCAGCCGATCAACGATGAAGCCGAAGGCCTGAACCTGGACCTTTCCGACGTCACCCCCGAAGCCCCGCCCGCCGTGGCGCCGGCTTCCCAGCCGAGCGAGCCCGTCGCCGCGCCGGTCGCACCGGCTGCCGCCCCCTCGGCCGCCAGCAGCCAGCGCCAGCGCGCCAGCCAGCTGGCCCAGGCCCTGCGCCAGGAGCTGCAGAAGGCCGTGGTCGGCCAGACCGCCGTCATCGACGATGTGCTCACCGCCCTGATCGCCGCCGGCCACGTGCTGGTCGAAGGCGTGCCGGGCCTGGGCAAGACCCTGCTGGTGCGTGCCCTGGCGCGTTGCTTCGGCGGCGAGTTCTCGCGCATCCAGTTCACCCCCGACCTGATGCCCAGCGACGTCACCGGCCACGCCGTGTACGACATGCAGAGCGAGCAGTTCAAGCTGCGCAAGGGCCCGGTGTTCACCAACCTGCTGCTGGCGGACGAGATCAACCGCGCCCCGGCCAAGACCCAGGCCGCGCTGCTGGAAGTGATGCAGGAGCGCCAGGTGACCCTCGAAGGCCGCGCCCTTCCGGTGCCCCTGCCCTTCCTGGTGATGGCGACCCAGAACCCCATCGAGCAGGAAGGCACCTACCCGCTGCCGGAAGCCGAGCTCGACCGCTTCATGCTCAAGCTGCGCATGGACTACCCCGAGGCCGGCGAGGAGCTCGCCCTGGTGCGCCAGGTGACCCGCTCCGCCCGCGCCGACATGCTGGAGGTGGCGCCGCTGCGCACCCTGCTGCAGGCCAAGGACGTGCAGGCCCTGCAGCGCATCGCCAGCGAGCTGCCGATGGACGACCAGGTGCTCGACTACGCCGTGCGCCTGGCCCGTGCCACCCGTACCTGGCCGGGCCTGGCCCTGGGTGCCGGCCCGCGCGCCTCCATCGCCCTGGTCCGTGGCGGTCGCGCCCGCGCCCTGCTGCGTGGCGGCGACTTCGTGCTGCCCGATGACGTGAAGAGCTGCGCCCTGGCCGTGCTGCGCCACCGCGTGCGCCTGTCGCCGGAACTGGATATCGAAGGCCAGTCCGTGGACCAGGTCCTGCAACAACTGCTGGAACAGGTGCCGGCGCCGCGCCTATGAAACCATCGCGCATCCTGCTCGGCCTGATCGCCGGCCTGCTGGCCGTGGCGCTGGTCCTGGGCACCCTGCATGCCCTCGGCACCAAGCTGCCGGACCAGTTGCGCCTGCTCTGGTGGGGGCTGCTCTGCGCCCTCGCCCTGCTCGCCGTGCTCGATGCCCTGTGGCTGCGCCGCCTGCCTTCGCCCGCGCTGGAGCGCCAGTTGCCGGGCAACCTGTCGCTGGGCCGCTGGGGCGAGGTGCGCATGCGCGTGCACCACGCCTTCACCCGCGCCCTGCAACTCAAGGTCTACGACCACGTGCCGGCGGGGATGGACACCGAGTTCCTGCCCCAGTCCGTTGCCCTGCATCCGGGCGAGGTCACCGAGTTCGGCTATCGCGTGCGCCCGCTCGAGCGCGGCCGCTTCGCCTTCCCCCTGTGCGAGGTGGAGTTGCCCAGCCCCCTGGGCCTCTGGGGCCAGCGGCGCTACCTCGACCTGCCGGGCGAGACCCGCGTCTACCCCGACTTCGCCCGCCTCTACGGCGCCCAGTTGATGGCAGTGGACGATTGGCTCAGCCAGCTCGGCGTGCGCCAGCGCCCGCGCCGTGGCCTGGGCCTGGAGTTCCACCAGCTGCGTGAATTCCGCGACGGCGACACCCTGCGCCAGATCGACTGGAAGGCCACCGCGCGCAAGCGCACGCCCATCGCCCGCGAGTACCAGGACGAGCGCGACCAGCAAATCGTCTTCATGCTCGACTGCGGCCGTCGCATGCGCAGCCAGGATGGCGACCTCTCGCACTTCGACCACGCCCTCAACGCCAGCCTGCTGCTGAGCTACGTGGCCCTGCGCCAGGGCGATGCGGTCGGCCTCACCACCTTCGCCGGCGACCAGCAGCGCTACCTCGCACCGGTCAAGGGCCCGGCCCAGTTGAGCGTGCTGCTCAACGCCGTCTACGACCTCGAGAGCACCCAGCGCCCGGCCGACTTCGGCGCCGCCATCGACGCCCTGCTGGCCCGCCAGCGCCGCCGCGCCCTGGTGGTGCTGGTGACCAACCTGCGCGACGAGGACGACGAGGAGCTGCTGGCCGCGGTCAAGCGCCTCGGTCGCCACCACCGGGTGCTGATCGCCAGCCTGCGTGAAGAAGTGCTGGACGCCTTGCGCCACAAACCGGTGCAAGGCTTCGAACAGGCGCTGTCCTACTGCGGCACGGTGGACTACCTCAACGCCCGCGCCAGCCTGCACGAGCGCCTCGCCGCCCACGACGTCCCGGTGCTGGATTGCCGCCCCGGCGAACTCGGCCCCGAGCTGGTGGGGCGCTACCTGGCCTGGAAGAAAGCCGGCGTGCTCTGACGCCCATCAAGGCGCAACCGTCCCCGTAGGATGGGTAGAGATACGAAACCCATGCTGCCCGCCCCCCAGACCCAAGTCCGGGGGGGGGGCCTGCGTTGACCACAGCGGCTAGCGTCTGACGCGGTCAGACCGAGGTCGGGAGGGGACGAAAGCTGAAGTAGTGGCGCAGCGCCTCGACCATCTCGACGTACTCCGGCGGCGGCGCCACCAGGGCGAACCCGGAATCGAAGTTGCCCGGGTTGACGTCTTCCCGGCTCCACTGGCAGGTCGCGTAGAAGTCGATGAAATGCTGCTGGCCGTCATGCCCCGGGATCTTCAGGCGCATGTCGAAACGGGCCCCCACCAGCATCGGCAGTTGGCTGATGAGCATCAGGCCGTCGAGGGAAACGTTGCCCAGATAGCCCATGGGTTTGTCGGTGATGCGGTTGAATACCTTCAGGTAGTAGGGCAACTGATGGCGTTCTATTCGGCGCTGGCTACGCATGATGGCGAATCGCTATTGATGGCCGTTCAGTATGGCCTCACTACTGCACTCGAACCAACTATTAACCGCAGTGCTGGCTGATCTCCGCGGTCAATTGGCGACGGGCGGCATCGATCTCGCCGTCGCTGTAGTACTGACGCTCACCCTTCTCGTCGAGACGGTAGAAAGAGGCACCCTCGCGAAGCCGCGCGAGATCGCTGCGCAGCTTGCCGCATTGCTGTTGACGCTGGTTGCGTGCGTCCGCCGCCTTGCGCTGGGCCTCGGCCTGCTCCTGGCGGCGGGCATCGAAGAACTGCTCGGTGCGTTGCTCGCGCTCGCGGGTGGCCTCGTCACGCTCCACCACCTGCGGCTTGACCTGGACCTGCTGGGCTCCGGCCTGGGGACGCTCGCTGAAATGGACCTTGCCACTGGCGTCGGTCCAGCGATAGATCTCCGCGCTGGCCAGCCCAGGCAGCAGGACGACCAGCAAAAGCAGGCGACGCATGGCACCCCTCCCTGAAACAAAGGCAAAGCTTAGCGCTGGCACGAGGCCACTCAAGCGAGCCACGACCGACGGTCGAAACATCGGTCAGAGCGCGGCCGGGCTGGCCTTGGCGGGCACGGCACCGCTGATCTGGCCGAGCTTCTCCAGGGTCTCCAGCCGCGCCCGGGCACGGTAGGCGTACTCGCTGGTAGGGTAGCGGCCGATGATGAAGTGGTAGGTCTGCGCGGCGTCCACGAACAGGCTCTGGCGTTCCAGGCACTGGCCGCGCAGCAGGGAGATCTCCGGCTGCATGTAGGCCCGCGAGCGACTCTTGCGCTCGGCCTGGGACAGCTCGAGCATGACCGTGTCGCAGTCACCTTCGTCGTAGGCGTGGTAGGCGTTGTTCAGGTGGTGGTCGAGTGACCAGCGGGTGCAGCCGGTGAGGCCGGCGAGCAGGGCCAGGATGATCAGCGTGCGCATGGGTAGTTCCTCCGTTGGCGAGTATATCGGCGCTGTCGGATATTTCTGCAACGCCGTCCGGCAGAGACCCGGGCACATCCTCCGATGGGACTTGCGCAACGCACCCGCGGCCCCGACCGAGGCGCTGCTAGACTCGCGGAAACGCCGCCATCGGAGCCTCCATGCAGCCCGTCCGCCCCGCCCTCCTGAGCGCCCTCCTGCTGCTCGCCGCCTGCTCCCCCACCACGCCGCTGTTCATCGCCCAGGTGACCACCAACGAAGCGGTGGAATACAAGGTGATGAAGAACAACCGCATGGCCGCGGCCGTGGAGGAAGACGGCGACCTGCTGACCTACAGCGCCATGGCCATCCGCGACGGCACCAGTGCCGAGGCCGAGAAGCTCTACCTGACCGGCTACGAGGACCGCCAGTTCAGCGCCGAGGTGCGCGCCATCTCGCTCTACCAGATCGGCCTGATCTACATGAGCCGCTACAACGACCAGCGCGACGACACCAAGGCGCTCAACCGCTTCTACCAGATCACCAACGAATTCCCCGGCACCCGCGCCGCCGAGCGAGCCGAAGCGCGCATCCTGATGATCCGCCAGCGCGCCGACGAGCCGGTGCAGAAGACCGCCCGCGAGTTGCTGGCGGACTGGAAGCCCAGCCAGAACCTCGACCTCTACCGCAGCGACCTCGACCCGGACATGACCCTGCTCTCGCGCCGCGCCGTGCTCAAGGACCGCGTCGACGAAGCCGAGCAGCTCTACTCCCTGGCCCTGGGCGATGCCCATGTGCAGCCCGACATCAAGGCCCGCTCGCTGTACCAGATGGCGCTGATGAACCTCGCACCGGCCAACCCCCGGGCCGACCGGGGCCGCGCCATCGGCTACCTGCGCCGCCTGCTCGCCGAGTTCCCCGATGCCGAGCAGGCCGAGAACGCCGCGCGGCACCTGGACCAGGCCTTGAATCCGGGCGTGGAATGACCCGCGCAAAGGGTAGTGAAGAGGAACAATGACTACAGGTTGCCAGCGGTGTAGCCTCGGGCTCTGCTTGAAAAATGGAGCCTTCGCATGTCCCTTCGCCGCACCAAGATAGTCGCCACCCTCGGCCCAGCCAGCAACTCGCCCGAGGTGCTGGAACAGCTGATCCTCGCCGGTATCGACGTCGCCCGCCTGAACTTCTCCCACGGCACCCCCGACGAGCACAAGGCGCGCGCGCGCCTGGTCCGCGAGCTGGCGGCCAAGCACGGCCGCTTCGTGGCCCTGCTCGGCGACCTGCAAGGCCCGAAGATCCGCATCGCCAAGTTCGAAGGCAAGCGCATCGAACTGGACGTTGGCGACAAATTCCGCTTCTCCGTCACCCACCCGCGTGACGCCGGCAACCAGGAAGTGGTGGGCATCGACTACCCCGACCTGATCAAGGACTGCGGCGTCGGCGACGAACTGCTGCTGGACGACGGCCGCGTGGTCATGCGCGTCGACGCCACCACCGCCGACGAACTGCACTGCACCGTGCTGATCGGCGGCCCGCTGTCCGACCACAAGGGCATCAACCGTCGCGGCGGCGGCCTCACCGCCCCGGCCCTGACCGCCAAGGACAAGGCCGACATCAAGCTGGCCGCCGAGATGGACCTGGACTACCTGGCCGTCTCCTTCCCCCGTGACGCCGCCGACATGGAACTGGCCCGCCGCCTGCGCGACGAAGCCGGTGGCAGCGCCTGGCTGGTGGCCAAGATCGAACGCGCCGAAGCCGTGGCTGACGACGAAGCCCTGGACGGCCTGATCCGCGCCAGCGACGCCGTGATGGTGGCCCGTGGCGACCTGGGCGTGGAGATCGGCGACGCCGAGCTGGTCGGCATCCAGAAGAAGATCATCCTGCACGCCCGCCGCTACAACAAAGCCGTGATCACCGCGACCCAGATGATGGAATCGATGATCCACAGCCCGATGCCGACCCGCGCCGAAGTCTCCGACGTAGCCAACGCCGCGCTGGACTACACGGACGCCGTGATGCTCTCCGCCGAGAGCGCCGCCGGTGAATACCCGGTGGAAGCGGTCAAGGCCATGGCGCGCGTCTGCGTCGGTGCCGAGAAACACCCCACCAGCCAGAAATCCAGCCACCGCCTGGGGCACACCTTCAGCCGCTGCGACGAGAGCGTGGCCCTGGCGACCATGTACACCGCCAACCACTTCCCGGGCGTGAAGGCCATCATCTGCCTCACCGAGAGTGGCTACAGCCCGCTGATCATGTCGCGCATCCGCTCCTCGGTGCCGATCTTCGCCTTCTCCCCCCACCGTGCCACCCAGGCCCGCGTCGCCCTCTTCCGCGGCGTGCAGACCGTGCCCTTCGACCCGGCCGCGCTGCCGGCCGACAAGGTCAGCCAGGCCGCCGTGGACGAACTGCTCAAGCGCGGCATCGTGCAGCAGGGCGACTGGGTCATCCTGACCAAGGGCGACAGCTACCACACCGTTGGCGGCACCAACACCATGAAGATCCTCCACGTCGGCGACCCGCTGGTGTAAGGCATCTGCAACAAGTGAAAAGGCCGCTCATCGAGCGGCCTTTTTTCATTCGAGCAGAGCATGACCGATACGTAGGGTGGAGGTCGCTTTTTACCTCCACCAAGCGGAGTCGAGCGTGGCACCTGTGCGTGCCTGACCCGCCTTATCGATGGGTTTCGCGGAGCTCGCGGAACGCCGCCCGACCCATCCTGCGGTTGCCGGAGCGCCGTGGGGCGGGTGAAACCCGCCTGCGAGCCTCAGGCGAACCTGGAGAAATCCGGCTTGCGGCGCTGCATGAATGCCGAGAGCGCCTCGATCGCCTCGGGTGTGCGCAGGCGCTGACCGAACAGCTCGCCCTCTTCCATGATCACCTGGCGCAATTCCTCGCGCCCCGGCTCGCGCATCAGGCGCTTGCTCACCGCCACCGCAGAGGGCGCCAGCTGCTCGAAGCGCTGGGCCATCTCGCGAGCACGGGCCAGGGTCGCGGCACCATCGTCCAGTGCCTCGTTGGCGATGCCCCAGGCCGCCGCCTGCTCGCCGGTGAAGGCTTCGCCGAGCAGCAGCAATTGTGCGGCGCGGGCATGGCCGAGCATGCGCGGCAGGATCAGGCTGGAACCGAACTCCGGGCACAGCCCGAGGTTGACGAAGGGCATCTTCAGCTTGGCGTCGCGGGCGACATAGACCAGGTCGCAATGCAGCAGCAGCGTGGTGCCGATGCCCACCGCCGGACCGCTCACCGCCGCCACCACCGGCTTGGCGAAATCGAACAGCGCCTTCATGAAGCGGAACACTTCGCTGTCCAGCCCCGAAGGCGGTGCCTGGATGAAATCGGCGACATCGTTGCCGCTGGTGAAGCAGGTCTCGCTGCCGGTGATCAGCACCGCGCGCACGCTGCGATCCTCGCCAGCCGCGTCCAGGGCGTCGGCCATGGCGCCGTACATGGCACGGGTCAGGGCGTTCATCTTGTCCGCTCGCTGCATGCGGATGGTCAGTAGGCCCTGGTCACGTTCCAGGTGGATGTGCTCGCTCATGGTGGCTCCTCGGCGGTGGCCGCCTCAGAAGGAGCGGCTCAGGAATACGTCGGCCAGCAGTTGATTGCGCGGCAAACCGGCCAGATAGAGGCGGCGCGCGAAGTCTTCGACGCTGGCGGGGCTGCCGCAGAGTAAGGCGACGGTCCGGCGCGAAACAAGCCGGAGATCGGCCAAAACACCTTGCAGCTGCGCCGCAGTGACCAGCTCGACCCGCAGGCTTTCATGGCGCCCGGCCAGTGCCTGCAGGGGTTCGGCGAGGTAGTGCCCGGCCGGGTCATGGGCCAGGTGAATGAGGCGGATCGCGCCCTGGTGATGCCGGCGCAAGGCCTCGCGGAGGAGGCCCCAGAGCGGCGCCAGGCCGGTGCCCGCAGCGAGGATCAGCAGGGGGCGACCGTCCCAGTCCGGGTCGTAGTGCAGGGCGCCACCGCGCAACTCGCCCAGGCGCAGGGTGGCGCCGACCTGCAATGGCCGCAGCGCATCGGCGAAGGCGCCGGGCTGGCGGCAGTCGATGTGGAACTCCAGCCAGGGCTCCTCGCCAGGCACGCTGGCCAGCGAATAGGGCCGGGCGACACCCTCGGCGTTCCATAGCAGCAGGTGCTGCCCGGGGCTGTAGCGCAACGGGCGGTGGGGACGCAGGCGCAGGCGCGCGACGTCACCCAGCCAGTCCAGCGCCACCACCTCCGCCGGCAGGCCATCACGCTGCGGGTCGAACACCTCCACCACCATGTCCGTCACCACCTGGCACTGGCAGGAGAGGCGCCAGCCTTCGGCGCGGCGCTCGGGGTCGAGCGCCTCGGGCCGCGCGTCGAGCGGCTCGCCGGCCACGCAGCGCACCATGCAGGCATGGCAACTGCCGGCCCGGCAACTGAAGGGGACCTTGCATCCTGCGGCGTTGAGCTGGTCCAGCAGATTGCTGGCCGGTGGTACGTTCCAGCGTCTTCCCGATACCTCGAGTTCAGGCACCCTGCTCCTCCCAGGCGGCATCGCAGCGGTTCCGCCCGCCACGTTTGGCCCGATAGAGTGCCTGATCGGCGCGCTGCAGCGCATCATCGAGTTCATCGCTCACCGCCAGCAGCGTCATGCCGGCCGACAGGCTCAGCCCGTCCACCTGCACACCCACCGGATCGGCGGCGGCGAAGGCCTCGCGCAGGCGCTCGCAGCAGGCGGTGAGGCGGTCGGCATCGCAATTGGGCAACAGCAGGACGAACTCCTCGCCACCGTAGCGCGCCAGGATGTCGCCATCGCGCAGGCAGGCCCGCGCCACGGCGGCGAAGGTCTGCAGCACGCGGTCACCGGCGGCATGGCCGTGGATGTCGTTGATGCGCTTGAAGTGATCGAGGTCGATCAGCGCCAGGCCGTGCTGGCGGCCGGGCGCCAGGGCTTCCAGCTCACGGGTGGCCAGGCGCAGGAAGTGACGGCGGTTGAACAGGCCGGTCAGCTCGTCGGTGGCGACCAGGTCTTCGAGCTGGCGCATCATGCCGCGCAACGTGTCCTGGTGCGCCTGCAGGGCGAAGCGCCGCTGGCGCATGCGCTGGCGCAGGGCCTGCACGTAGCTGGCGAACAGGGCCAGCCAGCCCAGCACCACGAACAGCGCGCACACTTGCAGTACCGCCAGGGCCGGCTCGGCGAGGCGCATCTGGTACGCCTCCCACAGGTTCAGCCCGGTGAAGGCGAAGAAGCCGATGGCCGAGCACCGTACGAAAACCCGCGGCTGCAGCTGGAACACGCCGAACAGCATGATCAGCACATAGACCACCAGCAGTGCGCCCCGGGCGCCTTCCAGGTCGGACAGCAGCAAGGTATGCCAGGCGAGGGCCACCAGGACCTGTGCCTCGGTCAGGCTGGGGTCGCGAAAGGCCAGGTTGCGGCCGCTGAGGAAAATGAACAGGAAGACCAGTTGCGAGAGCACGATCAGAGCGCAGGCGGCCAGCGCACTGGCGATGGTCGCGTGGTACAGGTTCCCCAGCACGGCTATCCAGAACAGGCAGAGGGCAAGGGCATAGGTGCAGGCCGCCATGCCGAAGCGTTTCAGCAGCAGGCTTTGCAACGCGCGATGGGTGACCCGTTGACTCGCTGTGCTCATGGGCTCCATCCCGTAGTGGCACCATGCCGCCACTCTACGCCCGTGATCACAAAAAACCTAGGGGACGCGTGAGGGGCGATCAACGACCAAGGTCGACTGTCGGCGGGTGTGCCCACGCTTGAGCACGCGGTATACTTCCGCGCCATTTTCACCCCCAATCCAATGCGCGCCGGGTCGTGGTCCGGCGCTTCCCGATGTTCCCGAATTCAAGAGGAGCGCGCCCCATGACCGTGATCAAGCAGGACGACCTGATACAGAGCGTCGCCGACGCCCTGCAGTTCATTTCCTATTACCACCCCGTCGACTTCATCCAGGCCATGCACGAGGCATACCTGCGCGAGGAGTCGCCCGCCGCGCGCGACTCGATGGCGCAGATCCTGATCAACTCGCGCATGTGCGCCACCGGCCATCGCCCGATCTGCCAGGACACCGGCATCGTCACCGTTTTCGTGCGTGTCGGCATGGACGTGCGCTGGGATGGCGCCACCATGAGCGTCGACGACATGATCAACGAAGGGGTACGCCGCGCCTACAACCTGCCGGAGAACGTGCTGCGCGCCTCGATCCTGGCCGACCCGGCCGGTGCCCGCAAGAACACCAAGGACAACACCCCGGCGGTCATCCACTACTCCATCGTCCCCGGCAACACCGTGGAAGTGGACGTCGCGGCCAAGGGCGGCGGCTCCGAGAACAAGTCGAAGATGGCCATGCTCAACCCCTCCGACTCCATCGTCGACTGGGTCCTCAAGACCGTCCCCACCATGGGCGCCGGCTGGTGCCCGCCGGGCATGCTCGGCATCGGCATCGGCGGTACCGCCGAGAAAGCCGCGGTGATGGCCAAGGAAGTGCTGATGGAGTCCATCGACATCCATGAGCTGAAAGCCCGTGGCCCGCAGAACAGGATCGAGGAGATGCGCCTGGAGCTGTTCGAGAAGGTCAACCAGCTGGGCATCGGTGCCCAGGGCCTGGGCGGCCTGACCACCGTGCTCGACGTGAAGATCATGGACTACCCGACCCACGCCGCCTCCCTGCCGGTGTGCATGATCCCCAACTGCGCCGCCACCCGTCACGCCCACTTCGTGCTCGACGGCTCCGGCCCGGCCGAACTGGAAGCGCCGCCGCTGGACGCCTACCCGGAGATCGTCTGGGAAGCCGGCCCCTCCGCGCGCCGCGTCGACCTCGACACCCTGACCCCGGAAGACGTGCAGAGCTGGAAGCCGGGCGAGACCGTCCTGCTCAACGGCAAGATGCTCACCGGCCGCGACGCCGCGCACAAGCGCATGGTCGACATGCTCAACAAGGGCGAAGAGCTGCCGGTGGACCTCAAGGGGCGCTTCATCTATTACGTCGGCCCGGTCGATCCGGTCGGTGACGAAGTGGTCGGCCCTGCAGGCCCCACCACCGCCACCCGCATGGACAAGTTCACCCGCCAGATCCTCGAGCAGACCGGCCTGCTGGGCATGATCGGCAAGTCCGAGCGCGGCCCCATCGCCATCGACGCGATCAAGGACAACAAGGCCGTGTACCTGATGGCCGTCGGCGGTGCCGCCTACCTGGTGGCCCAGGCGATCAAGAAGTCCAAGGTCCTGGCCTTCGCCGAACTGGGCATGGAAGCGATCTACGAGTTCGAGGTGAAGGACATGCCGGTCACCGTCGCCGTCGACACCAAGGGCGAATCGGTGCACATCACAGGCCCGGCGATCTGGAACAAGAAGATCGCCGAGAGCCTGGCGGTGGAAGTGAAGTAAGCCTCCCCGCTCCATGAAGAAGCCCGGCCCTGCGCCGGGCTTTTTCATGGGCGCAGATCGGCGCCACCGTCACTGCAGGCCGGGTCGATCCATCAAAAAAACAAGGCGGCATCGCGGGGCAACGCCCGGGATTTTCCTCAATCTGCCAACCAGTCGCACATGACCGAATGGTCAGGATAAACAGTGTGAAACCGCCCACAGTTGCAAGCGGATTTTTAGTACATGCGTGCAACTTTACTTATTCTCGCCAGTCCTTCGGCCCCGGGTAGGGCCCTCCAGAGAAAACCAGCAAGGCGCACGGATGCGCGGATGTCTGTCGAGCTTTCCACATGCTTCGTACCACACCCGTATTCCCGCCGTTGCGGGTGGCCCGCTACCTGCTGCTGACGCTGTGCACCAGGCTCCGTCATGCCGCCTGGATCGTCCTGCTGCTCTGCCCCCTGGCGATGGCGCAACCGCCCGCTGACGGCAGCGAAGAACGCTGGACCATCAACATGCGCGATGCCGACATCCAGGACTTCACCGAACTGGTGGCGGGCATCAGCGGCCAGACGCTGGTGCTGGACCCGCGCGTCAAGGGCCAGGTCACCGTCATCTCCGAGTCACCACTGACCCTCAGCGAGGTCTACCAGCTGTTCCTCTCGGTGATGAGCACCCACGGCTACAGCGTGATCGCCCAGGGCAACCAGGCGCGCATCGTTCCCGACATCGACGGTCGCAGCGTCGCCAACAGCCCCGTCGGCAGCGGGCCGGAAACCCTCGAGACGCGCCTGCTGCAAGTGCAGCAGACCCCGGTCAACGAACTGCTCCCGCTGATCCGCCCGCTGGTGCCGCAGAACGGCCACCTGGCGGCCATCCCCTCCAGCAACTCGCTGATCGTCAGCGACAAGCGCGCCAACATCGAGCGGCTGATCGCCCTGATCACCCAGCTTGACCGGGCCGGCGCCGACGACAGCGTGTTCTACGACATGCAGCACGCCTGGGCCAAGGACGTGGCCGCCATGCTCCAGGAAAGCCTGCGCCGGGGTCAGGCCGTCGGCAACGGCAACGCCCAGGTGATCGCCGACCCGCGCACCAACCGCCTGCTGCTGCTGGGCCCGCCCGAAGCCCGCGAGCGCCTGCTGAAGATGGCCCGCCAACTGGACACGGCGCCCGTGCGCTCCGCCAACACCCGGGTGGTGCGCCTGCGCCACGGCGACGCCAAGGACCTGGCCAAGACCCTCAGCGACCTGTCCGAGCAACTGCGCGGCGCCACCTCGCCCACCACCACCCAGGCGCCGGTGCTGATCCGTGCCGACGAAGGGCTCAACGCCCTCATCCTGATGGCCGAGCCCGACATGGTCAGCCAGCTGGAAGAGCTGATACACCAGCTCGACGTTCCCCGGGCCCAGGTGCTGGTGGAAGCCGCCATCGTCGAGATGTCCGGCGACGTCAGCGAAGCGCTCGGCGTGCAGTGGGCCATCGACGGCCGTTCCGACAGCGGCCCCATCGGCGGCACCAACTTCAGCAACACCGGACTGTCGGTGGGCACCCTGCTCGGCGCCATCGAAGCCAAGACCCCGGTCAACCTGCCCGACGGCGCCATCGTCGGCATCGGCAACGACAACTTCGGCGCCCTTATCACCGCGCTGTCGGCCAGCGGCCACAGCAACCTGCTGTCCACCCCCAGCCTGCTCACCCTCGACAACCAGCAGGCCGAGATCCTCGTCGGCCAGAACGTGCCCTTCCAGACCGGCTCCTACACCACCGACGCCGCCGGGGCCAACAACCCCTTCACCACCATCGAGCGCAAGGATGTCGGCGTCACCCTCAAGGTCACCCCGCACATCAACGAAGGCGGCACCCTGCGCCTGGTGATCGAGCAGGAGATCTCCTCCATCGCCCCCAGCACCGGGGCGGCCTCGCGGGCGGTCGACCTGGTCACCAACAAACGCATGATCAAGAGCACCGTGCTGGCCGACAACGGCCAGGTCATCGTGCTCGGCGGCCTGATCCAGGACGACGTGACACGCAGCGAAAGCAAGGTGCCGCTGCTGGGCGACGTCCCGCTGGTCGGCGGCCTGTTCCGCTCCAGCAAGGACGTCAACGTCAAGCGCAACCTCATGGTCTTCCTGCGGCCCAGGGTGGTGCGTGACGGCACCCGCCTGGCCGACCTGAGCCAGGAGAAGTACCAGGACATGCGCCACCTCACCGCCACGAAGGACGCCCAGCGCGCCCTGCCGCAGGACCCGGTGCAGCTGTTCCAGCAGCCGGCACCGCAAGCCCCGGCGCGAGCCACCCCGCCGCCCCCCGCCAGGCCCGAGCCGGCCGACGTCGCGCGTCCCTACGCGGCACCGTCCGAACCGCCCCTGCACGCCAGCACCCAGGCCAGCGCCCCCCCTTCCGCCGCCAAGGCCAGCCCGCCGCCTGCCGCCCCCTCGGTGGAGAAGCGCTACAGCATCAACCTCATCGAAGGCAGCAACGAGCAGTACATGCGCGCACTGATGGCCCGCCACCCCGGGGAGCCCCTGCGCATCCAGCGCTCGCAACGCGATGGCCGCGACTGGTACCGCATGTTCTACGGCGACTACCCCCAGGCGGACCTGGCCGAGCGCGCCCTGCACAACCTGCCGGCCACCCTGCCCAGCCATCGCGGCCAGGTGACCGCGCTGTAACGGACACACGGAACAACCACAACAACGCCGAACTGTGAACAAGCGAGGGACCATGTTGCGCAAGATCGTTCTTATCTCCGGGTTGCTGAGCCTGGCCGGCTGCCTCGATCTGGGTGGCGGCGGAGGCGGCGGGGGCAGCAGCCCCGGCACCGGCGGGTCCGGCAGCGTCACCACGCCGCCCGCCCAGCCGGGCACGCCGCCGGACGAGACCGCGCCCCCCGAGATACCGGTCACGCCGCCGGTGACCCCGCCCACCGAACCGCCCGTGACGCAGCCGGGCGAACGCTTCCCAGAGCCGGATGCCGCGGTGGTCGACGAGGTGAACGCCCGGGGCTTCTACGACCAGACCGCCGACGGCCAGACCCGCCCCGTGCGCAACGACCTCACCGGCACCCTTGCGGCGATGCTGCAGTTCGTGCAGAGCCACTCGGTGGACCCACAAGGCAACGAAGCGAAGAACATGCCGCGCCTGACCAGCGAGCGCGAAGCCCTGCTGCTGGTCACCCCCGCCCCGGACCAGCCCCTGCCCAGGTCCCTGCGCGTGCAGGTGCTGGTGGACGGCGCCCTCAAGGGTGACCTGACGCTGCGCCACCCCGACGAGCTCTACCGTGCCGACCGCACCGGCAGCGACGCCCGCCCCGACGTGGTGTATTCGCGCCGCGCCTGGTCCGCCGTGCTGCCCTGGGACTGGGTGGTGCCCGGCATGAGCCTGCAGCTCAGCGACGACCGGGGCCGCAGCGGCCAGCGCGGCGCCGAGGCCTTCGACTTCGCCCCGCCCGCCGAGCTGCTGGTCCAGGCCATTCGCATCGGCATGCTCACCCCCGAGGTCCCGGGCGGCCAGCACTGGTTCAACACCCAGCCGGCCCAGGCCGCCACCGACTACTTCCAGACCGTGCCCATCGCCCGCATGGTGGCCAGCCGGTACGAGGACGTGCTGCTGCGCAAGGTGATGGTGGCCAACGGCACGATCTACGACGCCGACCAGGGCCAGGTGAGCGCCACCACCGGCGACGTCTACAGCGGCGACATGCGCGAGAACACTGCCAAGTCCACCTTCAGCACCGGCATCAACCTGGCCAACTGGGGCATCACCAGCGCCGGCATGGCCAGCCAGGAGCAGCCGCAACTGACCAACTCGGCGGTCATCCACCACGCCCGCGGCCTGTACAGCAACGGCACCGTCAACCATGGCCTCAGCGGCGGCAACGGCATCCTCACCCTGATCGACTCGGTGGGGAACGAATTCAGCCACGAGATCGGCCACCACTACGGCCTCGGCCACTACCCCGGGCAGAGCGGCGACAACTACTTCTGGTCCGGGCATCACCAGGACAGCGGCTGGGGCTACATCGCCTACCGCAAGCGCATGCGCGCCAACCTGCACTGGACCCGCGCCAAGACCGGCGGCCTCAACGGCATGCCGATCTACGCCGATGCCTACAGCTTCGCCACCGACGCCATGGCCGGCGGCAACTTCGCCAGCGGCCTGTCGCGCTACACCCACTACACCGGCTACAGCACCAGGCAGAAGATCCAGCCAGCGCTGAACCGCGCCGTCTGGGCCCCCGACTCCCCCACCGGCTACCGCAAGTGGGACGCCACGAGCCGCAAGATGGAGGTGTTCCAGCCGAAGACGCCGACCTCCCGCAACGTCTGGTACGACAGCGCCGACGGCAACTACCGCAAGCCGCGCCTGTTCGGCGTCCCGGTCATCACCCTGCTTGGCGGCTACGACCCGGAGACAGGCGCCGCCGTGCTCTACCCGGCCCTGCGCGGCAACTGGGGCCAGGTCTACGACCTGCCGCCGCCAAACGCCGCCGCCACCAGCCGGCAATGCTGGCTGGAGGTCAGCTTCGCCAACGACAGGACCCAGCGCATCGCCGTCGCTCCCACGCGCATGGGCAGCAATGCCAACAAGCTGCACGTCAACCTGGCCCAGGCCGAACAACCCGTCGCGGCGGCCCTGCAATGCCGCGACACGGCCGGCGCCGCCACCACCGAGCTGGCCAGCCTGATCATTCCCCAGGGGATGCCGGCGATGGCACCCGCCGTCATCGTCGGTCGTGACGCACGCTTCGACGCGCTGCGCGAGGTGGAACTGCCGAAGCTGGACAGCGCCCTCGCCGCCCTCGCCGGGCAGGCGGTGCCGACGCTCAAGGGCGAAGCGCGCGTGCTCTTCGACAGCTACAGCGACCGCCCCGACGGCCTCTCCGGTGCGGCCCGGGAGGTGCTGCAACGCCTCAACCAACAGCAGGCGAAGGCCCAGCGCCTGAACCGCTGGCTGGATGCCTACGGCAGCCGCCTGGCCAGCGACGCCGAGGCCGCCAGGGCGCTCGACACCCTGCTGGCCACCCTGCAACTCGACGCCACTCCGCTGCTGCCGCCGGCCCAACCGCTGGCCATGAGCAACGGCAACTGCGTGCGCATCGAACAGGTCGATGGCGCCTGGAGGCCCTACGTCGCCGCCAAGGCCCAGTGCACCGGGGCGATCGACGAAAAATGGCGGGTCGATGCCGGTGGCCGCATCCATAGCGCGGCCCAGCCGACGCAGTGCCTGACCGCCAACGGCGACATCGGCCTCAGCACCTGCGACAGCCAGGTCGACGCCCAGGCCTGGGACTTCTCCGCCCTGCCGCAGCTGAAATACGGCAACCGCTGCATGGACCTTTCCGGGGGCTACCTCACCGACGGGCGCGGCAAGCTGATCACCTACGGCTGCACCGGCGGTGGCAACCAGAAGTGGTACGGGCCGACGCTCAACGACAACGGGCTGTTCCCGCTGCTGCAGAGCCGCAACCTGAACCTGTTCATGGCCTATGCCGAGCAACGTGCCAGCCGCACCGCGCCCTAGCGTCGCCACCCGTGGCGGCCGCCGCAGCCGAGCGCTGCTGGCGGCCCTGCTGCTGAGCGCGCCCGTCTCGGCGGTGCAGCTGCCCCAGGCACTGCTCGCCGAACCCGCCCCCCTGTCGCTGAAGCCCTACCCTGCGCCCCGCCCGCTGGCGGGCCTCGACGGCTGGCGCCTGTACAGCGTCTTCAGCCGGGGCGACGGCCAGGGCCTGGCATCGCTCAGCCTCGACGACGGCAGGCTGCTCAGCGTGCAGGCCGGCGACCGGCTGCCCGATGGCATCGAGGTGCTGGCCGTGGAGCGGGATCGCCTGCTGCTGCGGCGCGGTATTCAGGTGGGCGAACTGGTGATCCAGGGGCGCGCGCTCCGGGCCCCGGATGCGGCCATCCGTGCCGTCGACGTCGAACCCGCGGCGATGTTGCCGGTGCTGCCGGCGGGCTGCGAATCCTTCGTCCAGGCCGGCGTGCCCCTGGACGAGTTGCAGGCCCTGGGCGGCTGCCCGACGGCGGTCGACCCCGGCCTCTGAAACACGCCTGCCTGCCGGTCAGGCCATCCAGAAATACAGCAGCGTCAGGTTGGCCAGGGAGATCAGCCCGAACAGGCTCCAGGCGATGCTCGCCACCAGGCGGCTGTTGGCGAACGGCCCCATCAGCCGGCGGTCACTGGTGAAGCGGATCAGCGGCCAGAGGGCGAACGGCAGTTGCAGGCTCAGCACCACCTGGCTCAGCACCAGCAGCTTGCCCACCGCGCCCTCCCCCAGCCAGATGACGCCGACCAGCGCCGGCACCAGCGCCAGGGCGCGGGTGATCAGGCGGCGCTGCCAGCAGGGGATCTTCGCTTGCAGGAAGCCCTCCATCACCACCTGGCCGGCGATGGTGCCGGTGAAGGTGGAGCTCTGCCCCGCCGCCAGCAGCGCGAAGCCGAACAGGAAGCTGGCCAGCGCCCCGCCCACCAGGGGGTCGAGCAGGTGGTAGGCGTCCTGGATCTCCACCACCTCGGTGTGGCCGCTGCCGTGGAAAGCCGCCGCCGCGAGGATCATGATCGCCGCGTTGACCAGCAGCGCCAGGGACAGCGAGCCGATGGTGTCGAGGCGGGAGAACCGGATAGCACTGCGCTTGCTCGCCTCGTCGTCGCCATTGACCCGGGTCTGCACCACGGACGAATGCAGGTAGAGGTTGTGCGGCATCACCGTGGCGCCGAGGATGCCGATCGCCAGGTACAGCGGTTCCTGGCTGGAGAGCACGTCCCAGGAGGGACGCAGCCCGGCGGCGACGTCCGGCCAATGGGGCTTGATCAGTACCAGCTCGACGAAGAAACACGCGCCGATGGTGGTGATCAGCCCCAGCACTATGGCTTCCAGGCGGCGGAAATTGGCGCCCTGCAGGGCGAGGACGATCAGCGTGTCGAAGGCGGTCAGCACCACGCCCGTGGTGATCGACACCCCCAGCAGCAGGTGGAAGGCCAGCGCCGCGCCGAGCACCTCGGCCAGGTCGGTGGCAATGATCGACAGCTCGGCGAGCAGCCATTGCCCGCGCGCCACGACGGGGCGGTAGCGCTCCCGCGAGAGCTGCGCCAGGTCGCGCCCGGTGGCGATGCCCAGGCGCGAACAGAGGCTCTGCAGCAACATGCCCGAGAAGCTCGCCAGCACCACCACGAACAGCAGCGCATAGCCGAAGCGCGAACCGGCCTCGATGGCGGTCGCCCAGTTGCCCGGGTCCATGTAGCCCACCGACACCAGCAGGCCGGGGCCGACGAAGAGCATGAGCTTGCGCCCAAGGGACGCGTTGGCCGGCACCGCCACGCTGTGGCTGACGGCGGAGGGGCAGAACGGCGCGGTGGCCGTGGTGGGCAGCTTGTACATCGGGGACGCGCCGGGCGGAGGGGATGACGCAGCTTAAACGCCGCGACGCCCCGCGCAAAAGCCCGCGCGCAGGAGAAGGGCCAGCCCGGTTGCGGGCCGGCCCGGCAGGATCAGAGCTTGGCTTCCAGCGCCTTCTGGATCGCCTCGGCGCGGGCATCGACGTCGTCGACGTTGGTGAAGGGCTTGAAGTTCAGGCTCAGCACGCCGCCGTCGAAGGCGACGCCATCGGGGTAGTTGCTGGAGGGCGCGGTGGCCTCGTCGTAACGCACCACCACCTTGCTCAGCTTGGCCTTGAGCGCCTGCTTGCCCATGTCGTCCACGGCCACGGAGGCGAAGGCCTTCTCCAGCGGGGTGAAGTAGACCTGCTTCCAGAAGCCGTCCTGGGTGTAGTTCTGCGACTGGTCAGGCAGCGCGATGCTGTTCCACTGCACGTCCAGCGGCACCTCGAAGCCGGCGGCGGCCTGGATGGCCTTCAGCTGCTCGACGTAGGGGCCTTCCTGGTAGGCGGTGATGGCGCGGCGCTCGGCCAGGGACGGGTCGGCGAAGGCGCTGGTGCCGGCCAGCAGGCAGGCGGCGAGGAGGGAAACGGAAAAGAGGCGTTTGGCAGCCATGAAAGTAACTCCTGGGATCTGGACTCCAGCCACGACGGCGACTGGCAGGCGCGCGGCCAAGGCATCCCTGCCACGCGCGCTAACAGCCTAGACCGGCCGGTCAGGGAATTCCGCCGACCGCCGCAAGTTTCAGCCAGCCCGCCGCGGCAGCAGTGCCAGGTTGGCCGGCGCGGCGCGCTGGGCCAGGTAGCGGGTGCAGCTCACCCGCAGGAAGGAGGCGAAGTTCACCACCTCGCCGCGGTAGTCCATGACTTCCTCGTAGAGCTTGGTGATCAGTTGGTTGGTGGTCATGCCGTCCACCTCGGCGATCTCCCGCAGGATGTCCCAGAACTGGTTCTCCAGCCGTAGCGTGGTCACCACGCCGCGGATGCGCAGCGAGCGCGAGCGGGACTCGTAGAGGATCGGGTCGGCCTTTACATAGAGTTCGCACATGGAGCGGGGTCCTTTTCGAATGTGGCCTGGAAAACCTGTAGGGGCGAATTCATTCGCCAGGCGGTGCGCGGCATCGCCATTGTGCATCGAACGCCCCGCACGGAGGTGGCTCGCGCAGGATGGCGTAGAGCGAAGCGAAACCCATCGCGCGGAGCCATGGCCGTGGGCCGGCATCCACGTTCGCGAGGATGGCGGTCGCCTGTATGGTGCCAGGCCCCGTCATCCCCGCGCACGCGGGGACCCGGTGAAGAGCACGGGCCTGCGGCCCGCATCCTCACAGGGTGATGCGCGTACCCAGCACCTCGAGGAATTTCGCCAGCCAGGCCGGGTGCGCGGGCCAGGCGGGGGCGGTGACCAGGTTGCCGTCGACGTGGGCCTGGTCCACGGGGATGTCCACGTAATCGCCACCGGCCAGGGTCACTTCCGGGCCACAGGCCGGGTAGGCGCTGCAGGCGCGGCCCTTGAGCACGCCGGCGGCCGCCAGCAGCTGGGCGCCGTGGCAGACGGCGGCGATGGGTTTGCCCGCGGCGTCGAAGGCCTTCACCAGTTCGATGACCCGGGCGTTCAGGCGCAGGTACTCGGGGGCGCGGCCACCGGGGACCAGCAGGGCGTCGTAGTCCTCGGCACGGACCTTGTCGAAGTCGAAGTTCAGCGCGAAGTTGTGGCCCGGCTTCTCGCTGTAGGTCTGGTCGCCCTCGAAGTCGTGGATGGCGGTGCGCACGCTCTGGCCGGCACGCTTGTCCGGGCACACCGCATGCACGGCGTGGCCGACCATCAGCAGGGCCTGGAAGGGCACCATGGTTTCGTAGTCTTCGGCGTAGTCGCCGACCAGCATCAGGATCTTCTTCGCCGCCATGGCGGGTTCCTCCGTGTGGGGCCTTCGAGGATTCAAAGGGTAGACGAAGTATCCGCCCGCCCTCCCCGCACCGGGTAACAGGCGGCTACTACAGGTCGTCCAGCGGCTCGCCGGCGGAACCGAAGCGCTGCAGCGGGTGCACCTCGCGGGTGGCGGCGATCTCGCTGGCACCCAGCTCGGCACCCACCAGTTGCAGCGGGCCGTCGCCCTGGGGCGGCAGCTCGGCGTTCTGCGGCGGCGGGTTCAGCTCGTCGTAGCGCAGGTAGTAGGTGGCGCCGGCCCCGGCGTCGAGGGCGAAGCTGGTGATCTCGGTGAAGTCCAGCGGGCCGCCGGCGAAGAAGGTCCAGTAGCTGCCCAGCAGCGGGCGGCGCATCTCCAGGCGGTAGCTGGCGGTCTCGAACTCCAGGGGCAGGTAGCCGTTGCTCGGCAACGCGCCGATCAGCTCGCCATTGATGAACAGGCCCGGCGCCTCCAGCTCCTGGTCGGCCCAGTCGCTGCGCGGGCGATAGAGGTAGACCAGCGCGTGGTCGGCATCGCTGGGCGTGCGCGCGACGAAGGCCGGCCCGTCGGTGGCGCCGAAGAAGGCCCCGGGCGTGGAGCAGCCGGCAAGCAGGAGGGCGAGGAGCGACAGGGCGGGAAGCGGACGGCGCATGGGCACATCTCTTGTTGTGGTTATGCGGGGAGATTAGCCGGCGCGCGGGCCCGGCCGACACCCGACAAAGGTTCGGCTAGCGACGGCGGTCCAGCAGGTTGACGGCGAGGCGGTCGAGCCAGCCCCAGAGCCGCTGGTAGAAGCGCTTGATCAACGGCCGCGCATGCCAGGCCTCGAGGGTGATCTCGCGGCTGTCGTCGAAGTCGCGGCTCAGGCTGGCGGCCACCTCGGCGGTGAAGTGACGGTCCAGCGCCTCCAGGTTGGCTTCCAGGTTGAAGCGCAGGTTCCAGTGGTCGAAGTTGCAGGACCCGACGCTCACCCAGTCGTCCACCAGCACCATCTTCAGGTGCAGGAAGCGCGGCTGGTACTCGAAGATGCGCAGCCCGGCGCGCAACAGGCGCGGGTAATAGCGCTGGCCGGCGAAGCGCACCGGCGGGTGATCGGTGTTGCGGCTGGTCAGCAGCAGGCGCACGTCGACACCACGCCGCGCGGCCTTGAGCAGTGCGCGGCGGACCTTCCAGCTCGGCAGGAAATACGGCGTAGCCAGCCAGATGCGGGTCTTGGCGTTGCGGATGCTGCGCACCAGCGACTGCACGATGTCCCAGTGCTGGCGGGCGTCGGCGTAGGCCACCCGGCCCATGCCGATGCCGGCGGAGGGCAGCGGCGGCAGGCGCTCCAGGCCCGGGGCCTCGTCGGGGCGCCAGGGCCGGCGATGCAGGTTGGCCAGCCACTGGTAGTCGAAGATCAGCTTCCAGTGCACCACCAGCGGCCCCTCGATGGCGACCATCACCTCGTGCCAGCGGCTCTCGGGCTGCTCGGGCTCCCAGAACTCGTCGGTGGAGCCGGTGCCGCCCACGTAGGCGACGCGGTCGTCCACCACCAGCACCTTGCGGTGGTCGCGATAGAAATTGCGCACCCCGCGCCGCCAGCGCACCGGGTTGTAGAACTGCAGCTGCACGCCGGCCAGCACCATGCGCTGGCGCAGGGCGCTGCCGAGCTTCTTGCTGCCGAAGCCGTCGAACAGGCAACGCACCTTCACCCCGCGCTGCGCGGCCAGGCACAGCGCCTCGACCAGCGCCTCGCTGCAGCGACCGTCTTCCACCAGGTAGAGCTCCAGGGACACGTGGTGCTCGGCCCGGGCGATGTCGGTGAGCATCGCGGGGAAGAAGCTCGGCCCGTCGATCAGCAGCTCGAAGCGGTTGCCGGATTTCCAGGGGAAGATGTGGCCCATCAGCGCGCGGTGAAGATCAGCACGGCACCCACCGGCACCGAGAGGCTGATGGAGGGCAGCCCGGCCATCTCGCGCAGCATGCCGAGGGACTCGGTGAGGCCGAAGTCCTCCACCTGCAGCACCAGGGGCGCCAGGGTCACCACCTGGAAGCGGCGATCGTCCAGGCGCGTGGCCAGCAGCTCGGCCATGTACTCGTGCTCGCGGCCGTGCAGCTTCACCTTCAGCGGCAGGCGCAGCTCCAGCTGGGCGCCGGGGGCGAGGTCGGTGATGGGGCGCAGGTCGAGCTGGGCGAAGACCTCGGCCTCGGGGTTGCGCTCGATCTCGAAGAACAGGTCGCGCAGGCGCTGGTCCCGCAGCGGGATGCCGGTGCTCACCGACTCCAGTTCGACGCGCAGGTGCGCCTTGCCGCTGTCGGCGATGTTGCCGTGCAGGGTGAGGAAGCGGTGGACCTCGGAGAGGTTGCCGCCCTTGGTGGAGATGAAGGAGAGGCGCGAGGACTCGTTGTCCAGGTACCAATCGGCCTGCACCGGCAGCGCAAGGGCGCCGAGCAGGGCGGGAATGAGGGGGAATAGCTTGGCCATGCGGGCTCCTGTCGCACAATCGCGCCACCTTAAACCGGCAGTCGGTGCGCCTGCAAACCACAGGCACGGGGCGGCGAACGCTCATGGGGTCGGCGCCCGCCCCGCGAGGAGGGAGGCGGCCGGGAGGGTCCCGGCCAGCCGATCAGAAGCTATAGACGTAGTTCAGGTAAAGGCGTTCCGCGTTGTGGGTGATGATGCCGGCGGGCCCCCGCGAGGTGGTGAAGCGGGTGACCCCGTCGGCACGCCCCTTGGTGTGGAACTCGTTGTGCAGCCAGGCCAGGCTGAGGCCGTCGAGCAGGCCGGCGAAGCGGTATTGCAGCACGCCCTGGAATTCCCGCCGGGAGAAGCCGTCGTACCCCGCCGCATGGTCGGAGAAGGCGTAGTGGCCGTCCAGGCGCAACCCCGGCAGGCCCAGCGCCGCGAAGTCGGTGCCGGCCACCAGCTTGAACATCGCCTCGTCCTCGGCACCGAACAGGTAGAACAGCTTGGCGCTGCTGTTCCAGGTGCCGTGGTCCTGGCTGAAGAAGAAGCGGTCGAAGTCGTCGCCCCGCACCTGGTTCCAGGTCATGCCCAGGTAGTGGTGCGGCCAGCGCATGCGCGCGGAGAGGTCCAGGTAGCGCGCCCGGTGCGACGAGGTGGCGTCGTAGAGGCCGGTGACGCCGCCGTAGTCGAACAGCCGCCCGGCATCCTGCTGGGCGCCGAGGGTGGCATGGAGGTCGAGGAAGCGCTCCCCGCCCAGCTCGACGCTGCGTTCGAGCTTCGCCGAGCCCACCCGCAGGTAGTCCTCCGACTCGCTGTATTCCAGCTTCAGCGTGCCGGCGCCGGGTAGGTCCAGGCCCAGGGCGAACAGGTGCAGGGCGTCGATCTTCCGGCCGCGGAAGTTGGTCAGGCCGTCCGCCCAGCCCGATTCGTTGCGCGCGCTGAAGCCCTCGATGCGGCTGTAGCGCAGCTCCAGGCCGGGGCGGCGGAACTCCACGTCCGCCCCCAGGGTGGAGGGCGGCAGGACGCGGCTGAAGGGGTCGTCGTAGTACTGGGCGTAGCGCCGGCTCTTCTTGCCCAGCCCCAGTTGCAGCTCGCCCGGCTCGCCGGCCAGGCGTGCCCGCAGGTAGGCCTCCACCGGCTTGGCGATGCCATGGGGCGACTGCACCGAATGGCCCGCCTCCAGGTTGCTGATGCTGGTGGCGTCGCGCCCCACGTGCAGGTCGTCGGCCAGCCCGTAGGCGTAGTCGAATCCCAGCACCTCGCGGTACCAGCCGGAGTTGAAGCTGAGCAGCGTGGCCTGCACCCATTCGTCCCGCACGGGGCCGACCTCGCCGCCGTTGCTCTCCTTCCAGTAGTACTGGCTGTAGCGCACGGCGAGCTTGCTGTCGTCGAGGAAGGTGCCGCCCTGGCACAGGCTGGTGAGCAGCAGGCAGGCGGCGCCCGCCAGGCCCTTGTCGAGCATGTTCATCTCATGTCCTTCTTGTTGTTCTGGATGAGGTGGATGCCGTCCGGACGGGCAGGCTCCATTGTCGATCCGGGGCCGGGAAGGGCAATCGAATTGGGTTCCGCCCCACGGAACGGGGCGGCGGGTGCGCGGCCTCAGCCGAGGCTGCGCTGCAGGTCGTCGACGGCCTCGGCGAGGTCGTCCAGATGCCGCCGGCTGACCCGCTCGACGCTGTCCTGGTCCCTCGGCCAGTGCAGCGCCACGCTGCCCACCGGGCGGCCCTGGCGGTACACCGGCAGGGCCACCGCGCGGATCAGGAAGGGCAGGCGCACCGAGTATTCCCAGGAGCCTTCGATGCGCTCGCCGAAGCCTTGGTCATGGGTCTGCCGATGGGCGAGCCGCAGCGTCTCGTCCGGCAGCGCGTGGCGCCTGGCGAGGCGTTGCAGCTCCTCGTCACCGAGGGTGGCGAGGCAGGCGCGGCCCATGGCGGAATCGGCGAGGCTGGCCTTCAGCCCCACCACCAGGCGGTTGCTGGGGTAGCGTCGGCGCAACACCTCGGGCACCGCACTCTCCACCACGTGCAGGTCGTCCCCGTCGAAGAACGACAGGTCGGCCACCAGGCCGGTGCGCTCGGCCAGTGCGCTGAGCAGGGGCGAGGCCCGTTCCACCAGCTGGCGGGCGAAGCGCTGGTCCGGGTCGCCGAACAGGCGCTGGGCGCTGAGCCGGTAACGCCGGTCGCACAGGCCGCGATACAGCCAGCCCTGCTCGAGCAGCGTATGCAACAGCCGCGAGACGGTGGCCTTGGGCAGGCCGGTCAGGTAGTGCAGCTCCTCCAGCCCCAGCGAATCGTGTTCCCCCAGCAGCTCGACGATGGCCAGGGCACGCTCCACCGAGCGCACGGTGCCGCTTTCTTCTCTGCTGCGCATCTGCGCCTCCCCCTCGCCCGCCGAGGTCACGCCCGACTCCTGCACGCAACGGGCCCGCCTCGGTGGGCCCCGCTCGGGCCCAACCTTGCAGCGCCGTTGGGCAGCGCTGCAAGCATCGGGCCCGCCGCTCGCGGGCGTGGGGTCGCCCCCCGCGGCCTGGGCGACGCGCTCGGTCAGGGGACGTCCGCAACGGCTCATTCGACCAGCCTCCGTGTGGCGTGGGCCAGCAGCCGGCGCCGCTCGCGACGCTCCAGCGCGGCCGGGGCCCCTTCGCGCAGGTTCCAGGCCGCGACCAGCCCGATGCCGGCGGCGAAGAGGACGTAATAGGCCGGGGCGACCGGATCATCGGCGACCTGGGTCAGCCAGGTGACGATGAAGGGTGCGAAGCCGCCGAAGAGCATCACCCCCAGGTTGTTCGACAGCGCCAGCCCGGTGGAGCGCACCCCGGTGGGGAATTGCTCCGCGCCGGCGGTGGGGCCCGGTCCGTAGAGGGTGCCGATGGCGGCGCACAGCAGCAGCTGCATCACCAGCAGGCGCTCCAGGCTGGGCGCCGCCGCCACCCAGGCAAACAGCGGGTAGACCAGCACCAGGAAAGCGAAGGTGCCGGCCAGCAGCACCGGCCGGCGACCGTAGAGGTCCGAGAGCGCACCGGCGATGGGGATCACCAGGGTCATCAGCGCCACCGCCGCCATCTGCACCATGAACACCTGGTCCAGCGGCAGGCCGAGCTGCTTGTGGGCGAAGGTCGGCATGTTCACCAGCACCACGTAGAAGGCCACGGTGCCGCTGATGGTGTTGCCCAGGGTCACCAGCACGCCTCGCCGGTTGTCCCGCAGCAGCCGCCCCAGGCCGATATTCTCACCCCCCTGGCTGGCACGGCTTTCGAGGAAGGCTTCGGTCTCCTCCATGTGCCGGCGCATCCACAGCCCCACCGGGCCGATCAGCAGGCCGATGACGAAGGGCAGGCGCCAGCCCCAGCTGTCCAGTGCCTCGGGCGAGAGGCTGTGAGTGACCAGGGCGCCCATCCCGGAGCCGGCGAACACCGCCAGGCACTGGCCGAACAGCTGCCACGAGCCATACAGGCCACGGCGATGGGCCGGCGCGCACTCCACCAGGAAGGCCGTGGCGCTGGCGTACTCGCCGCCGGTGGCGAAGCCCTGGATCATCCGCGCGACCACGATCAGCAGCGGCGCACCCAGGCCGATGGCGGCGTAGTCCGGGGCGAAGGCGATCAGGGCGATGGAGAAGGTCATCAGCAGGATGATCAGCTGCATCGCCGCCTTGCGTCCCTTGCGGTCGGCATAGAGGCCCAGCAGCACGCCACCGACCGGGCGCATGAAGAAGCCGACGCCGAAGGTGGCCAGGGCCATCAGCAGCGAGGCGTATTCGTTATCGGAAGGGAAGAACAACCTGGCGATGATGCTCGCCAGGAAGCCGTAGACGATGAAGTCGTACCACTCGAGGGCGTTGCCGATGACGGCAGCGGTCACCTGGCGGCCGCGCGAGGCGCCGCGGGTTGGCGTGTGCATGGTGGGCCTCCTGGGCTCAGGCGTGGGCGGGGGTCGCGCTGCTGGGCAGGTCGCTGCGTGCGGCCTGGAGCCAGGCCTCCGCCAGGGCGGCCCAATAGGCCGCGCCGCGCACGAGGATGTCGTCGTTGAAGTCGTAGCCGGGGTTGTGGACCATCGGCCCCTCGCCGTTGCCGATCATCAGGTAGCTGCCGGGGCAGCGTTGCAGCATCCAGCCGAAGTCCTCGCTGCCCATCAGCGTTTGCGCCTCCTGCACCGCGCCCTCCCCCAGCAGCCCTGAGGCCACGTCGCGGGCGAAGGCGGTCTCGGCCGCATGGTTGACCGTCACCGGGTACGCCGGGCGGTGCTCGATGGCCACGCGGCAACCGTGGCTCGCGGCATGCCCGCGGATGATCGCGGTGACCCGCTGCAGCTGCAGCTCGCGCACCTCCGGGTCGAGCGCCCGCAGGCTCAGGCGCAGCAAGGCGCTCTGCGGGACGACGTTGGCCGCCTCCCCCGCCTGCAGCGCACCCACGGTGACCACGGCGGCGCGTTGCGCATCGATGTTGCGCGCCACCACCGTCTGCAGGGCCATGACGATATCGGCGGCGGCCACCAGCGGGTCGACGCACAGGTGCGGCATGGAGCCGTGGCCGCCGACGCCTTCCAGGGTGACCTCCAGCAGGTCCTGGGAGGCCATCACCGGCCCGGCGCGGAAGGCCATGCGCCCTGCCTCCAGCCCCGGCATGTTGTGCATGGCGAACAGCGCATCGCAGGGGAAGCGTTCCAGCAGGCCGTCGGCGAGCATCGCCTCGGCACCGCCCTGCCCTTCCTCGGCGGGCTGGAAGATCAGGTTGAGGGTGCCGTCGAAGCGCCCCGCCTCGGCCAGGTAGCGCGCGGCCCCCAGCAGCATCGCGGTGTGGCCGTCGTGGCCGCAGGCATGCATGCAACCGGGATGACGGCTGGCGTGGGCGACACCGGTGGCCTCGATGATCGGCAACGCATCCATGTCGGCGCGCAACCCCAGGCGCCGCCTGCCGTCACCCCGGCGCAGCACGCCGACCACGCCGGTGCGGCCGACGCCCCGGTGCACCTCGTAGCCCCAGCCTTCCAGGGCACGGGCCACCAGTCCGGCGGTGCGGGTTTCCTCGAAGCCCAGCTCGGGGTGGGCGTGGATGTCCTGGCGCAGGCGGCGCAACTCGTCGTCGATGCCATTGAGCCAGGCAGGGATGTGCGCGTAACGGGTCATTGTTGTTGTTCTCCTCGTCATGGCCGCCCGGGAAGGCGGCCCGGCGCCAGTCAAGCGCCACGGGGCGAGGAGGACAATCGAAGACGGTTCCGCAGGGTGGAACAGGGCGCCACCGCTTGGCCACACGGGGCCTGGGCCCGCTATAAGGAATGCCTCAGTCCATCTTCAGAGGAGATTCGCCATGGAACGATTCACCGGTGGTTGCCTGTGCGGCGCGGTGCGCATCGTCGCCTCCGGGCGCCCGTATCGGGTCGGCCTGTGCCACTGCCTGGACTGCCGCAAGCACCACGGCGCGCTGTTCCACACCTCGGCGATCTTCCCCGTGGACGCGGTGGCGATCGAGGGCGTGGTGGGCGAGTACGCCGGGCGCTGCTTCTGCCCCACATGCGGCTCCTCGGTATTCGGACGCAGCGGCGACGAGATCGAGGTGAACCTCGGCGCCCTGGACGCCCCCGACCAGCTGCAACCGACCTACGAGCTGTGGACGGTGCGCCGTGAGACATGGCTGCCGCCTTTCCCTCTCGCCCGGCATTACCCACGCGACCGTGACGAGAGCAGCCGTTTCGAGGGGTGAATCGAATGGCGTACTGATGGGTTTCGCTGCGCTCTACCCATCCTACGAAACTCGCGAAGCGCTTCGCAGCACGGGCACATAGCGAGCGCAGGGTGGGCGTAGGGTGGGCTTCAGCCCACCGCACTTCTTCGGGCGGGCCGGGCCAGCGCTCATCAGGGCAGGCTGTCCGCCTGCGGCAGCAACTGGCAGCCCTGGCGCGGGCCGAGCCAGGCGGCAGTGGAGGTGGCGCCGAGGCCGCGCGAGGTCACGCGCTTGGCGGCGGCGTCATCGAGGAAGGCGCTGGTGGGCACGTACTGCTTCACGTAGCCCTGGCAGTAGTCCGCCGGGTTGTCCATGACGTAGCGGCAGGAGCAGTACTCCTTGGCGGTGTAGGCGCTGATGATGCCGGGGAAGGCCTGGATGTGGACGCGGTTCTGCCAGGCGAGGCCGGCCAGCACCAGAAGCAGCAGGGCCAGGATGGCGAGGATGGGGTGGCGGCGGATCATGGCTGCACCTCCTGGGCGAAGGCGGCCTGGGCCAGCTTGAGGAACGCATTGTGCTGGTAGCTGCCGTCGCGGTCATCGGCGAAGCGCACGATCACCAGTTTCTGCGCCGGCAGCACGTAGAGCGCCTGGCCCCAGTGACCGAGGGCGGCGAAGGTGTCTTCCGGGGCGTCTGGCCAGGGCTTGGCACTGCCCGCCACCACCGCGTTGAGCCACCAGTGGCCGCCTGGCACGGCGTCGCCGGGGGCCTTGGGGTCGGTATGGAATTCGGCGAAGGGCTTACGGTTGAACGCCACCCATTCCTTCGGCAGCAACTGGCGGTCGACCCAGCGGCCGTCGCGTTGCATCAGCAGGCCGACGCGGGCGAGGTCACGGGCGCTCATGTAGGCATAGGACGACCCGACGAAGGTGCCGGCGGCGTCGGTTTCCCACACCGCCGAGCGGATGCCCAGGGGGTCGAACAGCGCGGTCCAGGGGTAGTCCTTGTAGGCATCCCCGACCATGCCCCTGAGCGCGGCGGAGAGCACGTTGGTGTCGCCACTGGAGTAGCGGAAGCGCTTGCCGGGCACGGCATCCAGCGGGTGCGCGGCGGCGAAGGCGGCCATATCGCCACGGCCCCGGGTGTAGAGCATGGCCACCACCGAGGACTTCAGCGGCGCGTATTCGTAGTCCTCCTGCCAGGCGAGGCCCGAGGCCCAGTGCAGCAGGTGGTTCATCTGCACCGCACCATGGCCGGCGAAGGCCGGGTAGTGGCGGGCGACCGGGTCGTCGAGCTTGAAGCGGCCTTCGCCATAGGCCACGCCCAGGGTGGCGGCGAGCAGGCTCTTGCTCACCGACCAGGTGAGGTGCGGCGTCTCGGCGCGGGTGGGGCCGGCATAGCGCTCGTAGATGAGTTCGCCATCGCGGATCACCACCACGGCGTCGGTGCGCACGCCCTTGCGCTGGGCATCGTCACGGGTGGGGAAGGCATAGGCCTCGAAGGCGTCGAGGGCGGCGCCGGAGGGTTTGGCGCCCTGGGCCCATTCGGCACCGGGCCAGGTTTCGGCGTGGGCGAGCGTGGCGGCGCAGAGGCCGAGTGCCAGGCTCAGGAATCGCAGCAGCGGGACGGGCATTGGTCAGCCTCTTGTTGTCAGCGGAGGCGGAACCGTAGCACGGGGAATATGACGCTAAAAAGCGCCGAACGTGCCGCTTGCGGGGACATTCGGCGCGAAAGGTCAGTGTTCAGCGGGGCAGACGGTAATCGTCCGGGCCCATCAGGTCGAGGCCGCATTGCAGGTTCTCGATCCAGTAGAGGAAGGCACTGATCATCTCCTTGCCCACGAAGGGCCGGCCGTGTTGCGGCACGATCATCTCCACGTCCATCTCGCGGACCATGGCGGCCCACAGGCGACAGGCCTTGTTGCCGGCCATGTAGCGGCGGTGGAAGCCTTCCATCTCGGGCACATGGTTGACGAAATCACGCACCGGGTTGGCGTCGTCGACCATGGACGCGCCCATGTCGCCGGAGAAGAGGATCTTGCTGATCGGGTCGTAGATCTGGAAGTTGCCCACCGAGTGCAGGAAGTGCGCCGGCACCGCCTTGAGGTTGCAACGCCCGAGCGGGATCGACTGGCCACGGTCGGGCAGCGCGATGATGCGATCGTAGGTGGAGATGCCGTGGCTGATGGCCAGGTAGTTGGCCGTCAGGTGCGGCAAAAAGCGCGCCCAGAGCTTGGAGCAGATGACCTTGGCGCGGGTGTGCAGCAGCCACTTGTCCAGCGACGCGATGATGTCCGGGTCCTGGTGGGAGGCGAAGATGTAGGTCAGCTCCTGCAGCGGGATGTGCTTGGACAACTCCAGCGACAGGGGGGTGTAGGTCAGGTCGCCGCCCGGGTCGAGCAGCAGGTATTGCTCATGATCGGTGATCAGGAACTGGTTGGACTGCACGCCATCACCACTGACCAGGTCGTCGAACATCAGGCATTGGTGGGCGCCGTTGTCGAACAGCACTATGGGTTCACGCCGCATGGAAACCTCGAATTGGTTGCGGCGGCCAGCATCGTGGTTGTGGATTTTTCCCGTACTGACCTGAATCAAGCGAACCCGGCGTCAAGGGCGAAAACGTCGCAGGGACGCGCGCCATGTCGCGATTGGTAGGGGTGGAACGGGGCGTAGGGTGGAGGACGCTTTTTTCCTCCACCAGGCGAGGCCCGGCCGGGCCCCCGATGATGGGTTTCGCGTAGCTCTACCCATCCTACGAACCAAGCCCAACCTACGGTGTGTGCTCCCCCGCCGCTCAGCCCAGGCCGAGGCCGGCGCGTGCCTTCTCCAGGCGCTTGGCGCGGGGGCCACTGGCGATGGCGAGCAGGCCCTGGTCGCGCTGCCAGAGACTGGCCCATTCCTGCGGGCCTTCGGCCAGCGCGGCTTCCAGCTCGGGGCGCAGGCCGTCGAACTGGGCGAACAGGCCGGCCAGCATCAGGTGCATCACCGGGCTGGTGGCGCACAGGCGGGAGACTTCCGCAGCACTGCCCAGCAACCCCAGCAGGCGCAGCTGCAGGGCTTCCGGCCAGCCGCTGTCACGGCCGATGCCGAACAGCCAGCCACCGATGGCGGCGAGCACGTGCAGGTCCTCGATGCTGCGGAAGGGCTTCACGTAGGCATCCCAACCATCACCGGCCAGGCGCTCGCAATGGGCGGCGTCCAGGTGCAGGCGGGCGTGGGGGATATCCGGCATCAGCGGCAGCGACGGCAAGGTCTCGATGCGCACGCCGGGCGCGCCGTTGCGCACCACCACCAGGGCCAGCCGCGGCGGCTGGCCTTCGGCGTCCTCGCGGGCGGCCACCAGCAGCCAGTCGGCGGCGTCGGCGGCGGTGACGAAATCCTTGCGCCCGGACAGGCTCAACCCGGTGACGCGGGTCTGCATTTCCGCCGGGCGGGTGCTGCGGCTTTCGGTCACGCACAGGGCGCCGAGGCTCTGCGGGGCGGACGGCCAGAGCAGGCGCAATGCCCCCTGGTAGCCGGCGAGGAAGGCCAGGCCAGGCGTCGCGGCGAGCCGGCCGCCGAGCACCGCCAGCTCGAAGGGCGAGGCTTCGCCCAGGCGCCCCAGCAGCGCGCCGTACCAGTCCTCCAGGGGGGCCGGGGGCAGGCGGTCGTTGATGTCCAGCAGGCGTTGCCAGGTCATGTCGGGCTCCTTTGGTCGCTGTCATTCAAGCATCACGGAAACGTCATGGTGGTGACACCGGGTCTCCCTAGCCTGACTTTGCACAACAAGATCGACCGGCTGCAACCGGGATCTAGCCGGCTAACGGAGGCTTCATTCATGACTCAGATCGCCATCACCCGCGACAACGCCGCCCGCGGCGAGAAAAGCCCGCGCCGCCTGCAGGCCGAGCGCCTGAGCGGCATCGCCGCGCTGCGTGAAGCCCAGGCCCTGCGCTACCAGGTATTCAGCGCGGAGTTCGACGCCAAGCTCAAGGGCGCCGAGTTCGGCCTCGACATGGACGACTACGACCCGCACTGCATGCACATCGGCGTGCGCGACCTGGACAGCGACCGCCTGGTGGCCACCACCCGCCTGCTCGATCACCGCGCCGCCCACGACATCGGCCGCTTCTACAGCGAAGAGGAATTCCAGCTGGTAGGCCTGGGCGACCTGCAAGGCCCGGTGCTGGAGATCGGCCGCACCTGCGTCGACCCGGCCTACCGCAACGGCGGCACCATCGCCGTGCTCTGGAGCGAGCTGGCCGAGGTGCTCAACGAAGGCGGCTACCGCTACCTGATGGGCTGCGCCAGCATCCCCATGCAGGACGGCGGCATCCAGGCCCAGGCCATCATGCAGCGCCTGCGCGAACGCTACCTGTGCACCGAACACCTGCGTGCCGAACCGCGCACCCCGCTGCCGGCGCTGGAGTTGCCCGGCAACGTCATCGCCGAGATGCCGCCGCTACTCAAGGCCTACATGCGCCTGGGCGCGAAGATCTGCGGCGAGCCCTGCTGGGACCAGGATTTCCAAGTCGCCGACGTGTTCATCCTGCTCAAGCGCGACGAGCTCTGCCCACGCTACGCCCGCCACTTCAAGGCGGCGGTCTGAACGGAGGCGCCGGCATGAGCAAAGTGCGCCTGTACCTGCGCATCGCCCGCCTGCTGGCGGTGGTCGGCCTCGGCCTGCTGCTGGCCTGCTGGGTCGGGGTGCTGGAGCGCCTGTTCCGGGGCCGCGACCTGATGGTGCGGCGCCAGCGCCTGACCCGCTGGTTCCTCGCCCGCCTGAGCGCTGCCCTGCCCTTTCGCGTGAAGGTGACGGGGGACGTACCGCGCCAGCCGATGCTGTGGGTGTCCAACCACGTGTCCTGGACCGATATCCCGCTGCTGGGCATGCTCGCGCCGCTGTCGTTCCTGTCCAAGGCCGAAGTCCGCGCCTGGCCGGTCGCGGGCTGGCTGGCGCACAAGGCCGGGACGCTGTTCATCCGCCGTGGCGCGGGCGACAGCAACCTGGTGGGCCAGCAACTCGCCCGCCACCTGGGGCTGGGCCGCCAGCTGGCGATCTTCCCCGAAGGCACCACCACCGACGGCAGCCTGCTGCGCACCTTCCACAGCCGCCTGCTGACCAGCGCCTGCGAAACCGGCGTGCCGGTGCAACCGGTGGCGATCCGTTACCTGCGCGACGGCCAGCGTGACGGGATAGCGCCCTTCATCGGCGACGACGATCTGCTCTCGCACCTGCTGCGCCTGCTCGGCAGCGAGGTCGCCCTGGTCGAGATCCACCTGCTGCCGCCCATCCCCACGCTCGACCAGAGCCGCACGGTGGTCAGCCGCCAGGCCCACGGCGCGATCCGCACGCAGCTGTTCGGCGAGCAAGCCGCCGAGGAGCTGGCGGCCTGAACCTCAGTCCCGCCCCGGCGGGACCGCGAGGATGTCGCACTCGAATTCGCGCAGCGCCGCATCGGCGACGCTGCCGATCAGCACACGCTTGATCCCGCCCATGCCCCGGGTGCCCAGCACCAGCAGGTCCGGCGGCGAGTCGGCCATGACCCGGCGCAGAATGGTCATCGGCAACCCCTCCTCCACGCGCAGCTCGCCCACCAGGGCCAGCAGGCCCTGTTCGTCGAGGAAGGCCATCAGGTTCAGCCGCGCGTTGCGCTCCTCGCCGGTAAGGTGGTCGTCCAGCGCGGGGGTGGCGATGCCGGCGTTCATCAGCATCACCTTGGCGAAGGGTTCGAAGGCATGCACCGCCCGGCAGCGCGCGCCATCCATCAGCCCCAGCGCCTTGGCCGCCCGCACGGCACGGGCCGAGGTGGGCGAGAGATCGAGGGCCAGCACCAGGTCGCGGTAGGAGGACTCGGGCTCGCGGTTGACCACCAGCACCGGTTTCTCGCAGGTGCGCACCACGCGCTCCAGGGTGGTGCCGACGAAGACGTCGCGCAGGGCGTTGCGTCGGTGAACCCCCATTACCAGCAGGTCGATATCGCCCCAGCGCGCGCATTCGGCGATGCGCGGCGCCGGGTCCCCGGCCTCCACCCAGATTTCCGGAGCGCGGCCGGCCCGTTCGGTGAATTCGCCGAGGCGCGCCTCCAGGTCGCGGCGGATCTGCTCCACCTCCAGCTCGACGCGCAACTGCGGCTGGTCGCTGTCGACCACGTGGAGGATGAACCAGGGGCAGTCGAACTGCCGCACCAGGCTCGCGGCGCGCAGCAGGGCGCGCTCGGAGCGCGAGGACAGGTCGGTCGCCAGCAGCAGGGATTTCATGGGGCACCTCCGTAACCAGTTAGCTACGGATATTGCACGCCGGTACGGGGTGGTGGCGCTTGATGCAGGTCAAGCGCGGCGGGATGCCTCGGAGGCGAAGCCCTGCAGCTCGGGGTAGAAGCGACGGAAGGTATCGCTGAGCGGCTCGTACAAGCGCTCGATCTCCGCGAAGGCGCCGTCCAGCAGGCCGGGACGGGAGAAGCGGCGCGACATGCCGACCAGCACCTGCTCGATGATCGCGAAGTCGCGGTAGCTGCCGAGCCAGTCCTGCGCGGCCATGCGAGGGGCGATGAAGGCCAGCCGCTCGGGCAGCGCCGGCTCCTCGGCCAGCACCCGGTAGACCTGGCCGGTGAAGGCCGGCAGCGGCACCTCGGCATAGCGCTGCCAGTCGCGCGCAAGGCAGTGGTCGAAGAACAGGTCGAGGAGGATGCTGGCGACGCGCCGGCGCTCGGCCGGGAACAGCGCCCTGGCCTCGGCGGTGAGCGGGTGGGCATCGGTGAACACGTCGATGCGCCGATGCAGGCGGATACCGGCCTCGATGTCCGCCGGCCAGCGCCCGTCCAGCGGCCCCTTGACGAAGTCGCCGTAGAGGCTGCCGAGCAGTTGGGCGGGCTGGTGGCCGCCGAGGTGCAGGTGGGCGAGGTAATTCATCGGCCAAGCTTACGCCCATGGCCGGGGGCGCTTCCATCAGCCAGCGTGATGAAGACTATCGGCACAAACGATCCTGTATCGCCCGGAGCCGATATATAGTTCGCCCATTCCCGATATGGCTTTACCCGGATTGCCCAATGACCACGCCCATCGACATCGACATCGACATCGACATCGACGAAATCATCAAGGCCCTCGCCCATCCGGTGCGGCGCGAGATGCTGCAGTGGCTGAAAGACCCGCACAAGCACTTCGTCGAACAGGACCACCCGTTCGAGATCGGCGTCTGCGCCGGCAAGTTCGACCAGCGCACGGGGCTTTCGCAGTCGACCGTCTCGGTGCACCTGGCGACCCTGCAGCGTGCCGGGCTGGTCACCAGCCGCAAGGTCGGGCAGTGGAACTTCTTCAAAAGAAATGAAGCCGTAATCAGTGAATTCCTTCGCCAGATGAGCGACGAGCTCTAGGCCTTCATACCTGCCACAACCCTCAACTTTCCAGGAGCAGGCCAATGCCGACTTCGCTTCTCGTCCTCGCTTTGTCCGCGTTCGCCATCGGCACCACGGAATTCGTGATCATGGGGCTGCTGCCCGATGTAGCCGCCGACCTCGGCGTGTCGATTCCCGGCGCCGGCTGGCTGGTCACCGGCTACGCCCTGGGCGTGGCCGTGGGCGCCCCGTTCATGGCCATGGCAACGGCCCGCTTCCCCCGCAAGGCCGCGCTGCTGGCACTGATGGGCATCTTCATCCTCGGCAACCTGCTGTGCGCGGTGGCCGCCAACTACGAGTTGCTGATGCTGGCGCGGGTGATCACCGCCCTCTGCCATGGCGCCTTCTTCGGTATCGGTTCGGTGGTCGCCGCCAGCCTGGTGCCGGAGAACCGCAAGGCCTCGGCCGTGGCGCTGATGTTCACCGGCCTGACCCTGGCCAACGTGCTCGGCGTGCCCCTGGGCACCGCGCTGGGCCAGGCCGCCGGCTGGCGCTCGACCTTCTGGGCCGTGACCCTGATCGGCATCGCCGCGCTGATCGGCCTGTGGCGCGTGCTGCCCAACCGACATGACGAAGAGAAGGCCGACATGCGCAGCGAAATGGCCGCGCTCAACGGCGCGGGGCTGTGGCTGGCGCTGTCGACCACCGTGCTGTTCTCCGCTGCCGTGTTCTGCATCTTCACCTACGTGGCACCGCTGCTGGGCGAAGTCACCGGCGTCTCGCCCCGTGGCGTGACCCTGAGCCTGCTGCTGATCGGCCTGGGCCTGACCCTGGGCAATGTCATCGGCGGCCGCCTGGCCGACTGGAAGCTGGCGCAGACCCTGATGGGCGTATTCGTCGCCCTGGCCGTCGCCTCCACGGCGCTGAGCTGGACCAGCGTGGCGCTGATCCCCACCGAGATCACCCTGTTCCTCTGGGCCACGGCCGCCTTCGCCGCCGTGCCCGCCCTGCAAGTCAACGTGGTGGCCTTCGGCGCCGGTGCGCCGAACCTGGTCTCCACCCTGAACATCGGCGCCTTCAACGTGGGCAACGCCCTCGGCGCCTGGGTCGGCGGCCTGGTCATCGACCAGGGCCTGGGCCTGACCCGTGTCCCACTGGCCGCAGCCGTGCTGGCGATCCTCGCCCTGGTCGCGACCGTCCTGACCTTCAGTCAACGCAAACCCGAGCTGGAAACCGCTCTCGACTAAACCGAGGTGTATCCCATGGCAACGCTTTTCGATCCCATCAAGATCGGCGAACTGGAACTCGCCAACCGCATCATCATGGCCCCGCTGACCCGCTGCCGCGCCGACGAGGGCCGCGTGCCCAACGCGCTGATGGCCGAGTACTACACCCAGCGCGCCTCCGCCGGCCTGATCATCAGCGAGGCCACCTCCGTGACCCCGCTGGGCGTCGGCTACCCCGACACCCCCGGCATCTGGAGCGACGAGCAGGTCAAGGGCTGGAGCAACATCACCAAGGCCGTGCACGCCAACGGCGGCAAGATCGTCCTGCAGCTGTGGCACGTGGGCCGCATCTCCGACCCCAGCTACCTGGGCGGCGAAACCCCGGTCGCCCCCAGCGCCATCGCCGCCAAGGGCCACGTCAGCCTGCTGCGCCCGCTGCGTGACTACCCGGTGCCCCGCGCCCTGGAAACCGAAGAGATCGGCGACATCATCGAGGCCTACCGCGTGGGCGCCGAGAACGCCCAGGCCGCCGGCTTCGACGGCGTGGAGCTGCACGCCGCCAACGGCTACCTGATCGACCAGTTCCTGCAGGACAGCACCAACAAGCGCACCGACCTCTACGGCGGCTCCCTGGAGAACCGCGCACGCCTGCTGCTGGAGGTGACCGACGCACTGATCAAGGTCTGGGGCGCAGGCCGCGTGGGCGTGCACCTGGCGCCGCGCGCCGACTCCCACGACATGGGCGACTCCAACCGCGCCGAGACCTTCGGCTACGTCGCCCGTGAGCTGGGCAAGCGTGGCGTGGCCTTCATCTGCGCCCGCGAGAAGGTCGCCGACGACAGCCTGACCCCGAGCCTGAAGGAAGCCTTCGGCGGCGTGTTCATCGCCAACGAACGCTTCACCAAGGAACAGGCCAACGCCTGGCTGGCCGAAGGCAAGGCCGATGCCGTGGCCTTCGGCATCCCCTTCATCGCCAACCCCGACCTGCCGGCGCGCCTGGCCCAGGACGCCCCGCTGAACGAGCCGCACCCGGAAACCTTCTACGGCAAGGGCCCGGTCGGCTACATCGACTACCCGCGCCTGTAAGCGGCGACGCTGCGATGAACCAAGCCCCGGCCCGCAAGGCCGGGGCTTTTTCGTGGCTGTGGATAAGTGCGGGCGACGGAAGAGCCGCCGGCCAACACGAACCGTAGGATGGCGTAGAGCGCAGCGAAACCCATCACCACCGTTGCCGGTGACAACGGAGCGCGATTGCATGCAGAACGGGCGAATGAATTCGCCCCAACAGGGTGCTCCCGGCAACATCGCGATCCGTCCGGGCATGAAAAAGCCCCGGTCCTTGCGGAGCGGGGCTTTTCATGGCGGCAGGGATCAGCGGGCGTTGATCTGCTGCTGCAGGTTCTGCACCTGGCTTTGCAGGGTGCTGATGTTGCGGGTCATCTGTGCGCGGAAGGCGTCGAACTCGGCGGTGTTGCCGCCCACGTTCTGGGCCGGTGCCGGGCGGTTGTCCAGTTCGCTGCGCAGCACCAGCAGGTCCTGTTCCAGGCTCTTGATCGCCTGGTTGGGGTTGCCCTGCTTCTTCAGCGCGTCGATTTCAGCGGAGAGGGCCTTCAGGCGCTCGTCGACCTTGGAGGAATCGCCCTGGGCAGCCTTGAGCTTGCCCTGCTCGTCCGCCAGGCCCTTGAGGCGGCCATCGAGCTGGCCGGCGGTGCCTTCCTGGGCCTTGAGGTCGGCGGCGATCTGGTCGACACGCTTGCCCTGGCCGCCGATCTGGGTGTTGAGGCTCTGCTGCTGCTTGACCAGTTCGGCGACCTTGCCCTGCAGTTGCTTGAGCTCGAGCTTCAGCGACTCGCTGCCGCTGGTGACGTTGGATTCGGTGGCGACCACCTTGCCGCTGATGTCCTGGATGCGACCGGCGGCTTCCTCGCTGATGCGGGCGAAGCTCTCCTGGGTAGCGACCAGTTGCTGCTCCATCAGCGAGATCTGCTGGAAGCTCCACCAGCCGAGGCCGCAGAAGGCGATCAGCAGCGCGCCGATCAACGCCCACAGCGGGCCGGTGCTGGGCACCTTGACCGCCGCTGCATGGCCGCGGCCCGCATGGCCGGGCTGGGCGTGGGCGGCGTGGCCATGGTGGCCGTACGCGTCGCGATCCCGGGAGTCGGTGGTCAGGCTGGGGACATCGTCCAGTTCATCGAGAGCATCGTTACGCATGGTTGACCTTCGGAAGAGAGCACTAAGGGCCGCGGCTGGCCACAAGTGCGCCAGTATACCGTTTCGCTCGGGCGGCATCAGCGTCGCGCCAAGCTGGTGCGATTTCGCACCGCCACGGGGCGACGCACGGTCGATCGACCCGCTGCAGGCCCCAGGGTTCCTGAATACGTGAACTGGTACGCACCTTGCTAATCACCCCATAGGGCGTCTTGGGGGCGCCTCAGCCTGGCGGGCCCGTGCAGTGGGGGCCCGACGCGCTCCGCCGATCCGGGAAGAGACGGACGGAGCTCTCTTCTGATCATGGGGGGATTACGCGTGGAACTGACCAAAGCCGTACTGGACTGCATGCAAACCCTGCGTCGGCAGATTCGCGAGGAGCAGGCGCTGGACATCCGTCTCAGCCAGCCCGACGCCATCCAGTCGATGCTCAAGGCCTGCGCCGAGTCGCGACAGGACAGCATCATCAGCCTGGGCGAACGGCTCAGCGAACTCACCGGCATCCGCGTGAAGAAGGAGCTGAGCGAGGAAGAGCTGATCCGCAAGTACACCCAGTACGCCGGCCCGCTGCGCGGCTGAGCCGCCTCAGGACTGCTGGGCCTTCCACCAGGTGCAGAACTCGTCCAGTGCCGACCAGACGCTGGCCTTGGGGTCGTATTCCAGGTAGTGCCGTGCGCGGCTGATGTCGAGGGAGAAATCCCGCGCCATCACCGCCACGCCGAGGCGGAACAGCGAAGGTTCCGGGCGCCCCGGCAGCAGCTTGCAGACGGTCTCGTTGATAGTCGCCGCCGCGTGGGCAATGCCGAAGGGCACGTGCCGGGTCACCGGCGGCAGGTCGAGGCGGCGCAGTACGTAGTTGACCACGTCCCACAGCGGCACCGGCTGGCCGTTGCTGATGTTGTACACCTTGCCCAGCGCCGGCCCCGCCGCCAGCAGGCCGCTCAGCAACACCTCGTTGAGGTTGTGCACGCTGGTGAAGTCCACCTTGTTCAGGCCGTTGCCGATGATCGCCAGGCGACCCTTGCGCTGCATCTCGATCAGCCGCGGGAAGATGCTGGTGTCGCCGGCCCCGGTGACGAAGCGCGGGCGGAAGGCGATCACTTCCAGGCCGAATTCCTCGGCGGCGAACACCTTCTGCTCGGCCAGGTACTTGGTGGCGCCGTAGTGGTCGGAAAAGCGCTTGGGCACCTGCTCCTCGCGGATGCCCACATGGGAGCGACCGTCGAAATAGATGGAAGGCGAGGACAGGTGCACCAGGCGCCGCACCTTCCGCTTCAGGCAGGCTTCGACCATGTTCTCGGTGACTTCGACGTTGGCCTGGTAGAAATGCTGGTAGCTACCCCAGACCCCCACCGCGCCGGCGCAATGCACCACGGCCTCGACGTCGTCGCAAAGGGCCAGCGCCAGCTTAGGGTCGGCCAGGTCGCCCTGGACGAATTCAGCGCCGCGCCGCACCAGGTGCTCCACCGCTTCGGGGCGACGGCCATTGATCCGCACCGCCAGGCCCTGCTCCAGCGCGAAGCGGGCGAAGCGCCCGCCGATGAAGCCGCTCGCCCCCGTTACCAGAATCTTCATTGCTCATCCCCCGGTGTTCTCGTCATGCCTGCGACTCTAGCAGCGCGGGCCAGGCGGCGCCGTGGCGTCGCGAGCCAGCGGCCCGACCTTGAAAGCCAAGACGCCCAACCTAGGTCCGGCATCACGTGGCGAAGAGACGGCTAGTCTTGTCGACCACGTCAACGAGGAGATAGGGCATGGGCGATTCAGCCTGGATGATCTACGGCGCCAACGGCTACACCGGCCGGCTGGTAGCCGCCGAAGCGGTGCGCCAGGGACTGGCGCCCATACTGGCCGGGCGCAACGCGCAGGAGGTGGAGCGCGTCGCCGCCGAGCTGTCGCTGCCTGCCCGCACCTTCGACCTGGCCGACCCGCTGGCCAGCCGTGCGGCACTCGCGGGGGTGACGGTCGTGGCCCATTGCGCCGGCCCCTTCTCCGCCACCAGCGCGCCGATGATCGAGGCATGCCTGGCCAGCGCCAGTCACTACGTCGACATCACCGGCGAGATCGCCGTGTTCGAGCAGGCCCGTGCCTATGACCTGCTGGCCAGGGAAGCGGCCCTGGTGATCTGCCCGGGCGTCGGCTTCGACGTCATTCCCACCGATTGCGTGGCGGCCTGCCTGAAGCAGGCGCTGCCAGATGCCAGCCACCTGGCGCTGGGCTTCGACACCGGCAGCGGCCTGTCGCCGGGCACCGCCAAGACCTCGGTGGAGGGGCTGCGCCTGGGCGGGCAGGTACGCCGGGATGGCGAACGCGTCAGGGTGCCCCTGGGCTACCGCCAGCGACGCATCGACTTCGGCCGTGGCGAGAAGAACGCGGTGACCATCCCCTGGGGCGATGTGGCCACGGCCTATTACTCCACGGGCATCCCCAATATCGAGGTCTACCTGCCGGCACCACCGGCGGCGGCGCTGGGCATGCGCCTGATCGACCCGCTGCGCGGCCTGCTGGGCGGCGCGGCGGCGCAGAAGTGGCTGAAGGGCCAGGTGGATAAGCGCGTGCGCGGCCCCGACCAGGCCACCCGTGAACGCCTGCGCACCTGGGTCTGGGGCGAGGCACGCAACGCCGCCGGGGAAACCCGCACCGCGCACCTGGAAACGGCCAACGGCTACGAGGTCACCGTCCACGGCGTGCTGCTCGCCGTGCGCCACCTGCTCGCCTACAACGGGCCCGGGGGCTACCGCACGCCGTCGCAGCTGTTCGGCGAGCGCTGCGTGGAGCAGTTGCCGGGCAGCGGGCGCATCCGCATCGCCTGAATCAGGCCTGCACCAGCCAGCGGGCACCGGCGTGGGCCAGGTGCTCGGTGAGCTGGGCGAGCAGCTCGCCGCCGTGGCGCCAGTGATGCCAGTAGAGCGGCACGTCGATGGGGCGCCCGGGAATCAGCTCGCGCAGCTCCCCCCGCGCCAGCTGGCCTTCCACCTGGTGCTCGGGCACCAGCCCCCAGCCCAGGCCGCCTTCGGTGAGACGCACGAAGCCCTCGGACGACGGGCAGAGGTGATGGGGGAAGCTGCCGGCGATGCCCAATGACTCCATGTAGCGGTGCTGGAGCAGGTCGTCGGGCCCGTAGACGATGGAAGGCGACCGGGCCAGCGCCGCCGGGGTGACGCCCTCGGCGAAGTGCCGGGCGATGAAGGCCGGGCTGGCCAGCGCGCGATAGCGCATGGCGCCCAGGGGAATGCTGCGCGCCCCGGCCACCGGCCGCTCGGCACCGCATACGCACCCCGCCACCTCGCCGGCACGCATGCGCTTGAGGCCGACGTCCTGGTCCTCCACCACCAGGTCCATCAGCACCTCGTGGCGCGAGCAGAAGTCCGCCACCGCCCGCGCCCACCAGGTGGCCAGGGTGTCGGCGTTGATGGCGATGCGCAGGCGCTCGCGGGGGCCACCTTCGTCCAGGGCCGGCACCTGGGACTGCAGGTCGCGCTCCAGCAGGCGCACCTGCTGCACGTGGTTGAGCAGGCGGGTGCCGATCTCGGTCGAGGTGGGCGGCGTGGCGCGCACCAGCACCGGCTGGCCGACCCGCGCCTCCAGCAGCTTGATGCGCTGGGACACCGCCGACTGCGACAGGCCGAGTACCTGTGCAGCGCGTTCGAAGCCGCCCTGCTCCACCACCGCCGCCAGGGCGGCCAGCAACTTGTAGTCGAACAAATCGATTTTCCTAATAGGGGATCAGCATGATTTGTTTTTCTTATACACGCCTCCTCCGCAGAATCGCCACATCTCCCCCTCGAACAGGACCCCCTCCATGGCCGGCGAAACCTCCCTCGCACTGCTGATCCGCAGCATGTCCCCGCACCTGAACGAGGGCGACTACGTGTTCTGCACCCTCGACGACACCCGCGCGCTGCAAGGCTGCGAGGCCGTCGGCAGCTTCCGCGAGCGCGAGGGACTGACCGTGATCCTGGCCCGCGAGGACGCCGACCGTCTCGGCCTGGCCTACGACTACGTAGCCGCCTGGATCACCCTGGAGGTGCATTCCTCGCTGGCCGCCGTCGGCCTCACCGCCGCCTTCGCCGGCGCCCTCGCCCAGGCCGGCGTCAGCTGCAACGTCATCGCCGGCTATTACCACGACCACCTGTTCGTCACCCGCAGCGATGCCGAACGCGCCCTCTCCACCCTGCGGGCGCTGGCCGCCAGCGCCGGGGAGGCCTGAGCCATGTGGCAGAGCTACCTCAACGGGATGCTGGTGGCGGCGGGGCTGATCATCGCCATCGGCGCGCAGAACGCCTTCGTCCTGGCCCAGAGCCTGCGCCGCGAGCACCACTTGCCGGTGGCCGCGCTCTGCGTGCTGTGCGATGCGGTGCTGGTCTGCGCCGGAGTCTTCGGCCTGGCCACGCTGCTGGCTCAGAACCCGACGCTGCTGGCCGTCGCGCGCTGGGGCGGCATCGCCTTCCTCAGCTGGTACGGCGCCAAGGCGCTGCTCCGGGCGCTCGCCCCGCAGACGCTGGGCCAGGCGGCAAACGCCGGCCCGCGCTCACGCAAGGCGGTGCTGCTGGCGGCCCTGGCGGTGACCCTGCTCAACCCCCACGTGTACCTGGACACGGTGCTGCTGATCGGCTCCCTGGGCGCCCAGCAGCCGGTGCCCGGTGCCTACGCCCTGGGCGCCGCCAGCGCCTCGCTGATCTGGTTCTTCGCCCTGGCCCTGGGCGCCGCCTGGCTGGCGCCCTGGCTGGCCAGGCCAGCCACCTGGCGCCTGCTCGACTTCGGCGTGGCACTGATGATGTTCGCCATGGCCGCACAATTGCTGAACGGTCTCTGAGCACACCTTGTCGAACCCGTCAGGCACGATGCAAAGGCCCTGGCGCCGCGATTTCCACACGTTTGCTGCGTGGTTATGCCGCAGGGCCGATGCTATGATCCGGGCTTCGCGGCAAAAAAGAGTACAAACTCGCAGCCGCCTACCGGCCGCCCGTGAACGGCCCCGCGCCTCGCGCACAAATCCAGACCTGATGAAGGAGATAGACATGGCTTTCGAATTGCCGCCGCTGCCGTACGAGAAGAATGCCCTCGAGCCGCACATTTCCGCCGAGACCCTGGAATTCCACCACGACAAGCACCACAACACCTATGTCGTGAACCTGAACAACCTGGTTCCGGGCACCGAGTTCGAAGGCAAGAGCCTGGAAGAGATCGTCAAGACCTCGTCGGGCGGCATCTTCAACAACGCCGCCCAGGTGTGGAACCACACCTTCTACTGGAACTGCCTGAGCCCCAACGGCGGTGGCCAGCCCACCGGCGCCCTGGCTGACGCCATCAACGCTGCCTTCGGTTCCTTCGACAAGTTCAAGGAAGAGTTCAGCAAGACCTCCATCGGCACCTTCGGCTCCGGCTGGGGCTGGCTGGTGAAGAAGGCCGACGGCTCCCTGGCCCTGGCCAGCACCATCGGTGCCGGCTGCCCGCTGACCAGCGGCGACACTCCGCTGCTGACCTGCGACGTCTGGGAACACGCCTACTACATCGACTACCGCAACCTGCGTCCGAAGTACGTCGAGGCATTCTGGAACCTGGTCAACTGGGACTTCGTAGCCAAGAACTACGCTGCCTGAGACCCGCTCCAGCTCCACGAAAAGACCCGGCCCTAGTGCCGGGTCTTTTCATTTGCGCGTCCGGCGCGGACGCGCCCCGGTGCGAAGCTTGCAGGGCCATGGGCGCTCGACGGCGCGCAGCCGGGCCTGTGGGGCGCGCCGTCCGCCGGCTCGCCAAGGCATTGGCCCAGGCTGTGCCAGAATAAATCCGTCGAACGGCATTCAAGTAGGGAGGATGTGCACCGACACAGTGCGGGATGGGACAAGGTTCGTCCGCCCATGCGCCGGTAGAGGACCGGGCAAGGTGAAAATACCCGCATTTGCGTAATGGCCCTTTGACGGCTATCTCGTGTTTGCCAATACTCAAGCGGTCTGACGCCTACCGGCATCGAACAAGGAATCCCTACTTGAAGCTGGATCTCAAACACAGCTTGTCACTGAAGTTGCTCCGCGTGGTGCTGATGTCCGCGCTGGTGGTCGGTGTAGTGCTGAGCTGCGCGCAGATAGTGTTCGACGTCTACAAGACACGGCAGGCGGTGGCCAACGACGCCCATCGCATCCTCGGCATGTTCCGCGACCCCTCGACCCAGGCCGTCTACAGCCTCGACCGGGAGATGGGCATGCAGGTCATCGAGGGCCTGTTCCAGCACGAGTCGGTCCGCTTCGCCGCCATCGGCCACCCCAACGAGCCGATGCTCGCCGAGAAATCCCGCCCGCTGATGGAGCTGCCGACGCGCTGGCTCACCGACGCGATCCTCGGCAAGGAACAGAACTTCACCACCCAACTGGTGGGCCGCGGCCCGTACAGCGAGTACTACGGCGACCTCAACATCACCCTGGACACCGCGCCCTACGGCGAAGACTTCGTCATCAGCTCGGTGATCATCTTCGTCTCCGGCGTATTGCGCGCCCTGGCCATGGGCCTGGTGCTCTACTCGGTCTACCACTGGCTGCTGACCAAGCCGCTGTCGAAGATCATCGAGCACCTCACCAACATCAACCCGGACCGCCCCAGCGAACACAAGCTGCCCATGCTCAAGGGCAACGAGAAGAACGAACTGGGGCTGTGGATAAACACCGCCAACGAGTTGCTGGCCTCCATCGAGCGCAACACCCACCTGCGCCGGGAAGCGGAAAACAGCCTGCTGCGAATGGCCCAGTACGACTTCCTCACCGGCCTGCCCAACCGCCAGCAGCTGCAGCAGCAGCTGGACCAGATCCTCGATGATGCCGGCCGCCTGCAGCGCCGCGTCGCCGTGCTCTGCGTGGGGCTGGACGATTTCAAGGGCGTCAACGAACAGTTCAGCTACCAGACAGGCGACCAGTTGCTGATCGCCCTCGCCGACCGCCTGCGCGGCCACAGCGGCCGGCTCGGCGCGCTGGCCCGCCTGGGGGGCGACCAGTTCGCCCTGGTCCAGGCCGATATCGAGCAGCCTTATGAAGCGGCCGAACTGGCCCAGAGCGTGCTCGACGACCTTGAGGCGCCCTTCGCCCTGGAGCAGCAGGAAGTGCGCCTGCGCGCCACCATCGGCATCACCCTGTTCCCGGAAGACGGCGACAGCACCGAGAAGCTGCTGCAGAAAGCCGAACAGACCATGACCCTGGCCAAGAGCCGCTCGCGCAACCGCTACCAGTTCTACATCGCCAGCGTCGACAGCGAGATGCGTCGCCGCCGCGAGCTGGAGAAGGACCTGCGCGAAGCCCTCACCCGCAACGAGCTGCACCTGGTCTACCAGCCCCAGGTCGACTACCGCGACCACCGCGTGGTCGGCGTCGAGGCGCTGCTGCGCTGGCAGCACCCGCAGCATGGCTTCGTGCCGCCGGACCTGTTCATCCCCCTGGCCGAGCAGAACGGCTCCATCATCCCCATCGGTGAATGGGTGCTCGACCAGGCCTGCCGCCAGTTGCGCGAATGGCACGACCAGGGCTTCAGCGAGCTGCGCATGGCCATCAACCTCTCCACCGTGCAGTTGCACCACGCCGAGCTGCCGCGGGTGGTCAACAACCTGCTGCAGGTCTACCGCCTGCCGCCGCGCAGCCTGGAAGTGGAAGTCACCGAGACCGGCCTGATGGAGGACATCTCCACCGCCGCCCAGCACCTGCTGAGCCTGCGCCGCTCCGGCGCACTGATCGCGATCGACGACTTCGGGACCGGCTACTCCTCGCTGAGCTACCTGAAGAGCCTGCCGCTGGACAAGATCAAGATCGACAAGAGCTTCGTCCAGGACGTGCTCGAGGACGAGGACGACGCCACCATCGTGCGCGCCATCATCCAGCTCGCCCGCAGCCTGGGCATGCAGGTGATCGCCGAAGGCGTGGAGACCCAGGAGCAGGAGGCGTACATCATCTCCCAGGGTTGCAACGAGGGTCAGGGCTACCTGTACAGCAAGCCCCTGCCCGCCCGCGAGCTCACCGGCTACCTCAAGCAGGCGCGCCGCCTGACCAACGCCGCCTCCAACCCCGCGACGCTCTGAACCCGGAAATGAAAAAGCCCGCCTCGAAGGCGGGCTTCTTCATGGCTGTGGTTCGTGTTCATGCGCGCCCTTCCCGGGCTGAAGCCCGGGCTACGGGACAGGGTCGACAGACAGATTGGCGCGTAGGTTGGTGCCAAGCGCAGCGAGGCCCAACGCAAGGGCGCGAGGCGTCACATCAGCCCCGTCACCTGCAACAGGTACACGGTGCCCACCGCCCCAGCGATGCACACCAGTCCACCCCCCAGGGCCTGCCAGTAGAAGGAGCGCGCCAGCACGTCCTCGCCATGGCTGGAAAGCAGGAAGGGCCGCGACTCGCCCGGCTTGCGCAGGTGGTTCACCGCAGGTGCCGCGCTGGTGGAACGGTGGCGGTCCTCGGCCTCCAGCTGGGCGGCGAGGCGCACGCGGTTCCACTCGGCCTCGTCCAACTGGCCATCGCCGTTGCTGTCGAAACGCCGCAGCAGCCCGGCGAAATCGCTCTTCCATTCACGGATCACCGCGCCCTGAGCCGCCGAGCCATCGAAGCCCTGGTGCCCCGCGCCGGCGGTATGGAAATCACCGATGGCGTAGAGCGGGCCGCCGAGGTGCAGGCGCTCCTCGGTGTAACGGTATTCACCGCCCCCCAGCAGCATGCCGAAGAACCCGGCCGGAGCCGCGCCATTGCGCGGGTGGCGCTGGTTGCCCTTCCACACCTCGCGGGTGGACGGGCGCACTTCGGCGCCACGCGGGTCGATCAGGCAATCGCCGGTGCCGTCGCCCAGTTGCAGCCACTGGTCGCTGGTGCCGCTTTCGATCACCCGCCAGCTCTTGTTCTTGCCACTCTCCTGGTACTCCTCGATACGGAAGCGCCACCACAGGCAGGGCTTGCCGGTGAGCGGCGCCTGCAGCTGGCCCAGGGTGGACTCCTGGAGCACGCCGTAGAGTTCCACGTAGCCCTGGGCGGCGGAGCGGATCTTCGAGGTCGGCGTGTCCAGCAGGAAGCGCGCCTCGGACAGGCGCTTGATGCACCACCACCCGCCGCCGAAGAAGGCGCCGAGGCTGAAGGCCAGGCTCATCGCGAGCCCGGCGGCATCACCGCCGGCCATCAGTTGAACAGCGACTTGAGGTCGACGTCGGCTTTCTCGGCCTCGCTGAACACCAGCAGTTCGGCGGGCTTGAAGCCGAACAGGCGAGCCAGCAGCACGTCGGGGAACTGCTCGATGCGCACGTTGTTGAGGTTCACCGCCTCGTTGTACAGCTCGCGGCGGTCGGCGATACCGTTCTCCAGCCCGCTGATGCGCTGCTGGAGGAACTGGAAGCTCTCGTTGGCCTTGAGCTGCGGGTAGTTCTCCGCCAGGGCGAAGAGCTGGCCGAGGCCCGCGCGCAGACCGCTCTCGGCCTGGCCCAGGGCGCCGACGTCGCCACGCTCGCGGGCACTGGCCACGGCGTTGCGGGCGGCGATGACGTTCTCCAGGGTGGTGCGCTCGTGCTGCATGTACTGCTTGCAGGTCTCCACCAGCTTGGGCAGCTCGTCGTGGCGTTGCTTGAGCAGCACCTCGATGTTCGACCAGGCCTTGGTCACCCCGTGCTTGAGGCGCACCAGGGCGTTGTAGAGCGTCACCGCGTAAGCGGCGACCAGCAGGGCAGCGACGATCAGGGCAACACTGGTCAGGGACATGCGAGCGACTCCTTGGCTTCGGTGGAACATGACTGCTGGCATTCTAACGTCAGCCAGGCTGGCGCATAGAGACGACGGGCACATCCCGCATCCAGGGGACGGTGCATCGGGCCTTTTCAAAAATGCAAATCTTTCGCATTATGTCGCGGTTTCTCGGGCGCAATTGCGCCACGTCCCCCACAACACGCAAAGGAATTCGCCATGAGTCGTATGCCCCTGGCTACTGCCAGCCTGCTTGCCATCGCCATCACCCTCGCCGGTTGCGGCGACGACAAGGACAAGGCCGCAGCACCGCAAGCCGCCGCTCCCGCAGCCGCCAGCAGCACCCCAGCCGCGACCGTAGCGAAAGTCGATGAAGCCGCCGCCAAGGCCGTGGTCAAGCACTACGCCGACCTGGCCCTGGCCGTCTTCAGCGACGCCCACAGCACCGCCGTCGACCTGCAGAAAGCCGTCGACGCCTTTATCGCCAAGCCTGGCGACGACACCCTGAAAGCCGCCCGTGAAGCCTGGCTGGCCGCCCGCACCCCGTACATGCAGAGCGAAGTCTTCCGCTTCGGCAACGCCGTCGTCGACGACTGGGAAGGCGGCCTCAACGCCTGGCCGCTGGACGAGGGCCTGATCGACTACGTCGCCAAGGACTACCAGCACGCGCTGGGCAACCCGGGCGCCACCGCCAACATCATCGCCAACAAGGAAATCCAGGTCGGCGAAGACAAGATCGACGTCACCGAGATCACCGGCGAGAAGCTCTCCAGCCTCAACGAGCTGGGCGGCTCCGAAGCCAACGTCGCCACCGGCTACCACGCCATCGAATTCCTCCTCTGGGGCCAGGACCTGAACGGCACCGGCCCGGGCGCCGGCAACCGCCCGGCCACCGACTACGCCCAGGGCAAGGACTGCACCGGCGGCAACTGCGACCGCCGCGCCGCCTACCTGAAGGCCGCCACCGACCTGCTGGTCAGCGACCTGGAATACATGGTCGGCCAGTGGAAAGCCGGCGTCGCCGACAACTACCGCGCCAAGCTGGAAGCCGAGCCTGCCGAGTCCGGCCTGCGCAAGATGCTGTTCGGCATGGGCAGCCTGTCCCTCGGCGAACTGGCCGGTGAGCGCATGAAGGTCGCCCTGGAAGCCAACTCGCCCGAGGACGAGCACGACTGCTTCAGCGACAACACCCACAACTCGCACTTCTACAACGGCAAGGGCATCCGCAACGTGTACCTGGGCGAGTACAAGAAGGTCGACGGCACCACCCTGACCGGCCCGAGCCTGTCCTCCCTGGTGGCCAAGATCGACGCCCAGGCCGACGCCACCCTGAAGGCCGACCTGGAAGCCACCGAAGCCAAGCTGCAAGTGCTGGTGGACAGCGCCGACAAGGGCGTGCACTTCGACCAACTGATCGCCCCGGACAACGCCGAAGGCAACCAGATCGTCCGTGACGCCATCGCCGCCCTGGTCAAGCAGACCGGTGCCATCGAGCAGGCCGCCGGCAAGCTGGGCATCAGCGACCTGAAACCGGACAACGCCGATCACGAGTTCTGATCGCCCCGGTAACCCGCCAAGCGGATGCGGCGCAACGCCGCATCCGCTTTTTTGTGCGCGTCAGGCAGCCATGACGAGCGCGCCTGCCGACCGCTCCACATGCGGGCTCCGGCCCTCGCCCCGGCCTTTTTGACGCACCCGCGCCAGCCTCGGAAGGACCCTAGAGGCAAACGCAAATCCCTCTTATTTAATGATCCTTCGCCTGCTAACATTGCCCGCCTGTTTTCAGCCGACCGGACCCTCCAATGCCCGCCTCATCGGCCTTTCGCCGCGCATTTCCCCTGCTGCTAGCACTTGGCCTGGGCGCTTGCGACGACGCGCCACGCTTCACCCGGGCCGAGCCGGGCGAGCACCTTTCCGGCGGCGCCACCACGGTCGAGCAGAGTGATCGCAATGCCTTCTCGCTGCCCTCGGCCAACCTGCCGCCGAGCCGCCGCCTGGACTTCAGCGTCGGCAACAGCTTCTTCCGCAATCCCTGGGTGATCGCGCCCTCCTCCACCACCGCACGTGACGGCCTGGGCCCGCTGTTCAACACCAACGCCTGCCAGAACTGCCACATCAAGGACGGCCGCGGCCACCCGCCCGAAGCGGGCGCGGTCAACGCCGTGTCCATGCTCGTGCGCCTGTCGATTCCCGCCGAGGCCAAGGCCGAGCACCAGCAGGCCCTGGAGCGCCTGGGGGTGGTGCCCGAACCGGTCTACGGCGGCCAGCTGCAGGACGTGGCCATCCCCGGCGTCGCCCCGGAAGGCAAGGTGCGCATGCGCTACGAAGCCGTCCCGGTGACCCTCGCCGACGGCACCCGCGTCGAGCTGCAGAAACCGATCCTGGAGATCACCCAGCTCGGCTACGGTCCCCTGCACCCGCAGACGATGTTCTCCGCCCGCGTCGCCCCGCCGATGATCGGCCTGGGCCTGCTGGAAGCCATTCCCGAATCCGCCATCCTCGCCAACGCGGGCGCCTCGAAGGACAAGCCCGCCGGCATCGTCGGCCGCGCCAACCGGGTCTGGGACGACGCCGCCGGCCAGACCGTGCTCGGTCGCTTCGGCTGGAAGGCCGGCCAGCCCAGCCTCAACCAGCAGAACGCCCACGCCTTCTCCGGCGACATGGGCCTGACCACCAGCCTGCTGCCCCGCGACGACTGCATGCCCGCCCAGGTCGACTGCCTGGCCGCCGTCAACGGCGGCGTGCCCGAGGTCAGCGACAACATCCTGCGCCTGGTGCTGTTCTACGCCCGCAACCTCGCGGTGCCCGCGCGGCGCCAGGTGAACGACCCGCTGGTGCTCGAAGGCAAGGGCCTGTTCCACCAGGCCGGCTGCCAGGGCTGCCACGTACCGAGCTTCACCACCGGCAGCGATGCCGCCGAGCCGGAACTGGCCAACCAGGTGATCCGCCCCTACAGCGACCTGCTGCTGCACGACATGGGCGAAGGCCTGGCCGACGGCCGTCCCGAGTTCCAGGCCGGCGGCCGCGACTGGCGCACCGCGCCCCTCTGGGGCATCGGCCTGACCCAGGCGGTCAACGGCCACACCCGTTTCCTCCACGATGGGCGCGCCCGCAACCTGCTCGAGGCCATCCTCTGGCACGGCGGCGAGGCCGAGGCGGCGAAACAGACCGTCATGCGCTATGACGCTGGACAGCGAGCCGCGCTGCTGGCATTCCTGAATTCCCTTTAAGGAGCCCTGCATGTTCAGACCCAAACTGCTCTTCACCAGCCTCGCCGCCCTGGCCCTGGGCGCCTGCGCCCCGCAGGACCCGCAGGCCCAGGCCACCGCCGCGCTGGCCAAGCAGGTGATCCTGCCCACCTACAGCCGCTGGGTGGAAGCCGACCGCGCCCTGGCCGCCAGCGCGCTGGCGTTCTGCTCCGGGAAGGAAGACCTGGCCAAGGCCCGTGCCGACTTCCTCGCGGCGCAGAAGGCCTGGGCCGAGCTGCAACCGCTGATGGTCGGCCCCCTGGCCGAGGGCAACCGCGCCTGGCAGGTGCAGTTCTGGCCGGACAAGAAGAACCTGGTGGGTCGCCAGGTCGAGCAACTGGTCCAGGCCAAGCCCGAGATCGACGCCGCCGGCCTGGCCAAGTCCAGCGTCGTGGTACAGGGCCTCTCCGCCTACGAATACATCCTCTTCGACAGCAACCTGGACCTCGCCGACCAGGAGCAGAAGGCCCGCTACTGCCCGTTGCTGGAAGCCATCGGCCAGCGCCAGCAGAGCCTCGCCGAGGAGATCCTCGCCTCCTGGAACAGCAAGGACGGCATGCTCGAGCAACTGAGCAAGTTCCCCAACCAGCGCTACGCCGACTCCCACGAGGCCGTCTCCGAGCTGCTGCGTGTCCAGGTCACCGCCCTGGACACCCTGAAGAAGAAGCTCGGCACGCCCATGGGCCGCCAGGCCAAGAGCCAGCCGCAGCCCTACCAGGCCGATGGCTGGCGCAGCGACACCTCCCTGGCCAGCCTGGGCGCCAGCCTGCTCAGCGCCGAGCAGCTGTGGAACGGTGCCGACGGCAAGGGCCTCCGCAGCCTGCTGGGTGACGACCAGAAGGCCCTGGCCGAGAAGATCGACGGCGCCTACGCCGACGCCCGCGCCAAGCTGGACGCCCTGCAACCGCCGCTGAGCAAGCTGCTGCAGAGCGAGGAAGGCCTCAAGCAACTGAACGTCTTCTACGACAGCCTCGACGTGGTGCACCGCCTGCACTCCAACGAGCTGGCCCGCGTCCTCAACGTGCAACTCGGCTTCAACGCCAACGATGGTGACTGATATGTTCCGCCGCCAGGTACTCGCCCTCGGCAGCCTCCTGCTCGGCGCCGTGACGCTGGGCGGCTGGACCCTGAGCCGCAAGGGTCGCGACCCGCTGCTGCTCTCCGCCCGTGACGATGCCGATGGCGGCCACTACGCCGTCGGCTACCGCCTCGACGGCACCCAGGTGTTCGCCACCCGCGTGGCGCAGCGCTGCCACGACATCGTCGAACACCCCAGCGAGGCGGTGGCCCTGTTCGTCGCCCGCCGCCCGGGCACCGAGAGCTACCTGATCGACCTCACCGACGGCAGCCTGCTGCAGACGCTGCGCTCGCAGCCGGACCGCCACTTCTACGGGCACGGCGTGTTCCACAAGAGCGGCGAGTGGCTCTACACCACCGACAACGACACCACCGACCCCGGTCGCGGCCTGCTCGGCGTGTATGCCTACGCCGACCGCCGGCTGAGCTTCCAGGGCGAGCTGTCCACCCACGGCCTGGGGCCGCACCAGGTGTCCTGGATGCCGGACGGCGAGACCTTCGTGGTCGCCAACGGCGGCATCCGCACCGAGGCCGAGAGCCGCGTGGAGATGAACCTCCATGCCATGGAGCCCAGCCTGGTGCTGATGCGCCGCGACGGCAGCCTGATCAGCCGCGAGACCCTGCCCCAGCAGATGAACAGCGTGCGCCACCTGGCCATCGCGAGCGACGGCACCATAGTCGCCGGCCAGCAATACATGGGCGATGCCGGCGACCATGCCGACCTGCTGGCGATCAAGCGCCCGGGCCAGCGCTTCCAGCCCTTCCCCCTGGCCGACGAGCAATGCCTGTCGATGGCCCAGTACACCGCCAGCGTCGCCATCCACGACGAACTGCGCCTGGTGGCCCTGACCGCCCCGCGCGGCAACCGTTTCTTCATCTGGGACCTGGACAGCGGCGCCGTGCGCCTCGACGCCCCGCTCCCCGACTGCGCCGGCGTCGGGGCGGTGAAGGACGGTTTCGTGGTCACCTCCGGCCAGGGCCGCTGCCGCTTCTACGATTGCCGCAAGGCGACGATCACCGCCGCTCCTCTGCAACTGCCCGCCGGGCTCTGGGACAACCACCTGCACCTCGCCTGACACCTGCATTTCGTCGCCGCGACCTCAACGAACGGTCGCGGCGGCCGACCTATACTTCACCAGCCAACCCTTCCCTCCCACGTCCCTGAGGCGTAACTACATGTCCCTGCAAAACTCCCTGCGAGGTCAGCTCCTCGCGCTGCTGGGCGGCAGCCTGCTGCTGATCCTGGTCATCGCCCTGACCTGCTTCAACTTTCTATCTGGAGGGATCCAGTCCTACCGCAACCTGGTAGGTGGCACGCTGGAGGCATCCAGCCTCGTCGACAGCGCGAACGTCGAATTCAAGGGCCAGGTGCAGGAATGGAAGAACGTCCTGCTGCGCGGCAAGGACCCGGCCGCCCTGAGCAAGTACTGGGGCCAGTTCGAGGATCAGGAGCGCAAGGTCCAGAACCTGCTCGGCAAGCTGGTCAACGAAGCCCGCGAGCAGGGCGACAGCAGCCTGCAGAGTCAGGTGGAGCGCCTGCGCAGCGAGCACCAGACCCTGGGGGCGGCCTACCGCAAAGGCCGCGAGGCCTTCCTCGCCGCCGGCGCCGACCCGACCGCGGGCGACAAGGCGGTGCAGGGCATCGACCGCGCCGCCAGCGAGCAGATGACCGCCCTGGTCACCCAGTTGCATGACCGCGGCACACAGCAGTCCGCCGAGATCAGCGCCAGCGCCGCCAGTACCGTGACCACCGGCCTGGTGGTGATGCTGGTGTCCAGCGTGCTGGTGGGCCTGCTGGCGATCTGGCTGATCAACCGTCGCCTGATCGATCCGATCCGCACCCTGATCGACCACATCGGCCGCCTCAGCCAGGGCAACTTCGGCGAGCGCGTCGACAGCAGCCGCCGCGACGAACTGGGGCGCCTGGCCAACTCGGCGAACATCCTGCGGGACTTCCTCGCCGACACCTTCAACCGCCTCAAGCACAGCACCGCCGAGTTGGACAGCGCCAGCGGCGAGCTCAACGCCATCGCCACGCTGATGGCCGGCGGCACCCGCGAGCAGTTCTCGCGCACCGACCAGGTGGCCACGGCGATGCACGAGATGTCCGCCACCGCCCAGGAGGTGGCCCGCCATGCCGCCGATGCCGCGCGCGCCGCCGACGACGCCGACAGCTCGGCCCAGCAGGGCGAGCGAGTGATGCAGGCGACCATCCAGAGCATCACCGGCATGCGCGGCGAGATCGACTCCACTGCCGAGGTGATCCGCCGCCTGGAGAACGACAGCGGCCGCATCAGCAAGGTGCTGGAAGTGATCCGCGGCATCGCCGAGCAGACCAACCTGCTGGCGCTCAACGCCGCCATCGAGGCCGCCCGCGCCGGCGAGCAGGGCCGAGGCTTCGCGGTGGTCGCCGACGAGGTGCGGACCCTCGCCCAGCGCACCGCCGAATCCACCGCCGAGATCCACCAGATCATCGACACGGTGCAGACCGGCGCGGTGAACGCGGTACGCGCCATCGAAAGCGGTCAGAGCCGCAGCGAGCAGAGCGTCACCCAGGTGACCGAGGCCGGCGCGATGCTGCAACGCATCACCGGCGCGGTGGAGGCCATCCGCGACATGAACCGGCAGATCGCCACGGCGGCGGAGGAGCAGACCTCGGTGGCCGAGGACATCTCGCGCAACCTCACCGAAATCACCGCCATCGCCGTCACCAACAACGAGAACGTGCAACGCACCGAGGCGGCCAGCAACCGCCTGCACGAACTCTCCGGCGACCTGAGCGAGGTCACCCGCCGCTTCAGCGCCTGACACCGCACCCGGCACATGGACGTGCCTTCTCCGTCACAGCCCGGTGGCACCCTTGCCGCCCCCATGATTCCCCGGAGTTGCACCCGCCCGCTGCCAGGGCGCCGCTGTGCTGCCTTCTGCGCTTAACGGGCCTTCCCGCCCAGGCGCCTTTCGTGTCGACTGAAAAGCACCGATCCGTAGCGATCTCCGGCGATCTGCAAGGCACCGAATGGGCATCGTGCCAGCATGTAAACTTTTGCAATTCCGCGCCTTTGACTTGCCCCCGCCAGTGGTACTAAGGTGCACCCCTTGCCTATTCCCAGGCCCTCAATCTGCCTTGCCAAGGAACCGGAATATGTTGCTCCGCCGCATGCTCATCATGCTCGGCGTGGTCATCCTCGTGGTGGCCGCGCTTGCCGCGTACAAGTTCTTCTCCATCAAACAGCAGATCGCGATGTTCACGGCGCCCAAGCCTGCCATCAGCGTCTCGGCCGCCAAGGCGGTGGAAGTGCCCTGGCAGGAGCGCCTGCCGGCCATCGGTTCGCTCAAGGCGTTCCAGGGCGTGGACCTGACCGTGGAAGTCGGCGGCACCGTGCAGGAGGTGCAGTTCCTTTCCGGCGAGAAGGTCAAGCTCGGCCAGCCGCTGATCCAGATGGACAGCGACGTCGAACAGGCCAGCCTGGCGACCGCGGAAGCCACCCTGGCCCTTGCTCGCGTGGAGTTCGAGCGCGGTCGCAGCCTGGTGAACCGGCAGAACATCTCCAAGAGCGAATTCGACCGCCTCTCCTCGGAGCTGCAGAAGTCGAACGCCAGCGTCGCCCAACTGAAGGCCATGCTGGCGAAGAAGCGCATCGTCGCGCCGTTCGCCGGCACCATCGGCATCCGCCAGGTGGACGTCGGTGACTTCCTCTCCTCGGGCACCACCATCGCCACCCTGCAGGACCTCAGTACCCTGTTCCTCGACTTCTACCTGCCCGAGCAGGCGGTGCCCAAGCTCGCCATCGGCCAGCATGTGCGGATCAGCGTCGCCGCCTACCCGGGCGAGTTCTTCGAAGGCTCCATCGCCGCGATCAACCCCAAGGTCGAGGACAGTACCCGCAACCTGCAGGTGCGTGCGCTGCTGCAGAACCCCGACGCCAAGCTGCTGCCGGGCATGTTCGCCAATCTCGAGGTCCTGCTGCCGGGCGACAACCTGCGCATCGTGGTGCCGGAAACCGCCATCACCTACACCCTCTACGGCAACTCGGTCTACGTGATCGACGCCAAGAAGGGCGAGGACGGCCAGGCGCTGAAGGACGACAAGGGCCAGCCGGTCCTGGTGGTCGAACGCCGCTTCGTCGAGACCGGCCAGCGCCGCGACGGCAAGGTCGTGGTGCTCAAGGGCCTGAAGGCCGACGAACAGGTGGTGACCGCAGGCCAGCTGAAACTGGACAACGGCTCCAATGTCGCCATCGCCGATGACCAGGCCCTGCAACCGAAAACGGACAAACAAGCCAGCGCCGAGCAGTAAGCACGGCGCCAAGGAATACCGATATGGCTTTCACAGATCCCTTCATCCGTCGCCCGGTACTGGCGACCGTGGTCAGCCTGCTGATCGTGCTGCTGGGCTTCCAGGCCTTCAGCAAGCTGGTGATCCGCCAGTACCCGCAGATGGAAAACGCCCTGATCACGGTGACCACCGCCTACCCGGGGGCCAATGCCGAGACCATCCAGGGCTACATCACCCAGCCGTTGCAACAGAGCCTGGCGAGCGCCGAAGGCATCGACTACATGACGTCGTCGAGCCAGCAGAACATGTCGGTCATCTCGATCTACGCACGCATCGGCGCCAACTCGGATCGCCTCTTCACCGAACTGCTGGCCAAGGCCAACGAGGTGAAGAACCAGCTGCCGCAGGACGCCGAGGACCCCGTCCTGTCCAAGGAGGCGGCCGACGCCTCGGCGCTGATGTACATCAGCTTCTACAGCGACGAGCTATCCAACCCGCAGATCACCGACTACCTGTCGCGGGTCATCCAGCCCAAGCTGGCGACCCTGCCGGGCATGGCGGAAGCGGAGATCCTCGGTAACCAGGTCTTCGCCATGCGCCTGTGGCTGGACCCGGTGAAGATGGCCGCCTACGGCGTCACCGCCGGCGATGTCAGCGATGCGGTGCGCAAGTACAACTTCCTCTCGGCCGCCGGCCAGGTGAAGGGCGAGTACGTGGTGACCAGCATCAACGCCACCACCGACCTCAAGTCCCCCGAAGCCTTCGCCGCCATCCCGGTGAAGACCCAGGGCGACCGCCGCGTGCTGGTACGTGACATCGCCCGCGTCGAGATGGGCGCCGAGAACTACGACTCCATCAGCTCCTTCGACGGCATCCCCTCGGTCTACATCGGCATCAAGGGCACGCCCAGCGCCAACCCGCTGGACGTGATCAAGCACGTGCGCGCGATCATGCCCGAGCTGGAAGCGCAGCTGCCGCCGAACCTCAAGGTGTCCATCGCCTATGACGCCACGCGCTTCATCCAGGCGTCCATCGACGAGGTGGTGAAGACCCTCGGCGAGGCGGTGCTGATCGTCATCGTGGTCGTGTTCCTGTTCCTCGGTGCCTTCCGCTCGGTGCTGATCCCGGTCATCACCATCCCGCTGTCGATGATCGGCGTGCTGTTCTTCATGCAGCTGATGGGCTACTCCATCAACCTGCTGACGCTGCTGGCCATGGTGCTCGCCATCGGCCTGGTGGTGGACGACGCCATCGTGGTGGTGGAGAACATCCACCGGCACATCGAGGAGGGCAAGACGCCCTTCGACGCCGCCATCGAGGGCGCCCGCGAGATCGCCGTGCCGGTCATCTCCATGACCATTACCCTGGCGGCGGTGTATGCCCCCATCGGCTTCCTCGAAGGCCTCACCGGCGCATTGTTCCGCGAGTTCGCCCTGACCCTGGCGGGCGCGGTGATCATCTCCGGCATCGTCGCCCTGACCCTGTCGCCGATGATGTGCTCCAAGCTGCTGCGCCACGAGGAGAACCCGAGCGGCCTGGCCCACAGGCTGGACATGATCTTCGAGCGGCTCAAGCGTCGATACCAGAGCGCGCTGCACGGCACTCTCAACACCCGCCCGGTGGTGGTGGTGTTCGCGCTCATCGTGATGGCGCTGATCCCGGTGCTGCTGATGATGACCAAGAGCGAGCTGGCCCCCGACGAGGACCAGGGCATCGTCTTCCTCATGGCCAAGGCGCCGCAGCCGACCAACCTCGAATACCTGAACGCCTACACCGACGAGTTCGTGGAGATATTCAAGTCCTTCCCCGAGTACTACTCGTCGTTCCAGATCAACGGCTTCGATGGTGTGCAGGCCGGTATCGGCGGCTTCCTGCTCAAGCCATGGGACGAGCGCGAGCGCACCCAGATGGAGCTGCTGCAGGAGGTGCAGGGCAAGCTCGACCGCATACCCGGCCTGCAGATCTTCGGCTTCAACCTGCCGTCGCTGCCGGGGACCGGTGAAGGCCTCCCCTTCCAGTTCGTGGTCAACACCCCGAACGACTACGAGTCCCTGCTGCAGGTGACCGAGCGCATCAAGCAGCGCGCGGAAGCCTCGGGCAAGTTCGCCTTCCTCAACGTCGACCTGGCGTTCGACAAGCCGGAAGTGGTGGTCGACATCGACCGCCAGAAGGCCGCGCAGATGGGCGTCTCCATGGAAGACCTCGGCTCCACCCTGGCGCTGCTGCTGGGCGAGGGCGAGATCAACCGCTTCACCATCGACGGTCGCAGCTACAAGGTGATCGCCCAGGTGGAACGTGCCTATCGCGACAACCCGGACTGGCTGAACAGCTACTACGTGAAGAGCGAAAGCGGTGCGATGGTGCCCCTGTCGACCCTGATCACGGTGCACGACACCGCCCGGCCGACCAAGCTCAAGCAGTTCCAGCAGCTGAACTCGGCGATCATCGAGGGCTTCCCGGTTGTGAGCATGGGCGATGCGGTGGATACCGTGGCGCAGATCGCCCGCGAGGAAGCCCCGCGCGGCTTCGCCTTCGACTACGCCGGCGCCTCGCGCCAGTACGTCCAGGAAGGTAGCGCGCTGTACGTCACCTTCGGCCTGGCCCTGGCGATCATCTTCCTGGTGCTGGCCGCCCAGTTCGAGAGCTTCCGCGACCCACTGGTGATTCTGGTGACGGTGCCGCTGTCGATCTGCGGCGCGTTGATCCCGCTGTTCCTGGGGATCTCCAGCATGAACATCTACACCCAGGTGGGCCTGGTGACGCTGATCGGCCTGATCAGCAAGCACGGCATCCTGATCGTGGAGTTCGCCAACCAGCTGCGTCGCGACAAGGGCCTGAGTGCGCGCGAAGCGGTGGAGGAAGCCGCCTCCATCCGCCTGCGCCCGGTACTGATGACCACCGCCGCGATGGTGTTCGGCATGGTGCCGCTGATCCTCGCCACCGGCGCGGGTGCGGTGAGCCGCTTCGATATCGGAACGGTGATCGCCACCGGCATGTCCATCGGCACGCTGTTCACCCTGTTCGTGCTGCCCTGCGTCTATACCCTGCTGGCCAAGCCGGACCCACGGCCGGCTGCCCAGCCCGAGGCAGAGCCCGTCGCGAGCCACTGAACCCGGTTGAACGAGAAGGCCCCGCATCTGCGGGGCCTTCTTCATTCCAGGGTTCTCAAAGCCGGTGCAGCGCCTCCACGCGGCTGCCGAAGGCACGCTCGTAGGCCGCCAGCAGGTAGGCCCAGTCCTCGTCGCGGATGGCCGAATGGCGCCTGATCTGGCCGACATCGTTGCGCGCCGCCCGGGCATGGGCGAAGCGACGGCGGCTCTTCTCCAGGTCGATCAGGGCGATTTCCACCGATTCGGCGCCCTCCCCTTCCCCGACGCGGATGAACACGTGCTTGGGATAAAGGCAACCGTGTTGCCAACCGCCCCGGTGCAACCGCGCCAGCACCTCCGCCATCTGGCCGAGCACCCGCTCGCGCTCGCCCTTGGCGTCGGCGCGCCCCTCCAGGGAGGCGTACCAGCGCTCGAAATCGATGAAGCCCTCCAGCGCCTCCGTCACCAGCAGCGCCTGCCAAGCGCCCTCGCCGCCGCGCCGCGCGCCGCAGAACACCAGCCGCGGCACCCTCACGCCGAGGCGTTCGAAGGCGCGGATGGCATCCCGTTCGCGAAGCACCGTCGGGCGTCCGAAGGGGTGCAGCACGCTGCGATAGAGATGGCCGCACTGGCGCTTGCTATACAACAGGACACCGTCGTCCCGGCGCACCCGCTCCACCCCGCTTTCACCGCCCCGTCGCAGGTTGGGTGCTTCGACCCATTCCCCACGCCAGTTCCAGAAGCGCTCGAACGGGTCGTCCATATCGCTCGCCAACGCAATCACAGCTGCCTCCATCAGACCATCCCCTGCGTTTATCGCCTGGTCGGTCGCAGTCTCCGTCGAGAACCAGACCGCCCAGGGGGGCGAATGACTCACGCCCTTTTTGATGTCGCTTGCGGTAACAGGAACGTGCACTCGGTAACCCTGTGCACGGCGGCAAGCCCGGCCCCAAGTCACCTCATGGGGCAACGATGCCTCTATTCCGGGCGGTAAGCCGCAGCAACCCTACTCTCGCCAGCGGGTGAGCAGCAGGTTTGCAAGGTCCGTACCGTTGCAGGACGTCGGCGCTGGAGGGACGAGAAAAGGTGCGTGGCGATCACGGAATGACGGCGGCGCAAATGAAAAGCCCCGCATGCGCGGGGCCTGGATGTCTACGGGACGCTGCTCAGCCTTGCGGCCCCATGCCCTGGGAAAGCCCGAACATCAGCAGCAGCAACTGCCTGTCGGGCACCGCGTCGGCCTTGTGCCGGGCATTGGGAGGCAGGGGACAATAGCCGAGGCCATTGACGCTGACGACCGAAGGTGACGGCTCATGCCAAGCCGCCGCGGCGATGGACGCGACGCCCAGGGCTCCTACGAGGAACAAAGCTCGCGTTATTTCTAACTTCATGATCGCAACCCCTTGATAGCGCTGCCAAACGCTGTGTCTTCACACTAGATCAATAGTTCACAGTCCGCTTTTTCGAAGTGACGAATGGCATGTCGCTCTGGCCTGGTCATCCCTTCGCGGCTCTTGTCCCTAAGGAGCAGCGCACTCTCAACCGCCTGTTTGCCGCATCACGCGGCGCCGTCGGCCTCGGTACCGTCGGTTGGCAGACGGGCGAGGCTAGCGGTGATTCATTGCAAATCCATGTCAGTTCATCGTCCGGGCCTGGTCACCGCCCGCTGGTCGAGCCCAGCGCAGCTGCACAGGTAACAGGCATCACCCCGGAGTAACCCGATTGCCCACGTGCAAGGCCCCGGTGGGACCGCGCGCAAGGCGCCAGGTTCCCTGAAAGCCCCATGCGGCCTTCCGCTCGCCCTCCCCCTGGGCGTGGCGAGTGTTACCCCGGCGCAATGGGAGCCGAGCACTGCAAGGTCCGTACCCTCTACAGGCCGTCGGGTCCCTGGATACGATCAGCTTCCGCCGGCAGCCGTCATGCCGGCGTCAAGCCGATGTGAAAAATCTGTCAGGCAGCGCCATCCAGGTCGACGCGGAAGTGACAGCCGCCGGAGCCGGACGGCGACAGGCGAACCACCCAGCCCTGGCTCTCGCAGATGCGCTTGACCAGCGACAGACCCAGCCCGAGGCCATCTCCGCGCTGCTCGATACCCCGCACGAAGGGCAGGAACATCGCCTCGCGCTGCTCTTCCGGGATACCGACCCCGCTGTCCTCGACGCTGAATCCGCGCTCGTCCAGGCGCAGCTCGATGTGGCCCGACTCGGTGTAGTGCAGGGCATTGCGCAACAGGTTGCCCAGTACCGAGCGGAGCAAGGCCGCGTTGTAGAGAACCTCCGAGGTGACGCCGGGGTGGTAGTCGAAGCGCAACCCCTTGGCCTCGATGGGGTCGCGCCAGAGGCCGGCCAGCTCATCCGCCAGGCTGCCGAGCCGGGATTGCGGCACCATCTCGCCACCGTTGCGCTGGGCACGGGCGAGCATGAGGAAGGTCTGCACCAGGTCGCGCATCTCCTCACTGGCACGACCGATACGAAGCACCTGCTGGCGCGAGCGCTCGTCGAGGTGGTCGTTTTCCATCAGCAGTTCGCAGGAGGTGGCGATCACCATCAGGGGCGTGCGCAGTTCATGGCTCACATCGCTGGTGAACAGGCGCTCGCGGGTCAGGGCATCGCGCAACCGCCCGAGGGTGTCGTCGAACGCCTGGGCCAGCTGGCCCACTTCGTCGGAGGTGTAGTCCGGCGCCAGCGGTGGCGCCAGGCCGAGCAGCTGGTCGCGATGGCGGACCTGCCCGGCCAGGCGTACCACCGGCGCGATGACCTTGCGCGCCAGCAGCCAGCCGAGCAGCGCCGAAAGCAGCACGCTGAGGATGAAGCCCACCAGCACCACGCCATAGAGCGCCTGCTCGCGGTCCTCGAAATCGCTCTGGTCCTGCAGCAGTACGTAGCGGTGGCCGTCGATGTCCCGCACCAGGGCGTGGAACGAGAGCTGGCCTTCGAAGAGTTCGTGGAAACCCGGCGCCAGCTTGGCGTATTCGACGGGCAGGGCGTAGGGGCCGGTTCCCTCGCCGAAGTAGAAGCGGGTGTCGCTGTCCAGGCTCGGCGCCCGGCCCTTGGCGAGGTTCTCGTAGAGGATGCGCTCCAGCTCGTTGTTCAGGTCGCGGGAGATCAGCTGTTCCTCGATCAGGTGCACCACTTCGATGATGCCCAGCGAGAAGGTCCCCCCAACCAGCGCCGTCATCAGGGTGAAGGCGATGACGATGCGCCGCGCGAGGCTCTGCCTAAACTCCATCGGCCGACTCCGCCAGGCGATAGCCCAGGCCGTGGAGGGTGTGCAGCAGGGGGGTGCCGAAGGGCTTGTCGATCACCTGGCGCAGCTGGTGGATGTGGCTGCGCAGGCTGTCGCTGTCCGGGCAGTCGTCGCCCCATAGCGCCTCCTCGAGGGCTTCCCGGCGCACCAGATGGGGGCTTTTCTGCATCAGCACGGCCAGCAGCTTGAGGCCGATGGGGTTGAGCTTGAGCGGCTTGCCGGCACGGCTGACCGCCAGGGTGTCGAGGTCGTAGCTCAAATCGCCCACCTGCAGGCTGCGCTTGCCGCCGCCCTGGGAGCGCCGCAGCACGGCCTCGATGCGCGCCGACAGCTCGGAGAGCGCGAAGGGCTTGAGCAGGTAGTCGTCGGCCCCGGACTTGAACCCCTGCAGCCGGTCGTCGAGTGCATCGCGCGCGGTGAGCATGATCACCGGCGTGTCGCGTCGCGCCTCCTCGCGCAGGCGCCGGCAGAGGGCGTAGCCATCCAGGCCGGGAAGCATGATGTCGAGCACGATCAGGTCGAAGTGTTCGGTGGCCGCCAGGTGCAGGCCGGACAGGCCGTCCTGGGCGCAGTCGACGCTGTAGCCCTTGAGCTCCAGGTAATCGGCCATGTTGGCCAGGATGTCGCGATTGTCTTCCACCAGCAAAATCCGCATCTGCAGCTCCCCACGCCTCATCGATGCCCTTCCGGGCCTGGGCGTCTTTGACAGTTTTTTCACCCGCGGTTCACGGTGCCACCACGGCGGCCACGGCAGATTACGCCCATTCCCTCGCCTGACAATCCCCCGCATGCAATCCGGAGACGCCCCATGCCCCCTACCCTCTCCTCCCGCCCGATCGCCTATGGCTGGGCGCTCGGCCTGCCGCTGGCGATCATCCTCGCCCTGCTGGTGATCGAGCCGACGCGCCTCGACTTCGCCCTGGCCGACCTGTTCTACCGGCCTGGAGAAGGCTTCATCGGCGCCCACAGCTTCTTCCTCGAGGACGTGATGCATGACCGCGCCAAGCAGGCGGTGATCGCGGTGGCGCTGCTGGCCCTGGCCGGGTTCGTCGCCAGTTGCCTGTATCGCCCCTGGTACGGCCTGCGCAGGCGCCTCGGCTACCTGGTCCTGGCGATGGGCCTGTCCACCGCGATCGTGACGCCCCTGAAGGCGCTGACCGCCGTGCACTGCCCCTGGGACCTGACCCGCTATGGCGGCGTGGAGACCTACACCCCGCTGCTGGCCGAACGCGCGCCCACCGCCAAGCCCGGGCGTTGCTGGCCGGGCGGCCACGCCAGCAGCGGCTTCACCTTCTTCGCGCTGTACTTCCTCCTGCGCGACCGCAATCGCCGCCTCGCACGCCTCGCCCTGGTCGGAGCCCTGGCCCTGGGCGGGCTGTTCTCGGTGGGAAGGATGATGCAGGGTGCGCACTTTCTCTCCCACAACCTGTGGACGGCGCTGCTGGACTGGCTGATCTGCCTCGGCTGCTACCGCTTGATGCTCTATGCGCCCCAGGCCGACGAGGCGCCCCAAGGCGCCACGGAACTGGCGCCCTAGCAGGTAGCGGGCGCATCGGACGATGCCCGACCCGCGACGTTTCCACATGTCTAGTCCTGAAATAGGTTTACACCTTTCAGGCCAAGCTCCAGACCTCAAACCGCCCGATGCACCGCATTGGGCGTTTTGTATTTCAGAGCCAGGTGAGGCCGCTCCCGGTTATAGATATCGACGGCTTCGCGCACCATGCGGCGCGCCTGTCCGAGGTCGGTGGGAGGGTGCTCCAGCAACTCGTTCTTCAGGATGCCGTTGACGCGCTCAGCCAGCGCATTCTGGTAACAGTCGTAACCATCGGTCATCGAGCAGGTTGCCCCGTGCTGCGCGTGCAGGCGCTGGTACAGCTCCGAGCAGTACTGGATGCCTCGGTCGGAGTGATGCACCAGGGGGGGCCGCGTCGTGCGGTACCGCAGCGCCTGGCTGTAGGCTCGGGCCACCGACTCGGCATGCAGGCTGTCGTGGACGTGATGGCCGACGATCTTGCGCGAATAGGCATCGGTGAC